>NZ_NEIP01000005.1:0-438630 GCF_002112745.1 Pseudomonas sp. B7(2017) | reverse complement strand
GGTTTCGGGTGGGTTGGGGGTGGGTTTGAACATGCTTGCATCTCCAGAGTCATGGAGCCGCCTCGATTCGCTGCGATACGAGAGGGTGGCAGCTATACGCGGGTCGCAGACCGGGACTCTAGAACCGGCAGGCCCGAAGGCCTCCCACGTACAGCCGCCATGACAGGCATGGAGGAGATTGTGCGTCCAGAGATCGACGGGCTGCGAGACCCGATCACTGATTCGTCAGTGACCGCCAAACGATAGAACCCGCCCCCCAGGCGCACAAGCCGGCGGATTCTGGCGTAGTTGTAGGCAATGGCGCAAGGCGATGTGGGTGTATGGAAACTGTGATCAACATGTTTAAACATGTCTCGCTGCAGATTAGTCAATGCAATAATCTAGAAGAGGAAATGAGGACGGATAAACACATCCATCCTCATCTCTTCGTTAACTTCAGAACTGAAAAAAATCAAAAAAACAACGCATAAATGAATCCGTCACCATTTTCATTATGGCTGACTAACTCCATCTTAGATTGTCTAGATCTACTCCTCCGCGAATATCTTTTATGACGATTTTGCTAAGGCCGGCCTGGTCGGTATGGCTGCCAGGTCTGAATGAACTTCCAGATGGCGATAGGGTGATTTCTTTGACAGCACCATCAAGGTTGAAAAAACTTATTGTTGCTGCGTTGTAGTAGATGTACTCATAGTTAAAATTCTTAATTATGCCGTCAAATGTCAGTTCTACTGTGGCGTAGTATGTTACTGACATGTATTTGGGAGATTCCTTCCATAGAATAACGCCATAATATAAGGGGTTCGGAACGGACTTCACATAGAAAGTCAATCCGCTTTGGCACCGTTTCGACTGCCCCGCGGCGAACGTTCCATGTGGTTCTGTTTCCCAATTTTCTGAACCTGAAACCCAACGCACAACTTTAAAGGTTCTGGAATCAGAAACAGGCTCGGTTCCATAGCGCGCCTTGGCCGTAAAACTGTGCGCCGCCACGCTCAGGCCCGACGCTGTCAGTGTCCACACACCCGAGGTCGCATTCGCCGTGACCTCGCCCTTGGACACATTGCCATCGAACACCTCGACCTTCTGCCCTTTCGCTGCTGCGCCGGTGAGCGTGACGCTGGTCTCAAGAGTCATACCGTCGTGCGGAATGTCCACACCCTTCGGATCTTTCACCGAGGTGATGGTCGGCGCTGTCGCCGCCGTCACGGTCAGGGTTCTGGCCGCCGACACCGGACTGGCGCCGTACAAGGCTTTCGCCGTGAATCTGTGTGCCGCGACGCTCAACCCCGATACCGTCAGCGTCCATACGCCCGATGTCGCATTCGCGGTCACTTGGCCCTTGGACACGGTGCCATCGAACACCTCGACCTTCAGGCCTTTGGCCGCCGTGCCGGTGAGCGTGACGCTGGTTGCGACCGTGATGCCGCCGTTTGCGATCTCGACGCCCTTGGGGTCCTTCACCGAAGTGATCGTCGGCGCGACCGAGGTCACTACCGTCAGCAGCCGCACATTCGAATAGGTCGCCGTGCTGTGGTACAGCGACTTGGCATACAACCGCCGCCCGCCCACGGGAACGGTGATGCTGAGTTCCCACGCACCCGTCGTTGCATGAGCCGTCACCGTGCCCTTGGACACCGCCGTCGAGCCGTTGCCGTCGAAAATCTCCACCTTCTGCCCTTTGCTCGCCGTGCCCCGCAGCTTCAGCGTGGTGCTCACGGTGCTGGTGCCTTCCGGAACCTCCACGTTGTTGGCGTCCAGCACATTGCTCAGCGTCGGCTTGATGAGCGCCACCACCGTGAAGCTGCGCGGCGTCGATACCAGTCCGTCGCCGTACATTGCCTTGGCGGTGAAGGTGTGCACCGCCGCGCTCAGCCCGCTCACGGTCAATGTCCAGCGGCCGGTCGCGGCATCGGCGGTGGCTTGGCCTTTGGATGTGACGCCATCCAGCACATCGACTTTCTGGCCCTTGCTGGCGGTGCCGCTCAGCACTACCGAGGTTTCGACGATGAGGCTGCCGTCTGGAACCTCCACGCCGCTGGGCGAGCCCTTGACGGAGTCGAGCGTCGGCGGGTCGAGCGATATCGGTTGGCCGATCAAGAACGTCAACGGATTGGAATAGCTCACCTTGCCCGTCTCGGCCCGCCGGATGCTGTAGCTCGCCGTCAGCGTCTCCCCGCGCCGGGCCTCGAAGTGCTGCTGCACGAACGCGGCGCTGAGGGTGAAGACGACGTCCTTGCCGGCGCTGAGGGCGTTGAGGGTCTTGCTGTCTTCGTGGAGCACGCCGCCTGCGGCGTCGCGCAGCTGCCAGGTGACCACGTCCATGGGCTTGGTCGGGGTGGCGAGCGGGTTGGGGCAGGTGACCGCGCTGGTGCCGCCGGCCAGGTCCTTGGGTTCGAGGGCGCCGTCCTTCTCGCCGAGGACGGTGGGCTTGACCAGCTCCAGCTGCGGCGCGCCGACGTTGAGCAGCGCGGCGTGCAGGGAGCCGCGGCTGACGATGGTGCCGTTGTCGTCGGCGAGCAGGTTGTAGGACAGGTCCAGCGTGCCGCCCTCCAGCGTCTTGAGGTGCCGGCCCTCGACCGTCACCGTGAAGCCGGCCGGGTCGTCGGCCTCGGCCTTGCTGGGGAAGTACCAGTCCAGCACCGGGTCGTAGGTGGTGGTGTCGGGCCGGGTGCCCAGCCACTTGAGCTCGATGGCCATGCCTTCCTGGATGAGCGGGTCGTAGGGGATGCGCACGCGCACGACCGGCAGGTCCGGGTCGAGGGCGCCGTCCTGGGCGTCCTCGGCGACGGGCGCGGCCAGGCGCTTGGGTTCGCCGACGAGGTTGACGAAGCGGCCCTTGGAGAGCAGGTCGGGCGAGCCGCCGCGCTCCACGCGGTAGCTGAAGATCGCCTGGGTCTTGGCCAGGTCGCGCACCTTGAGGTTGGGCACCTTCAGCTCGACGATGCTGGGCAGGTTGGCCAGCGGCTGGCCGCGCACCTCGACGGCCACCGCCTCGCCTTCCAGGGTGGTGCCCTTGAGCACGGCGACGATCACGTCGCCCAGCTTGAAGTCGGGGGCCAGGGCGATGATCTGCACGGTCGCGTCGGCGTCGCCCAGGGCGTCCAGGTCCAGCGTGTTGTTGACCGCCTCCTTGACGATCGGCGCGCCCAGCCGCGAGTGGCCGGTGTCCACCACGATCCGGGTCTCCCGGCACCAGTCCTCGGCGGCGTTGTCGACCCGGTCATGCAGCGTGAAGGTCACGGCCAGGCCTTCGGGGCCCGAGTCGCCGGCCTCGAGGATCACCGCCTCGCTGACGTGGACGGTGAGGGGGTTGGCGTCCGGGTCGTCGACCTGCGCCTGGGTCACCGGCGCCGACCTCACCAGCACGCCGCCCCAGCTCAGGGTCACCACGTCGCCCACGGCGATGTTGGGGTAGACGGGCTTGGCCGGGCGGCCGGGCTTGGCCTTGATGGTGACGTCCACACCCTGGGCGGCGGTGTCCTTGTCGATGCCGCCGGCGACCAGTTCGGGGTCGATGTACTGGAAGAGTTCGGAATGGGCGCCGTCCTCCGGATCCAGGTCCTGGCCGCCGGGCAGCTCCAGCTTGACGTGGAGCTGCACCGCCGGGGCGAAGGGCTCGGGCAACTGGCTCAGGCGGGTGACGATGTAGCCCAGGGTGTGCGCGCCGCTGGCGATGCGCCCCGGCGCCACCCACAGGGTCACGCGCTCGTTGACCTCGCTGTCCTGGGTGAGGGTGTGCTGGTCGACCTTGCCGTTGTCGAACAGCAGCTCGACCTTGTCGCCGCGGCTCATGTTGGCCCAGGGCAGGATGTGCACCTTCAGGCCCTTGCCTGGGAAGTTGTCCAGGGCGGCGGCGCGGTTGATGCCCCATGAGCCGTCAGGCAGCTGGGGTTCGGTGCGGCCGGGGATCTCGGGCTCGCGCAGGGCCAGGGGGGCGACGGCTCGCAGGGGCTGGATGAGCATGGCAAAGACTCCGGTGCGGGTGGGCGACGGGGTCATTGGAAGCCGGAAGGGGCAGGGTGGCTACTGTCAGATCTGACAGGGGCGGGCGGGTTTGCGACCGGCGGTCATGCGCCTGCGGCGAGGGAGCAAGCGCCCTCGCCGCAGGTCAGGTTTTTTTCAGGGTCTTCTGCCGCAGGATGTAGACCGTCACCAGCGTTGCGCTGGTCAGCATGAACCCCCGGGCCCAAGGCAGCGGCACCAGATAGCACGACAGCAGGATGCTCGCCCACATCAGCCCGATGGCGTAGACCTTTCCCTTGAGTGGAATGCCGTTGCCGTCGAGGTAACCGCGGATCCACGGGCCCAGCTTCGGATGCTCCACCAGCCAGCGGTAGAAGCGCTCGGAGCTGCGCGCGAAGCAGGCCGCCGCGAGCAGCAGGAAAGGCGTGGTGGGCAGGACGGGCAGGAAAATCCCGATCACCCCCAATGCCACGCTGAGCCAGCCGACGGCCAGCAGGAGGTAGCGCAGCATCAGGGGGCGGTTGCCTATGGGGTTGTCCATAGGCGGGAACTCAGTGGTGGCGAGGCTTGAGGATCGCCGGTTTTTCGTCCGGCGCCTGGCACAGCAGGTACAGCGCGGTCAGGGCTTCCGGGATCTGCACGATCATGTCGTCCATCAGGTTGGCGTCCTTGGCGATGTCCTCGAACTCCGGCTGCTCGTCGAACAGGCCCGAGCCGACCATGATCGGCAGGAGCATTTCGCTGACTTCGTCTTCGGCGGTCTCGAACCAGGCCTCTTCACGCAGGAACACGCCTTCCATGAAGCCGATGCACCAGCCGCGCAACTCGGAGTCGTCCGGCTCGTCGCCCAGGTCCAGGTCGCACGGCAGCTCGAACTCTTCGTCGGAGGCCAGTTGGCGGGCGATGTGGGCCTTGAGGCCGATCAGCGTGGCTTCGATCTCTTCGCGCTGGGCGTCGCTGGTGTAGTGCGGCTCTTCGGCGAACAGCGCGTCGATCCATTCACGGTCCGGCACCACGTCCGAGCAGATCGACAGGGCGGTGAGGTAACCGTGGGCGGCCACGTAATCCAGCGCCTCTTCATGCAGCTCGTCGGCGTCGAGGAAGACTTGCAGGCGGGTCAGTTGCTCAGCGAAGGACATTACGGGGCTACCTTGGGGGAATAAACAATGCGGGAATTCTAGGCCTTCTTGAGCCCTCAAGCCAGCCGCACGGCAGATTTGCCTGAAATCCCGGTTCACGGTACAGGCCCTGTGGGAGCTGGCTTGCCAGCGATAGCGGTGGCAATGTCGGAATTGATGTTGAAGGTGCCGACGTCATCGCTGGCAAGTCGAGTCGTCGCACCGCAGCTCCCACAGGTTTTGTGTTATCCCAAGGTTTCGTGCAACCGGCTTCTCAGCGGCGCCCTGCGCAGGGAGACGCTCGGGTATACTGCCGCGCTTTGCGATCCCTGCCGGCATGACGATGATCATGCAATGCGCCCTTACGTTTTGTTTAAGCAGCCTCGGCTGCCCTGAACCAGCCTGTGCAGGGATGTTTCGGTGATTTTTGGAGTTTCTATGCTCGAACAGGCTCAGCGCGTCCTCAAGGACATCTTCGGCTACGACAGTTTCCGTGGCCGCCAGGGTGCGATCATTGAGCGCGTGGCCAGCGGCGGCGACGCCCTGGTCCTGATGCCCACCGGCGGCGGCAAGTCCCTGTGCTTCCAAGTGCCGGCGCTGCTGCGCGAAGGCTTGGCGGTGGTGGTGTCGCCGCTGATCGCGCTGATGGACGACCAGGTCGCCACCCTCGAGGAACTGGGCGTGGCCGCCGCCGCGCTGAACTCCACCCTGAGCGCCGAGCAGCAGCGCGACCTGGCGGCGCGGATCCGCCGCGGCGAAGTGAAGATGCTCTACCTGGCCCCCGAACGCCTGGTGCAGCCGCGCATGCTGAGCTTCCTGCAAGGCCTGGACATCGCCCTGTTCGCCATCGACGAAGCCCACTGCGTGTCGCAATGGGGCCACGACTTCCGCCCGGAATACCTGCAACTGGGCCAGTTGGCTGAAATGTTCCCCCACGTGCCGCGCATCGCCCTGACCGCCACGGCCGACAAGCGCACCCGCGAAGAGATCGTCACCCGTCTGCACCTGCAGAACGCCGAGCGTTTCCTGTCGAGCTTCGACCGGCCGAACATCTTCTACCGCATCGTGCCCAAGGAGCAGCCGCGCAAGCAGTTGCTGGCGTTCCTCGGCGAGCGGCGCGGCGATGCCGGCATCGTCTACTGCCTGTCGCGCAAGAAGGTCGAGGAAGTCGCGGCGTTCCTCACCGAGCAAGGGTTCCCGGCGCTGCCGTACCACGCCGGCCTGCCCAACGACCTGCGCGCGTACCACCAGCAGCGTTTCCTCAACGAGGAAGGCCTGATCATGGTCGCCACAGTGGCGTTCGGCATGGGCATCGACAAGCCCAACGTGCGGTTCGTCGCCCACCTGGACCTGCCCAAGTCCCTTGAGGCCTACTACCAGGAAACCGGGCGCGGCGGCCGTGACGGCCTGCCGGCGGATGCCTGGATGGCCTACGGCCTGCAAGACGTGGTGATGCTCAAGCAGATGCTGCAGAACTCCGAAGGCGACGAGCGCCACAAGCGCCTTGAGCAGCACAAGCTCGACGCCATGCTCTCGCTCTGCGAAGAGACCCGCTGCCGCCGCCAGGCGCTGCTGGCCTATTTCGACGAAGACATGCCCGAGCCTTGCGGCCATTGCGACAACTGCGTCGACGGCGTGCAGACCTGGGACGCCACCGAACCTGCGCGCCAGGCGTTGTCGGCGATCTACCGCACCGGCCAGCGCTACGGCGTCGGCCACCTGGTGGATGTGCTGCTGGGCAAGGACAACGAAAAGGTGCGCAGCTTCGGCCATCAGCACCTGTCGGTGTACGGCGTCGGCAAGGCGATGAGCGAGGGCGAATGGCGCTCGCTGTTCCGTCAGTTGGTGGCCCGGGGGCTGGCCGACGTCGACCACGAAGGGTACGGCGGCCTGCGCCTGAGCGACACCTGCCGGCCGCTGCTCAAGGGCGAGGTGACCCTGGAGCTGCGCCGCGACCTCAAGCCGCAGGTCAGCGCCAAGGGGCTCAGCAAGAGCCCGGCCAGCCAACTGGTGCGTGCCGAAGAGCGCGAGCAGTGGGAAGCCCTGCGCACCCTGCGGCGCAAGCTGGCCCAGGAGCACGGCGTGCCGCCTTACGTCATCTTCCCCGATTCGACCCTGGTGGAAATGCTGCGCAGCCAGCCGACCACGCTGGCGGAAATGGCCCGGGTCAGCGGCGTCGGCGCCCGCAAGCTGGAGCGCTACGGCGAGGCCTTCCTCGAAGTGCTTGGCGGCGAGGCCGAAACGCCGAAGGCCGTGGCCGACGTGCGGCATGAGCTGATCACCCTGGCCCGCGCCGGCATGACGCCGCTGCAGATCGCCGGCCAGCTGCAGTGCTCGGAAAAGAACGTCTACAGCATGCTGGCCGAGGCCATCGGTCAGCAGCAGTTGTCGCTGGAGCAGGCGCTGGATCTGCCGGAAGAACTGATGGGCGAAGTCCACGACGCCTTCCTCGACGGCGAAGGCGAACTGCCGTCGGTGGCCGAAGTGGCGGCGCTGTTCGGCAGCCGGGTGCCGGAAGGCGTGCTCTATTGCGTGCGCGCGGCGCTGCAGTCGGAATTCGAGATGTGAGCCTGGGCTTACACGACCCGTTGCTTTGATGTAACGATTCAGTGCAAGACATCCTCTTGCCTATAGCCAAATGTCATGCTTAGCTGACTAATAATTAGTTTTTTTCTATTTCTTCAGTCTAACCATGAGTGTTTTATGCCGTTAACCGATCAACACCGCTTTGGCATGCAACTGGCGCAGATGTCCCGTGGGTGGCGTGCCGAACTGGATCGCCGGCTGGCCGGCATGGGCCTGTCCCAGGCGCGCTGGCTGGTGCTGCTGCACCTGGCGCGCTTCGACGAGGCGCCGACCCAGCGCGAGCTGGCGCAGAGCGTCGGCGTCGAAGGGCCGACCCTGGCCCGCCTGCTCGACAGCCTGGAAAGCCAGGGGCTGGTGCAACGCCAGTCCGTGATGGAAGACCGCCGGGCGAAAAAGATCGTGCTGTGCCCCCCGGCCCGGCCGTTGATCGACCAGATCGAAACCATCGCCACGCAATTGCGCCACGAACTGTTCGAGGGCGTGGACGACGCGGATCTGAAGGTCTGCATGCGCGTTCACGCGCACATTCTGGGCAACCTGGAAAAATCCTGAGGCAAAACCCCGTGCCGTTTTTTTGAGGGATCGCGCTGGGCCGACTATAAGAACTACTGGGCAATATCGTGTTCGTACCGGATGTGCGAACGCATAGAAGTCGGTTTTGCTTATATAAGGGATGCTCATGCTCGGAAGTCGGCACGTGGTACTGCGTTGCGCCCGCCCGCTGGTGGTGGCCGGCGTGCTTGTCTGGTCAACCGCCTCCTTGGCGCTGGGGCTCGGTGACATCACCGTGCATTCGGGCCTCGATCAGCCGTTCAAGGCCGACATCGCCTTGCTGGACGTCGGCGGGCTCAGCCAAAGCGAACTGTCGGTCAGCCTGGCCACGGCCGACGAGTTCAGCCGGGCCGGGGTCGAGCGGGTGTTCTTTCTCAATGACCTCAGGTTCACCCCGATCCTGCGGGGCGAGCGCAAGCTGATCCGGGTGACCTCCGGCAAACCGGTCAACGAACCCTTCCTGAATTTCCTGGTGCAGGTCAATCAGCCCAACGGCCGCTTGCTGCGCGAGTACACGGTGCTGATCGACCCGCCGGGCTCGCCCGGCATCGTGCCGGCCACCGACGAACCGGACGTGCGCGCCCAGGACTCCGGTTTTCCTACCCCCGAGGCGCCTGCGCCCACCGCCCCCGGCAAGCCTGCCGCCCAACCGGCCGCCAGCGCGCCGGCCACGCCTGCGGCACCTGCCAACGACGCGTTGGCCGAACAACTGGCGGCCAGCGTCCTGCAGAACCAGCAGTTGCAGAAATCTCTCGATGAGCTGAACGCCAGGCTTCAGGCCCAGGATGTCCAGATCGCCGACGGCAAAAAGCAGGTCAGCGACCTTCAAAGCCGCCTGACCGAGCTTCAGCAGGCTCCGCCACCGCCGGTGGCGGCACCCGCGCCGGCGCCGGTCGCCGCCCCGGTCGAACCCCGGGAGGCGTCGAGCGATTGGCCGTTGTACGGCGGATTGCTGATGCTGTTTGTCGCGCTGGTGGCCGGCCTGTTCGTGCTTCGCCGGCGCCGGCAGACGACGCAAACCCAGGCTGCGCGGCCGGCCCCGGCGCTGCGCAATGAGCCCCAGGTTGAAGGGGCCGGTACATCCCCGCTCGCTGCGGTTCACCACGCCGCCGAACACCGCGAGGAATCCGGCGCCGGCCAGGTGCTGGAGGCGGTCGGCATCTATCTGGCCTACGGGCGGCTGGGCGAAGCGGCCGGCCTGCTGCGTGACGCGTTGGGCAAGGAGCCGGAGCGCACCGACCTCGGTCTGCAATTGCTTGAGGTGCTTGGCCGGCAGGGCGATGGCGCCGCCTATGACGAACAGGAAAGCCACCTGCGCGGGCAGGGGGTGACGGAGACGGCGCTGCAGGAGATCCGCAGCCGTTGTCCGAAACTGGCCCCTGTCACGCCGCTACTGCCGGTCTTGCCCGTGACGGCGGCAGCACCGCTTGTCACGGCTGCGCCACCGGTGGCATCGGAGGACAGCTTCGAGCTGAACGAAGGCGATCTGTCGATGGATTCGAGCTGGGACCTGAACGATGAACGGCCCGCTGATGCGCTTGCGCAGGAGGCGTCCACGCTGGGCGACAGCCTGGAGATTCTGCCTCAGGATTTCGAACTGCCCCAGGACGCCGAGGCCGAAGCGGCGGAGCTGGAATGGATCGCCGAACCGCAGGAACCCACGCTGGACGAAGAATTCCTCAACGCGTTCGGCGACCCCGGCAAACCGCCCGGGCCGCAGGCCGGTGCCGGGAAACTGGAGCAGGCCCAGACCTGCATCGACGACGGTGACATCGACAGCGCCATCGCCTTGCTCAACGAGTTGCTCAAGGAGGGCGACGAACCTCTCAGGCAGACGGCGCGGACGCTGTTGGCGGGGATCCGCTGAGACGTTTGGGATCTTGCCCTGCGGTGCCTGAGCTGGCGCCATCGCCAGCAGGCTGGCTCCCACAGGTATCGCGGCTGAACGCAGAATCCGTGAACACCTCGGACACTGTGGGAGCGAGCCTGCTCGCGATAGCGGTCTGTCAGCCAAACCACTGGGACTGACACTCCGCCATCGCGGGCAAGCCCGCTCCCACAGGTATTGCGGGCGAATGCCGAATCTGTGAACCCCTCGGATACTGTGGGAGCCAGCCTGCTGGCGATGGCGACAGGTCAGGCGCCGCAGAAAATCCAGGCCGGCCTCAGAACGTCTGCCCCAGATTCAGGTAAACCGCCTGCTCATTCGCATCGTTCAGCCCGTAGCTGAAGTTCAGCGGCCCCAACGGCGTGTCGAACCCGATGAACACGCTGGCCGCGTTGATGTAGCCGCTGTCGAACTCGTTGTCGTTGTTCCACGCCCGGCCGCGCTCCAGCGAGGCGCCGGCGTACAGCGGGAAGTCCAGCGGCAGGAACGAGCGCGGGGTCAGGCGGCGGTAATACACGGCGCGCATCAGGCTGACGTTCTGGCCGGAGACCGCATCTTCGCGGAACCCGGACAACTGCCGGGCGCCGCCGAGCAGAAAGCTGGAGACCACCACGTTGGCATCGTCCAGGGTGCGGCCGTAACGGCCGCCGAGCACCAGGGTGTCCGGGCCGCGGCTCATGGCCTTGTCCAGTTTGAACTCCCATTGCCGGTAGCGGGTGTCGGAGCCCAGGCCCGGCTCGAACTGCGCCAGGGTCAGGCCGATGTCCTCGCCCTCGTGGGGGAAGTACACGTTGTCCAGCGAATCGAACGAGTACTTGAGCGCATAGAAACCTTCGTTGAATTGCTCGCTGGGCTGGTTCTGATCGCCGATGCGCACGTCGGCCTTGCCCCAGGCCTCGCCGATGCCCAGCCGCACCTCGCCGCTGTTGCCGATCTGTCGGCCGACATTGAGGCCGAAGCCGTAGCGCTCGACGCGGTACTGGGCGATCGGGTCGTTGTCGAGCACCGAGTCGACGTTCTGCGCCGCGAACGCCGCGTAGGGGGCGAGGAAGTAGCGCGAGCCGACATCCAGCGGCTGATAGAACTCGGTGTACAGCTCCTGCTTGTCGCCGATCTGCGCCCGGGTCAGCCATTCGGCGCCGAGGCGGTTGATGCCGTTGACCCGGTAACTGGCGCCGAGATTGAAGGCGCTGTCGCCACGCATGTCGTCGGACAGGTTGAGGCCGATGCGCAGGTAGTCGGTGCCGCTGCGCTTGCCCCGGGCGCTGATCACCAGCGTGTGGTCCGGGCCCTTGTGCACCACGCGGTACTGCACCTGCTCGAAGTAGTCCAGGCCGTACAACGTGCCCATGTCGGTCTGCAGGCGGCCCAGGTCCAGCGGTTCGCCGATGTGCTGGCGAATGTAGTAGCGGATCACGTCGTCGCCGACCTTCGAGTCGTTCTCGACCCGGATCGCCGTGATCACCGGCGTACGTTGCCCCGGCGAGCGGGCGGCGGCCAGTTCGGTGTCCTGGGGTTGGGAGGGCTTGAGGCGGGCCAGGCGGGCGTCGAGGATCCGGGTGGCGCGGTAGCCGGCGTCGATCATCTCCTGGGCGCGGCCGAAATCGGTGACGCCGAAGCTCGCCAGCGGCGGCTGGATCAGCACGTCGTCGGGGTGCAGCGCCGCCAGTTGCTCTTCGGAATTGCGCCGGGTCATCAGGGTGATGGACTGGTTCAGCACGTCGACCACCGTGGCCAGTTGCTTGCGGTTGCGCAGCGGGGTGCCGATGTCGACGACGATGGCGACATCGACTCCCATCTCCCGGGCCACGTCGAGGGGAATGTTGTCGGTCATGCCGCCGTCCACCAGCAGGCGGCCGTCCAGTTCGACCGGGGCGAACACCGCCGGGATCGACATGCTGGCGCGGATCACCTGGGGCAGGTGGCCCTTGCGGAACACCACTTTCTCGCCGTCGGCGATGTCGGTGGCCACGGCGCGGAACGGGATCGGCAGTTTGTCGAAGTCGCGGGTGTCGCTGGTGTGGGCCAGCAGGCTTTCGAGCATCAGCGCCAGGTTCTGGCCCTGGATCACCCCCAGCGGCAGGCCGAGGCTGCCGTCGTCGCGGAAGCTGAGCTTCTGTTTCACCAGGAAGTCGCGGTCATCCTGCTTGCGCCGGAAGGGCACGTCCTCCCGGGGCGGGGCGTCGGACAGCGCCTGCTGCCAGTCGATGGACAGGGCGAGCTTCTCCAGTTCGTCGATCTTGTAGCCCGAGGCGTAGAGGCCGCCGACCACCGCCCCCATGCTGGTGCCGGCGATCGCGTCGATCTTGATGCCTTGCTCTTCCAGGGCCTTGAGCACGCCGATGTGCGCCAGCCCCCGGGCGGCGCCGCCGGACAGCACCAGGCCGACCTTGGGCCGCGCCGTTTCATCGGCATGGACGAGCAGCGGAAGGAAACCAAGCAGCAGGCAGATCAGAAGGCGACGCATGGTGAGTCTCGGGGCGAGCGATAAAGCCGGCTATTATAGCGGCGCCCTCTGCCTCAGGAGTTTCAGCGAACATGTCCGCCCCAAGACCGGAAATCGTCATCACCTATTGCACCCAATGCCAGTGGCTGCTGCGCGCCGCCTGGCTGGCGCAGGAACTGCTCAGCACCTTCGCCGACGATTTGGGCAAGGTGTCGCTGGTGCCGGGCACCGGCGGGGTGTTCCACATCGCCTGCGACGGCGTGCAGATCTGGGAGCGCAAGGCGGACGGCGGCTTCCCCGAGGCCAAGGTGCTCAAGCAGCGGGTGCGCGATCGGATCGACCCTGACCGCGACCTCGGCCACAACGACCGCACTCAGTGAGACGGCGCCTGGGCCCCGACGGTATTCTTGCCGGAACCGCCTGACAACCGGCTCGACACCACGATGGCGACGATGATCAACGCGCCGCCGGCCAGCATGCGCAGGGTCGGGTCTTCATCGAACAGCAGCCAGGCGACGGTGATGCCGTACACCGGCTCCAAGGCGAACACCACAGCGGCGGTGCGGGCTTTGATCACGGCCAGGCTGGCCACGAACAGGCTGTGGGCGACGCCGGTGCAGAACACCCCGAGCAGGGCGATCCACAGCCAGTCGATGGCCCGCACGCCGCCCAGCTGCGGCGCCGCCACCGGCAGCAGACACAGCCCCACCACCACGTTCTGGCACAGCGCCGCCTGCACCGCGGGGATGCGCCCGGAACTGGCGCGGTTGGTCAGCGACAGCAGGGAAAACAGCAGGCCCGACAGGATCGCCCAAAGCAGGCCGGCGGTGGCGCCGCTGGCCAGGTCGAACGCCGGCGTCACCAGCACCAGGCCGACGCTCACCAGCGCCACCAGCACGATTTCGTTGGTGCGGATACGTTCGCGGAAGACTAGCCCTTCGAGGATCACGGTGAACGCCGGGAAACTGGCGAAGCCCAGGGTCGCGATCGCCACCCCGGCGACCTTCACCGCCAGGAAGAAACTCACCCAGTGCCCGGCCAGCAGCACGCCGCCGAGGGCGAGGCGGCGCCAGTCCGCCGCCTGGAGCCGTTGCCAGGCGTTGTGGCTGGCGAACCGGGCGAAGAACGCCAGCGCGAGGACGGCGAAGGCGGCGCGTCCGAACACGATGACCGCAGGCGTCGCGGCGGCGAGTTTGCCGAATACGCCGGTCAGGCCGAACATCAGTGCGCCGATGTGCAGGGCGCCGAGGGCTGTGCGGGGAGTCATTGCGATCCTTGGGAATCGGGTTCAACACAACGACAGTTTAGGGACACCGCGCCCGGGATGTCTGTCGGCAGACTATTGTCCTTTGTCGCCGGCCTCGCGGCGCAGGGTGCCGGGCGAGGCGCCGAACTCGCGCAGCATGGCGGCGGCAAAGGCGCTCTGGGAGCTGTAGCCGACCCGGCTGGCGATTTCGCCGATGGGCAGGGCCGTTTCGCGCAGCAGGTCGGCGGCCTTGTGCAGGCGGCGGCTGCGGATGTAGTCCATCGGCGTCTGCCCGCATTCGGCGACGAAGCGCGCGTGCAGGCGGGCGCTGGACAGGCCGGCGATCCGCGCCAGGTCAGCCACCTGCAACGGGTAGGCGGCGTACTGATCGATGTGCGCATCCAGCGCCGCGTAGGGCAGGCGCCGTGCGGCGAGTTCGGCGGGGCGGGCGCTGTTCAGGCTGGCCAGCAGCAGAACCGCGCCCTGGCGGGCGATCAGGGGATCGCCGATCGGGCTGTTGGCCAGCCAACTGACCAACTGGCTTTGCCCGCTGTCCAGCGTCAGGCGCCCGGGACGTTCGAGCAGGCGGCGGCTGGCGTCGGCGTGGTCGCCCAGCGAGTCCGCGACCCACGGCCCCTCGGGCACGTCCAGCACCAGGCAGCGGCTGCCGTCGGGGCTGCCGCAGGCGTGGCGGGCACCGCCGGGGACCACCACGAAACTCTGCTGGCGCACCTGGCTGCCGCAGCCTTCGACCTCGAAGTCCAGCGCGCCGGACAGGCCGAACACCAGTTGCGCGTGGTCGTGGCTGTGGACGATCAGATCGTGTGTGTAGTGGCGCAGGGTCAGGATCGGTCGCATGGCCGCAGGTCTCCGAAGTGGCGTTCAGTCTACACCGCCCGGGCGTTTGTGCGCTGTCACGGGACTGACGCACGGTTGTCATGGTCGGTTCACCGCGCAGGCGCAAGCTTTGCAAAACATTGCAGAGGGTTGTCCATGACCAGCGCCGAGCTCGCCAGACCCAGCCGTAAACAACGGGTGCGCACCTTGTGGATCTCTGATGTGCACCTGGGCACGCGGGATTGCCAGGCCGAGCACCTGTCGCAGTTCCTCAAGGGCTACCATGCCGATAAGGTCTACCTGGTCGGCGACATCATCGACGGCTGGAAACTGCGCGGCGGCATGTACTGGCCCCAGGCGCACACCAACGTGATCCGCCGCCTGCTGACCATGAGCAAGCGCGGCACCGAGGTGATCTACGTCACCGGCAACCACGACGAATTCCTGCGCCGCTATTCGAAGCTGATCCTGGGCAATATCCAACTGGTGGACGAAGCGGTGCACGTCACCGCCGATGGCCGGCACCTGCTGGTGATCCACGGCGACCAGTTCGACGTGATCACCCGCTATCACCGCTGGCTGGCGTTCCTCGGCGATTCGGCCTACGAATTCACCCTGACCCTCAACCGCTGGCTCAACCATTGGCGGGCGAAGTACGGCTACGGCTACTGGTCGCTGTCGGCCTACCTCAAGCACAAGGTGAAGACGGCGGTGAACTTCATCAGCGACTTCGAGGAAGCCATCGCCCACGAATGCGTCAAACGCGAGTTGCACGGAGTGGTCTGCGGCCACATCCACCACGCCGAGATCCGTAAGGTGGGCGAGGTGGATTACCTCAACTGCGGTGACTGGGTGGAATCGTGCACGGCCCTGATCGAGCACTGGGACGGCACCATCGAGCTGTACCGGTTGGCGGATGCGCAGGCGCGGGAGGCGCAGTTGAAGGCGGCCAAGGTGGCTGAGCTGGCCTAGCTAGCTGCCCGCACTGACGCCATCGCCAGCAGGCTGGCTCCCACCGGGTTCAGGGTTGAAGGCAGAATCGGTGGTCGCCGCCAATCGAAGTGGGAGCCAGCCTGCTGGCGATGAACCGCGCAGCGGTTCCCAAGGTCACTCAGGCCGGGGTGTGTTCCTGCATCGCCGCCTTGTAGATCGAATTCTTCGGCGCGGCGAACACCCGCTCCAGCATCGGTTCGAAGAAGCTCAGCGGCAGCGTGTCATAGGCCGGGTCGAACGCGGCGGCGTCGTAGCGGGCACAGAATTCCACCGTCGCCTGGTACTGCGCGTGTCCCTTGAACTGCTCGCGCAGGTGCCGGTCCATCCCCAGATGATGGAAGAAGTAATAGCCCTGGAAAATGCCGTGCTTCTCCACCATCCACAGGTTCTCGGCGCTGACGAACGGCTTGAGGATCGCCGCCGCGATGTCCGGGTGGTTGTAGGAGCCGAGGGTGTCACCGATGTCGTGGAGCAGGGCGCAGACCACGTATTCCTCGTCGCGGCCGTCGCGCCAGGCGCGGGTCGCGGTCTGCAAGGAGTGGGTGAGGCGATCCACCGGGAACCCGCCGAAATCCCCCTCCAGCAATTTGAGGTGCGCCAGGATCCGGCCGGGCAGTTGGCGGGCGTAGGCGCTGAAATCGGCGGCGATGATCGCCCAGTCTTCCTGGGTGCCGTCCTTCATGTGGGTGAAACGGGCATTGGCGTTCATCGGCCGTCCTCGTTTGCTGGGTTCTAGAACGGCACGCGGCCCAGGATCATGTCGCGGTACATGACGAAGTCGCCGAGCAGGCTGTAGAACGGGTGCTGGAAGGTGGCGGGGCGGTTCTTCTCGAAAAAGAAATGCCCGACCCAGGCGAAGCCGTAGCCGGCCGGCGGCAGTGCCAGCAACAGCAGCCATGCGCCCTGGGCGATGGCCAGCGCCAGAATGAACAGCACCAGTGTGGTGCCGGCGAAGTGCAGGCGCCGGCAGGCGCTGTTGCTGTGCTCGCTGAGGTAATACGGATAGAACTCGGCGAAGCTGCTGAAAGGCTTGAGCGTGTCCACGACTGCGATCTCTGTGGTTATTGTTCTGATGGCGAGTTGTTCGGCGGGTAGCCTATTTGAGTCTAGAGTGATCGTCGGTGCTGGCCAGTGACAATCGGCGCCACTTTACTATCCTTGGAAAATCCGCCGTAGTATGCGGCCCGTCATGTCATTTAAGAATAAACGCCATGAGCGAACGAACGACTTCATCAAGCTGGGCGATGGGGATTGTCAAGGCACTGGAAATGGACGGCCTGGATTGCCGGGTTCTGTTCAGGCAACTGGGGCTCGACTACGCGGCGCTGGACGATCCGGACGCACGCTTCCCGCAGGACTCCATGACCCGTCTGTGGCAGCGGGCGGTCGAGCTGTCGGGCAATCCGGCGATCGGCCTGAACATGGGCAAGGTGGTGCGCCCGGCCTCCTTCCATGTCGCCGGCTACGCGCTGATGTCCAGCAACACCCTGGCCGAAGGCTTTCAGCGCCTGGTGCGTTATCAGCGGATCATCGCCGAAAGCGCCGACCTGAGTTTCCGCCTGCTCGATGAAGGCTATGCGCTGATCCTGACGGTGCACGGCGACCACCTGCCGCCGACCCGCCAGAGCGCCGAGGCCTCGTTGGCCTGCGCACTGAGCCTGTGCGGCTGGCTGACCGGGCGCACCCTGCATCCGCGCAAGGTGCTGGTGCAGGGCGACGAGCCGGACGACCTGGAGCCCTATCGGCAGGCCTTCCACGCACCACTGGTGTTCAACGCGCCGTACGATGCGCTGATCTTCGAGCGCGCCGACATGGAAGCGCCGCTGCCCACCGCCAACGAAGCGATGGCGCTGCTGCACGACCGGTTCGCCGGGGAGTACCTGGCGCGGTTCTCCGAAAGCCGCGTGACCCACAAGGCGCGCCAGGTGCTGTGCCGGCTGCTGCCCCAGGGCGAGCCCAAGCGCGATGCGGTGGCGCAGACCCTGCACCTGTCGCAGCGCACCTTGCAACGCCGTCTGCAGGAGGAGGGCACCAGCTTCCAGCAGTTGCTCGACGACACCCGCCGCGAACTGGCCGAGCAGTACCTGGCGCAGCCGAACATGACCTTGCTGGAGATTGCCTACCTGCTGGGTTTCGCCGACCCGAGCAACTTCTTCCGCGCCTTCCGGCGCTGGTTCGACACCACCCCCGGCGACTACCGCGCGCGCCTGCTGGACGCGCCGAGCGCGGTCAGTGACGCCAGAACGCCGGAATGCACAGCACAAACACCGTGATGATCTCCAGCCGGCCCAGCAGCATGCCGAACGACAGGATCCATTTGGCCGCATCCGGCAGGCTGGCGAAGTTGCCGGCCGGGCCGATGGTCTCGCCAAGGCCGGGGCCGACGCCGGACACGGTGCTGGCGGCGCCGGTCAGCGCCGTCATCCAGTCGACGCCCAGCAGCGACAGCAGCAGGGCGATCACGCAGATGGTGATGGCGAAGAAGAACGAAAAGGTCAGGATCGAGCGCACGATCTCTTCGTCGAGGCGGTGGCCGTTGTATTTCTGCTTGATCACCGCCCGCGGGTGAATCAGCTGGTTGAGGTTGGCCTTGAGCAGGATGTAGGCGACCTGGAAACGGAAGATCTTGATCCCGCCCGCCGTCGAGCCGGAGCAGCCGCCGACGAAACCCAGGTAGAAGAACAGCATCAGCGAGAAGTTGCCCCACAGGCTGTAGTCCCCCAGCGCGAATCCGGTGGTGGTGACCACCGACGTGACGTTCAGCGCCACGTGCCGCAGCGCGTCCAGCCAATGCAGGTTGGTGGTCCACCAGTACCAGGTGCCGAGCACCAGCCAGGTGACCAGCAGCATGCCGAGCAGGCCCTGCACCTGTTGGTCCTTGATCAGGGCCCGGCGGTTGCCGCGCAGGGTCGCCACGTACAGGGTGAACGGCAGGCTGCCGAGGATCATGACCACCACCGCCACCCAGTGCACCGCCGGCTGTGTCCACTTGGCCAGGGACTGGTCGGAGGTCGAGAAACCGCCGGTGGAGATCGCCGACATGGCGTGGTTGACCGCATCGAACGGGCTCATCCCGGCCCACCAGAACGCCAGGCTGCCGAGAATGGTGATGCCCACGTAGGCCGCCACGATCAGCCGCGCGACCATGTGCGAGCGGGGCATGACCTTTTCCGAGCGGTCCGAGGATTCGGTCTGGAACAGGCGCATGCCGCCGATGCGCAGCATCGGCAGGATCGCCACGGCCATGCCGATGAAGCCGATGCCGCCGATCCAGTGCAGCAGCGAGCGCCACATCAGGATGCCGGGGGACATGCTGTCCAGGCCGGTGAGCACGGTCGAGCCGGTGGCGGTGATGCCGGACATGCTCTCGAAGAACGAGTCGGTGTAGCTGATGTGCTGGGTCAGCAGGAACGGCAGCGCGGCGAAGATGCACACCACCAGCCAGCTGCTGACCGTCAGCAGGTACATGTCCCGGGGGCGCAGGTGAACGTGCTCCGGGCGGCCGGGGATCACCAGCGCCAGGCCGGCGACGAAGGTGATCATGCTCGACCAGAGGAACGACGGCATGTCGCCGGTGCGGTCGAAGATCACCAAGGTGGCCATGGGCACGATCATGGCGATGGCCAGGGTGATCAGGAAGATGCCGATGATGAAACCAATGATCCTTAAGGTCGGCAACGCCATGAAATCCACTCGGGCTGAAGGGGGAAGGGCGCCATTCTACCCGCGGGGCAGGGCATGTAAACCGGCATCGAGCGGGCACTTGCCGCTAGAATAGCCCGACATTTTTGACAGGAGGTGGCCGATGCAGGCTCTCGACGCTTTGCTCAACCGTGTTTCCGTTCCGCGACTGACCGACCCGGCCCCGACCGCCGCACAGCGCGAGGCCCTGTTCGGCGCCGCCCTGCGCGCGCCGGACCACGGGCACTTGCAGCCGTATCGTTTCCTGACCGTCGAAGGTGCCGCCCGCGAGCGGATGGGCGAGCTGCTGGCCGAGGCGGCGCAGATGCAGGACGGCGAAGTCACCGAGGCGGCCATCGACAAGGCGCGCAACGGCCCGCTGCGTGCGCCGCTGGTGGTTGTGGTGATCGCGAAACTGCAGGATCACGTCAAGTACCCGAAATCCGAGCAACTGCTGGCGGCGGGCTGCGCGGCCCACGGAATCCTGCTGGCGGCCTATGCCCAGGGAATCGGTGCGGTTTGGCGCACCGGTGAGCTGGCCTACTCGAAACACGTCGCCAAGGGCCTGGGGCTGACTGAGGACGAACAGGTGATTGCCTTCCTGTACCTGGGCACCCCGTTGAAAGAGCCGCGGGTGGCGGAGAAGGTCGAGCTGACCGAATTCGTCAGCGCCTGGCCGGCCGAGGCCTGAGCCCCGGCATCCCCGGCGCCTTGGCCGGCGCCATCGCCAGCAGGCTGGCTCCCACAAGGGATCTCGGCTGAACACTGAACCCGTGAACACCTCGGACACTGCGGGAGCGAGTCTGCTCGCGATAGCGGTCTGTCAGCCAAGAATGATGGGGCTGATGCACCGCCATCGCGGGCAAGCCCGCTCCCACAGGTATCGCGGGCGAATGCAGGATCTGTGAACCCCTCGGACACTGCGGGAGCGAGTCTGCTCGCGATAGCGGTCTGTCAGCCAAGAATGATGGTGTTGATGCACCGCCATCGCGGGCAAGCCCGCTCCCACAGGTATCGCGGGCGAATGCAGGATCTGTGAACACCTCGGACACTGCGGGAGCGAGCTTGCTCGCGATAGCGGTCTGTCAGCCAAGAATGATGGGGCTGATGCACCGCCATCGCGGGCAAGCCCGCTCCCACAGGTATCGCGGGCGAATGCAGGATCTGTGAACACCTCGGACACTGTGGGAGCGAGCTTGCTCGCGATGGCGGTCTGTCAGGCAGAAGTCATGGGGCTGATGCGCCGCCATCGCCAGCAGGCTCGCTCCTGCAGGGGGTCAGGGTTGGGTGATGGCGCCGGGCACGAGGGGCAGTTCCAGTCTGGCGATGAAGCCGCCCTGCGGGTGATTGGCCAGCACCAGCGCTCCGCCGTGCCGTTCGGCCGCACGGCGGGCGATAGCCAGGCCCAGGCCGTGGCCGGCGGCGGTCTGGCCTGGGGCGCGGTAGAACGGCTCGCCCAATTGGCTCAAATGTTCGTCCTGAACCCCCGGCCCGTGGTCGCGCACACTGACCACGATTCGCTCGCCCTGGCGCGCCGCCTGCAATTCGATCGGCTGGCCTTCTGGGTTGAAGCGCTGGGCGTTGCGCAGCAGGTTGTCCACGGCCCGTTCGATCATGGTCGGCCAGCCGGTCAGCGCCAGGTGCGGTTCGGCCTCCAGGCGCACGACCTGCTCCGGCGAGCCGAGCTGCGCATCCTTTTGCAGGGTGCCGAGCAGGGCGTTCAGGTCCACGTCTTCGGCGCTGGCGTTGTCGGCGTCGACCCGCGCCAGCACCAGGATCTCACTGATCAGCGCCTCCAGCCGGTCGCATTCGCGGGCCAGGCGCGGCCACAGCCTTTCCCGCTCTTCGGGGCTGGCCCGTTCGGCCAGCGCCAGGGCGATGCGCAGGCGGGCCAAGGGTGAGCGCAACTCATGGGAGACGTCGCGCAGCAGTTGCCGCTGACTGCCGATCAGGCTTTGCAGGCGTGCGCCCATGCGGTTGAAGTCGTTGGCCAGCACGCCGAACTCGTCGCGGCGGTTGGCCAGTTGCGCCAGGCTGTTCTGCTGATAGGTCGTCTGCCCCAGGTCGTGCACGGCGCCGCGCAGGCGGTTGAGCGGCCGGGTGATGGAAAACGTCACCAACAGGCTGAACAGGGTCAGCACCACCAGCGCGATGCCCAGCGCGCTCAACGGCCACAGCAGGCTTTCGCGGTGCCAGGCGTCGAGTTCCGGGTGCGGGATGCGGTAGATGAACAGGTAAGTGTCGCCGCTCTTGGCGCTGGTGTATTCGTCGGTCAGGCGCCGCCAGGGCAGGCGGCGGTCGTCGTTGTTCTGGCGGGCCTCGAACGCGGCGGCGCGGCGCGGGAAGGTGCCGCGCACCACCGGATCGCCGCTCTCGTTGAGCACCTGCACGTCGATGTGGTACTGGCGCTTGCGCTGCTGAAGGATGTCCTGGGCGGCGTCTTCGCCTTGGCTTTCGTAGGTCTGCGTCCACTCGGCGGCCAGGGTGTTGAGGCCCGGGTGGCGGCTGAGGATCCACGCGTCCTGGTTGAGCATGTGCCCCATCAGGATGGAGAGCCCCGCCACTAGAGCGATGGCCAGCCAGAAGCTGGCCAGGATACGCCAGAACAGTGAACGCACGGAAAATCCTCGGTCAGACCTACATCCCTGCAGTTGCGAGCCTGCTCGCGATAGCGCTGTTACAGACATGGATATGTCGAACGACACGACGCCATCGCGAGCAGGCTCGCTCCCACAGGGGAACAAACAAGACAGACCCGACGGGGGAGGCCGTCGGGTCCGGGGTTCAGGACATTATTGCGCCTTTTGCGGCTGTTGCGCTTTCCAGGCCTTGAATTCGGCCCATTCGGCGCGTCGCTCGGCCTGCTTCTTCTGGATCTCGTCGAATTTCTTCTGCTGATCCGGCTTCAGCACGGCGCGCACGTCGGCTTCGGCTTTCTTGTGGTTGGCCGCCATTTCATCCTTCATGGCTTTCTGGTCGGCCGGCGACAGCTTCTCCAGGTACTTGTCGACCACTTGACGGCGCTCGTGCATCTGCTCGCCCATGATCTTGCGGATCTGCTCGCGCTGTTCGCGGGACAGGTCCAGTTGGCTGTACGGGCCTTTGCCGTGCATGCCGTGCATCTGGCCGTGGTGCGGGCCTTCCTGCGGGCCGCCCATCGGGCCTGCGCCTTCCGGCATGGCCATGGCGACGGTCGGCAGGGCAGCGGCGAACATCAGAGCGATGAGGGTCTTGCGCATGGTGTATCTCCTTGTCTCGTTCCCGGTACGTTCCGGATGGGTACAGATTACGGAGATCAAGGTCAGCGGCGGTCAGCGCTGGGTAAAGCTTGAGTAAAGACGTTCCGGCGCCGGCCTGACAAAACTGACGCAGCGTCAGAGGCTGTAGTAGTAGCCGCGGCTGCGCAGGGCCACGATGCGCGGGCGGCCGTCGGGGTGCGGGCCGATCTTTTTGCGCAGGTTACTGACGTGCATGTCCAGGCTGCGGTCGTAGAGGGTCAGCTTGCGGCCGAGGGCGATCTGCGCCAGTTCCTGTTTGTCCAGCGGCTCGCCGGGCTGCTTGAGCAGGGCTTCGAGCAGGCGGCTTTCGGAGACGGTGAGGGTGAGCTCTTTCTCGTTGATGCTGACCACGCCGCGCACCGGGCTGAAGCTCAGGTCGCCCAGCTCAAGCTGGGTCGATACGGCGGCCGGATGGCTGCGGCGCAGCACGGCGCGCAGACGGGCGGTCAGCTCGCGGGGGTCGCAAGGCTTGGCCAGGTAGTCGTCGGCGCCCAGCTCCAGGCCGAGGATGCGGTCCAGCGGCTCGCCCCGGGCCGACAGCATCAGCACGGGCAGCTCGGCGTGTTCGCTGCGCAGTTGCTTGAGCAGTTCCAGGCCGCTGCCGTCGGGCAGCATCACGTCCAGCACCACCGCCGCCGGCGCGGATTCGGCCAAGGCCTTGCGGGCGCTCTGGCCGTCGTGGCAGGCGTGCACCTGGAAACCTTCCTGGCTCAGCCAACTGGTCAGGAGTTCGCACAACTCCTGGTCGTCATCAATCAGTAACAGCTCGCTCATGACTCACTCAATTTAGCCATTGCCGACGCGTTCTGCGTCCTCCACCGGCAAAGATACCGCACAGCAGCGCCAATAGCGCAACGGCGGCCCCAGTGACAAACCATTGCTGCTGCTCGGTCAGCAGACGCGGCAGCGGGCTGGACTGGGCTTCCTTGAGCTGCAGTTTCAGGCGCTGGTTCTCCTGACGCAACCGGGCCAGCTGCGGGCTTTCGCGTTCGCTGTCGGCATTGTGCAGCTGTTTGCTCAGTTCTTCCCGCTGCTGCTCGCTGGCCTTGAGACGCTGCTGCAACTCGGTGATCTGCGTGCCGGCGCTCAGCGACAGCGGCGTGGAATTGCCGTTTTCGACGCTTTCTTCGCCATGGGCAGGCGCCATGACCGACAGCGTGACCCACATCAGACACAACGGACCCTTGCGCATCGCGACTCCTGTTTCCCATTGGATAGTGGGCAGGTTGTCGGCCGGCAAACGAGAATAATGAGCGATTGAGAACGCGATGAACCGGGAAGGTTCATCGCGTGGGGACGTCGGAGGGAAAAGTTACGGCAGGACTTGCTTGAACGGCTTGACGATGACGCTGGCGTAGACGCCGGCGGCGATGTACGGGTCGGCGTCGGCCCAGGCCTGCGCGGCGGCCAGGGAATCGAATTCGGCGACGATCAGGCTGCCGGAGAAGCCCGCTGCGCCCGGATCATTGCTGTCGACCGCCGGGTGCGGGCCGGCCAGCACGATGCGGCCTTCGCCCTTGAGCGCTTGCAGGCGCTCCAGGTGTGCAGGGCGCGCGGCCAGGCGGGCATCCAGGGAGTTGGCGACGTCGGTGGCAATGATGGCGTAAAGCATGTCAGTCCTCGGTTTTTGGCGTTGTGGTATCGGCGTCGTGCAGGTGACGGGACAGGTAGATGCCCTGGCCGACCAGGAACAGCACGGTCATGCCCAGGCTGCCGAACACCTTGAAGTCGACCCAGATGCTCTGGAAGGTGAAGGCGACGAACAGGTTGGCGGCCCCGCAGAACAGGAAGAACGCGATCCAGGCGATGTTCAGGCGCAGCCACACCGGTTCCGGCAGGCTCAGGGCGTGGCCCATGATGCGCTTGATCAGCAGGCGGTCGCCGATGAAATGGCTGCCGATGAAGGCCAGGGCGAAGAGCCAGTTGACCACCGGGGCTTTCCATTTCAGGAAGGTCTCGCTGTGGAAGGCCAGCGTCAGGCTGCCGAACACCAGGCAGGCGACGAGGGTCAGCCACTGGCTCTTCTCCAGCTTGCGCTGCTTGATGAACAGCGCGCCGTAGACCACCAGGGAGCTGACGATCAGCATCGCGGTGGCGCTGTAGATGCCGCCTACGGTCAGCTCGTGGCCGGCGACGTCGACGGTGCGCGGATCGAGTTTGTAGACGATGAAGAACAGCAGGAGCGGGATGAAATCGATGAATTGTTTCACAGTGAGAGCCAGAAGCTGGATGTGGCGGCATAATAACAAACATACGGGCGCGCGATAGCGCCAGCTGATTTGAGGTTACACATCCCCGTGAATGTCGATTTGCACTGCCACAGCACAGCCTCCGACGGCGCCCTGGCGCCGGCGGCACTGGTTGCGCGAGCGTTCGAGAACGGCGTGCGGATCCTGTCCCTGACCGATCACGACACCCTGGAAGGCCTGGCCGAAGCGCGCACCGCCGCCGAAGGCCTGGGCATGCAACTGATCAACGGCGTCGAGCTGTCGTGCACCTGGGGCGGGGCGACCATTCATGTGCTGGGCTACGGCTTCGACGTCGACGCCGCACCGTTGGTCGAGGCCATCGCCAAACTGCGCGACGGCCGCTGGCTGCGTTCCGAGGAGATCGGCCGCAAGCTGGCCCAGAAGGGCATGCCCGGCGCGTTCGAAGGCGCCCGGCAGATCCAGCAGGCGCTGGGCGACAGCGGCAACGCGCCGGCCCGTCCGCATTTTGCCGACTGGATGGTGCGCGAAGGTTTCGTCAAGGATCGCGCCGAGGCGTTCCGCAAATGGCTGGGCGCCGGCAAGCTGGGGGACGTCAAACAGCACTGGCCGACCCTGGAGGACACCGTCGCGACCCTGCGGGACGCCGGGGCCTGGGTCAGTCTGGCGCATCCCTGGCACTACGATTTCACCCGCAGCAAGCGCCGCCGGCTGATTGCCGACTATATTCAAGCGGGCGGACAGGCGCTTGAGGTGGTCAACGGCCACCAACCGGCGGAGCAGGTGGGCAGCCTCTCGATCCTGGCCCGCGAATTCGGTCTGCTGGTCACCGCCGGCAGTGATTTCCATGGCCCTGGTGGCTGGTCCGAGATCGGCCAGTACCGGCCGGTGCCGGAGGACCTGCCGCCCCTGTGGCGCCGGTTCAAACATGACCCAGTTATCGCGGCCGTCTGAACAGGAAGAGAATGTGAGTCAATTTTTCCAGATCCATCCGGAAAACCCGCAGGCGCGCCTGATCAAACAGGCGGTCGAGATCATCCGCAAGGGCGGGGTGGTGATTTATCCCACGGACTCTTCCTACGCCATCGGTTGCCAGATCGGCGACAAGAGCGCCATCGAGCGCGTCCGCCGTCTGCGCCAACTGGATGACAAGCACAACTTTGCGCTGATCTGCAGCGATCTGTCGCAACTGGGCAATTACGCCAAGATCGACACCGGCACGTTCCGCATCCTCAAGGCCCACCTGCCGGGGCCGTACACGTTCATCCTCAACGCCACCCGCGAAGTGCCGCGCCTGCTGCTGCACCCCAAGAAGCGCACCATCGGTCTGCGGGTGCCGAGCCATCCGATCGCCCTGGCGCTGCTGGACGAGCTGGGCGAACCGCTGATGAGCGTGACCCTGATCATGCCCGGCGACGAAGATCCGTTGAGCGATCCCTACGAGATGCGCCAACTGCTTGAGCACCAAGTGGACCTGATCATCGACGGCGGCTTCGGCGGCATCAAGGCCTCCACCGTGATCGACCTGACCGGCGACGATCCGGAAGTGATCCGCGTCGGCTGCGGCGACCCGACCCCGTTCATGGTCGAGGCCTGAATGTCCGCCGTCGAAACCGTCGATCCCCAAGCCGGAGCCCAGCAGGAACTGCCGTTCGCCATGGTCTATGGCCAGGCCGTCACGCAGTTGCCGATTGACCTGTACATCCCGCCGGACGCGCTGGAGGTTTTCCTCGAAGCCTTCGAGGGCCCGCTCGACCTGCTGCTGTACCTGATCCGCAAGCAGAACATCGACATCCTCGACATCCCGGTGGCGGAGATCACCCGCCAGTACATGGGCTACGTCGAGCTGATGCAGTCGGTGCGCCTGGAACTGGCCGCCGAGTACCTGGTGATGGCCGCGATGCTGGCCGAGATCAAGTCGCGGATGCTGCTGCCCCGGGCCGAGACCGTCGAGGACGAGGAAGAAGACCCCCGCGCCGAGCTGATCCGCCGCCTGCAGGAGTACGAGCGCTTCAAGTCCGCCGCCGAAGGCATCGACGAGCTGAGCCGGGTCGGCCGCGACGTGATCGTGCCCAAGCTCGATGCCCCCCAGGCCCAGGTGCGCAAGCTGCACCCGGACGTGATCCTGGATGAGCTGCTGATGTCCATGTCCGAGGTGCTGCGCCGGGGCGACATGTTCGAAAGCCACCAGGTCAGCCGCGAGGCGCTGTCCACCCGCGAACGCATGAGCGATGTGCTCGAACGCCTCAAGGGCGGCGGGTTTGTGCCGTTCGTCGAGCTGTTCACCGCCGAGGAAGGCCGGCTCGGGGTGGTGGTGACCTTCATGGCGGTCCTTGAGCTGGTCAAGGAATCCTTGGTCGAGCTGGTGCAGAATGAGCCGTTCGCCGCGATCCACGTGCGAGCCCGAGCCGAATAACGAGTCGAAACATGAACCTGACTGAACCCCGCGAGCTGGCCCCCCTGCTTGAAGCCTTCCTGTTGGCTTCGGGAAAGCCGCAATCCCTTGAGCGCCTGTTCGAACTGTTCGAGGAGGGCGAACGGCCGGAGCCGGCGGTCTTCAAGAAGGCCCTGACCCTGCTGGGCAAGTCCTGCGAAGGCCGGGCGTTCGAGCTCAAGGAGGTGGCCTCCGGCTACCGCCTGCAGATCCGCGAGAAGTTTTCGCCGTGGGTCGGCCGCCTGTGGGAGGAGCGCCCGCAGCGCTATTCCCGTGCCTTGCTGGAAACCATGGCGCTGATCGCCTACCGCCAGCCGATCACCCGTGGCGAAATCGAGGACGTGCGGGGCGTGGCGGTCAACAGCAACATCGTCAAGACCTTGATCGAACGCGAGTGGATCCGCATCGTCGGCTACCGCGACGTGCCGGGCAAACCGGCGATGTTCGCCACCACCAAGTTGTTCCTCGATCACTTCAACCTCAAGAGCCTCGACGAACTGCCGCCGTTGGCCGAGCTGCGCGAGATCGAGCCGGAACCGATGCTCGACTTCGACGACGCCCCGGTGCCGCCGGGCCTCCAGGAACAGGCCGACGCCAGCGCCGAGCCGGAGGAGCCGAAGGAGGAAACCAGCTTCCACACCCTGCTGCTGGAGCTGGACAGCATGGAGGAGGGGATCAAGACCGACTTCGACGACCTGCTGCGCGACGGACTGGAAGAGGGCGGGGCGCCGGACGGTTTCGAAGACGTGCCGGAACCTGAGTCGGCGTTTGAGCCCGAACCTGAACCTGAGTCGGTGTTTGAGCCAGAGCCAGAGCCCGAAGAGGACATCCTCGGCGTCGCCGAAGCCCGGGAAAAGCTGCTGGCCGCCGTCGCCGCCCTTGAACAGCCGGAGCCCGAACTGAGCGACGAAGAAGCCGAAGCCCGCGCCCTGGCCGAAGCCATCGAAGCCGAGCGCCTCGAACGCGAAGACTGACGCCAACCCCCTGTGGGAGCGAGCCTGCTCGCGAAGGCGGCGGTCCATTCGCCATTGATGTGTCAGGCAGACCGCCATCGCCAGCAGGCTGGCTCCCACAGGTTTGCCTGCATCATGACCCTTGTGGAATGGCATTGAAGGGAGATGTTCATGAGCTCAACCAAAGACCCCTGCATCGATGTCTGCAAGTTCAGCGACGACATCTGCCTGGGCTGCGGCCGCAGCAAGCGCGAGATCAAGGCCTGGAAGAAACTCGACAAGGACGACAGGCGCACGGTGCTGGCCGAGGCCGCGTTGCGCCTGGCCCGGTTGGGCGGCGCCGGTCGGCGGAAAAAGAAATGAACGGGCGCGCGTCAGCTAGTCTCTGATGCGCGAACGGCCAGATCCGCGTATGATTCGCGACCCTTCGGCGAACCCTTCGCCCGAACACACTGTTTCCAATGCTTCAGGGCACCCGTTCCGGGGCCCTGGACAGACCACACCGGGAGGTGCCCAGATGAGCGACATCGAACAGCAAGACGATCAGCCAACCCCACCTGCAGGCGAAAAGCTGCAGAAGGTCCTCGCCCGCATCGGCGTGGGCTCGCGCCGTGACGTCGAGGCCTGGATCAGCCAGGGCCGGATCAAGGTCAACGGCAAGGACGCGACCCTCGGCGTGCGGGTCGACCTGCACGACGCCATCACCATCGACGGCAAAGTGATCAAGCGCGAAGAGTCCGCCGAGTCCGTGCGCCGCGTGATCATGTACAACAAGCCCGACGGCGAGATCTGCACCCGCGACGACCCGGAAGGCCGCCCGACCGTGTTCGACAAGCTGCCGCGTCCGAAAGAAGGCCGCTGGATCAACATCGGCCGCCTCGACATCAACACCACCGGCCTTCTGATGTTCACCACCGACGGTGAGCTGGCCAACCGCCTGATGCACCCGTCCTACGAGATGGACCGCGAATACGCGGTACGTGTGCGCGGCGAGGTGGACGACGAAATGATCGACCGGCTCAAGGCCGGCGTCATGCTCGAAGACGGTCCGGCGAAGTTCACCGACATTCAGCAGGCACCGGGCGGTGAAGGCTTCAACCACTGGTATCACTGCGTGGTGATGGAAGGCCGCAACCGTGAAGTGC
Source organism: Pseudomonas sp. B7(2017) (assembly GCF_002112745.1). Lineage (NCBI taxonomy): Bacteria > Pseudomonadati > Pseudomonadota > Gammaproteobacteria > Pseudomonadales > Pseudomonadaceae > Pseudomonas > Pseudomonas sp. B7(2017). Next base: position 409,300 of record NZ_NEIP01000005.1, on the reverse strand, counting down.
GTCGTCTGTGGGAATCCCAGGGCCTGGTGGTCAGCCGCCTGAAGCGCGTGCGTTTCGGCCCGGTGTTCCTCAACTCCGACCTGCCGATGGGCCGCTGGCGCGAAATGAGCCAGTACGAAATCGACATCCTGAGCGCCGAGGTCGGCCTGACCCCGGTGGCGTTGCCGCAGTTGAACGCCAAGAGCAAGGACAAGATGGAGCGCCTGCAGCGCAAGTCGTCGCGGCCGATGGCCCGGGCCGACCGGGTGCGCACCCTGCGCCCGGCCAACGGTGCGCCGGCCACGCCGCGCACGGGTCGTGAGCCGCAGCTGGAAGGCGAGCGTCCTGGCCGCAAGCCGGCCGCCCGTGGGGACGGTGAGCGTGCTCCGCGTGGCCGCAGCGAGCGTGGCGAAGGCCGCGGTGCGCCAGCCGGCCGCGGTACGCCGGTGGCCGAGCGTCCGGCCGACACCAAGCGCCCGGCCAAGCCGGCGGCGAAGCGTCCGGGGATCAAGCTGACCGACGGCGACAAGCCAGCGGGCAAGCGCCGCAGCACGCCGAAGCCGCGTTAAGCTCCAGCCGATGCAATAAACGAAAAACGCCAACCTCAGGGTTGGCGTTTTTTTTGCCCGGCGTTCAGCCTTGTGGTGTCCGCAGATTGCGCATTCACCCAAGATCCCTGTGGGAGCCAGCCTGCTGGCGATGACGGCGGCACATCCGGCATCGATGCGTCAGGCAGACCGCTATCGCCAGAAGGCTGGCTCCCACAGGTTGTCCTCCAACAGCCGGGTTCAGAGCACAAACCGCCCGTCGAACACCGGCTTGTCATCCAGCGCCAGCACGCCGCCGGAGAAGATCAGGTCCAGGTGATGGCTGCCCTTGGCGCCGCCGCCCAGGCCTAGGTGCAGGCCGCAATGGCGTTCCTCGAACCCGGCGTTGCGCGCATACAGCGACTTCACGCCTTCGTTGGTGCCGATGCCCAGCTCCTCGATCCGCCGGTTCGACGGGTTGGCGTCCAGGTACTTGTTGAAGTCGTGCTGCAGGCCCGGCACGTCGGTGGCGATGCGCTGGATGGTCGAGTTCTCGATCCACAGTTCCAGCGGCGATTCCAGCACGCCGTACTTGCGGGCGAACGGAATGGTGCTGAGGAAGGTGCCCTTGAACTTCACGTGGCCGTTGATGGCCTCGCTGTGGGTGGCGATCTCGCCGGGGGCCAGGTCGAAGTTGCCGACGCCGTTGATGTCGGTCCACTTCTTGATGCTGCTCAGGGGCGTTTCGAACCACGAGCCGTGCTCGTCGCTGAAACTCAAGGTGGTGGCCTGGGACATGCGCTGGATCAGGTGGCTGTTGAGACCGGCGATCCGTTGCGGCGCGATGCTGAAGGTGTCGTAGAAATAATCGCCGTAGTCCTTGAACAGCAGCGACTTCTTCCAGTTCTCCGCCATCACCCCTTGCAGGGCGCGCACGAAGTCCGGGCCGTCGGGGCGCGGGTTGGGCAGGGTGGAGGAGTCGTAGAAGAAAATGTAGAGATCGGTGTCGGCGATCGCCGAGGCCAGCACGGCGGTGGATTCCAGGTCCAGGCGCATGGCGTTGAAGCTGAAGCGCAGGTGGTCGCCGGCCTGTTCGGCGATGGCGCCGGTCAGCGCTTCGTAGTCGGCGGTGTGGCCGAGCAGTACCTTCGCCGATTCGAGGCCGGCAAGGGCAGGATGATGTTCGAGGTAGTACAGGAAATGCGCTATCGCGCGTGGCTTGTCCATGAATGCTCCCTGACAGACCGTGTGGAATGCGGCGGGCACGACCGGCCGATCGTGCCCGCCCGGGAATGGCTTACAGAGGCCACATCGCCGTGCCGAACGGTACGACCGCGTCGGCTTGCATCATTTCCACGGCGGCTTCATGGGTCGGGGCTTCGAACCATTCGTCCAGTTGCAGTTCGGAGTCCAGGTCTTTTTCGATCGCTTGCATGGTCTATCTCCTAGATAACGTTCACGGTGGGAGCAACAGTACGGCCCAAGGGCGGGTCACGCACTGACTCGCCGGTCGATGCGGCTCGGCGAGACGTGAAGAACGTAGACCAGCGCTTTTTGCATTGCAAAAAATCCTCTATTTAATTTTTAAATGGACTTTTTATTCCATTTTTCCGGGTGAATCTTTCTCATTGCAAAACAGTGACTAAATCGATTCACCTGACCGTTAGCCTCCTACCGTCAATTTGCAGACGGCTGTCGGAATTTTCTGAAATGGAATTTTTTCGTTACGGCTTGTACAGAAATATTTACGCAAATACCGAGGAAACGACCTGAGTGCCGCGTGTTTTTCGGGGTGTAAGGAAAACCTGCCGAAGTGCCCGCCCCCGGGGGCTTCCCAAGGCTCTGGCGTGCTTGTTTCAGGGGCGTTTGGCAGGTGAGATGCGCCCCATGCCTGTCGTGCAGGTGCATAACAAGAAGGAGGCGCAATGAACGCCGCAATCCGTTTTTTCTCACCCCGTGGGACGTGTTTTCCGACGTCCGCGCCGATGGCCCGCAAAGGCCTGACCCTTCTTTTGCAGCCGCCCGGGCCTCCCGTGGAGGACACGTGCAATCCCGGCCCAAGGCAACGCTGATCCAGTGATGTCTGGCAGCAGGGGGTTGGCGGTGTACAATGCGCCGCGTTTGAACTGTGACTCCCTGCGTAATCGCGCAAACCTCAAGGCTATCCGCCTTGTTCACTCCGTCGCGCCACAAGCGTGCCGGGTTCGATTTCGTCACAGACAAGAACAAACAGGTGACGCATGAGTGTTGTTAAAGAGCTTAATTCCTGGTGCCTGCGCTGGGGTTTGATCGGGGTCGCCTGAAAATCGCGACCGTGCAGCAACGTCTACTGACCAACATCAAACCCTGCGTGAGACCCTTTTCATGAGTGGACAAAACCCGCAATCAGGCGAACTGAAACGCGGCCTGAAAAATCGCCACATTCAACTGATCGCCCTCGGCGGCGCCATCGGCACCGGCCTGTTCCTCGGCTCGGCCGGGGTGCTGAAGTCCGCCGGCCCGTCGATGATCCTCGGTTACGCCATCTGCGGCTTCATCGCGTTCATGATCATGCGCCAGCTGGGCGAGATGATCGTCGAAGAGCCGGTGGCCGGTTCCTTCAGCCATTTCGCGCACAAGTACTGGGGCGGCTTCGCCGGCTTCCTGTCGGGCTGGAACTGCTGGATCCTGTACATCCTGGTGGGCATGTCGGAGCTGACGGCGGTCGGCAAGTACATCCATTACTGGGCGCCGGAGATCCCGAGCTGGGTCACCGCAGCGGCCTTCTTCCTGCTGATCAACGCGATCAACCTGGCCAACGTCAAGGTCTTCGGCGAGGCCGAGTTCTGGTTCGCGATCATCAAGGTCGTGGCCATCGTCGGCATGATCGCCCTGGGCAGCTACCTGCTGGTCAGCGGCCACGGCGGCGAACAGGCCTCGGTGAGCAACCTGTGGTCCCACGGCGGGTTCTTCCCCAACGGCGTCAGCGGCCTGGTGATGGCCATGGCGATCATCATGTTCTCCTTCGGTGGCCTGGAGATGCTCGGTTTCACCGCAGCCGAAGCCGACAAGCCGAAGACCGTGATCCCGAAAGCGATCAACCAGGTGATCTACCGCATCCTGATCTTCTACATCGGCGCCCTGGTGATCCTGCTGTCCCTGACCCCGTGGGACACGCTGCTGGCGACCCTGAACGCTTCCGGCGACTCCTACAGCGGCAGCCCGTTCGTGCAGGTGTTCTCGATGCTCGGCAGCAACACCGCCGCGCACATCCTCAACTTCGTGGTGCTGACCGCCGCGCTGTCGGTGTACAACAGCGGCACCTACTGCAACAGCCGCATGCTGCTGGGCATGGCCGAGCAGGGCGACGCGCCGAAAGGTCTGGCCAAGATCGACAAGCGCGGCGTGCCGGTGCGTTCGATCCTTGCCTCGGCCGCTGTGACGCTGGTGGCGGTGCTGCTCAACTACCTGATGCCGCAGCACGCGCTGGAGCTGCTGATGTCGCTGGTGGTGGCCACCCTGGTGATCAACTGGGCGATGATCAGCTACTCGCACTTCAAGTTCCGCCAGCACATGGACAAGACCGGCCAGAAGCCGCTGTTCAAGGCGCTGTGGTACCCGTACGGCAACTATGTCTGCCTGGCGTTCGTCCTGTTCATCCTGGGCGTGATGCTGCTGATCCCTGGCATCCAGGTGTCGGTGTACGCGATTCCGGTGTGGGTCGTGTTCATGTGGGTCTGCTACGTGATCAAGAACAAGCGCAGCGCGCAGCACGCCGTGCCTGCGGCGGGCATCGCCAAGTAAGCGTCAGATGCAGAAACGACAAACCCGGCCCCGTGCCGGGTTTGTCGTTTCTGGCCTTTGCGCAATGGATTGGCGGCAAGGGCGGGGCGGTTTCGCGGTATCCTGCGCGCTCTGAATCCGGACGCTTTTCCATGCTGGCGATTTCCAACAACGTGCACCTGCCCGACGCCGAGATCGAGCTGACCTACATCCGCGCCCAGGGCGCGGGCGGGCAGAACGTCAACAAGGTCTCCAGCGCCGTGCACCTGCGCTTCGACATCCCGGCCTCGTCGTTGCCGGAGTTCTACAAGGAGCGCCTGCTGGCGCTGCGCGACAGTCGCATCACCGCCGACGGCGTGCTGATCATCAAGGCCCAGCAGTACCGCACCCAGGAGCAGAACCGCGCCGATGCGCTGGAGCGCCTCGCCGAGCTGATCCAGGGCGCCGTCAAGGTCGAGAAGAAACGCCGTCCGACCAAGCCGACCCTGGGTTCCAAGAAGCGTCGGCTGGAGTCCAAGGCCAAGCGCGGCAACATCAAGGCCGGACGGGGCAAGGTGGACTTCTAGTCCTGCGGATATTTGCGCGTGTGCCGGTACAGGTAGACGCTCAGCGCCAGGCCGCTCAGCGCCGCCAGCGCCGCGAACAGAAAGATCGAAGCGAAGCCGAACCCTGCCGCGATCGCCCCGGCCAGCGGCCCGGTGATCCCCAGCGACAGGTCGATGAACAGCGAGTAGGCGCCCACCGCCGCGCCGCGGCTGGAGGCCGGTACGAGGTTCACCGCCTCGACGCCCAGCGCCGGGAACACCAGCGAGAAACCGAAGCCGCTGAGCGCCGCCCCGGCCAACGCCCAGTGGGCGTCCGGCGCCAGCCACAGCAGCAACAGGCCGAGGGTTTCCACCGACAGGCAGGCGATCGCCACCCGGAAGCCGCCGAGGCGGTTGATCAGGTTGCCGAACAGCAGCCGCGCGCCGATGAAGCTGGCGCCGAACAGGCTCAGGCACAGCACGGCGTTGTCCCACTGGCGGGTGGCGTAGTACAGGGTGATGAAGGTGGCAATGGTGCCGAAGCCGATCGAGCCCAGCGCCAGGCCGCAGCCGTGGGGAAAGACGCGCCCCAGCACATGCATGAACGGCAGGCGTTCGCCGGCGACGATAGGCGCGGCGGTCTTCGGCCAGGCCAGCAGCAGCCCCAGCGCCGCCAGCAGGATGATGCTCACGCCCATGCTCCACAGGCCCAGGCGGCTGACCAGCCACACCCCCAGCGGCGCGCCGACCGCGAGGGCGCCGTAGCTGGCGATGCCGTTCCAGGAAATGACCTTGGCGGTGTTCGCCGCGCCGACCCGGCCTATTCCCCAGCCGATGGAGCCCGAGCCCACCAGGCTTTCCGCGCTGCCCAGCACCAGCCGGCCGATGAACAGGCTGATCAGGCTGAGCAGCGGCAGATGGGGCGTCCACGCCGAAATCAGCATGAACACGCCGCTCAGGCCACAGCCCGCCAGCCCGATCATTACGGCACGCTTGCTGCCCTTGTTGTCGATGATCTTGCCGGCATAGGGGCGGCTGAGCAGGGTGGCCAGGTATTGCACGCTGATCACCAGGCCCGCGATCACCGCACCGAAGCCCAGGTCGCTGTGGACGTAGCCGGGCAGCACGGCGAGCGGAATGCCGATGTTGAGGTAGCCGATGAAGGTGAACAGGACGATGGAGACGACTTGCAGCGTGACCGCCAAGGGGCGCCGGGTTTCTGACATGGGGAACGATCCACGGGACAGGCAGGATAGATAGGCTGCTTATGATACCGGCGTGGATGGGGCAGGGGCGTGCAAAAGTAAAACTATTTGTCGGGTGCGACCAGTTGCGTGGTGACCAATGCGGCCAGGGCGTTCTCTTCGCTGCCGAAGCGGGCGAGCAGGGCGGCCTGTTTTTCCGGCGGCAGACGGCTCCAGATCTCGATCATGCGCTCGGTGGCGTCGATCAGGACGGCGGCCTGCTGTTCGTTGAAGGATTCGTCGGTCATGGCGGAGTCGGCTTTCAGGCAGTGTGGAAAGCGCATGTTAGCGCTTTCCACACGGTCTGTACGGCGGGGTTTACTCTTCGCTGTCGGCCGGGCGGCCTTCGGCGGCTTCTTTGGGCTCGGGCTGTTGGGCGCCGGCCTGTTGCGTGGTCGTCTGCTCAGGTACGTGCAGGCTTGGGAAGGGGAGATTCGGAATCTCGTGCATGGTTGCGCTCCTCGCTAAGTCTGTTGATAGATCTGGTAGATCCGCGCTTTGAAAAAGCCTGGGAAGGATACAGCACTGAAAATGACAATCAGGCTTTTATGTCCGTTTATTTCGACGGGCGGGATTGTCTAGACAGGTCAATGGCGGGAGTGTGGAAGCCGATGCCTGGATCCTGTTCGGCGGTGCCTGGGCTGACGTCATCGCGGGCAAGCCCGCTCCCACAGGTATTGGTGGCGCATGCAACGCTTGTGAGCGACAGGGGAGGTTGCGAACCCTTGCGGGGGCGGATTTTTCCGCCCCCGCAAGGGTTTTAGCGGCAGACCTTGGCGATGGCCTCGGCCAGCAGGACCAGGCGGGTGGCGTCGATGCCGGCCACGTTGGCCCGGCCCGAGCTGACCATGTACACGCTGTGGTGGTCGCGCAGCTGCTTCACTTGCTCCGGCGACAGGCCGGTGTAGGAGAACATCCCGCGCTGCACGCCGATGTGGGCGAAGCGCTCACGCAGGCCATGGGGCTCCAGTGCCTCGACCAGGCCGCTGCGCAGCTGGGCGATGCGCAGGCGCATGGCTTCCACTTCGTCGGCCCAGCGGCGTTTGAGCTCCGGGTCGTCGAGGATGGTCGCCACCACCGCCGCGCCATGGTCCGGCGGCGTCGACCACAGGTTGCGGGCGATGTGGGCCAGTTGGCTGCGCACGTCGGTCAGCTTGTCGGCGGTTTTCGCGCAGACGATCAACGCGCCGGTGCGGTCGCGGTACAGGCCGAAGTTCTTCGAGCAGGAACTGGTGATCAGCAGCTCCGGCAGTTCGGCGGCGAACAGCCGGGTCGACCAGGCGTCCTGCTCCAGGCCGTCGCCGAAGCCTTGGTAGGCGAAGTCGATCAGCGGCAGCAGGTCGCGGCTGCGCACCACCTCCAGCACCCGGTGCCAGTCGTCGTGGCTCAGGTCGAAGCCGGTCGGGTTGTGGCAGCAGGCGTGCAGCAGCACCACATCGCCCTTCGGCGCCTGGTTGAGCGCGGCGATCATCGCGTCCACGTCGAGGCGGTTGTCGGCGCCGACGTAAGGGTAATGGCTGATCTTGACGCCGGCCGCCGCGAAAATGGTCTCGTGGATCGGCCAGGTCGGGTCGCTCAGCCACACACCACGGCCCGGCAGGCAGTGGGCGATGAAGTCGGCGGCCAGGCGCAGGGCACCGGTGCCGCCCGGGGTCTGGGTGGCGCCGGCGCGCTGCTGGGCGATCAGGGCGGAGTCTGCGCCCAGCACCAGTTCATTGATGACCTTGCCGAACAGCGGGTTGCCGTGGCCGCCGATGTAAGTCTTGGTGGTCTGGCTGTCCACCAGGCGCGCCTCGGCGATCTTCACTGCTTCTGGGATCGGCGTCAGGCCCTGGGCATCCTTGTAGACGCCCACGCCGAGGTCGAACTTGCGCGGGTTGGGATCCTGCGCGTAGGCCTCCATCAGGCCGAGGATCGGGTCGCCGGGCACCCGGCCGATGGCGTCGAAGTGCATCACTTGCGTCCTTCTGCGGTCTTGGCCACGTCGTCGGTGCGGGCGGCCATGATGAAGTCGTTGCGGTGCAGGCCTTTGATCGAGTGGCTCCACCAGGTCACGGTGACCTTGCCCCATTCGGTCAGCAGGCCAGGGTGGTGGCCTTCGGCCTCGGAGATGTCGCCCACGGCGTTGGTGAAGGCCAGCGCGTGCTTGAAGTTCTTGAACAGGTAGACCTTTTCCAGCTGCATGATCCCGTCGCGCACTTCGATGTTCCAGTCAGGGATCTGCTTGATCAGGATCGGCAGCTCTTCGTCGCTGACTTGTGGCGCATCGGCACGGCAGGCTTCGCAATGGGCTTGGTTCAAACTGGACATGGCATGTTTCCTGAAATCGGGTGTGTGTTTTTTTTATGGGGCGTATCGGTCGTCTGTGTCGCCACGCTAAACCAAAGCGGCGGCGACGGACAGACTCACTTGCAAGTCAAAGCTGCGGGTCACGCGGCCTTGGGCTTGGGCGGAAACTTCGGTGCGTGCAGGCCCAGCTCCATGCCTTGCTTGACCATGGCCATGATGTCTTCGTGGGCCAGGTCGAACAGGCGCTTGAGGTTCGGCAGGACGAAGTACAGCGGCTGCAGGATGTCGATGCGGTAAGGGGTGCGCATGGCTTCCAGCGGGTCGAAGGCCTGGTGCTCCGGCTCGCCCGAGAGGCTGTACACGGTTTCCTTCGGCGAGGACAGGATGCCGCCGCCGTAGATGCGCTTGCCTTGCGGGGTGTCCAGCAGGCCGAACTCGATGGTCATCCAGTACAGGCGCGCCAGGTACACGCGCTCTTCCTTGGTGGCCTGCAGGCCGAGCTTGCCGTAGGTGTGGGTGAATTCGGCGAACCACGGGTTGGTCAGCAGCGGGCAGTGGCCGAAGATCTCGTGGAAGATGTCCGGCTCTTGCAGGTAGTCCAGCTCTTCACGGGTGCGGATGAAAGTGGCCACCGGAAACTGTTTGCTGGCCAGCAGTTCGAAAAAGGTCTGGAACGGGATCAGCGCCGGCACGCGGGCGACCTGCCAGCCGGTGGTCTCGCCGAGCACCTTGTTGATTTCGCCCAGCTGCGGGATGCGGTCGTGGGGCAGGCCGAGCTTTTCGATGCCGTCCAGGTATTCCTGGCACGCGCGGCCCTCGATCACTTTCATCTGACGGGTGATCAGCGTGTTCCACACCGCATGCTCTTCGGCGGGGTAGTCGATAAAACCGTTCGCATCGGGCTCGCGGGCCACGTATTGCGTGTGCTTCATACTGCTCTCCTGCGAGGGGAATTCGTTCTTGTTATGTCCTGCGATGGACTCAGAATTAGCGCAGGCGGGGCGGGAATGCAGCAGGTCGGCACGGGTTTGTCGTAGGAAAGGTCTCCATAATTCGTAAACTATTCGTTACGCTTTGTGGGGCGCGTCGCGTTTGCGGTGGTTTTCGGGTTTGAAAGCGCGCCCGTGTGTCACATAATCTTGACGACTGTTTTCGCCTCCCGACAGAAATCCAGGGCGGTGCCGCCCTCTGTAGGGGCCAGCAGGCTGGCTCCCACAGGGTTTTGCATCGGGCATTCCATCCATTCACCGCTATCCGAGCTTCCTATGCGTATCAAAGTCCACTGCCAGAACCGCATCGGCATCCTGCGCGACATTCTCAACCTGCTGGTGGAGTACGGTATCAACGTCGCCCGCGGCGAGGTGGGCGGGGAGCACGGCAACGCGATCTACCTGCATTGCCCGAACCTGATCAACCTCCAGTTCCAGGCGCTGCGACCCAAGTTCGAGGCCATCGCCGGGGTGTTCGGGGTCAAGCGGGTCGGGCTGATGCCCAGCGAGCGCCGGCACATGGAACTCAACGCGCTGCTCGGGGCCCTGGAGTTCCCGGTGCTGTCGATCGACATGGGCGGCTCGATCGTCGCGGCCAACCGCGCAGCGGCGCAACTGCTCGGGGTGCGGGTGGACGAGGTGCCGGGGATTCCCCTGTCGCGCTACGCCGAGGACTTCGACCTGCCGGAGCTGGTGCGCGCCAACAAGTCGCGGATCAACGGCATGCGGGTCAAGGTCAAGGGCGACATCTTTCTGGCCGACATCGCGCCGTTGCAATCGGAGCATGACGACAGCGAGGCCATGGCCGGGGCGGTGCTGACCCTGCACCGCGCGGACCGGGTCGGCGAGCGCATCTATAACGTGCGCAAGCAGGAGCTGCGTGGTTTCGACAGCATCTTCCAGAGTTCCAAGGTCATGGCGGCGGTGGTGCGCGAGGCCCGGCGCATGGCGCCGCTGGATGCGCCGCTGCTGATCGAAGGCGAGACCGGCACCGGCAAGGAATTGCTGGCGCGGGCCTGCCACCTGGCCAGTCCGCGCGGGCAGTCGCCGCTGATGGCGCTCAACTGCGCCGGCCTGCCGGAGTCGATGGCCGAGACCGAACTGTTCGGCTACGGCCCTGGCGCCTTCGAGGGGGCGCGGGCCGAAGGCAAGCTCGGGCTGCTGGAGCTGACGGCGGGCGGCACGCTGTTTCTCGACGGCGTGGGCGAGATGAGCCCGCGCCTGCAAGTGAAGCTGCTGCGCTTTCTGCAGGACGGCTGCTTCCGTCGGGTGGGCAGCGACGAAGAGGTGTACTTGGATGTGCGGGTGATCTGTGCGACCCAGGTGGACTTGTCCGAGCTGTGCGCCCGGGGCGAGTTCCGTCAGGACCTCTACCATCGCCTCAACGTGCTGTCGCTGCACATTCCGCCCCTGCGCGAATGCCTCGACGGCCTGACGCCCTTGGTGGAGCACTTCCTCGACCAGGCCAGCCGGCAGATCGGCTGCCCGCTGCCCAAGCTTGCGCCGGCGGCGATGGATCGCCTCAGCCATTACCACTGGCCGGGCAACGTGCGGCAACTGGAGAACGTGCTGTTCCAGGCGGTTTCCCTGTGCGACGGCGGGACGGTCAAGGCCGAGCACATCCGCCTGCCGGATTACGGCGTGCGTCAGCCGCTTGGCGATTTCTCGCTGGAGGGCGGCCTCGATGAAATCGTCGGGCGCTTCGAGAAGGCGGTGCTGGAGCGGTTGTACGCCGAGCACCCGAGCAGCCGGCAACTGGGCAAGCGGCTGGGCGTCTCGCACACCACGATCGCCAATAAACTGCGCGTGTACGAGGTGGGCAAAGACCCCGAGGCCTGAGCGAGCCCCGGAGTGGCGCGGGAGCCTGCTCCCGCTTGAGCGCAAAGCGCTCACATCCTTGGGGGACGCTGCGCAGTCCGGCGGGAGCCAGTCTCGCCACAGGTCATCTCGCCACACATTGCCGCCAAGCGGCAGGAGCGCGCCGGTTTTTCGTCTTCGATCCATTCCCCCGATTCCCCGCTGAATCCCTCAAGCCCTTTGTTTACCGGGCTGTCGGCCGCCAGAAAAAAGTTGGTCTGCAAATTGCTTATGGCTTCGCAGTACAGCAGTGGGCGGCAAACGTCCGGCAGGCAGAGGAAACAGCGTGGACAAGTACCTTTATGTGGCAATGACCGGCGCCAGCCAGAACGCACTGGCGCAGAAGGCCCATGCCAACAACCTGGCGAACATCTCCACCAACGGCTTTCAGCGCGACCTGGAACAGGCGCGTTCGATGCCGGTGTTCGGCGACAGCTTTCCGGCGCGTGCGTTTGCCATGAGCGAACGGCCTGCCACGGATTTCAGCCCGGGCTCGCTGGTGCAGACCGGGCGCGACCTGGACGTGGCCGTGAGCGGCAACGGCTGGATCGCCGTGCAGAACCCCAACGGCGGCGAGAGCTACGTGCGCACCGGCAGCCTGAACATCGACGCCCTGGGCGTGCTGCGCGCCGGCAACGGCATGCCGGTCATGGGCAACGGCGGACCGATCGCCGTGCCGCCGGAGCAGCAGGTGGAAGTCGGCGAAGACGGCACCATCAGCATCCGCGCGATGGGCGAGGGCCCGCGGGTCATGGCCGAGGTCGACCGCATCAAGCTGGTCAATCCGGACATCAAGACCATCACCAAGGGCCTGGACGGTTCGATCCACACCAAGGACGGCCAGCCTGCGCCGGCCGACGCCAACGTCAAACTGGTGTCGGGGTTCCTGGAGTCGAGCAACGTCAACGCCGTCGAAGAGATGACCTCGGTGCTGGCCCTGGCCAAGCAGTTCGAGTTGCACGTCAAGATGATGAACACCGCCAAAGACGACGACCAGGCCATGGCTCGGGTCTTGCAGATCAGCTAATTATCAGAACGTCGCGCCGTAAAACAGGCGCACGAGGAGAATCGAATGCTTCCGGCTCTATGGGTTGCCAAAACCGGTCTGTCCGCCCAGGACACCAACCTGACCACCATTTCCAACAACTTGGCCAACGTGTCGACCACGGGCTTCAAGCGCGACCGCGCCGAGTTCCAGGACCTGCTGTACCAGATCAAGCGTCAGCCAGGCGCCCAGTCGACCCAGGACAGCGAACTGCCGTCGGGCCTGCAAGTGGGCACCGGTGTGCGCATCGTCGGCACCCAGAAGAACTTCACCGCCGGCAGCCTGCAGACCACCGAGCAGCCGCTGGACATGGCCATCGACGGCCGCGGTTTCTTCCAGATCCTGCAGCCGGACGGCACCACGTCCTACACCCGTGACGGTACGTTCCACCTGGACGCCAACGGCCAGATCGTCAACGCCAACGGTTTCGCCCTGGAGCCGGCCATCGTCATCCCGGACAACGCCAAGACCTTCACCGTGGGCAAGGACGGCACCGTGTCGATCACCGTCGCCGGCAACCCGGCCTCCCAAGTGATCGGCAACCTGCAGACCGCCGACTTCATCAACCCGGCCGGCCTGCAGGCCATCGGCAGCAACCTGTTCCTGGAGACCGCCGCCTCCGGCGCGCCGCAAGTCGGCACCCCGGGCCTGAACGGCTTCGGCACCACCGAGCAGAACATGCTGGAAACCTCCAACGTCAGCACCGTGGAAGAGATGGTCAACATGATCACCACCCAGCGCGCGTACGAGATGAACTCCAAGGTGATCTCCACCGCCGACCAGATGCTCTCGTTCGTAACGCAGAATCTGTAATCAAGTCCGAACGGCGGCCATGAGGCCGCCGGCAACACCGTGAGGTAAGGGTCATGAATCGCTTTGTATCCGTTCTGGCATTGAGTGGGGCGGTCTCGCTCGCGGGCTGCGTCGCGCCGACGCCCAAGCCCAATGACCCTTATTACGCCCCGGTGCTGCCGCGCACGCCGCTGCCGTCGGCGGCCAACAACGGCTCGATCTATCAGGCCGGCTTCGAGCAGAACCTGTACAGCGACCGCAAGGCGTTCCGGGTCGGTGACATCATCACCATCACCCTGAACGAGAAGACCCAGGCCAGCAAGAACGCCAACTCCCAGGTGGCCAAGAACAGCAAGACCGGCATCGGCCTGACTTCGCTGTTCGGCGGCAGCGGCACCACCAACAACCCGTTGGGCGGCAATGACTTGAGCCTGGACGTCGGCTACAGCGGCGACCGCGCGACCAAGGGCGACAGCAAGGCGGCCCAGGGCAACACCCTGACCGGCTCGATCACCGTGACCGTGGCCGACGTGCTGCCCAACGGCATCATCGCCGTGCGCGGCGAGAAGTGGATGACCCTCAACACCGGCGACGAGCTGGTGCGGATCGCAGGCCTGGTGCGTGCCGATGACATCTCCACCGACAACACCGTGTCCTCGACCCGGGTCGCCGATGCGCGCATCACCTATTCGGGCACCGGTTCGTTCGCCGATGCGAGCCAGCCAGGCTGGTTCGACCGTTTCTTCCTCAGCCCGCTGTTCCCTTTCTAGGTGGCTACTTTGAATTTCAAGCGCCTCATGATGGCCGCGCTGTTGTTGTCGGCGGCCTTCAACGCACACGCCGAACGGCTGAAGGACATCGCCAGCATCTCCGGCGTGCGTTCCAACCAGTTGATCGGCTACGGCCTGGTGGTCGGCCTCAACGGCACCGGCGACCAGACCACGCAGACCCCGTTCACCCTGCAGACCTTCAACAACATGCTCTCGCAGTTCGGCATCAAGGTGCCGCCGGGATCGGGCAACGTGCAGCTCAAGAACGTCGCGGCCGTGTCGGTCAGCGCCGACCTGCCGGCGTTCGCCAAGCCGGGTCAGCAGATCGACATCACCGTCTCGTCCATCGGCAACTCCAAGAGCCTGCGCGGCGGCACGCTGCTGCTGACCCCGCTCAAGGGCATCGACGGCAACGTCTATGCCGTGGCCCAGGGCAACCTGGTGGTCGGCGGCTTCGACGCCGAAGGCCGTGACGGCTCCAAGATCACCGTCAACGTTCCGTCGGCCGGCCGGATCCCCGGCGGCGCCTCGGTGGAGCGTGCGGTGCCGAGCGGTTTCAACCAGGGCAACAGCCTGACCCTGAACCTGAACCGTTCCGACTTCACCACCGCCAAGCGCATCGTCGACAAGATCAACGACATGCTCGGCCCGGGCGTGGCCCAGGCCATCGACGGCGGCTCGATCCGCGTCACCGCGCCGCTGGATCCGAGCCAGCGCGTGGACTATCTGTCGATCCTGGAGAACCTGGAAATCGATCCGGGCCAGGCCGTGGCGAAGGTCATCATCAACTCGCGCACCGGCACCATCGTCATCGGTCAGAACGTGAAAGTGGCACCGGCCGCCGTGACCCACGGCAGCCTGACCGTGACCATCACCGAAGACCCGATCGTCAGCCAGCCGGGCCCGCTGTCCAACGGCCAGACTGCCGTGGTGCCGCGCTCGCGGGTCAACGCCGAGCAGGAAGCCAAGCCGATGTTCAAGTTCGGCCCGGGCACCACCCTCGACGAGATCGTGCGTGCGGTGAACCAGGTCGGCGCAGCGCCGGGCGACCTGATGGCGATCCTTGAAGCATTGAAACAGGCCGGCGCGCTGCAAGCCGATCTGATCGTGATCTGAGGACGGCGACCATGGATATGCGCAAGAGCGGTCTGGTCAGCAGCAGCGACTCGGGGGCCTACTCGGACCTCAATCGCCTGAACCAGCTCAAGGTCGGCGACAAGAACAGCGACGCGAACATGCGCAAGGTGGCGCAGGAGTTCGAATCGCTGTTTCTGGGCGAAATGCTCAAGTCGATGCGATCGGCCACCGAGGCTCTCGGGAAGGACAACCCGATGAACACCGCGGAAGCCAAGCAGTACCAGGAAATGTACGACCAGCAGTTGGCGGTGTCGCTGTCCCGCGAGGGCGGCGGCATCGGCCTGGCCGACGTGCTGATGCGGCAGATGACCAAGAACAAGCCGGTGGCGCCGGGGGAGGCGGCGGCCAAGGCGGCCGCGGTGGAAACGCCGATCGCCGCCGGCACCGCCGCCACCGGCCCGCTGTCGCGCGTCAGCGGCGAGCGTCCGCTGTGGGCATCGCGTTCGCTGCGTGCGCCGAACGTCGAGCTTTCCCACCGCAACGACATGGAAATGATCAACCGGCGCCGTCTGGCCCTGCCGCCGAAGCTGGCCGACCGCTTGCTCGCCGGCCTGGTGCCGTCCGCCTCGACGGCCACGAACACCGTGTTGCCGCAGCGCAGCACTGTCGGCGCCAACACCAATGCCATGGCCGCCAACACCGGCGCAGGCCCGCTGTACAACGGCGACTGGCTGGCGCGGGCCGAGGCGGACAAGGCCTCGGGCGGGCAGATGCAGATTTACGGCCGCGCCATGGCGCAGATCCCGCTGGCGCCGGCGAAACGCGCGTTCAGCGACGCCGACGAATTCGTCAACACCATGCTGCCGATGGCCAAAGAGGCCGCCGCGCGCATCGGCGTCGACCCGCGCTACCTGGTGGCCCAGGCCGCGCTGGAGACCGGCTGGGGCAAGTCGGTCATGCGCGCCCAGGACGGCAGCAGCAGCCACAACCTGTTCGGCATCAAGGCCAGCGGCAACTGGAAGGGCGATTCGGCCCGGGCGATCACCAGCGAGTTCCGCAACGGCCAGATGGTCAAGGAGACGGCCGAGTTCCGTTCCTACGCCTCCTACAAGGACAGCTTCCACGATCTGGTGACGATGCTGCAGAGCAACAATCGCTATCAAGAAGTGCTGAAGTCGGCCGATAACCCAGAACAGTTTGTACGCGAGTTGCAAAAGGCCGGTTACGCGACCGACCCGAACTACGCGACCAAGATTTCGCAGATAGCCAGGCAGATGGGCAGTTACCCCAACTACGCTGCGGCGGGTGCCTCCACCACGCCTCTCTAGGGCATAAGGAATAAGGTTTAAATCATGAGTTTGCTCAATATCGGGATGTCGGGGCTGTCCGCCAGCCAAGCCTCGCTGGCGACGACAGGCAATAACATCGCCAACGTCGACACCGCCGGTTATTCGCGCCAGCAAACCGTGCAGGGCACCAAGTCCTCGCAGCAGTACGGCAACGTCTTCATCGGCACGGGCACGACCCTGGCCGACGTGCGCCGGGTGTACAACTCCTACCTTGAGGCCCAGCTGCACACCGCCACTTCGCTCAACAGCGAAGCGGCCGCCTACCAGGTCCAGGCCAGCGCGCTGGATGCCTCGCTGTCGGAAACCAACACCGGCCTGACGGGCGTGCTGCAGAAGTTCTTCTCGTCGATGCAGTCGGTCGCGACGTCGCCCACCGACGACACGTCCCGCCAGACCGTCCTGACCGGCGCCCAGGCCCTGACCAGCCGCTTCAACGCGCTGGCCAAGCAACTGAACGACCAGAACACCACGATCAACGGCAACCTGTCGGACATGGCGTCCCAGGTGAACAAGCTGGCGACCTCGATCGCCACGCTGAACCAGAAGATCGGCGAGATCTCCACCAGCGGCGGCCAGCCGAACGACCTGCTCGACAGCCGCAACGAGGCCGTGCGCCAGTTGTCCGAGCTGGTCGGCGCCCAGGTCGTCGAGCGTGGCACCAGCCTCGACGTCTATGTCGGCAGCGGCCAGCCGCTGGTCGTCGGCAACACCATCAATACCCTGAGCACCGTGCCGAGCAAGGACGACCCGTCGCGCGTGGCGCTGCAGATGGACCGCGGCTCGAGCACCATCGACATCACCTCGGTGGTCAGCGGCGGCGAAATCGGCGGCCTGCTCACCTACCGCAAAGAAGTGCTCGACCCGTCGCTCAACGAGCTGGGCCGCGTCGCACTGGTGGTGGCCGACCAGATGAACCGCCAGCAGGCCCAGGGCATCGACAAGAACGGTGACTTCGGCGCGGCGATCTTCAACAACATCAACAGCGCCGCGCTGATCAGCCAGCGCAGCATCGGCAAAGACGGCAACAGCGCCGGCTCCGGCAACCTCGATGTGACCATCAAGGACACCGGCAAGCTGACCACCAGCGATTACCAGGTGACCTTCACCAGCGCCACCGACTACACCGTCAAGCGCTCCGACGGCACTGACCTGGGCACGTTCAGCACCACCACCACGCCGCCTCCGGTGATCGACGGCTTCACCCTGTCGCTCAACGGCGGTGCCCTGAGCGCCGGCGACTCGTTCAAGGTGACGCCGACCCGCAACGCGGCCGCCAGCATCCAGACCGTGCTGACCGATCCGAAGAAAATCGCCGCAGCCGGCCCGCTGACCGGCGTGGCCAGCGCCAACAACTCGGGCACCTACACCCAGCCGACGCTGACCAGCACCATCGACATCTACAACCCGGCCGCCCAGGCGGAAATGCAGACCGCGCTCAAGTACTCGACGCCGGTCAAGCTGGTGTTCGGCGCGGTGAGCGGCGGTAGCCAGTCGTACAGCATGGTCGACGCCAAGGGCAACAGCATCGGCACCGGCACCATCGTGCCGGGCCAGGCCAACACCCTGAACCTGAACGTGGGCATGGTCGACGCCACCGGCGCGCCGGTGATGGACAACAGCGTCGTGCCGCCGGTGCAGAAGACCTTCACCGTGCAGACCACCGTGGGCGCCACGCCGAAGGCCGGCGAGACCTTCACGATGAACCTGACCGGCGCGGCGTCCTCGGACAACCGCAACGCCCAGGCGCTGGTCGGCCTGCAGACCAAGCAGACCGTGGACACCGGTTCGGCGAGCAAGGGCATCAGCCTGACCGACGCCTACAACAAGCTGGTGACCAACGTCGGCACCCAGGCGGCCCAGGGCAAGTCCGACAGCGCCGCCACCACGGTGATCCTGAACCAGGCCAAGGGCGCCCGCGACTCGCTGTCCGGCGTCGTCCTGGACGAAGAGGCCGCCAACCTGGTCAAGTACCAGCAGTACTACACCGCGTCTTCGCAGATCATCAAGGCTGCGCAGGAAACTTTCAGCACGCTGATCAACAGCCTTTAAGGAGTCGTAATCCATGCGCATTTCCACCGCCCAGTATTACGAGACGCAAGCTGCGAACTACCAGCGCAACTACAGCAACGCCGTGGCGACCAGCAACGAAGCCAGCAACCTGACCAAAATCAACACCGCCGCCGACGATCCGGTCGGCGCCGGCCGCCTGCTGGCTCTGGGTCAGCAGAGCGCGATCCTGGAGCAGTACAAGGGCAACATCAGCAGCACCAAGAGCGCGCTGAACCTGCAGGAATCCACCCTGGACGCGATCAACACCGCGTTGGCGCGCGCCAAGGAACTGGGCCTGGCCGCCAACAACGGATTCAAGACCGACGCCGACCGCAGCGCCTACGCCGAAGAACTGGGCCAGATCCAGCAACAGGTGCTGGGCCTGATGAACTCCAAGGACGCCAACGGCAACTACCTGTTCTCCGGCTCCAAGACCGACACCGCGCCGTACTCGCAGAACGCCGACGGCACCTTCACCTATAACGGCGACCAGACCCAGATCAACCTGGGCATCGGCGACGGCCTGACGGTGGGCACCAACACCACCGGCTGGGACGCGTTCCAGCAGACCATCAACACCAGCCGCACCCAGACCGCCATGACCGCCCCGGCCGTGGACGACGGCCGTGTGGTGCTGTCCAACGGCACCGTCGGCACCGCCGCGACCTACAACGCCAAGTTCAGCGGCGGCCAGCCGTACACCGTCAGCTTCCTGAGCAGCACCCAGATCAAGATCACCGATGCCCTGGGCAACGACGTGACCGCCGAAGCCAGCCAGAACGGCGTGATCAGCAACAGCAACGGCGCCAACCAGACGGTCAGCTTCCGTGGCGTGGACATGAAGCTGAACATCAACCTCAAGCCCGGCGACACCAACCCGGACGCCGTCATCGCCGGCCACAGCTTCCAGCTGTCGGCCAGCCCTGACTCGTTCACCACGGCGCGCAGCCCGGGCAACCCGTCGACGGCGGTGATCACCGGTTCCACCATCACCAACCCGTCGGACTACACCAACACCTTCCCGGCGAACGGCAGCACGGTGCTCAAGTTCACCAGCGCCACCGCCTTCGACCTGTATGCCGCGCCGATCACGGCCGACAGCAAGCCGATCTCGTCGGGCACCATGGTAGGCGGCAACGCCGTCGCCGCCGGCGTGACCTTCGCCATCGGCGGCACACCGGCCAACGGCGACCAGTTCTCGATCCAGTCGAACAACCACCAGACCCAGAACGTGCTCGACACCCTGGGGCAGATGATCACCGCGCTGAAGGCGCCGATCGACGGCGATCCGGTGGCCAAGCAGAAGTTCCAGGGCACCATGGAGTCGGCGCTGGGCAACATCGACAGCGCCGTGAACCAGATCGGCTCTGCGGTCACCTCGATCGGTGCCCGCGGGCAGGCGCTGGAAGAGCAGACCACCACCAACGACAGCCTGACCGCGGCGAACGCCACCACCCAGAGCTCGATCCGCGATTCGGATCCGGCCGAGGTGATGACCCGCCTGACCCTGCAGCAGACCATGCTGCAGGCCGCCCAACTGGCGTTCAGCAAGATCTCCCAGTTGAGCCTGTTCGACAGGATCTGAGGATGAGCGGGCGCGCGAGCGCCCGTTTCCCCACCGTTCTTTCTTTGTCTTCTTTTGCGGTTTCGAAGGGCTCGCTGTACCGGGCGGGTTCCCGCCGCTTGCGAGTCCGCCGTGAATTCACTCCCCCTTGTCAGCCTCGTCATCCCCGCCTTCAACCCGCGCTTCTTCGAGCGGACGTTGAACAGCGCCGTGAGCCAGACCTACGGTTCTCTTGAAATCATCGTCTGCGACGACAGCCGCGGCAGCCAGATCCAGGAGATCGTCGCTTCGGTGAGCGAGCAGTCCGGCGTTGCGGTGCGCTACGTGCGCAACCCGCGCACGCTGGGCATGATCGGCAACCTCAAGGCCTGCCTGGCCGAGGCGCGGGGCGAGTTCGTCAAGTTCCTGTGCGACGACGACCACCTCTACGCCTCCTGCATCGAGCAGCAGGCCCACGAGCTGGTGCGCGACGAAGTGAGCCTGGTGCTGGCCCAGCGGCTGCTCTGGGACGCGCAGGACATCATCCTGCCGGCGCGCCTGGAAAACACCTCGCTGTCACCGGCCAGCGGCCTGTTCAAGGGCGACGACCTGCTGGCGATCTTCGAGAAGTTCCCGGTGAACGTCCTGGGCGGCTTCAGCAACGCCCTGTTCCGGCGCACCGATCTTGAGGAACTGTTGCCGGCGCTGACCCAGGAAGGCCACTGCTTCACCGCGTCTCTGGATTTCGCCCTGTACATCTGCCTGATGCGGCGCGGCAACGTGGCGATCTCCAACAACGTGCTCAGCGCCGAGCGGCTGTACCCCGAGCGCCTGAGCGCCAGCCAGCCGATGAAGGATGCGGTGGAGGTCGAGCGCGAGTGGATGACGCAGATGCTCAAGGCCCGCAGCGGCGAATCGGCGCCGGCCCCGGGTTGGGTGCGTTATGTGCCGCTGGCCAAGGCCGACGAGTCGCCGCGCGCCTGGGAAGAGCTGCCCCTGAGCCGCACCCTGGGCTCCAAGCAGAGCCGTCAGGAGTGGTGCGTCGGCATCGACAGCTGGAGCTTTGCCGAGCTCTACGCGCAATGGCTGGGCTGCCGCGTGCTCAGCGAAGCCCAGCGCCGACTGCTGCCGGAGACCTTCGCCAGTTGGTCGCACAAGCCGCGGATCGTGCCGGTGGTCATCGACGCAGAAGGCAGCCGCGACGGCGTCGAGCGCACGCTGGAGGCGCTGGCCGCCCAAGACTATCCGCCGGAACTGATCCTGGTGCTGTCCGCCGACTGTTCCGAGCCGGCGCTGGACGGCCAGGTCTTCCGCATGCCGTTGCAGGGCGACGGCCTGGAGCAGGTCAATGCGCTGTTGCCGCAACTGGAAGGGGCCGACTGGTTCTACCTGCTGCAGGCGGGTGACCGTCCGGTGGCCCCGGCGCTGTTGGTCATGGCCGAGCGGATCGTGCACAACCCTTCGCTGACCTGCCTGTACGGCGACGAAGGCAGCCTGCGCAACGGCGAGTCGGCGGAGCCGGCGTTCAAGCCGGACTTCAACCTCGACCTCATGCGCAGTTACCCCTACGTCGGACGTGCGCTGGCGTTCCAGCGCGAGCGCTTCCTGGACCTGGGCGGCTTTGCGCCGGAGTTCGCAGAGCTTGCGCCTCACGATGTGCTGTGGCGCATGGTCGAAAGCGGCGGCACGCACGTGGTCGGCCACATTGCCGAAGTGATGCTGGAATCGGTCTTCGACCTGGCCAAATGGCTGGCCGAACCGGGCGTCGTCGAACAGAGCCCGCGGGTGCTCGAAGCGCACCTGCAACGCCTGGGCGTTGCCCATGAGCTGCGCCGCGGCAGCATCGACCTGCTCAACCGCATCGACTATCGCCATGCCCGCCGCCCATTGGTGTCTGTGGTCATCGTCACCAAGGACCAGACGGCGGCCTTGCAGCGCTGCGTCGAGACGCTGCTGGAAAAGACCGCCTACAGCGAGTACGAACTGCTGTTGGTCGACAACGGCAGCGAAAGCGCCGAGGCGTTGGCGTGGCTGGACGGCATGGCGCAGTTGGGCAGCGACCGGCTGCGCGTGTTGCGTTACCCGCAGCAGGGCAACCCGGCCGCCACCTACAACTTCGCGGTGGGCCAGGCCCGCGGCGAATACGTGCTGATGCTTAACTCCTTTGCGGTGATCACCCAGGCGGACTGGCTGGACGAACTGCTCAATCACGCCCAGCGCCCGGAAGTCGGCGTGGTCGGCGCCAAGATCTACAATCCGGACGGCTGCGTGTTGCACGCCGGCCTGGTGCTGGGCATGCAAGGGGCCGTCGGGCTGCCGTTCTACGGTCAGCCGATGCAGGCGGACGGCTACATGTACCGCTTGCAGACGGCCCACGATTTGAGTGCCGTCGGCGGCGATTGCCTGATGATTCGCAAGGCGCTGTTCCAGGCAGCGGGAGGGCTGGACGAGCAGGAACTGACCCAGACGCTCAACGTCGTGGATCTGTGCCTGCGGGTCGGTCAGGACGGCTATCTGGTGGTCTGGAACCCTTACGCCAAGCTGGCGTTGGGCGCGCGTCCTACCGTGGAGGCGACGGAGCAAGAGCAGCAACTGCACGTGCAAGAGCACGAAACGTTCTACCAGCGCTGGTTGCCGGTCATCGCGCGCGACCCGGCCTTCAACGTCAACCTGGCGCTGCAGGGCGTCGGGGCGACCAGTTTCAGCCTGGAGCCGGGCCTGCGCACCGGCTGGACGCCGTTCTCCAGGAAACTGCTGCCCAATGTGCTGGCCGTGCCGATCAACGCGTCCGCCATCGGCCACTACCGCATCAGCCAGCCGATGATCGAGCTGGAAGCGGCGAACCGGGCCGAAGGGCGCATTTGCTACGGCTTGCCGTCGATCATTGAGATCGAACGCCAATCCCCCGACGTGATCGTGCTGCAAGGGCGTTACTCGAAACACGCCATCGATGAGATCCCGCCGCTGAAGCAATTCTCCAATGCGCGGAGGATCTTCGAGCTCGACGACAACGTCATCGACGTGCCTCAGCGCAATGCGCACATCCGCAACATGCCCAAGCGCGATGAAATGGAGCAACTGGTGCGCCGTGCCATCGGCTACTGCGACCGCGTGGTCGTGTCCACCGCGCCTTTGGCCAACGTCCTGTCGGACATGCACCACGACATCCGCGTCGTGCCCAACATGCTGTCCCGGCACCTGTGGACCGGCCTGCGCAGCCAGCGCCGCACCTCGAAGAAGCCGCGGGTCGGCTGGGGCGGCGGAACCAGCCACCACGGCGACCTGGCGGTGATCGCCGACGTGGTGCGCGAGCTGGCCAACGAGGTCGACTGGGTGTTCTTCGGCATGTGCCCGGACGACCTGCTGCCGTACATGCACGAGTTCCACGGCGTGATCGGGCTCGACGTGTACCCGGCGAAACTGGCCAGCCTCAACCTGGACCTGGCCTTGGCGCCGCTGGAGTTCCACATCTTCAACGACTGCAAGAGCAACCTGCGTCTGCTGGAGTACGGCGCCTGCGGCTACCCGGTCATCTGCACCGACACCGAGGCCTACCGCGGCTACTTGCCGTGCACCCGGATCAAGACCAACACCACTGACGAATGGCTGCAAGCCATCCGCATGCACCTGGCCGACCCGGACGCCAGCTACCGCATGGGCGACGAGTTGCGCGAGGTCGTGTTGCGCGACTACGTGCTGCGCGACGAGAACCTGCGTTATTGGGAAAACGGCTGGCTGGCGGACTGACCGGTTCGAGACGGCATGCTGTCAAAAAGAGGCGACCTTTGGGGGTCGCCTCTTTTTTTTGCTGTGACAAACCTCTCTATTTCGGGTTTTTCAATGGGCAGTCTGTTCAAGGTTTGGGATTTTCCTGTCGATAACACCTCAATCGTTCGTTCGGAATGGACGGCTGGAACGTCCCGCCGGCGAGTACCGGATCAATCAAAAGGCAAGGAAGAAACACATGGCAGTCATCAACGGAACAAACGGCGCGGATACGCTGACAGGTACGGACGGGGACGACGAAATCAATGCCCTGGGCGGCAACGATGTGATCAAGGGCAGCGCCGGCGCCGACAAGATCAATGGTGGTGACGGAACCGGTGACGTGATGGACTACTCGGGCTCGTCGCAAGCCATCAACGTCGATCTGATCCAGGGCGGCGGAACGGGGCGGGCCGGCATCGGAGGCGATGCCGAGGGCGACACGCTGACCAACATCGAAAAGGTGATCGGCACCGCGTTCAACGACACGTTCAGCGTCGACAAGGGCACCGCGACCTTTGAGGGCGGCGCAGGCGACGACGTGTACATCATCAACGGGAGCAACCTCACCAACGTGATCGAGCTGGCCGGCGGCGGCAACGACGAGGTGCGCACGAGCTTCGACATCCAGTCGCTTCGGGACAACATCGAACGCCTGACCTACACCGGCAGCGGAGCGTTCACCGGCTACGGCAACGCCAGCGACAACGTCATCACGGGCGGGGCCGGCAACGACACGCTGTTTGGCGGCGCGGGTGCCGACCAGTTCATCGGCGGAGCCGGCATGGACACCGTCGGCTACACGGACAGCGCCGTCGGCGTGACGCTGAACTTCAAGACCGGCGTCAACTCCGGCATCGCGGCGGGGGACACCTACACCGGCATCGAAAGAATCCTCGGATCTAACGTCAACGATACGTTCGTCGCCGACAGCCGTGCATTTGCCTTCGACGGCGGTGGCGGAACCGGTGACGTGGTGGACTACTCGGGCTCGTCGCAAGCCATCAACGTCGATCTGATCCAGGGCGGCGGAACGGGACGGGCCGGCATCGGAGGCGATGCCGAGGGCGACACGCTGACCAACATCGAAAAGGTGATCGGCACCGCGTTCAACGACACGTTCAGCGTCGACAAGGGCACCGCGACCTTTGAGGGCGGCGCAGGCGACGACGTGTACATCATCAACGGGAGCAACCTCACCAACGTGATCGAGCTGGCCGGCGGCGGCAACGACGAGGTGCGCACCAGCTTCGACATCCAGTCGCTTCGGGACAACATCGAACGCCTGACCTACACCGGCAGCGGAGCGTTCACCGGTTACGGCAACGCCAGCGACAACGTCATCACGGGCGGGGCCGGCAACGACATCCTGTTTGGCGGCGCGGGCGCCGACCAGTTCATCGGCGGAGCCGGCATGGACACCGTCGGCTACACGGACAGCGCCGTCGGCGTGACGCTGAACTTCAAGACCGGCGTCAACTCCGGCATCGCGGCAGGGGACACCTACACCGGCATCGAAAGAATCCTCGGTTCGAACGTCAACGATATCTTCGTCGCCGACAGCCGTGCATTTGCCTTCGACGGCGGTGGCGGAACCGGTGACGTGATGGACTACTCGGGCTCGTCAGAGGCCATCAACGTCGATATCCGCGCCACCGGTCCGGGGCGGGCCGGTATCGGAGGGGATGCTCAAGGCGATACGTTAGCCAACATCGAGAAAGTCATCGGTACGGCGTTCAATGACACGTTCAATCTCGATACGGCCACTGCGACGTTCGAGGGCGGTCTTGGTGACGATGTCTACATTCTCAACGGCAGCGGGGGCACCGTCATCGAGCAGGCTGGCGGAGGCAATGATGAGGTGCGCTCCAACTTCGGCCAGATATTCTTGAGCGCCAATGTTGAACGTCTGACCTATACCGGCACCGGGTCTTTCACCGGTTGGGGGAATGCGGACGACAATATCATCACCGGCGGGGTCGGCAACGACATCCTGTATGGCGGTGCGGGTGCCGACCAGTTCATCGGTGGTGCAGGCACAGACACCGTCGGCTACATCGACAGTCCGGTAGGGGTCAGCATCAATCTGAAGACCGGCGTCAATTCCGGCATCGCGGCCGGGGATACCTACATCGGTATCGAGGGCCTGCGCGGCACAGGTTTCGGTGACATTTTCGTAGGCGCGAGCGCGCCCATGGCCTTTGACGGCATGGGCGGCATGGATCTGGTCAGTTACGAGTCATCTGACAGTGCCGTATCCATCGATCTGAAAAACTATGCCAACAACACCGGCGACGCCTCCGGCGATACCTACACAGGGATCGAGCTGTTCCAGGGCAGCCGCTTTGCCGACACGCTTTCGGGTTCGACCGTCAACGACATCTTCATCGGCGGAGCGGGTGCCGATGTGATCGACGGCCGGGAAGGGAACGATTCGGCCTGGTACGTCAACAGCGCCACGGCCGTGAACATCAACCTGCTGACCGGCGTCAATCAGGGCGGGGATGCCGAGGGCGATGTGCTGATCAACATCGAGAGTGTCATCGGCAGCCGCTTCAACGACACGCTGGTCGGCAATGCAGGGGACAACGGTTTTGAAGGTGGCCTCGGCAATGATGTGATTAATGGCGGCGACGGCAACGACACACTCTACGGCAGCCTGTACAGCCCGCTCGGGCCGTTCGCCGTTGATGTCGCTGCCGGCGGGCCGCAAGCCGATATGCTGTACGGCGGCAACGGGAACGACATCATCGTCAGCGCTCCGGACGACCGCGGAACCATGGCTTTCGGCGAGGCCGGCAATGACACCATCACAGTGGTCAGCGGCACCGCCGACGGCGGTGACGGAGCCGACACCTTGACCGGAACCGGCGACAACTTCGTGCTGCTGGGCGGTGCGGGCAACGACAAGTTGATCTTGGGGTCGCAGAACGGCAGTTCGGGCCAGCTCCTGTCCGGAAGTTTCGCCAACGGCGGTGAGGGTGACGACACCTACATCATCAACACCAGCAAACTGGTGACCCTGCGGGATGACGGAAGCAGCACCAACGACACGCTGATCCTGAACAACGTCCACTCGGCTGCGTCGCTGCAACTGACGCGGATCGGCGATGACCTGCTCCTCAATGAAACCGGGGACCGGGCCGATCGGGGCGTGAAGCTTCAGGACTGGTTCGCCGGCCACAACACCATCGAGCACTTCAAGGCCGCCAACGGCGACGTTCTGCCGATCAATGGTGATGCGTTCAGCGTATTCGGCTGATACCCGGGTGCGATGCCTTTCAGGCCGTTTTTGAAAGGCATCGGCCATTTGAGGCAGGCGACTTTATGTCGCCTGTTTTTGTTTGGGGTTCAGGGGGATGCTTTTTCTCCAGGTGCATGAGGCACTCCCTTCAGACGATCTCATCACCGTGACCTACGGCATGGCCGACGGCGGCGAGGGCAATGACCTGCTGACCGGCACGGGCACCGGCTGGGCCAACGGCGGTGAAGGTGACGACACCTATACCGTCAACACCCGGGCGTTGGTCTCGATCCAGGATGACGGCGCCAGCCGTGGCGACACAGTGGTCCTGTCGTTCATCCGCAGTACGGACTTGCTTGCTGACCGCGTCGGCGACGACCTCTATCTGCACGAGTCGAAGTTCGTGGCCGGGCAGACGCCGCAGGAGGGTGTGCTGCTCAAGGACTGGTTCGCCGGCTCCGCCACCATCGAACAGATCCAGACGGCCACCGCAAGGTTTTTTTCGCGGTGGGTCTCAAGCTTTGGTTTTGTCGAATCGATAGCTTCGTATTCGCCGTTTAGGTGATCAGGTGGCAGGCCTGGGAGAGAGGTCTGCGCCACCGGTTCAGGATTCAACAACCACGCAAGGAAGAAACACATGGCAGTGATAAATGGAACGAGTGATGCGGATTTCATGGGCGGCACTCAAGACAATGACGAACTCTACGGACTGGAGTCGGACGATCGGCTTTGGGCCAGCGCCGGCTCGGATCTTCTGGATGGCGGGGAAGGGTTCGATGCAGCGGACTATGGGCTGATGCAGGCGGGTGTCAGTGTCGATCTGCGCGAAACGCTGGCGACGGTCACCAAGGCGGATGGATCCGTCGATACGCTGGTCAATATCGAGAAAGTCATCGGCAGCTCCAACAACGACACGCTGGCCAGTTCGGTTGCCGGGGTGACGCTGGAGGGTGCTGGCGGTGACGATATCTACATTATCGACAGCGAAGGCGTGACGATCATTGAAGAGGAACGGGGCGGCTATGACGAGCTGCGCACCAGCGTCAACACCATGAAGCTTGATCCGTTCCTGGAGAAACTCACTTTCACCGGCACGGGCGACTTCAAGGGTTACGGCAATGCCCAGATGAACGTGATTGTTGGCGGTGCCGGCAATGACGTGCTGTGGGGCGGCGATGGCGGCGATCAGTTCGTGGGCGGTGAAGGCTTCGATACTGTCAGCTACACCGACAGCCCTGAAGGGCTCAGTATTGAGTTGTCCAGCATCTGGGGCGCCACCGGTTTCGCTTTCGGCGATACCTACTCGAGTATCGAGGGCGTGCAGGGTTCGAATTTCAACGATGTGATCTTTGCCGGCGAGAGCGCCATGGTCATGGACGGCGCCGATGGTTTCGACGCTGCCGACTACAGCCGTTCGAACGATGCGGTCACCTTCGAATTTCACGATGGCAAGGCCTTTGGAACGGGTGGCTACGCCGAAGGCGACACGCTGGTCAACGTGGAAAAAATCGTCGGTTCGGATCTGGCCGACCACTTCACTGCCAATTCGGCGGGCATCACCTTCGAAGGTGGCCGAGGCGGTGACATCTACACGGTGAACAGCATTGGCGTGAGCATCATCGAGGGCGAGACTGATGGCTTTGACGAGCTGTACACCAACCTGTCGCTGATGAAGATGGATCCGTTCATCGAAAAAATGACCTACACCGGCACTGCCGATTTCACAGGTTATGGCAATGACGGTGCCAACATCATCGTCGGCGGCGTCGGTAATGACGTGTTCTACGGTGGTCTCGGTCAGGATGTCTTCGACGGCGGCGAGGGGATGGATACCGTCAGCTATGAGGACAGCGATGTCGGTGTGGCGGTCGGGATGTGGCAACTGGGCCAGAACGGCACGGCCCAGGGCGACATGTATCTGAACATCGAGGCGCTGCGTGGCAGTCACTTCGACGACGTCATGACGGGCAGCATGGGCGACGATATCTTCGAAGGCAGCGACGGCAACGACACGCTGAACGGCGACTACGGCAACGACTACCTCTATGGCGGTCTGAAGTCGGGGCTCGACAGCGATGTCGCGCAGGCTGACATCCTCAATGGCGGTGCCGGCGACGACGTGATCGTCGGCGCCAAAAATGACTTGGGCACCCTCGCCTACGGTGGCGATGGCAATGACACCATCACGGTCGGCAGTGGCAGTGCCTTTGGTGAGGAGGGCTTTGACCTGCTCACCGGTACCGGCAGCCATTACCTGTTGTCCGGTGGCGGCGGCAACGACGTGCTGGTGCTCAACCTTGCCGGGCAGTCGAACAGCGGCGGCGTCGCGATGGGCGGCAGCGGGGATGATACCTACATCGTCAACACGACCGGTCTGGTGACGATTCAGGACCAGCCCGGCTGGGAGATCAACGACACCCTGATCCTCAATACCATTGCCAACATCAGCCAGTTGAACGTCACCCGTGTCGGCGACGACGCGTACCTGCACAGCGTCAATGATGGCAGCGCCGGTGTTCCGGACAGCGGCGTCAAGCTGCAGGGTTGGTATGCCGGGAATGACAATATCGAGATCCTGCAGACCGCCGACGGCCAGTCTTACGACCTGCGTGCCACTGTCGACGGGTTCGCGCTTTTCGGCTGATCCACCGATGCATTGATGCAGCCACACGAAAGGGATGGCCCCGGCGACGGATCCATCCCTTTTTCATGCCCGTGTCCCCGCCGACGCAACGCCCGCAGAGCTGGCGCGTTTCCTGCAAGTCCCCCTCAAATCGCCATAAAACGAGCGCTCGCGGCCATTGCCCAAGCGCCCGCACCGGCAAAAAGGTTTAGCCAGAAGGCCCGCCAGGCTCAAGAACGCCGCGCGCAGCCCTGTGACGAACGAGAGGGGAGACGATGAAGGCAGTTATTTTGGCGGGTGGGCTCGGTACGCGCATCAGCGAGGAGTCGCACCTCAAGCCCAAGCCGATGATCGAGATCGGCGGCAAGCCAATTCTCTGGCACATCATGAAGCAGTATTCCGCCCACGGGATCCACGACTTCGTGATCTGCCTCGGCTACAAGGGCTACGCGATCAAGGACTTCTTCGCCAACTACTTCCTGCACACCTCCGACGTCACCTTCGACATGCGCAACAACCGCATGGACGTGCACCAGAACTACAGCGAACCATGGCGCGTGACGCTGGTGGACACCGGCGAAGACACCATGACCGGCGGCCGCCTGCGCCGCGCCGCGCGCTACCTGGAAGACGAAGAGGCGTTCTGCTTCACCTACGGCGACGGTGTGTCCGACCTCAACATCGGCGAGCTGGTGGACTTCCACCTGAGCCACGGCAAGCTGGCCACCGTCACCGCCGTGCAGCCGCCGGGCCGCTACGGCGCGCTGGAGCGCGACGGCGACCGCGTGCTGGGCTTCACCGAAAAGCCCAGGGGCGACGGTGGCTGGATCAATGGCGGCTTCTTCGTGCTGTCGCCCAAGGTGCT
Source organism: Pseudomonas sp. B7(2017) (assembly GCF_002112745.1). NCBI lineage: Bacteria > Pseudomonadati > Pseudomonadota > Gammaproteobacteria > Pseudomonadales > Pseudomonadaceae > Pseudomonas > Pseudomonas sp. B7(2017). The sequence continues at coordinate 379,007 of NZ_NEIP01000005.1, read as the reverse complement.
GCCTTACATCGCTGACGATCAGACTTCCTGGGAGGCCGAGCCGCTGGCCGACCTCGCCGCCGAAGAGCAGTTGCAGGCGTTCCAGCACGAAGGCTTCTGGCACCCGATGGACACCCTGCGCGACAAGAACCACCTCGAAGCGCTGTGGCACAGCGGGGAGGCCCCATGGAAGCAATGGGCCTGAGTCCGGAGTTCTGGCGTGGCAAGCGGGTCCTGGTCACCGGCCACACCGGTTTCAAGGGCAGCTGGCTGACCCTCTGGCTGCAGAACCTGGGCGCACAGGTCAGCGGCTTCGCCCTCGATCCGGCGACCGAGCCGAACCTGTTCGGACTGGCGCGGGTGCACGAAGGCATCAACGATCAGCGCGGCGACCTGCGCGACCTGGGCGCCTTGCTGGAAGTCATCGCCGACACCGAGCCTGAGATCGTCCTGCACCTGGCGGCCCAGCCGTTGGTGCGCGAAGGCTACCGCGATCCGCTGGGCACCTACTCCAGCAACGTCATGGGCACCCTCAATCTGCTCGAAGCGATCCGTCAGGTCGGCTGCGTGCGCGCCTGCGTGCTGGTGACCACCGACAAGGTCTACGCCAACAAGGAATGGCTGTGGCCCTACCGCGAGGATGAAGCCCTCGGCGGCCACGACCCTTACAGCAGCAGCAAGGCCTGCTGCGAACTGTTGGCACAGTCTTACGCGGCGTCGTTCTTTCCGGCGGACAAGTACGCCGAACACGGCCTGGCGCTGGCCACCGCCCGCGCCGGCAACGTGCTGGGCGGCGGCGACTTTGCCCCGGAGCGCCTGATTCCCGATGTGCTCAAGGCCTGGACGGCGGACGAGCCGGTGACCCTGCGCTACCCGCAGGCCGTGCGCCCGTGGCAGCACGCGCTGGAGCCGCTGGCCGGCTACCTGCAACTGGCGGCCGGCCTCTACGAAGAGGGCCCGGAGTACGCCGGTGCGTGGAACTTCGGCCCGGGCGAGGCGGACATGTGCAGCGTCGGCGAAGTGGTCGAACTGCTCGCCAACCGCTGGCCCCAGGCCCGTGGCCTGCGCATCGAACCGAGCGAGCTGCACGAGGCCGGCCTGCTGCGCCTGGACAGCAGCCGCGCCCGTCAGGTGCTGGGCTGGCAGCCGCGCTGGACCTTGCAGCAATGCCTGACCCAGACCCTCGACTGGCACCTGGCCTGGCAGAACGGCGATGACATGCGCCGGGTCTCCCTCGGCCAACTGAACCTGTACCGGGGCGCGCTGTGAGTGAATTCTCCTTGCAGGCCCTGCCGCTGGCCGGGCTGTTCAACGTCCGCCACAAGCGCTTCGAAGACCAGCGCGGGCACTTCGCCCGGCTGTTCTGCGAGGGCAGCCTGAGTGCGTTCGGCCGCGAGTTCCATATCCGTCAGATCAACCATTCCTGCACCCGCGAGAAGGGCAGCGTGCGCGGCCTGCATTACCAGAACGCCAATGCGCCGGAAGCCAAGCTGATCACCTGCCTGCGCGGTGAGGTGTGGGACGTGGCGGTGGACCTGCGCCCGGACTCCGAGACCTTCCTGCATTGGCACGCCGAACACCTGAAGGCCGGCGACGGTCGCAGCCTGCTGATCCCGGCCGGCTTCGCCCACGGTTTCCAGACCCTGACCGACGACGCCGAACTGCTTTACCTGCACAGCGCCGACTACGCGCCGGAGCACGAGGGCGGGCTGTCGGTGAACGATCCGCGGCTGGCCATCGCCTGGCCGCTGCCTGTCAATAATTTGTCGGCACGGGACTCCAGCCATCCCGCGCTCGATCAACACTTCGCTGGAGTGCGTCTATGAATTGCCGTGGGTGCGCCGCACCGCTGAGCCTGCCGCTGATCGACCTCGGCACTTCGCCGCCGTCCAACGCCTACGTGCATGCCGACCGCCTGGAGCAGGCCGAGCAATGGGTACCGCTGAAGGTCGCCGTGTGCCAGCAATGCTGGCTGGTGCAGACCGAGGACTACACCCGCGCCGACAGCCTGTTCGATGCCGAGTACGCCTATTTCAGCTCGTTCTCCAGCACCTGGCTGGCCCATGCCGAGCGCTATGTGGCCGAGATGGCCGAGCGCTTCGGCCTGAACGCCGACAGCCGTGTGGTGGAGGTGGCCGCCAACGACGGCTACCTGCTGCAGTACGTGGCCGGTCGCGGCATCCCGTGCCTGGGCGTCGAACCGACCCGCAGCACTGCCCAGGCAGCGCGGGAAAAGGGCCTGGAGATCCGTGAGCTGTTCTTCGGCCGCGACACCGCCGCGCAACTGAAGGCCGACGGCTGGGCCGCCGACCTGATGGCCGCCAACAACGTGCTGGCCCACGTGCCGGACATCAACGATTTCCTTGGCGGTTTCGCCGCGTTGCTCAAGCCCACCGGCGTGGCCACGTTCGAATTCCCGCAACTGCTGACGCTGATGGCCGGCGCGCAGTTCGACACGCTGTACCACGAGCACTATTCCTACCTGTCCCTGACCGCCGTGCAGACCCTGTGCGAGCGCAACGGCCTGGAAGTGTTCGACGTCAGCCAGTTGAGCACCCATGGCGGTTCGCTGCGGGTGTTCGTTCAGCGCCGGGACGGCGAGCGCCGCGCCGTGCAGCCGGCCGTGCAGCAGCAGTTGCAGGCCGAGCTCGACGCCGGGGTGAAGACCGCCGGCTACTACGCGACGCTGGCGCCCGCCGCCGAACGCATCAAGCATGACCTGTTGCGCTTCCTGCTTAAGGCCAAGGCCGACGGCAAGCGCGTGGTCGGCTACGGCGCCGCCGCCAAGGGCAACACGCTGCTCAACTACGCCGGGGTCAAGCCGGACCTGCTGGCGTGGGTGGCCGACGCCAACCCGCACAAGCAGGGCAAGCTGTTGCCGGGCAGCCGCATTCCGATCGTGGCGCCTGAACGCATCGATCTTGAGAAACCGGACTACGTGCTGGTGCTGCCGTGGAACCTGCTGCACGAAGTCAGCCAGCAACTGGCGCACGTGCGTCAGTGGGACGGGCGCTTCGTGATCGCCGTGCCGGAGATGAAAGTCCTGTGAAGGTCCTGGTCACCGGAGCCACCGGCTTCGTCGGTCGCCACCTGGTCGCGGCGCTGCTTGCCCGCGGCTGCACGGTGCGGGCGGTGGCGCGCAATGCGCAGACTGCGCAAGGCATGCCGTGGATCAACGACGTCGAGTTCGTGGCGGCGGATATTCACGCACCGGGCCTGGATGCCGCAGCCTTGGCCGATGGCGTCGATGCCCTCGCGCACCTGGCCTGGCCGGGGTTGCCGAACTACCGCGCGCTGTTCCATTTCGAACACAACCTGATGGCCGACTACCGCTTCGTCAAAAGCGTGGTGGAGGCGGGCGTGAAGCAAGTGCTGGTGACCGGCACCTGCTTCGAGTACGGCATGCAGAGCGGGCCCCTCAGCGAAGAGGCCGCGCCGCAGCCGGCCAACCCGTACGGCCTGGCCAAGCACACGCTGCACCTGTTCCTGCGCAACCTGCAGCAAGAGCTGCCGTTCACCCTGCAATGGGCGCGGCTGTTCTACTTGCACGGCGAAGGGCAGAACCCCAACAGCCTGCTGGCGGCGCTGGATCGGGCCATCGAGGCCGGGGCGCCGTCGTTCGACATGTCGGCGGGTGAGCAACTGCGGGATTTCCTGGCGATCGAGACGGCCGCCGGGCACCTCGCCGCGATCCTCCAGCGGCGCGGTTTCGACGGCGCGGTCAACTGCGCCAGCGGCCGGCCGGTGTCGGTGCGTTCGCTGGTCGAGCAACGCCTGCGCGAGCGCGGCGCCCGACTGGACCTGAACCTGGGCCACTACCCGTACCCGACCCACGAGCCGATGGCGTTCTGGGCGGTGACCGAGCGTCTGCAACAGTTACTGGGAGACCGCCATGAAGCATGAGTTGTACCGCGCCACCGACCTGCCGGTGCTGCAGAACCGCACTTTCGCCGATCCCGAGTCGGCGAAGGCGTCGGCCCGCGCCGACATGCTGCTGGTTCAGGACGAGCGCAGCGGCTTGATCTTCAACGCGGCGTTCGACGCCGACAAGCTCAGCTACGACGCCGACTACCAGAACGAGCAGGCCCACTCCGGCCAGTTCCAGAAGCACCTGCACGACGTCGAAGGCATCATCGCCAAGCACTTCAAGGGCCGGGAACTGATCGAGGTCGGCTGCGGCAAGGGCTACTTCCTTGAGCTGCTCAAGGGCCTGGGCTACCGCATCACCGGCATCGACCCGGCCTACGAAGGCGACAACGCCGACGTGATCAAGGCCCCGTTCACCCGTGGCCTGGGCCTGGCGGCGGACGCCGTGGTGCTGCGCCACGTGCTGGAGCACATCCAGGATCCGGTGAGCTTTCTGGCGGTGATCGCCGAAGCCAACCAGGGCGGGCAGATCTACATCGAAGTGCCGTGCTTCGACTGGATCCTCGAACACCGCGCTTGGTTCGACCTGTTCTACGAGCACGTCAACTATTTCCGCCTCGACGACCTGCGCCGGATGTTCGGCACCGTGCACGAGGCCGGCCACCTGTTCGGCGGCCAATACCTGTACATCGTCGCCGACCTGGCCACGCTGCGCCTGGCCCCGGAGCAACCGGTGCCGCGCCTGGCCCTGCCGGACGGCTTCACCGCCAGCCTCGAACGGGCGGTGCAGATCATCCAGGCCGCGCCCGGCCAGGGTTCGGCGATCTGGGGCGCGTCCTCCAAGGGCGTGATCTATTCGCTGTTCCTGCAACGGGCGGGCGTGGCGGTGGACCGCGTGGTGGACATCAACCCGGCCAAGCAGGGGCGCTTCCTGCCCCTGAGCGGCGCGCGGGTGTCCTCGCCGCAAGAGGCGATGGACGCCTTGCCCGAAGGCGCCAACCTGTTTGTGATGAATTCCAATTACCTCGAAGAGATCAAGCGGATGACCGATGGACGCTACGTCTATCACGCCGTTGACAGCGCTTCGTTCCAGTGACTACCGAGATCGTGAACATGACCGACAACAGCATCAACAAAGCCTTCGAAGCCGAATGCCGCGAGCAGATCGCCCAGCAGGGCGACGACCAGAAACTCACTGGCCTGGCCCGGGACTTCTTCAACGAATCGGCCAAGCACAAGTACAGCTACCACTTCTCGTGGATGGGCCGTCCGATCATCCAGCTGCCGCAAGACATGATGGCGATGCAGGAGATCATCTGGCAGGTCAAGCCGGATCTGGTCATCGAGTGCGGCATCGCCCACGGCGGTTCGATCATCTACTACGCCTCGCTGCTGGAGCTGCAAGGCCACGGCGAAGTGCTGGGCATCGACCTGGACATCCGCCCGCACAACCGCGAAGCCATCGAGAGCCACCCGATGAGCAAGCGCATCTCCATGATCGAAGGTTCGAGCATCGACCCTGAGATCGCCGCCAAGGTGCGCGCCGCCGCCGAAGGCAAGAAGGTCATCCTGGTGCTGGACTCCAACCACACCCACGACCACGTGCTCGAAGAGCTGCGCCTGTACGCGCCGCTGGTGTCCGTGGACAGCTACTGCGTGGTGATGGACACCGTGGTCGAAGACATGCCGGCCGACTTCTTCCCGGACCGTCCGTGGGGCCCGGGCGATAACCCGAAGACCGCCGTGTGGAAGTACCTGGAAGAGAACAAGGATTTCGAGATCGACGTTCAGCTGCAGAACAAGCTGCTGATCACCGTGGCGCCGGACGGCTACCTGCGTCGCGTGCGTTAATCGAAACATCATCAAAGCGTAGATTTGGCGATTCGCCGGTAGTGGGGAGAGGTTATGCAAGGCAAGTACGGTTCGGAACAGGCGCCGGTGCTCAATGAGCTGTTGACCGTGGTGCTGTTTACCCATAATCGTCCGGCGTTCCTGCGCCGGGCGGTGAAGTATTACAGCGCCTTGCCTTGCAGGATCATGGTGCTGGACTCGAGTCCGGAACTGCCCGAAGGCGACTTTTCCGCCGTCGACTATCACCACGTGCCGCAGTTCGCCTACTGGGGCATGCAGGCCAAGCTGGCCTATGGCGTGGAGCGCGTGACCACGCCGTACACCGTGCTGGCGGCGGACGACGACTTCATCCTGCACGATTCGCTGGCCGAGTCCGTGGGCTTCCTGCAAGACCATCCCGACTACGGCATGTGCCACGGCTACTGCCTGATGTACCTGACCCTGGCCGGCGACGTGAGCTACTACCGCCGCGACAAGAAGGTCTGCGAGGACTACGGCTCCGAGCGGGCCCAGGACCGCGTCATCGATTACATGAGCCAGTACATCCCGCCGTTCTACGCGGTGACCCGCACCGACCTGATGAAGTCCTGGCACGCGGCGATGCCGGCGGGCACCAGCTTCCAGTGGCAGGAGATCGGCCATGTGTACTACATGCTGGCCTGCGCCAAGGCGCGGATCCTGCCGATCCCTTACGTGGTGCGCGAAATCAACTACGGCAACTCCGAGCACAGCACCGAGGTGTACCACTCGCTGACGTACATGGACGCCAAGTCGGTGGCCGAGCGCGAGGCGTTCGCCGAGTTCCTGGCATCGTTGCCCACCGGCATCCAGGGACTGGACGCCGAGCAGGGCAAGGCCTTCGCCCTGGAGAGTTTCGAGGCGATGGTCGACAGCCTGCAATCGGGGCGCGCACTGACCGCCGAGCTGATTTTCCAATCCACCTGGCACCAGGCGCTCAAGCGTCCGGATCGTCGGTTCGGACCGTTGCAGTATGTGGAAATGCCGTTCTACAACCAGGCCTTCTTCGATCGCCTGGAGCAGATCGAATTCATGCTCCACACCATGCCGGCCGGCCGCGTTCAGCTGAACGGGCTGGAGGGCGTGTGGACCCGTCAGGCGCACCTGCTGCAGGCGCGCAACAACGACACCGCCGAGAGCGTGCTGGACCGTCTGTGGCAGGCCCACGACCTCAACGCCTTCAACCGTGAAGTGCTCAAGCGCCTGCTGGCGCAGCTGGAGCAGGCGGGCGAAGACGAAGAGGCGCAGAAGACCCGCGACTGGCTCGCGCGCCTGGAGGCTGTGACCCTGGAGGATCACCGTCAGACGTTCGGGAAGATGCAGTCCGGCAAGCTGCTCAAGTGGCTGGCCGCGCGTCAGCCGGATGCGCAGCAACGCGAAGCGATTGCCGGGCACCTGGCGGTCAACGGCGGCGGCCCGCAGTTCGGCGTGTTCCTGCTGGATCTGGACAACGACATCGACAAGGTGCAAGTCACCCTCGACAGCCTGCTCGAAGGCCAGTGCAAGGCGTTCCGGATCGTCGTGTTCACCACCGGTGAGCCGCCGGCCGCCACCACGGCGCAGAACACCCTGCACTTTGTCCGCGTCACGCCGGGCAACCTGGTCGAGAAGCTCAACCAGAGCGCCCGCCAGTCGCCGTGCGACTGGGTGCTGCTGGCCGAAGCGGGCGACGAGTTCACCGCCGGCGGCCTGCTGCGCGCCAGCCTGGAACTGATGGCCGCTGACGGCTGCAGCGCGGTGTCCACCGACGAGATTCAGCGTCAGGACAGCGGCGCACTGGCGGATGTGTTCCGTCCGGGCTTCAACCTGGACTTGCTGCTGAGCCTGCCGGGCATGATGGCGCGCCACTGGCTGATCCGCCGCGAGGCGCTGGTCGCGGTCGGCGGCTATCGGGCGGACTTCAGCAAGGCGCTGGAGTTCGACCTGCTGCTGCGCATCCTCGAACAGGACGGCCTCAACAGCCTGGCCCACCTCGACGAGCCGCTGCTGATCGCCCGCGCGCCGAAGCTTGAGGAGAACCCTCACGAGCGCCTGGCCCTGCTGCGTCACCTGGGCACCCGCGGCTACAAGGCCAAGGTCACGTCCTCGACGCCGGGGATCTACCAGATCGACTACCACCACACTGAGCGTCCGCTGGTGTCGGTGATCGTGCCGGCCGGCAACGACTTGCCTGCCTTGCAGCGCTGCCTGGAAGGCGTGCTCCTGCGTACCCGTTATCACCATTACGAGATCCTGGTGGCCGCGACGACGCAGCAGACGGCCGAGGTCAACGACTGGCTGGGCGCCTATCAGCATCCGAAGGTTCAGGTGCTGCGCGCCGAGCAGCCGTTGAGCGAACCGGCGCTGATCAATGCCGCCAGCCGGCAGGCCCAGGGTGAGTACCTGGTGCTGCTCGCCGCCGACGCGGAGGTGGTCAACCCGAACTGGCTCGACTCGCTGCTCAACCACGCGCTGCGTCCGGAAGTCGGCGTGGTCGGCCCGAAACTGGTCGACCGCGACGGCAAGGTCAGCCAGGCCGGCCTGATCCTGGGCCTGAACGGCGGGGTCGGTTCGGCCTTCATCGGCGAGAAGCACGACGCTGACGGTTACCTGTACCGCCTCTCGGTGGAGCACGGCTATTCGGCGGTGTCGGGCGTCTGCCTGATGGTGCGCAAGGCGCTGTTCGATGGTCTGGACGGTCTGGACGACAGCACCTTCGCCGACGGCTTCAGCGACGTCGACCTGTGCCTGAAAGCCGGGCAGGCCGGCTATCTCACCGTGTGGACGCCGTCGGTGCAGGTGCTGCATCCGGGCCAACTGCCGCAGGCGCCGCAAGCGCTTGAGGCGCTGCGGGAAAAATGGGCCGCGGCCTTCGCCGGGGATCAGGCCTACAACGCGAACCTGAGCCTGACCGGCAAAGGCTACACCCTCAACGAAAGCGCTTCGCTGGACTGGGCGCAACTGCTTGCCTAAGCCTTCGCGCAGGGGACGGGACTCAAGACATGTTCAACGGTAAATCGATCTTCATCTCCGGCGGCACCGGCTCGTTCGGCCGCCAGTTCATCCGCCGCCTGCTGGAGCAGTACCAGCCCAAGCGGGTGGTGGTGTTCTCCCGGGATGAGCTCAAGCAATACGAAATGCAGCAGACGTTCAACGCGCCGTGCATGCGCTATTTCCTGGGCGACGTGCGCGACGCCGACCGCCTGCGCCAGGCCATGCGCGGCATCGACTACGTGGTGCATGCCGCGGCGCTCAAGCAGGTGCCGGCGGCGGAGTACAACCCCACCGAATGCATCCGCACCAACGTCAACGGCGCGGAGAATATCATCGCCGCGGCCATCGACAACGGTGTGAAGAAAGTCGTGGCGCTGTCCACCGACAAGGCCGCCAGCCCGATCAACCTGTACGGCGCGACCAAGCTGCTGTCGGACAAACTGTTCGTCGCCGCCAACAACATCGCCGGCGAGCAGCAGACCCGTTTCGCCGTGGTGCGCTACGGCAACGTGGCCGGCTCGCGGGGCTCGGTGGTGCCGTTCTTCAGCAAACTGATCGCCGAGGGCGCCCGGGAGCTGCCGATCACCGACGAGCGCATGACCCGCTTCTGGATCACCCTCGACCACGGCGTGCAGTTCGTCCTCGACAGTTTTGCGCGGATGCACGGCGGCGAAGTGTTCGTGCCGAAGATCCCGTCGATCCGCATCGTCGACCTGGCCCTGGGCATGGCCGAACACCTGCCGCACAAGCATGTCGGCATCCGTCCGGGGGAAAAGCTGCATGAGCTGATGGTGCCGCTGGACGATGCGCGGATGACCCTGGAGTTCGACGACCACTACACGATCCAGCCATCGATCCGCTTCACCAGCGTCGACGTGGACTTCTCCGTGGACAAGCTCGGCGAGCGCGGCCGGCCGGTGGGCGAGGACTTCGAGTACCGCTCCGACACCAACCCGCACTTCCTGTCCGTGGGCCAGATCGCCGACCTGCACGCGAAGCTCTCGGCATGATCCCGTACGGTCGGCAGAGCCTCGACCAAGCGGACATCGATGCGGTGGTGGAGGTGCTGCGTTCGGACTGGCTGACCCAAGGGCCGACCATCGAGCGCTTCGAGCAGGCCGTGGCCGAGCGTTGCCAGGCCGATTTCGCCGTGGCGGTGAGCAACGCCACGGCGGCGCTGCACATCGCCTGCGTGGCGGCGGGGCTGGGGCCGGGCGACCGCCTGTGGACGACGCCGAACACCTTTCTGGCGTCGGCCAACTGCGGGCGCTACTGCGGCGCCGAGGTCGATTTCGTCGACATCGATCCGCTGACCTGGAACCTCGACGCCGAGGTGCTGGCCGCCAAGCTGGATGAGGCCGAAGGCAACGGCACGCTGCCCAAGGTGCTGGTGGCGGTGGCGTTCTCCGGGCAGAGCAGCGACATGCGGCGCATCGCCGGGCTGGCCGAGCGCTACGGCTTCACCGTGATCGAAGACGCCTCCCACGCGGTGGGGGCGAGCTACGCCGGGCGGCCGGTCGGCTGCGGCGAGTTCGCCGCCATGACCGTGTTCAGCTTCCACCCGGTGAAGATCATCACCAGCGCCGAGGGCGGCATGGTGCTGACCAACCGTCGGGAACTGGCCGAGCGCCTGCAACGCCTGCGCAGCCATGGCATGACCCGCGACCCGCAGCAGATGACCGAACCCAGCCACGGCCCCTGGTACTACCAGCAGGTGGAACTGGGCTTCAACTACCGCATCACCGACTTGCAGGCCGCCCTGGGGCTCTCGCAACTGGGCAAGCTGGACGCCTTCGTCGCCCGCCGCCGCGAGCTGGCGGCGCGCTACGACCGTCTGCTGGCGTACCTGCCGCTGACGTTGCCCAGCGCCCAGGCCGAGGCCGAGTCCGCCTGGCACCTGTACGTGGTGCGCCTGCAGACCGAGCGCATCGGCCGCAGCCACCGCGAGGTGTTCGAAGGCTTGCGGGCGGCCGGGATCGGCGCGAACCTGCACTACATTCCGGTGCACCTGCAGCCGTACTACCGTGAGCTCGGATTCGCCGAAGGGGATTTCCCCGAGGCCGAGCGCTATTACACCGAGGCCATCAGCCTGCCGATGTTCCCGTTGCTGACCGACGCGCAGCAGGATCATGTGGTCGAGCAGTTGCGCCGCCTGACCGAATGAATGCCGCTGCGGCGGACGGGTATCTGAAATGCGTGATTTGAGCGAACAGGAAAAGTTCTGGCAGGGCGAGTTCGGCAACCAGTATGTCGGTCGCAACGTCGGCCAGCCGCTGGTGGCGGCCAACCTGGCGCTGTTCGCCAAGGCGCTGGCCCGCGCCGGGCGCATCGACAGCCTGGTGGAGCTGGGCACCAACGCCGGCAACAACCTGCAGGCATTGCGCCAGTTGCTGCCGGGGTGCGAGCTGTTCGGCGTCGAGATCAACGCCAGCGCCTGCGAGCAGGCGAGGGCGCTGGACATCGCGCAGATCTGGCACGGCTCGCTGTTCGACTTCCCCTGCGAGCGCAGCTACGACCTGACCCTGAGCAAGGGCGTGCTGATCCATCTGGCGCCCGAATTGCTGGCGAATGCCTACGAACAGCTGTATCGGCTGAGCCGTCGCTACATCCTGATCGCCGAGTACTACAACCCGGCGCCGGTGGAGGTGCCCTACCGCGGCAACAGCGGCAAGCTGTTCAAGCGTGACTTCGCCGGCGAAATGCTCGACCGCTACGCCGACCTGCACCTGCTGGACTACGGCTTCGCCTACCACCGCGACCCGCAGTTCCCGGTGGATGACATCACCTGGTTCCTGCTGGAAAAACGCCCTTGAGCAACGTGGCGATCATCCCGGCCCGGGGCGGCAGCAAGCGCATCCCGCGCAAGAACCTCAAGCCGTTCGACGGCGTGCCGATGATCGTCCGTTCGATCCGCACGGCGCTCGAATCGGGGCTGTTCGACCAGGTCGTCGTCAGCACCGACGATCAGGAGATCGCCGAAGTCGCACAGTCCCATGGCGCGCAGGTGCCGTTCTTGCGCCCGGCGAGCCTGGCCGATGACTTCACCGGCACCGCTGCGGTGATCGAACACGCGTTGCGGCAACTGCCGGCGTTCGATTACGCCTGCTGCGTATACGCCACCGCGCCGCTGTTGCAGGCGCGCTATCTGCGCGAAGGGTTCGACGCGCTGGAGCGCCATCCGGACAAGTCGTTCGCCTTCTCCGTGTGCGGCTTCGGCTTCCCGGTGCAGCGCGCGCTGACCCTCGACGGACAGGGCGCCCTGACGGCGTTGTACCCTGAGTTTCGCAACACCCGTTCGCAGGATCTGCCCGAGGCGTTCCAGGATGCCGGTCAGTTCTATTGGGGCCGCCGTGAGGCTTGGCTGCGTGGCGAGGTGCTGTATTCGCCGGCCAGCCTGCCGGTGATCCTGCCCCGGCACCTGGTGCAGGACATCGACACCCCGGAAGACTGGATGCGGGCCGAGTACCTCTACGCCGCGCTCAAGGCCGGCGGAGAACTGACATGAGAGTCCTGATCCGCGCCGACGCCTCGCCGACCATCGGCAGTGGCCACATCGCCCGCTGCCTGCCGCTGGCCCGGGTGCTGCGCGCGCAGGGCAGCCATGTGGCGTTCGCCTGCCGCCGGTTGCCGGGCCATCGGCTGGAGGCTTTGCAGGCCGAGGGCTTCGAGACCTTCGCGCTACCGGAACGCTATCCTGGCGAAGACCCGCACCAGGCCATCGAATCGATGCTGCCGTGGCAGGCGGACATCGACGCGCTGGCCGCGCAGCTGGAAGGCCAGGCCGGGTTCGACTGGATCATCGCCGACCATTACGGCCTCGACCACCATTGGCAGACCGCCGCCCGCCGCTGGGCGCCCCGGATCGCGGCGGTGGACGACCTGGCGACCCGCCGCTACAGCGTCGACCTGCTGCTCAACCAGAACCTCTCCGGCCTGCACGAAGACTACCGGCCGCTGCTGCCTGCGCACTGCCGCACGCTGCTCGGCCCGCGCTACGCCATGCTGCGCGAGGAATTCAGTTGCCCGCCCATCGCCATCAAGCCTGTGGCCAAGCGTGTGCTGGTGAACTTCGGCGGCTTCGATGCGGCCCGGCAGACCCATCACGCGATGCTGGCGCTGGCGGACTTTCCCGAGCTGGACGTGGACTTCGTCGCCGGCGCCGACAACCCGGCCTGGGCGCAGATGCAGGCGTTGGCCGAGACGCGGCCGTACTGGCGCCTGCACAGTTTCGTCAGTGACTTCCACCGACGCATGACCGAAGCCGACCTGTTCATCGGCGCCGGCGGCGGCACCAGTTGGGAGCGGGCGGCCCTGGGCCTGCCGACGATCTGCATCGCGGTGTCGAACAACCAGCAGGCCAACGGCGAAGTGATGGCAGCGGCGGGCGCGCATGTGTTCATGGGCGCCCGCGAGCAAGTCAGCGTCGAGCAACTGCGCCAGGCGGTCGGCTTTGTGGTGAACAACCCTTACCTGCGCCAGAGCCTGGCCGAGCGTTCGCGCACACTGGTGGACGGGCGCGGTGCCCTGCGGGTCGCGGCCGCGCTGGCCGGCGCGGTGCTCAAGGTGCGGCCGGCGACGACGGACGATGCGCAATTGCTGTTCGACGGACGCAATGCCGAGCCGGTGCGGCGCTGGTCACTGGAGTCCGGCGTGATCGAATGGCCGCAGCACCTGAACTGGCTGACGGCGAGCTTGAGCAATCCCCGGCGTCTGTTGCTGATCGCCGAGGCCGACGACGGCCCGGTCGGCGTGCTGCGCTATGATTTGCGCGGTTTCGAGGCCGAAGTGTCGATCTACCTGCTGGAGGGGCGTTTCGGTCTCGGCTGGGGGCGGGCGCTGCTGGAACGGGGCGAAGCGTTCGTCACCGCGCACTGGCCGCAGCTGACCGCCGTCACCGCCCAGGTGCTGCCCGCCAACCAGGCCTCATTGAATGTGTTTCGCGACGCCGGTTTCACCCAGAGTGCCTGTGCGTTCACCCGTGAGTTGAAGGAATCCCGCCCATGAGCCGTTTCAAGATCGGTGACCGCCTGATCGGTGCCGACGCGCCGCCGTTCATCATTGCCGAGATGAGCGGCAACCATAACCAGTCGCTGGACGTGGCCCTGCAGATTGTCGAAGCGGCGGCCAAGGCCGGCGCCCACGCCCTGAAACTGCAGACCTACACCGCCCAGACCATGACGCTGGACCTGGCCGAAGGCGAGTTCTTCATCAAGGATCCCGGCAGCCTGTGGGCCGGCACCTCGCTGTACGACCTGTACGAAAAGGCCCACACCCCGTGGGAGTGGCACGCGCCGATCTTCGCCCGGGCCAAGGAACTGGGCATGCTCGCGTTCTCGACGCCGTTCGACGACACGGCGGTGGACTTCCTGGAAAGCCTCGATGTGCCGGCCTACAAGATCGCCAGTTTCGAGAACACCGACCTGCCGCTGATTCGTCGGGTGGCGGCCACCGGCAAGCCGCTGATCATCTCCACCGGCATGGCCAGCCTCGCCGAGCTGGACGAGACCGTGCGCGCCGCCCGCGAGGCCGGCTGCAAGGATCTGGTGCTGCTCAAGTGCACCAGCACCTACCCGGCCACGCCGCTCAACAGCAACGTGCGCACGATTCCCCATCTGCGCGAACTATTCGGCTGCGAAGTAGGGCTGTCCGACCACTCCATGGGCGTCGGCGTGTCCGTCGCCGCCGTGGCGCTGGGGGCGACGGTGGTGGAGAAGCATTTCACCCTCGACCGCTCGGCCGGCGGGGTGGACGCCAGCTTCTCGCTGGAGCCGGCCGAACTGGCCAGCCTGGTGGTGGAGACCGAGCGCGCCTGGCAGGCCCTGGGCCAGGTGCATTACGGCGTCACCGAGGCCGAGCGCAAGTCGCTGGTCTATCGCCGCTCGCTGTACGTCACCGCCGACATGGCGGCCGGCGAACCCTTCACGGCGGCCAACCTGCGCGCCATCCGTCCCGGCCTGGGCCTGGCGCCCAAGCACGCCGAAAACGTCCTCGGGCGCCGTGCGCGCCAGCCGATCAAACGCGGCACGCCGCTGGACTGGTCCTTGGTCGAATGACCTGATCCGCACCGATTCGGCAAAATAGCGTGACCTGCGAGTCATAACGCGCATCTTCACTGTATTGTATTGACCGGGGAGATGGCGCCTGGCCCGTGATTCGGTTCCAGTGATAGCCCTTTGCGCTCCCCGTGGCTGCCCTTTGCGGCGGCCGTTTTCTGTTTGTCGGCGCCCCTCGAAATCCTTGCGAGCGGTGGTATTGGGCTGTTTATTATTGGGAAGCCGTAATGATTGGCATAAAAAGCATTGCGAGCTACGTTCCTGTAGCCGGCGTGGACAATTACGCACAAGGTGCAAAATTCGAGAAGGATGAAGAGTTCATCCTCGGCAAGATCGGTTCGGCCTTCCTGCCGCGCAAGGACGCAGAACAGGAAACCTCCGACCTGTGCGTCGAAGCGGCCAATGCGCTGTTTGCCAGCAACCCTGACCTGAAACGCGAATCCATCGACGCCCTGATCGTCGTCACCCAGAACGGCGACGAAGAAGGCCTGCCGCACACCGCGGCCATCGTCCAGGACAAACTGGGCCTGCCGACCCACGTCGCGGCGTTCGACATTTCCCTGGGCTGCTCGGGCTACGTCTACGGCATCTATGCGATCAAGGGCTTCATGGAAGCCGCCGGCCTGAAGAACGGCCTGCTGATCACCGCCGACCCGTACTCCAAGATCGTCGATCCGCAAGACCGCAACACCACCATGCTGTTCGGCGACGCCGCCACCGCCACCTGGATGGGCGAAGACCCGACCTGGGCGCTGGGCAAGTCCAAGTTCGGCACCGACGGTTCCGGCGCGCCGCACCTGAAGGTCACCGACGGCGTGTTCTTCATGAACGGCCGCCAGGTGTTCAACTTCGCGCTGCTCAAGGTGCCGGCGCACCTGCATGAGCTGCTCGACGATTCGGGCCTCAAGGCCGACGACATCGACGCGTTCTGCATCCACCAGGGCAGCGCGGCCATCGTCGATGCCGTGGCGCGGCGCTTCGAGGGCGACCCGGAGAAGTTCGTCAAGGACATGGTCGAGACCGGCAACACCGTGTCGTCGAGCATTCCGCTGCTGCTGGAGAAGCATGCGCTGGACTCGTCGTGGCAGCGTGTGGCGCTCAGCGGCTTCGGCGTCGGGCTGTCGTGGGGTTCGGCGATCATCTACCGTCCCTGAGCCCGGCCGGAAACAACGGATACAAAAATGGCGTTCAAGGGTTAACCTTGAACGCCATTTTTTTGCCTGAACGAAATGCGAGGTGCCAGTGAGCGAGTTTTTCCGGGATAACGCCGAGGTCATCGAACGCCGTTGGCCGGCGCTGTCCGCGCGGTTGATGGCCGAGGACAGTTCGGCGGTCCAGGCAGAGTTGACGCAGGGGCTGGGGTCGACACTGAGCGTGGCCGGCATCCAGCTCACCAGCCGCCACGACCGTGTGCACGAGGCCCGGATCCAGGCGGCGAGCCTGCCGGCCGACAAGGCGCAACTGCATGTCTACGGCACGGGCCTGGGGGACTTGCCGGCGGTATTGCTGGAGCGCCCGGGGCTTGAGCGGCTGTACGTGCACATCCTCAACGGAGCGCTGTTCTCGCTGGTGCTGCAACTGCTCGATCAGCGCCACTGGCTGGACGATGCCCGGGTGGAACTGTTGTACGCCGGGGATCTCTCCGACATCTGCACGCCGTTCTTTGCCCTGCCGGCGGAGATGCTGCTGGCCGACGACTTCAACGCGAAGATCCGCGATCGGCTGGTCAGCGAGGTGCACCTGAGCTTCAACAACCGCGAGTTCGACCCGCAGTCGCCGTTCATTGTCCAGCGCTTGCAGGATTGTCTGCCGGTGCTGCTGGCGGACGACGATGTGGCGCAACTGTTCGGCACCTGCGCCGGCCGTGAGGTCTATGTGATCGCCACCGGGCCGACCCTGGAGGGACACCTTGAGCAGTTGGCGCAGATTCGCGCTCAGGCCGAGCGCCCGCTGTTCATTTGCGTCGACACCGCTTACCGGCCGCTGCGCGAGCACGGGATCGTGCCGGATCTCGTGGTGAGCATCGATCAGCGCATCAGCTTCCGGCATTTGCCGTTCGAAGGCTCCGACGGCATTGCGCTGGTGTACCTGCCGATGAGCGATCCGCAGGTGCTGAAGGCGTGGAAGGGCAAGCGCTACGGCGGCTACTCGCTCAGCCCGGTCTATGCCGAGCTGCGCGAGCGGCACCCGCGGGCCTTGCTGCATGTGGGTGGCAGCGTGATCCATCCCGCCGTGGACCTGGCGGTGAAGATGGGCGCGGCAAGCATCACGCTGTTCGGCGCCGACTTCGCCTTTCCGATGAACAAGACCCACGCCGGTTGGGACGACGGCGACCTGGGGCCGTCGGTCAACCAGGCGCGGCACTGGGTGCATGACGGCAACGGCGAGCGGGTCAAGACCCAGCTCAACTTCCGCGGCTACCTCTGCGTGCTGGAGCGCTACATCGCCCGACACCCGCAGGTGACATTCCTCAACAGCAGCCGGGCGGGGGCGAGGATCGCCGGAACGGGGTTCAACCAGGAGTTCGTGCAATGAGTGCGTTGCAGCAGTGCGTCGACGAGTGTCGACAATGTGCCGGGCTGTTCCGGTTGGGGCGGGATGTCGAAGCGGCGCTGGAGATGGTCGATGTGTTCGAGAAAGCGCAGCGGTTGATGGTCGGCGCAACGGCAGAAAACCAGCAGGGGTGGATGCAGGTGCTGACGCGCATCCTGGCGTGCCAGGAGCGCCAGGATTGGCTGGGGCTGGCCGATTACATGGAATGTGAACTGGTCGACCTTCTGCAAAACCTGCCGGGCTGAACGGCAGCGGAGGCGCTAGCCCGCAGGTTTGCGCCGCGGACGGTTTTATGACGTCATTTTTTCGTGGGTAAAGGACGGCTAAGTCCTTGTTTTCTGAGGGGTGGCAGGTTGATGGCAAATTTTTTGAAAAAAGCCCTCAAGCAACCTGCGATCCCGACGATAACTATTACGAAGGTTCTCTAGGCCATACCCGGCGGTTGCCAGGGCCGGAAGCCGCAGTACCCAACCAACGAGGAATTCGTCATGGCTTTAACTGTAAACACCAACACCACGTCGCTGAACGTTCAGAAAAACCTGAACCGCGCTTCCGACGCTCTGTCGACTTCGATGCAGCGCCTGTCTTCCGGCCTGAAAATCAACAGCGCCAAAGACGACGCCGCTGGCCTGCAAATCTCCAACCGCATGTCTTCGCAGATCCGCGGTAACACCCAGGCCATCCAGAACGCCAACGACGGTATCTCCGTTGCCCAGACCGCTGAAGGCGCTCTGCAAGCTTCGACCGACATCCTGCAGCGTATGCGTGAACTGGCTGTTAAAGCCCGTAACGGAACCAACGGCACCGCTGACCAGACCGCGACCAACGCCGAATTCGCTCAGATGTCTGACGAACTGACCCGTATCGCTCAGTCCACCAACCTGAACGGCAAGTTCCTGCTGGACGGTTCGGCTGGTACTGTGACCCTGCAAGTGGGCGCGAACACTGGCTCCGCCAACCACATCGACCTGGTGCTGAGCGCCAAGTTCGACGCCGCCAGCCTGTCCGTAGGCAGCGGTACTGTGGTTCTGACCGGTGCTACCGTAACTGGCGCTGCACAGAACATCGACAACGCGATCACCGCTATCGACGCCGCTATCGCCACCATCGGTGCAACCCGTGCAAACCTGGGTGCTTCGCAGAACCGTCTGACCAGCACCATCCAGAACCTGCAGAACATCAACGAAAACACCACCGCTGCACAAGGTCGCGTACAAGACACCGACTTCGCCGCGGAAACTGCTAACCTGACCAAGCAGCAGACTCTGCAGCAGGCTTCGACCTCCGTTCTGGCTCAAGCCAACCAACTGCCTTCCGCCGTACTGAAGCTGCTTCAGTAATTTCGGAATGAGTTTAGGCGGGGGAGTGCGCTGGTCGTGCTCTCTCGCTTTTTCACGTTAGGAGGTGATGGACATGGACATGAGCGTCAAGCTTAACGTGTCTTATCCGGCTCCCAAGCCAGCGAATACCGTTGCTGAAAAATCGTCCGAGCCTGCCAAGGCGGCTGAAGTCACCCCCGTCGCGGACAAGAAGACCCGTGAAACCGAGGAGACCAAGTTGAAGCTGGCCGTGCAGGAGATCGAGAAGTTCGTGCAGTCGATCAAGCGCAACCTCGAGTTTTCGATCGACGAGAACTCCGGGAAGGTCATCGTCAAGGTGATCGCGAGCGAGACGGGCGAGGTCGTTCGACAGATCCCCTCCGCGGAGGCGCTCAAGCTGGCAGACAGCCTAGCCAACGCGAGCCACGTGTTGTTCGACGCCAAAGTCTGACAACTGGCATGAATAGTGTTTGAAGTGTCTTAGGCGCTGGCAAAGGTCAAAAGACCGGCAGCAAACTGAAGGGAGATGCACATGGCAAGTCCAATTCTACCGGGTACCGGCCTGGGTTCCGGCCTGGACATCGGTGCGATCGTCACCGCGCTGGTCAATGCCGACAAGGCAGCGAAGCAGACGCAGCTCGATACCCAGACAAAAAACAACACCCTGAAGATTTCGGGTGTGGGCACGCTCAAGAGCGCGCTGACCACATTCCAGTCGACGCTGGCCACCCTGGGCAGCAAGACCAACCCTGCGTTCGCCGGTTACACGGCCACGTCGAGCAAGCCTGAAACGCTGACCGTCACCTCCGACAACACCGCGGTGTCCGGCTCCTACAGCGTCGTCGTGAACAATCTGGCCACAGGTTCGAAAGTCGCCAGCGCGGCCTTCGCCGGCGGTGCGTCCAGTGCCATTCCGAGTGGTACCCTGAAAATCAGTCAGAATGGCACTGATTACAATGTCACCATTCCGGCCAACGCCACCTTGCAGAGCACCCGCGACGCCATCAACACGGCCCAGGGCAGCAATGGCATTTCCGCCAACATCGTGACCGACGCCAGCGGCGCCTCGCGCCTGGTGATCAGCTCGAACAAGACCGGTGCGGGCTCCGACCTGAGTGTCAGCGGCATCGCCGGCCTGGAAATCGACGGCACCAAGGTCATGTCGGCCACTCCGGCGGCCGGTGACTCGGGCTCTGTCGGCGGTCTCGCCAAGGATGCGTCGCTGACCATCGACGGTCTGCCGGTGACCAGCAAGAGCAACACGGTTTCCGGTGCGATCAGCGGCATGACCCTGAACCTGGTGGCCGCCAACGCGACGCCGACCACGATCACCGTCGACAACAACACCAAGGGCCTGCAGACGTCGCTCCAGACCTTCATCGACGCCTACAACACGCTCAAGAGCACTGTCGACAGCCTGTCCAAGGCGACGCCGGACGAAGACGGCAAACTGACCGTGCAGGCCGCCTTCACGGGCGACTCCTTGCCGCGCTCGCTGATCGCCGGCATCCGTGCCGAGTTCACCAACACGAAGACCAACGGCAAGATTTCGTTCCTGTCGGAAATCGGCGTGAATACCGATCCCCTCACCGGTAACCTGAAGCTCGACACCACCGCCTTCAACAAGGCGATGGCGGTTCCGGGGGCGTCCGGCCAGGTGCAGCTATTGTTCACCGGCACGGACGACACCAACGGTCTGCTGGCGCGGGTGAGCAAGTCCGTGGATCCGTACCTCAAGGCTTCGGCCGACGGTAAGACCAAGGGCTTGCTGGATCAGCGGCTCGCGATCCTGAACAACAATACCCGGGACATCTCCGACCAGCAGAAAGCGTTGGATATCCGGGTGGCCGCCCTGACCAAGACGCTGACCGCAAAATACAACGCCATGGACTTGCTCGTAGGGCAAATGAAAGCCACGGCGAGCAACATCACGTCGTTCTTCACGTCGCTGACCGCTCAGCAATCTGCGAAGTAACGCGCAAGAATGACAAAAACCCGGCTACGCACTTGAGCGTGCGCCGGGTTTTTGTCTTATGGTCTAAAGTTTCCCGGCTCGCTGGCGATATATTGGCCATACGAGTCATTGTGGCAAATGAGGTAGAACATGAATCCGATGTTAGCCCTTCGGCAGTACCAGAAGGTCGGCTCCCACGCCCAGACGTCCGAAGCCAGCCCGCACCGTCTGGTGCAGATGCTGATGGAAGGCGGCCTGTCGCGCATCGCCCAGGCCAAGGGCGCCATCGAGCGCAAGGACATCCCGGCCAAGTGCACGGCGATCAGCAAGGCGATCGGCATCGTCAGCGGCCTGCGCGAAGGCCTGGACCTTGAGAACAGCGCCGAGGCGCTGGCCGACCTGGACGGTCTTTACATCTACATGATGAAGCGTCTGGCCGAGGCGAACATCAGCAGCGATCCGCGCATCCTGGACGAAGTGGCAGGCCTGCTGACCACCGTCAAGGAAGGCTGGGACGCCATTGCGCCTGCGCCCGGTGCGCAGCCCTGAGGAGGCCATCATGAGCCCTGTGTTGCAGCGAATCGAAGATACCCGCATGGCGCTCGTCAGCGCGCTGGCCGAGCGCAACTGGGAGGCCATCGGGCAATTGGACCTCGATTGCCGGTCCTGCATGGAAGATGTCTTGAGCGAAGCGTCGCTGGACGAGGAAGAGTTGCGCAGCAACCTTGAGCAACTGCTGCACGTGTACAAGGATCTGCTGGAAGTGGCGATGGGGGAGCGTCAGGCTATAGTCGACGAGATGACGCAGATCAACCAAGCCAAGAACGCGGCAAAGGTTTACCATCTGTTTGGTTAATTAACCCTCAGTTAATCCAGATGTGTGCGCCATAAATTTGACTGTGCACGGTTTTTTGACTTAACTAGTGGCTGTTTTCAGATTTCGGACGTCTACGGGCACAAGGTGTCCTGCAAGCGTCTCGCTTGCCCCTCGTTTCGGGCATTGAGTTGACTAGGGAAGTTGCTATTGCATGTGGCGTGAAACCAAAATTCTGCTGATCGATGACGATAGCGTCCGCCGCCGCGATTTGGCGGTGATCTTGAATTTTCTCGGCGAAGAAAATTTGCCCTGCGGCAGCCATGACTGGCAGCAGGCTGTCGGCTCTTTGTCGTCGAGCCGTGAGGTCATTTGCGTGCTGATCGGGACGGTCAATGCTCCGGGTGCGCTGATGGGCTTGTTAAAGACACTCTCAACCTGGGATGAGTTCCTTCCGGTTTTGCTGATGGGCGAAAATTCTTCCGTGGACCTTCCGGAAGACCAGCGCCGCCGCGTGCTGTCCACCCTCGAAATGCCGCCCAGCTACAGCAAGCTGCTCGACTCCCTGCACCGTGCCCAGGTCTACCGCGAGATGTACGACCAGGCCCGCGAGCGCGGCCGTCACCGCGAACCCAACCTGTTCCGCAGCCTCGTCGGCACCAGCCGGGCGATCCAGCATGTGCGCCAGATGATGCAGCAGGTGGCCGACACCGACGCCAGCGTGCTGATCCTCGGCGAGTCCGGCACCGGCAAGGAAGTGGTCGCGCGCAACCTGCATTACCATTCCAAGCGCCGCGACGCGCCGTTCGTGCCGGTCAACTGCGGCGCGATTCCGGCCGAGCTGCTGGAAAGCGAACTGTTCGGCCACGAGAAGGGCGCCTTCACCGGCGCGATCACCAGCCGTGCCGGCCGCTTCGAGCTGGCCAACGGCGGTACGCTGTTCCTCGACGAGATCGGCGACATGCCGCTGCCGATGCAGGTCAAGCTGCTGCGCGTGCTGCAGGAGCGCACCTTCGAGCGCGTGGGCAGCAACAAGACCCAAAGCATCGACGTGCGCATCATCGCCGCGACCCACAAGAACCTCGAAAGCATGATCGAGATCGGCACCTTCCGCGAAGACCTCTACTATCGCCTGAACGTGTTCCCGATCGAGATGGCGCCGCTGCGCGAGCGCGTCGAGGACATCCCGCTGCTGATGAACGAGCTGATCTCGCGCATGGAGCACGAGAAGCGCGGTTCGATCCGCTTCAACTCGGCGGCGATCATGTCGCTGTGCCGTCACGGCTGGCCGGGCAACGTCCGCGAGCTGGCCAACCTGGTCGAGCGCATGGCGATCATGCACCCGTACGGGGTGATCGGCGTGGCCGAGCTGCCGAAGAAATTCCGCTACGTCGACGACGAAGACGAGCAGATGGTCGACAGCCTGCGCAGCGACCTGGAAGAGCGCGTCGCGATCAACGGCCACACGCCGGACTTCACCGCCAACGCCATGCTGCCGCCGGAAGGCCTGGACCTGAAGGACTACCTCGGTGGCCTGGAGCAGGGCCTGATCCAGCAGGCGCTGGATGACGCCAACGGCATCGTCGCCCGTGCCGCCGAGCGTCTGCGCATCCGTCGCACCACCCTGGTGGAGAAGATGCGCAAGTACGGCATGAGCCGGCGTGACGGAGACGAACAGGCGGATGATTGACGCCTGTTTTTCAAGTGCTTCATTTGTAGGCGGTTTTTTTTAGGCACGGGTATTGCTACAGCCCTCGCAACGTTCCGTTTAACTGACGGTCAGCCATGCGAGAGAGCACAATGCCCCAAGCCGCCCAGATGTCTTCTGCCCCCAACGCTTCGGGGCAACCGTCGTCCGTAGAGCAGGCGAGCCGGCAGGGGCTTGAGCAGGCGTTTGCGCTGTTCAATCAGATGTCGAGCCAACTGACCGATTCCTACAGCATGCTCGAAGCCCGGGTCACCGAGCTCAAGGGCGAGCTGGCGGTGGTCAGCGCCCAGCGCATGCAGGAGCTGGCGGAGAAGGAGCGTCTGGCCAACCGTCTGCAGAACCTCCTCGACCTGTTGCCCGGCGGCGTGATCGTCATCGACGGCCACGGCATTGTCTGCGAAGCCAACCCGGCGGCCACCGAGCTGCTGGGGCTGCCGCTGGAAGGCGAGCTGTGGCGCCATGTCATTGCCCGTTGCTTTGCGCCGCGCGAAGACGACGGCCACGAAATCTCCCTGAAGAACGGTCGGCGCCTGTCGATCGCCACCCGCTCGCTGGATGCCGAGCCGGGGCAGTTGGTGCTGCTCAACGACCTGACTGAAACCCGTCACCTGCAGGATCAGCTGGCGCGCCACGAGCGTTTGTCCTCCCTGGGGCGCATGGTGGCGTCGCTGGCCCATCAGATCCGCACGCCGCTGTCCGCCGCCTTGCTTTACGCCAGTCATCTGACCGAACAGGAACTGCCGGTCGCCACCCAGCAGCGCTTCGCCGGGCGCCTCAAGGAGCGCCTGCATGAGCTGGAGCACCAGGTGCGCGACATGCTGGTGTTCGCCCGCGGCGAGCTGCCGCTGACCGACCGGGTCACGCCCCATGCCTTGATGCAGTCGTTGCAGGCGGCGGCGCTGACCCATGTGCAGGACTTGCCGATCCGCTGGCAGTGCGACAGCCATGCCGGCGAATTGCTGTGCAACCGCGACACCCTGGTCGGGGCCATCCTCAATCTGATCGAAAACGCGGTTCAGGCCAGCGGCGGCGACGTGCGCCTGAAAGTGCATGGCTACACCCGCGACAACACATTGCGCCTGTGCGTCAGCGACAACGGCAGCGGCATCGAACCGGCGGTGCTGGAGCGCTTGGGCGAGCCGTTCTTCACCACCAAGGTCACCGGCACGGGGTTGGGGCTGACGGTGGTCAAGGCGGTCGCCCGGGCGCATCAGGGAGAATTGCGGCTGCGCTCGCGCATCGGGCGCGGCACGTGCGCGCAGGTGATCCTGCCGTTGTTTTCCGCAGGACAAGGAGCTGAGTGAAGGACATGGGCATCAAGGTTTTGCTGGTCGAGGATGACCGCTCGTTGCGCGAAGCGCTGGCCGACACGCTGCTGCTTGCCGGTCACGACCATCATGCGGTGGGTTCGGCCGAAGAAGCGCTGAAAGCCGTTGAGCGCGAGCCGTTCAGTCTGGTGGTCAGCGACGTCAACATGCCGGGCATGGATGGCCACCAGTTGCTGAGTCTGTTGCGCGTCCGTCAGCCGCAACTGCCGGTGCTGCTGATGACGGCGCACGGCGCGGTCGAGCGGGCCGTGGACGCCATGCGCCAAGGCGCGGCGGACTACCTGGTCAAGCCGTTCGAGCCCGGTGCCTTGCTGGCGCTGGTGGCGCGGCATGCGTCGGGTGCGCTGGAGGCTGCGGACGACGAAGGCCCGGTGGCGGTCGAGCCGGCCAGCGCGCAATTGCTCGACCTGGCGGCGCGGGTGGCGCGCAGCGATTCCACGGTGTTGATCTCCGGCGAGTCCGGCACCGGCAAGGAAGTGCTGGCGCGTTACATTCACCAGCAGTCGCACCGCGCCAGCCAGCCGTTCATTGCGATCAACTGCGCGGCGATTCCCGACAACATGCTGGAGGCCACGCTGTTCGGCCACGAGAAAGGCTCGTTCACCGGCGCCATCGCGACCCAGGCCGGCAAGTTCGAGCAGGCGAACGGTGGCACCATTCTGCTGGATGAGATTTCCGAGATGCCCATGGGCTTGCAGGCCAAGCTGCTGCGGGTCCTGCAGGAGCGGGAAGTGGAGCGGGTCGGGGCGCGCAAGCCGATCAGCCTCGACATCCGGGTGGTGGCGACCACCAACCGCGACCTGGCGGGGGAGGTGGCTGCCGGGCGTTTCCGCGAAGACCTCTATTACCGCCTGTCGGTTTTTCCGCTGGCCTGGCGTCCGCTGCGCGAGCGCACCGCCGATATCCTGCCGCTGGCCGAGCGTCTGCTGGCCAAGCACGTCAATAAAATGAAACACGCCACGGCGAAGCTCTCGGCTGAGGCTCGGGCGTGCCTGGTCGCCTATCCGTGGCCGGGCAATGTGCGGGAACTGGACAACGCGATCCAGCGTGCGTTGATCCTGCAGCAGGGCGGCCTGATCCAGCCGCAGGATTTCTGCCTGGCCGGTCCCGTGACGTTCGCCCCGTCGCCGGCGGCTGCCATGGCGACTCCTGTGGTGCGCGACGTCGAGATCGAAGCGGATTCGGCCGGCGCCCTGGGCGACGACCTGCGCCGCCACGAATTCCAGATGATCATCGACACCCTGCGGGCCGAGCGCGGCCGGCGCAAGGAGGCGGCGGAAAAGCTCGGCATCAGCCCCCGCACCCTGCGCTACAAACTGGCGCAGATGCGTGACGCGGGTATGGATGTCGAAGGGTATCTGTTCGCCACGTAAGCGGCGCTGCGTTTGTCTGAAGCAAGGTTTCTGAAGAGGGTGCCCGTGAGCTGGCACCCTTGTTGCTAATACCTGTGTACCCGCCGAGTGAGCGTCAAAAAATTGCGGGCCGCCCAAGAGAGTAGACCATGAGCCAAGGTATTGAATTTAATCGGTTGATGCTGGATATGCGCGCCATGCAAATGGACGCCATGTCTGCGCCGAAATCGACTGCCGCCGTCCCTGAAATGGCGGGCAGCAGCTTTTCCGACATGCTCGGTCAGGCCATCAATAAAGTGAGCGACACCCAGCAGGCCTCGACCCAGTTGGCCAATGCGTTCGAGATCGGCAAGAGCAGCGTCGACCTGACGGACGTGATGATTGCCTCGCAGAAGGCCAGCGTGTCGTTCCAGGCTCTGACCCAGGTGCGCAACAAGCTGGTTCAGGCCTATCAAGACATCATGCAGATGCCGGTTTAAGGACGAGATTGAGTCATGGCAGAAGCAGTCGCCGATAACGTTCCGGCCAAGGCCACCCCGATAGACGGCAAACCGCCGCTGTTCGGCCTGTCCTTCCTGGAAAACCTCTCCGAGATGACCATGCTGCGTCAGGTGGGCCTGTTGGTCGGCCTGGCCGCGAGCGTGGCGATCGGCTTTGCCGTGGTGCTGTGGTCGCAGCAGCCGGACTACCGGCCGCTGTACGGCAGCCTCGCCGGCATGGACGCCAAGCAGGTCATGGACACCCTGGCCTCCGCCGACATTCCCTACACCGTCGAGCCGAACTCTGGCGCCTTGCTGGTCAAGGCCGATGACCTGTCCCGTGCGCGGCTCAAGCTCGCGGCCGCTGGTGTCACTCCCAGCGACGGCAACATCGGTTTCGAGATCCTGGACAAGGAACAGGGTCTGGGCACCAGCCAGTTCATGGAAGCGACCCGCTACCGTCGCGGCCTGGAAGGCGAGCTGGCACGCACCATCTCCAGCCTGAACAACGTCAAGGGCGCACGTGTTCACCTGGCGATCCCGAAAAGCTCCGTGTTCGTGCGCGACGACCGCAAGCCGAGCGCCTCGGTGCTGGTCGAGCTGTATTCCGGCCGCTCGCTGGAGCCGGGCCAGGTGGTGGCCATCGTCAATCTGGTGGCGACCTCCGTTCCTGAGCTGAGCAAGTCGCAGATCACCGTCGTCGACCAGAAGGGCAACCTGCTGTCGGACCAGGCGGAAAACTCCGAAATGACCATGGCCGGCAAGCAGTTCGACTACAGCCGCCGCATGGAAAGCATGCTCACCCAGCGCGTGCACAACATCCTGCAGCCGGTGCTGGGCAACGACCGCTACAAGGCCGAAGTGTCGGCCGACATCGACTTCAGCGCCGTCGAGTCCACCGCCGAACAGTTCAACCCGGATCAGCCGGCGCTGCGCAGCGAGCAGTCGGTCAACGAACAGCGCACCGCCAGCAACGGCCCGCAAGGCGTGCCGGGTGCCCTGAGCAACCAGCCGCCGTCGCCGGCCTCGGCGCCGCAGACCACCGGCGGCGCCCAAGCGGCCGCCGGCATGGTGCAGCCGGGCCAGCCATTGGTCGACGCCAACGGCCAGCAGATCATGGATCCGGCCACCGGCCAGCCGATGCTCGCGCCGTACCCGGCGGACAAGCGTCAGCAATCCACCAAGAACTTCGAGCTCGACCGTTCCATCAGCCACACCAAGCAGCAGCAGGGTCGCCTGAACCGCCTGTCGGTGTCGGTGGTGGTGGATGATCAGGTCAAGGTCAATCCGGCCAACGGCGAAACCACCCGTGCGCCGTGGAGCGCCGACGAATTGGCGCGCTTCACCCGCCTGGTGCAGGACGCCGTCGGCTTCGACGCCAGCCGCGGCGACAGCGTCAGCGTGATCAACATGCCGTTCTCCGCCGATCGCGGTGAAGTGGTCGCCGACATTCCGTTCTACTCGCAACCGTGGTTCTGGGACATCGTCAAGCAAGTGCTGGGCGTGCTGTTCATCCTGGTGCTGGTGTTCGGCGTGCTGCGTCCGGTGCTCAACAACATCACCGGCGGCGGCAAGAGCAAAGAACTGGCGGCCCTGGGCGACGTGGAGCTGGGCGGCATGGGCGGTCTGGACGGCGAGCTGGCCAACGACCGCGTGAGCCTCGGCGGTCCGCAGAGCATTCTGCTGCCGAGCCCGAGCGAAGGCTATGACGCCCAGTTGAACGCAATCAAGAGTCTGGTGGCAGAAGACCCGGGCCGTGTGGCCCAGGTCGTGAAAGAGTGGATTAACGCAGATGAGTGATAACCGAGCCGCCGTCGCCAAACTGTCCCGGGTCGATAAAGCCGCGATCCTGCTGCTGTCCCTGGGCTCCACCGATGCTGCACAAGTGCTGCGCCACATGGGCCCCAAAGAGGTTCAGCGGGTCGGTGTGGCCATGGCCCAGATGGGCAACGTCCACCGTGAGCAGGTCGAGCAGGTGATGAGCGAGTTCGTCGACATCGTCGGCGACCAGACCAGCCTGGGCGTGGGCTCCGACGACTACGTGCGCAAGATGCTCACCCAGGCCCTGGGCGAGGACAAGGCCAACGGCCTGATCGACCGCATCCTGCTGGGCGGCAACACCAGCGGCCTGGACAGCCTCAAGTGGATGGAGCCGCGCGCCGTCGCCGACGTGATCCGTTACGAACACCCGCAGATCCAGGCGATCGTGGTGGCGTACCTGGACCCGGATCAGGCCGGCGAGGTGCTGGGCAACTTCGACCATAAGGTGCGCCTGGACATCATCCTGCGCGTCTCGTCGCTGAATACCGTGCAACCGGCGGCGCTGAAGGAACTGAACCAGATCCTGGAGAAGCAGTTCTCCGGCAACTCCAACGCTTCGCGCACCACCCTGGGCGGCATCAAGCGTGCGGCGGACATCATGAACTTCCTCGACAGCTCGATCGAAGGCCAGCTCATGGACTCGATCCGCGAGGTCGACGAAGACCTGTCCACGCAGATCGAAGACCTCATGTTCGTGTTCAACAACCTGGCCGACGTCGACGACCGCGGTATCCAGGCGCTGCTGCGCGAAGTGTCTTCCGACGTGCTGGTGCTGGCCCTCAAGGGTTCGGACGAAAGCGTCAAGGAAAAGATCTTCAAAAACATGTCCAAGCGTGCCGCCGAACTGCTGCGCGACGACCTCGAGGCCAAGGGCCCGGTGCGCGTCAGCGACGTGGAGACCGCGCAGAAGGAAATCCTCACCATCGCCCGCCGTATGGCCGAAGCCGGAGAGATCGTGCTCGGCGGCAAGGGCGGCGAGGAAATGATCTAAGCCCATGGACAAGCATGACGACGACGTGACGGATCTGATCCGCGCCCGGGATGTCCGCGGTTTCGATACCTGGGCGCTGCCCAGCTTCGATCCGCCGCCGCCGGAACCTGAGCCGGAGCCGGAGCCTGAACCGCCGGAAATCGAGGAAGTGCCGCTGGAGGAAGTCCAGCCGCTGACCCTGGAAGAGCTCGAAAGCATCCGTCAGGAAGCCTACAACGAGGGCTTCGCCATCGGCGAGAAGGAAGGCTTCCACAGCACGACCCTCAAGGTGCGTCAGGAGGCCGAGGTGGCGTTGGCGGCGAAAGTCGCCAGCCTCGAGCAACTGATGGGCCATCTGTTCGAGCCGATTGCCGAGCAGGACACCCAGATCGAGAAGTCGCTGGTCGACCTCGTGCGGCACATCGCCAAACAGGTGATCCAGCGCGAACTGGCCATCGACTCGACGCAGATCGAACGCGTCATGCGCGACGCCCTCAAGCTGCTGCCGCTGGGCGTCGGCAATGTGCGGCTGTACGTCAATCCGCAAGATTTCGCCCAGGTCAAAGCGTTGCGCGAGCGCCACGAAGAGACCTGGCGCATCGTCGAGGACGAGACCTTGCTGCCGGGCGGCTGCCGGGTCGAGACCGATCACAGCCGCATCGACGCCAGCATCGAGACCCGCATCGCCCAGGTCATGGACAAACTGTTCGACCAACTGCACGAGCAGGCCCTGCACCCGGCCGCGCCGGACTTGAGCCTGGACCTGTCGGAAGACGCCAAGCCGGCGCCCACCGCCGAGCCGTCCGCGGACGCCCCCGATGCGCCTTGAACGCACCAGTTTCGCCAAGCGCCTGAGCACCTACGCCGAGGCCACCGAGCTTGCCGGTGCGCCGATCCTCGAAGGGCGCCTGCTGCGCATGGTCGGCCTCACCCTCGAAGCCGAGGGGCTGCGGGCCGCCATGGGCACCCGCTGCATGGTGATCAACGACGACACCTACCATCCGTCCCAGGTCGAAGCCGAAGTCATGGGCTTTTCCGGCAACAAGGTCTTTCTGATGCCGGTCGGCAGCGTGGCCGGCATTGCGCCGGGCGCCCGGGTGGTGCCGCTGGCCGATGCCGGCCGCTTGCCGATGGGCATGAGCATGCTCGGCCGGGTGCTGGACGGCGCCGGCCGCGCGCTGGACGGCAAGGGCGGCATGAAGGCCGAAGACTGGGTGCCGATGGACGGCCCGACGATCAACCCGCTCAACCGCGACCCGATCAGCGTGCCGCTGGACGTGGGCATCCGTTGCATCAACGGAATGCTGACGGTGGGCCGCGGCCAGCGTCTGGGCCTGTTCGCCGGTACCGGCGTCGGTAAGTCGGTGCTGCTGGGCATGATGACTCGCTTCACTGAGGCGGACATCATCGTCGTCGGCCTGATCGGCGAGCGGGGCCGCGAGGTGAAGGAATTCATCGAGCACATCCTCGGCGAAGAAGGCCTCAAGCGTTCGGTGGTGGTGGCGTCCCCGGCGGACGATGCGCCGCTGATGCGCATGCGCGCCGCCATGTATTGCACGCGCATCGCCGAGTATTTCCGCGACAAGGGCAAGAACGTCCTGCTGCTGATGGACTCGCTGACCCGTTTCGCCCAGGCCCAGCGGGAAATCGCCCTGGCCATCGGCGAGCCGCCGGCGACCAAGGGCTATCCGCCGTCGGTGTTCGCCAAGCTGCCGAAGCTGGTGGAGCGCGCCGGCAACGCGGAGAAGGGCGGCGGTTCGATCACGGCGTTCTACACCGTGCTGTCCGAGGGTGACGACCAGCAGGATCCGATCGCCGACTCGGCGCGGGGCGTGCTGGACGGGCATATCGTGCTGTCCCGGCGCCTGGCCGAGGAAGGCCATTACCCGGCCATCGACATCGAAGCCTCGATCAGCCGGGTGATGCCGGCGGTGGTGTCGCCGGAGCACATGACCCGTGCGCAGTACTTCAAGCAACTGTGGTCGCGCTATCAGCAGAGCCGCGACCTGATCAGCGTCGGCGCCTACGTGGCCGGCGGCGACCGCGAGACCGACCTTGCGATTTCGCTGCAGCCGCAAATGGTCAGGTACTTGCGTCAGGGCCTGAACGACAGCATCAGCCTGGGCGAAAGCGAAGCCTACCTCGAAACCCTGTTCGCCCCGGCGGCCGGCGGGTAACCGGTCATGGCCCTGAGTCGAGCCGCGCGCCTGGCGCCGGTGGTGGACATGGCCGAAAAGGCCGAGAAGACCGCCGTGCAGCGCCTGGGCTACTTTCAGGGGCAGGTCAAGGTCGCTGAAAGCAAGCTCGCCGACCTTCAGGCGTTTCGCCTGGACTATTCCGAGCAATGGATCGTGCGGGGCAGCACCGGCGTGACCGGGCAGTGGCTGCTGGGCTTCCAGGGCTTCCTGGCCCAGCTCGACACCGCGGTCGACCAGCAGCGCCAGAGCTTGAACTGGCATCAGAACAACCTGAACAAGGCCCGCGAGACCTGGCAAGAGGCCTTTGCGCGGGTCGAAGGCCTGCGCAAGCTTGTACAGCGCTACCGCGACGAGGCGCAGCGGGCCGAAGACAAGCGCGAGCAGAAGCTCCTGGACGAACTGTCCCAGCGTTTGCCGCGGCACGAGGCCTTTTGACGGGGCGATCGCTGACAGCGGCCGGCGGCATCATGCCTTGCCGCCGCCCCCGGCAAGTGCTAAACCTTGTACAGGTTCGTCAATGACAAGGAAGCCAGCGCATGTCAGTCGTTACAGATCTCTCTCCGGATGGGCAAAAGCTGACGATCTCGATCAAGGGTCGGTTCGATTTCGGTCGCCATCAGGAGTTTCGCGAGTCCTATGAGCGACTCGATAAGAAACCCGATTCCATTGTGGTGGATCTCAAAGAAGCCACGTACCTCGACAGCTCGGCCCTGGGCATGCTGCTGTTGCTGCGCGACCACGCCGGCGGCGATCATTCCGACGTGCGGGTGATCAACAGCAATTCGGACGTGCGCAAGATCCTCGCCATTTCCAATTTCGACAAGTTGTTCGACATCGCTTGACGGCCATGCAGCCGCAGGAGCCGTTGACCATCCTGATCGCCGAGGACAGCGCCGCCGACCGCCTGCTGCTCTCGACCATCGTCCGCCGCCAGGGGCATGAGGTGCTGACCGCCGGCAACGGCGAGGAAGCGCTGGAGGTGTTCCGCCGCGATCATCCGCAACTGGTGCTGATGGACGCGATGATGCCGGTGATGGACGGCTTCGAGGCGGCGCGCCGGATCAAGGCGCTGGCGGGGGAAACCCTGGTGCCGATCATCTTCCTCACGTCGCTCACCGAAAGCGAGGCGCTGGCACGCTGTCTGGATGCCGGTGGCGACGATTTTCTGGCGAAACCCTACAACCCGGTGATCCTCTCCGCCAAAATCAAGGCGATGGATCGCCTGCGACGGCTGCAGGCCACGGTGCTGGAGCAGCGCGACCTGATCGCCCGGCATCACGATTACCTGATCAACGAGCAACGGGTCGCCAAGGCGGTGTTCGACAAGGTCGCCCATTCCGGCTGCCTGAATGCGCCGAACATCCGCTACCTGCAATCTCCCTACGCTCTGTTCAACGGCGACTTGCTGCTGGCGGCGTACACGCCGGCCGGCGACATGCATGTGCTGCTCGGGGATTTCACCGGTCACGGCTTGCCGGCGGCGGTCGGCGCCATGCCGCTGGCTGAGGTGTTCTACGGTATGACCGCCAAGGGCTACGGGCTGGCCGAGACCCTGCGGGAAATGAACGCCAAGCTCAAGCGCATCCTGCCGGTGGACATGTTCTGCTGCGCGACCCTGCTGTGCCTGAGCGCACAGCGCCGTTCGGTGGAGTACTGGAACGGCGGCCTGCCCGACGGCTACCTGCACCGCATCGCCACGGGGGAGCGTACGCCGCTGGCGGCACGGCATCTGCCGTTGGGCGTGCTCAGCCCGCAAGCGTTCGACGACTGCACCGAGGTGCTGCCGATGGCGGTGGGGGACCGGGTGTTCCTGCTCTCCGACGGGGTGATCGACACCTGCGACGCCAACGACCAGTTGTTCGGCGTCGAGCGGCTGCGGCAGGTGTTTGCGGCCAACCGTGAGCCGGACCGGCTCTTCGAGGACATCGAGCAAGCGCTCCAGGCATTCCGTGGCGAGGCCCGGGACGATGTCAGCATGGTCGAGATCAGCCTGCTGGAGGCGGCGCAGGTGCATGCGCCGGTGCCGGTGTACTCCGACAGCGGCCAGTCCTGTCCGCTCGACTGGTCGGCGAGCTTCGAGTTCCGGGGCGCGACGCTCAAACGCTTCAACCCGTTGCCGTACCTGCTGCAACTGCTGCTGGAGGTGCACGGGCTGCGGGCGCAGAGCGGGGCGCTGTACAGTGTGCTGGCCGAGCTGTACTCCAATGCCCTGGAGCACGGCGTCCTGGGGCTCGACTCCAGCCTCAAGCGCGATGCCAGCGGGTTTGCGCGTTACTATGAGCTGCGCAACGCCCGGCTCGACGCCCTGCGGGACGGCCATGTGCGGGTGCATTTCGACGTGGTGCCGCAGGGCTCGGGCGGAACCCTGGTGATCCGGGTCGAGGACAGCGGCAACGGGTTCGACGTGGCGCGGGTGATGGACCGGCCCCCGGACGGGATCCGCCTGTCCGGGCGTGGGGTCGGCCTGGTCCGTCAGCTGACGCGCAGCGCCCATTGGTCGGACGACGGCCGCAGTGTCCGCGTGGAGTTTTCCTGGGAGGCTCTGGCATAATCCGCGCATTCTTGATCAAGGAGTGAACAAGTGGCTGACAAACATGTAGATCGCGACGTACTGAACTCGATGGCCGAAGTCATGGAGGCCAGCTATCCGGAATTGCTGGACATCTTCCTGGCGGATTCCGAGAACCGGCTGCGGGAGCTGCAAAAGACCGTCGACGCCGAAGTGCTGTCGGTTGTGGCCCACAGCTTCAAGGGCAGCAGCAGCAACATGGGCGCGACCCGCCTCGCCGAGCTCTGCAGTGAGCTCGAACAGCAGGCCAAGAACAAGAGCCCTGCCGAAATCATTAAGCTGGTGGCGGACATCAACAGCGAGTTCGCCGATGTGCGCCCCGTCTACGAAGCCGAACGACAGCGTTCCCTGACCCATTGAGCCTGCCGTCCGGCGCTTTTTCGCCCCTGCGGCTAAAGCTGGCCCGGCACTTGCAGTCATCTCGCTCAACTGTACCTACGATCCCAGTGCAGCGGAGACCGTACCATGCCTGCAACCCCCAACATCCTTCTTCAGGCTGCCGCCCAGGCCAAGGCGCAAGCCGCCTCCGCCAAAGCGCCGGCCCTGGCCGCAGAGCCCGGGGACAAGGCCTCCAGCTTCGCCCAAGTGTTTGCCGACCAGGGGCCGGCAAAGGCTTCGGCCGCCAGCGCCGCGCCGGTGAAACCTGCGCGCGACAGCGGCGCGGACAGCGGCGGCAAAAAGGACGTCGGCAAGGATCAGTCTGCCGCTCCCGAACCTGCGGTTGCCGATAGCGGCAAACCCTTGCCCGCCGACAAGCCGGCTTCCGGCGCGACGGACGAGCGCAGCGCCAGCGACGACGATTCGACGCAAACCCCTCAAACGCCTGTGGCGGATGCGCCGCCCGTGGATCCGACGCTGGATCCGGCCCTGGTCGAGGCGGTGCAGCCGCCCGTGACCGTACCGGTCGAGCCTGCGCCCGTAGTGGAGACGCCCGCACCCGCCAAGGCCGAAACCCCGGCGGTGGCAGCGCTGCCGACGCCGGCCCCGGCGCCGATCGCCGACAGCGGTTTCGACCCGGAAGCCGATCCGCTCGACAACCTGCCGGCCGTGCGCCTGGCGATGGAGCAGAGCGGCCACATTTCCGCGTCCAGCCAGCCCAAGGCTGCGCCGACCCCGGCACAGGCTCAGGCCGACGGCGAATTGACTGCCGCGCAGAACTTCGCCGCCGGCATGGCCAACATGCTCGATGTGCAGGCGGACAAGGACAGCACCAGCCAGGGCGGCGAGAAGGCCTTCAGCGGCCTGCTCGACGAGGGTCTCAAGGATCTGAAATCCGCCAGCAGCGACACCCGCGTCGATGATTTCGCCAACCGTCTGGCGGCGCTGACGCAGGCCGCCACGCCGAAGACCGCCAACGCCTTGCCGGTGAACCAGCCGATCGCCATGCACCAGAGCGGCTGGACCGAGGAAGTGGTGAACCGCGTCATGTACCTGTCGAGCGCCAACCTCAAGGCGGCCGACATCCAGCTGCAGCCGGCCGAGCTCGGCCGCCTCGACATCCGGGTGAACATGGTGCCGGACCAGCAGACCCAGGTGACGTTCATGAGCGCTCACCCGAGCGTGCGCGAAGCGCTGGACGGTCAGATGCACCGCCTGCGCGAGATGTTCACCCAGCAGGGGATGGGCCAGGTCGACGTCAATGTGTCCGACCAGAACCGTGGCTGGCAGGGTCAGGAACAGGCGCAGCAGGGGCAGGGCGGTCGCACCAACGCCGCCGGCGGGCGTCTGGATTCGGCCGAAGAAGAGTTGACGCCGGCGACCGTCGCTGAAGCGGCGGCCACGGCCACTCACGTGATCGGCTCCAGCGCCGTCGACTACTACGCCTGACGCAACACCCTGAGACCTGTGGGAGCTGGCTTGCCAGCGATAGCGGCGGCACATTCAAAACCAATGTGTCAGATAAATCGCCATCGCTGGCAAGCCAGCTCCCACAGGGTTTTGCATCGGCTCGCGATTCCCTCTCGTTCTCCCCTCCGACACTTCTGGCATAACACTTGCTCTTGCCTTGCCGTGCGACTGTGAAAACCCGATTAATGACGGATTATTGGCATGGCGAAGAGCGAAGCAGCAGCTGTAAAAGACCCCGCAACCAAAGGCAAACTCAAGCTGATCATCCTGATCGTGGTGGCGCTGCTGCTGGCGATCGGTGCCTCCGTGGGCGCGACCTGGTACTTCATGCACAGCGCGCAGAGCAAGCCTGCCCCGGCGGCCGAAGCGGCTCCGGCGGGCAAGCAGCCGGCGATCTTCGAGCCGATGGCGCCGGCCTTCGTGGCCAACTACAACCAGAACGGCCGTCAGCGCTACATGCAGGTGAGCATCACCATGCTGGCGCGCAACCAGGCGGACCTGGACGCGCTCAAGGTGCACATGCCGGTGATCCGCAACAACCTGGTGATGCTCTTCTCCGGTCAGGACTTCGCCACCCTGGCGACGCCGGTCGGTCAGGAAATGCTGCGTCAGAAGGCCACCGCCAGCGTGCAGGAAGTGGCGCAGAAGGAACTGGGCAAAGTGGTGATCGAACAGTTGCTTTTCACTAATTTCGTATTGCAGTAGGAACACGACATGGCCGTGCAGGATCTGCTGTCCCAGGATGAGATCGACGCGCTGTTGCATGGCGTCGACGACGGTCTGGTACAGACCGATAACGCCGCCGAGCCTGGCAGCGTCAAAAGCTACGACCTGACCAGCCAGGATCGCATCGTCCGCGGACGCATGCCGACCCTGGAGATGATCAACGAGCGTTTTGCCCGCTACACCCGCATCAGCATGTTCAACATGCTGCGCCGTTCGGCGGACGTTGCCGTGGGCGGCGTGCAGGTGATGAAGTTCGGCGAGTACGTACACTCGCTGTACGTGCCGACCAGCCTCAATCTGGTCAAGATCAAACCGTTGCGCGGCACCGCGCTGTTCATCTTGGACGCCAAGCTGGTGTTCAAGCTGGTGGACAACTTCTTCGGCGGCGACGGCCGTCACGCCAAGATCGAGGGGCGTGAGTTCACCCCCACCGAGCTGCGCGTGGTGCGCATGGTGCTGGAGCAGGCCTTCGTCGACCTGAAGGAGGCCTGGCAGGCGATCATGGAAGTCAACTTCGAGTACATCAACTCGGAAGTGAACCCGGCCATGGCCAACATCGTAGGTCCGAGCGAAGCCATCGTGGTGTCCACGTTCCACATCGAACTGGACGGCGGCGGCGGCGACCTGCACGTGACCATGCCGTACTCGATGATCGAACCGGTGCGCGAGATGCTCGACGCCGGCTTCCAGTCGGACCTGGACGACCAGGACGAGCGCTGGGTCAACGCCCTGCGTCAGGACGTGCTCGACGTGGCGGTGCCGATCGGCGCCACCGTCGCCCGCCGCCAGCTGAAGCTGCGCGACATCCTGCACATGCAGCCGGGCGACGTGATCCCGGTCGAGATGCCGGAAGACATGATCATGCGCGCCAACGGCGTGCCGGCCTTCAAGGTCAAGATGGGCTCGCACAAGGGCAACCTCGCGTTGCAAGTGATCGAGCCGATCGAGCGGCGCTGAGCCGCGCCTCCACTCCCTTTTGGTTTTTACCGGTTTTTTTGCCCGCCGAGGACAAATGATGAACGACGATATGAACACCCAGGACGACCAGGCGCTGGCCGACGAGTGGGCTGCGGCCCTGGAAGAGACCGGCGAGGGCGGCCAGGCCGACATCGACGCGCTGCTGGCGGCCGACGCCGGTGTGTCCAGCTCCAACCGTGTGCCGATGGAAGAGTTCGGCAGCCACCCGAAGAACAATGAGCCGGTGTCGCTGGACGGCCCCAACCTGGACGTGATCCTCGACATCCCGGTGTCGATCTCGATGGAAGTGGGCAGCACCGACATCAACATCCGCAACCTGCTGCAGCTCAACCAAGGCTCGGTGATCGAACTGGACCGTCTGGCCGGCGAGCCGCTGGACGTGCTGGTCAACGGCACCCTGATCGCCCACGGCGAGGTGGTGGTGGTCAACGAAAAGTTCGGCATCCGCCTGACCGACGTGATCAGCCCAAGCGAACGCATCAAGAAGCTGCGCTGAGTGAACAAGGCGCTCGGTTTCTTGTTGGCAATGGCGTTGCCGGTCGCGGCGCTGGCGGTCGAGCCGGCGGCGACTGCCGCCACGGCGGCCGCGCCTGCGGTCAGCGGCGGCGTCGCCGGCCAGCTGACGCAACTGGTGCTCGGCCTGCTGCTGGTGCTCGGCCTGATCTTCTTTCTCGCCTGGCTGCTGCGCCGGGTGCAGCAGGCCGGTCCCGCCGGCAAGGGTCAGGTGATCGAGCTGATCGGCTCCCGCGCGCTCGGCCCCCGCGACCGTCTGGTGCTGGTGCAGGTCGGCAACGAGCAGATCCTGCTTGGCCTGAGCCCCGGCACCATCACCGCGCTGCATGTGCTCAAGGAGCCGGTCGACGTGCCGGCCGCCGCCGAAAAGGCCACTCCGGAGTTTGCCCAGCATCTGTTGAAGGTGCTCGGCAAGGATCAGAAGGATAAGAAGTAATGGGTGCGTTGCGCATCGTCTTGACCCTGGCCCTGATGCTGGCCGCGCCGCTGGCGTTTGCCGCCGATCCGCTGTCGATCCCGGCGATCACGCTGGGCACCAACGCCGAGGGCGCACAGGAGTATTCGGTCAGCCTGCAGATCCTGCTGATCATGACGGCGCTGAGCTTCATTCCGGCGTTCGTCATCCTGATGACCAGCTTCACCCGGATCATCATCGTCTTCTCGATCCTGCGTCAGGCCCTGGGCCTGCAGCAGACGCCGTCGAACCAGATCCTCACCGGCATGGCGCTGTTCCTGACCCTGTTCATCATGGCGCCGGTGTTCGACCGGGTGAACAACGACGCGCTGCAGCCTTACCTGGCGGAGAAGTTGACCGCCCAGCAGGCGGTGGAAAAGGCCCAGGTGCCGATCAAGGACTTCATGCTGGCCCAGACCCGCTCCACGGACCTTGAGCTGTTCATGCGCCTGTCCAAGCGCACCGACATCGCGACGCCGGAGCAGGCGCCGCTGACGATCCTGGTGCCGGCCTTCGTGACGTCCGAGCTCAAGACCGCGTTCCAGATCGGCTTCATGATCTTCATCCCGTTCCTGATCATCGACCTGGTGGTCGCGAGCGTGCTGATGGCGATGGGCATGATGATGCTGTCGCCGCTGATCATTTCCCTGCCGTTCAAAATCATGCTGTTCGTGCTGGTCGATGGCTGGGCGCTGATCATCGGCACCCTGGCCAGCAGTTTCGGAGGTGTATCGCCATGACGCCTGAAGTTGCGGTCGACATCTTTCGCGAGGCCCTGTGGCTGACCACCATGATGGTCGCGATCCTGGTGGTGCCGAGCCTGCTGGTGGGGCTTCTGGTGTCGATGTTCCAGGCGGCGACGCAGATCAACGAACAGACGCTCAGCTTCCTGCCGCGCCTGCTGGTGATGCTGGTCACCCTGATCGTCGCCGGGCCTTGGCTGGTGCAGACGTTCATGGAATACATCACTCAGCTGTACAAAAACATTCCGCTGGTCATCGGCTGAGCCATGTCGTCGCTGCTTCAGTTGACGGACACCCAGATCAGCACCTGGGTGGCGACGTTCATGCTGCCGCTGTTTCGCATCGGTTCGATGCTGATGGTGATGCCGGTGTTCGGCACCACCCTCGTGCCCAGGCGCATCCGTCTCTACCTGGCGTTGGCGATCACCGTGGTGATCTCGCCGAACCTGCCGCCGATGCCGGCGGTCAGCCCGCTGGACCTTGGCGGTCTGCTGATGATCGCCGAGCAGATCCTGGTCGGTGCGGTGCTGGGCTTCTCCCTGCAATTGTTCTTTCAGGCGTTCGTGGTGGCGGGGCAGATCGTCGCCATTCAGATGGGCATGGGCTTCGCCTCGATGATCGATCCCACCAACGGCGTGTCGGTGGCGGTGATCGGGCAGTTCTTCACCATGCTGGTGACGTTGCTGTTCCTGGCGATGAACGGCCACCTGGTGGTGTTCGAGGTCCTGACGGAAAGCTTCACCACGCTGCCGGTCGGCGGCGGCCTGATGACCGCCCACTACTGGGAGCTGGCCGGCAAGCTCGGCTGGGTGCTCGGGGCGGCGCTGCTGCTGGTGCTGCCGGCGGTCACGGCGCTGTTGGTGGTCAACATCGCGTTCGGCATCATGACCCGGGCGGCGCCGCAGCTGAACATCTTCTCCATCGGCTTTCCGCTGACCCTGGTGCTCGGCCTGTTCATCGTCTGGGTGGGTCTTGCGGACATTCTCAATCAGTATCAACCGCTGGCCGCCGAGTCCTTGCAGTTGCTGCGCGAACTGGCACGGGCACGCTGAGCCATGGCTGAGAGCGAGAGCGGTCAGGACAAGACAGAAGACCCCACGGAGAAACGCAAGAAGGATTCCCGTGAGAAGGGTGAGATCGCGCGCTCCAAGGAGCTCAACACCCTGGCGATCATGCTCGCCGGCTCCGCCGCGCTGCTGATCTTCGGCGGCATGCTGGCCGAGGACTTGATGGAACTGATGCGGGTGAACTTCACGCTCTCGCGGGAAGTGATCATGGATCAGGGTTCCATGGGTCGGTTCCTGATGAGTTCGGGGCTGATGGCCCTGCTGGCGATCCAGCCGATCATGATCACCTTGCTGCTCGCCGCGCTGCTGGGGCCGATCGCGCTCGGCGGCTGGCTGTTCGCCGCCGGCTCCATGGCGCCCAAGTTCAGCCGGATGAATCCGCTGTCCGGGATCAAGCGCATGTTCTCGGCCAAGTCGGTGGTCGAGTTGCTCAAGGCGCTGGCCAAGTTCCTGATCACCCTGGCGGTGGCGTTGGTGGTGCTGTCCGGCGACGTCGACGACCTGTTGCGCATCGCTCACGAGCCGCTCGAGAAGGCGATCATCCATAGCGTGCTGCTGGTGGGCTGGAGCACCTTGTGGATGGCCTGCGGGCTGATCGTCATTGCGGCGGTGGACGTGCCGGTGCAGATCTGGGAGAGCATCAAGAAGCTCAAGATGACCAAGCAGGAAGTGCGCGACGAGCACAAGGACCAGGAGGGTCGGCCGGAGGTCAAGCAGCGCATCCGCCAGGTGCAGCGCGAGATGTCCCAGCGGCGGATGATGGCGGCCATTCCCCAGGCCGACGTGGTCATCACCAACCCGACCCACTACGCCGTGGCGCTCAAGTACGACGCCGACAAGGGCGGCGCGCCGGTGCTGCTGGCCAAGGGGACTGACTTCCTGGCGTTGAAGATCCGCGAGATCGCCACGGCCAACGAGATCATGCTGCTCGAATCGCCGGCCCTGGCGCGTTCGATCTACCACTCCACCGAACTGGAAGAAGAAATCCCGGGTGGGTTGTACCTGGCGGTCGCCCAGGTGCTGGCCTACGTCTACCAGATTCGCCAGTACCGCGCGGGCAAGGGCAAGCCGCCGGAGCCGCTCAAGGACGACCTGCCGATTCCGCCGGACCTGCGGCGCGATTCCTGAGCCGGCTCTGCGGCGCCTTGACGGGCGCCATCGCCAGCGGGCTGGCGCCCGCGATGGGTGTTCCCCGCAGGACCTTGTGGGAGCGAGCCTGCTCGCGATGGCGGTGGCGTGTTCGGCCTCCGGGTGTCAGGCGGATCGCCATAGGCCGCGGGGCATGCGGAAAATCACCTGATAAACCCTTCTGTTTCAGTCCCGTGCAAAAGTTGGAAGGCTTCTTGCAGTAGCCGCCGTGCGCCCGCTTCGGGCGTCAAAAGTTTGCTTGAAAGGAACGGGGAAAACCGGTGGATCGCTCTCAGTTAATCAACAGTGCCCGCAGCAACCTGTCGGAGCTCAGCCGGGGCAATCTGGGTGTGCCGCTGTTGCTGCTGGTCATGTTGGCGATGATGATGTTGCCGGTGCCGCCGTTCCTGCTGGACGTGTTCTTCACCTTCAACATCGCCCTGTCCATCGTCGTGCTGCTGGTGTGCGTGTACGCCTTGCGGCCGCTGGATTTCGCCGTGTTCCCGACGATCCTGCTGGTGGCGACGCTGCTGCGCCTGGCGCTGAACGTGGCGTCGACGCGGGTGGTGATGCTCCACGGCCAGGACGGCCATGCCGCCGCCGGCAAGGTGATCCAGGCCTTCGGCGAGGTGGTGATCGGCGGCAACTACGTGGTCGGCATCGTGGTGTTCGCCATCTTGATGATCATCAACTTCGTCGTGGTGACCAAGGGTGCCGGGCGGATCTCCGAGGTGAGCGCGCGTTTCACCCTCGATGCGATGCCCGGCAAGCAGATGGCGATCGACGCCGACCTCAACGCCGGCCTGATCGACCAGACCCAGGCCAAGGCCCGCCGGGCGGAAGTGGCCCAGGAGGCGGAGTTCTACGGTTCGATGGACGGTGCCAGCAAGTTCGTGCGCGGCGACGCCATCGCCGGCCTGCTGATCCTGTTCATCAACCTGATCGGCGGCATGGCCGTCGGCATCTTCCAGCACAACATGACCTTCGCCGACGCCGGCAAGGTGTACGCCCTGCTGACCATCGGTGACGGTTTGGTGGCGCAATTGCCATCACTGCTGCTGTCCACCGCCGCTGCGATCATGGTGACCCGTGCCTCGGGCTCCGAAGACATGGGCAAGCAGATCAACCGTCAGATGTTCGCCTCGCCCAAGGCGCTGGCCGTCGCGGCCGGCCTGATGGCCATCATGGGCCTGGTGCCGGGCATGCCGCACTTCTCCTTCCTGACCATGGCGGCCCTGGCGGCCGGCGGCGCCTACCTGTTCTGGAAGAAGCAGAACGTGGCCAAGGTGCAGGCGCTGGAAGAGGTCAAGCGTCAGCAGGAGCTGCTGCCGTCGCCGGCCCGCGCCATGGAGACCAAGGAACTGGGCTGGGACGACGTGACCCCGATCGACATGATCGGCCTGGAAGTCGGCTACCGCCTGATCCCGCTGGTGGACCGCAACCAGGGCGGGCAACTGCTGGCGCGGATCAAGGGCGTGCGCAAGAAGCTTTCCCAGGACCTGGGCTTCCTGATGCCCACCGTGCACATCCGCGACAACCTCGACCTGGCGCCGAGCGCCTACCGCCTGACCCTGATGGGCGTGATCCTCGCCGAGGCGGAGATCTACCCGGAGCGCGAACTGGCGATCAACCCGGGCCAGGTCTACGGCTCGCTCAACGGCATCACCGCCAAAGATCCGGCTTTCGGCCTTGAGGCGGTGTGGATCGAAGTCAGCCAGCGCGCCCAGGCGCAATCGCTCGGCTACACCGTGGTCGACGCCAGCACCGTGGTGGCGACCCACCTGAACCAGATTCTGTACAAGCACTCCAGCGAGCTGATCGGCCACGAGGAAGTGCAGCAACTGATGACCCTGCTGGCCAAGAGCTCGCCGAAACTGGCCGAAGAGCTGGTGCCGGGGGTCGTCACCCTGTCGCAGCTGCTCAAGGTGCTGCAGGCGCTGCTGGCCGAACACGTGCCGGTGCGCGACATCCGCAGCATCGCCGAAGCGATCGCCAA
Organism: Pseudomonas sp. B7(2017); assembly: GCF_002112745.1. Classification (NCBI taxonomy): domain Bacteria; kingdom Pseudomonadati; phylum Pseudomonadota; class Gammaproteobacteria; order Pseudomonadales; family Pseudomonadaceae; genus Pseudomonas; species Pseudomonas sp. B7(2017). Next base: position 335,748 of record NZ_NEIP01000005.1, on the reverse strand, counting down.
CAACGCCGCCAAGAGTCAAGATACCGCCGCGCTGGTGGCGGCCGTGCGGGTCGGCGTATCCCGCGCCATCGTCCAAAGCATTGTAGGCACTGAGTCCGAGCTGCCTGTGATCACCTTGGAACCAAGGTTGGAACAAATTTTGCTCAATAGTCTGCAAAAGGCAGGACAAGGCTCGGAAGAGGGCGTTCTGCTGGAGCCGAGCATGGCCGAGAAGCTGCAGCGCTCGCTGATCGAAGCGGCCCAGCGTCAGGAAATGCAAGGCCAACCGGTGATCCTGCTGGTGGCAGGCCCGGTTCGCGCGATGCTCTCGCGCTTCGGTCGCCTGGCAGTTCCCGGACTGCATGTGCTGGCCTACCAGGAAATTCCGGACAACAAGCAAGTGACCATCGTTGCGACAGTAGGGCCCAACGGCTGAGGTAGTGGTTTATGCAAGTTAAGCGTTTTTTCGCCGCCGATATGCGTCAGGCCATGAAGCTGGTTCGTGATGAGCTGGGCGCTGATGCCGCCATCATCGGCAACCGCCGCATCGCCGGCGGTGTCGAGCTGACTGCGGCGCTGGATTACAAACTGTCGGCGCTGGCCCCGCGCGTGCCGAACATGGAGCTCGAAGACGAGCTGCGCAAGACCCAGTCGCGCATCGTCACCGCCCAGGCCGAGCTGAGCCTGCGCGGCGAAGCCGACGGCAACACCAACCGCCAGCTGTTCGCCGGGCTGCCGTTGACCGCGGGCCTGCCGCTGACCGCCGCCGAACCGCTGTCGGAACCGACCTACGCCGCGCCGGCCCGTCCCGCACCGGCGCCTGCGCCGGCCCCGGCCGGTGTCGATCCGCGCGCCCTCGACTCGATGCGTTCGGAGCTCAACAGCCTGCGCGAGCTGATGGAAGTCCAGCTCGGCACCCTGGCGTGGAACCAGTTGCAGGGCAACCGTCCAGCCCAGGCCAACCTGTACCGCCGACTGCAGCGCATCGGCCTGTCGGGCCCGCTGTCGCGCGACCTGCTGGCGATGATCAGCGACGTCGAGGAGCCGCGTCAGGCATGGCGCATGCTGCTGGCGCACCTGGCCCGGATGATCGGCGTGCCGGAGGTCGAGCCGCTGGAAGAGGGCGGGGTGATCGCCATGGTCGGCCCGGCCGGCATGGGCAAGACCACCACCCTGGCCAAGCTCGCGGCGCGTTACGTGCTCAAGTACGGCGCGCAGAACATCGCGCTGGTGAGCATGGACAGTTTCCGCATCGGCGCCCAGGAACAGCTCAAGACCCTGGGCCGGATCCTCAATGTGTCGGTGACCCACGTCGATCCGGGCCAGTCCCTGGTGCAGGCGCTGGATCCGCTGCTGCGCAAGCGCGTGGTGCTGATCGACACCGCCGGCCTTCAGGCCAGCGATCCGGCGCTGCGCATGCAGCTGGAAAGCCTGGCCGGCCGCGGCATCCGCTCCAAGAACTATCTGGTTCTGGCCACCACCAGCCAGAAACAGGTGCTGACCGCCGCTTATCACAGTTACAAGCGTTGCGGGCTCGCCGGTTGCATCCTGACTAAACTGGATGAGACGGCCAGTCTTGGCGAAGTGCTGAGCCTGGCGATCAGCCACGAACTGCCGGTCGCCTACCTGACCGACGGCCCGCGGATCCCGGATGACCTGCATCTGCCGCGCCGTCACCAACTGGTCAGCCGCGCCGTCAGCGTGCAAATGCAGGAAGAACCCAGCGAAGAAGCCATGGCTGACATGTTCGCTGATATCTACCACAGCCCGACCAAGCAGGTCGGCTGAGGTAATGAACAGTTTTTGTACCTACATCGATGGCCTGCCACGCATTGTTCCGGTTGTGAACGCGCAGCCAGTAATGTGGCCTCCGTCTATGCAAGACAAGGTAAAGAAATAACATGGGCAGCATGCATCCCGTACAGGTGATCGCGGTGACCGGCGGCAAAGGTGGCGTCGGCAAGACTAACGTGTCAGTGAACTTGTCCCTGGCGCTGGCAGAGCTTGGCCGTCGGGTCATGCTGCTGGACGCCGACCTGGGTCTGGCGAACGTCGACGTTCTGCTGGGCCTCACACCCAAACGCACCCTGGCCGACGTGATCGAAGGCCGCTGCGAGCTGCGCGACGTGCTGCTGCAGGGCCCGGGCGGGATCCGCATCGTGCCGGCCGCCTCGGGCACCCAGAGCATGGTGCACCTGAGCCCGGCCCAGCATGCCGGCCTGATCCAGGCGTTCAGCGACATCGGCGACAACCTCGACGTGCTGGTGATCGACACCGCTGCGGGTATCGGTGACTCGGTGGTCAGTTTCGTGCGCGCCGCCCAGGAAGTGCTGCTGGTGGTCTGCGACGAGCCGACCTCCATCACCGACGCCTACGCGCTGATCAAGCTGCTCAATCGCGATTACGGCATGAACCGCTTCCGCGTGCTGGCGAACATGGCCCAGAGCCCGCAGGAAGGGCGCAACCTGTTCGCCAAGTTGACCAAGGTCACGGATCGCTTCCTGGACGTCGCCCTACAATACGTCGGCGCGGTGCCTTACGACGAAAGCGTGCGCAAGGCGGTGCAGAAGCAGCGTGCGGTCTATGAAGCCTTTCCGCGTTCCAAGTGCGCCCTGGCCTTCAAGGCGATCGCTCAAAAGGTCGACACCTGGCCGCTGCCCGCCAACCCGCGCGGTCACCTCGAGTTTTTCGTCGAGCGCCTCGTGCAGCAAACGGCAGGGCCTGTGCTATGACCGCCAGCGGTATGAACCTGTACAAGAAGTCGGCGCGTGATGCGCAGTACGAACTGATCGAGCGTTATGCGCCGCTGGTCAAGCGCATCGCCTACCACTTGCTGGCGCGGCTGCCGGCCAGCGTGCAGGTCGAAGACCTGATCCAGGCCGGGATGATCGGCCTGCTCGAAGTCTCGAACAAATACGACGCCAGCAAGGGCGCCAGTTTCGAGACCTACGCGGGCATCCGGATCCGCGGCGCGATGCTTGATGAAGTGCGCAAAGGGGACTGGGCACCGCGCTCGGTTCACCGCAATACCCGCATGGTCAGCGACGCGATTCGCGCGATTGAAGCTAAAACCGGCCGTGACGCTAAAGATCACGAGGTTGCGGCCGAACTCCAATTGAGTCTCGACGATTACTACGGGATTTTGAACGACACCCTGGGCAGCCGGCTGTTCAGTTTCGACGACCTGCTGCAGGACGGCGAACACGAAGGGCTGCATGAGGATGGCGCCAGTGCTCATCTTGAGCCGTCGCGCGATCTGGAAGACGAACGCTTCCAGGCAGCGCTGGCGGACGCGATTGCCAATTTGCCGGAGCGCGAGCGACTGGTGTTGGCGCTGTACTACGACGAGGAACTGAACCTCAAGGAAATCGGTGAGGTCCTTGGCGTCAGCGAATCGCGGGTCAGCCAGTTGCACAGCCAGTGCGCGGCCCGTTTGCGGGGGCGTTTGGGGGAGTGGCGAGCGCGCTGAAGGCAGTGTGGGGACACTGCGAACGAGGCTGGTGCGGTGGTGAGCGGCACCGGTCTCGATCCGTTGTGCTCCAGACAGTCATCGAGAGTGCCTCGCCGGATTGAATGAAATGGCGCGTCCCGTTGCCGGGCGCGTTTAAGACTGCTTGGAGGTCGAATTGAACAAAGACATGAAAATCCTCATCGTTGACGATTTCTCAACGATGCGGCGGATCATCAAGAACCTGCTGCGTGACCTGGGGTTCACCAACACCGCCGAGGCCGACGACGGCAACACCGCGTTGCCGATGCTGGAAAGCGGGCACTTCGATTTTCTGGTCACCGACTGGAACATGCCCGGCATGACCGGCATCGACTTGCTGCGCAAGGTGCGCGCCGACGAGCGCCTCAAGCACCTGCCGGTCCTGATGGTGACGGCGGAAGCCAAGCGTGAGCAGATCATCGAAGCGGCCCAGGCCGGCGTCAACGGCTACGTGGTCAAACCATTCACGGCCCAGGCGCTGAAAGAAAAGATCGAGAAGATTTTCGAACGCATCGGCTGATGAACGCGCGGGGGAGCTATGGAGCATAAAGAGTCTTCACAGGGCGACTTCGAGTCGACGCTGAAAAAACACGCGGTCGAGTTGGTCGACAGCCTTGAAAAGGGCAAGTTCGGCGAGGCCGTGCAACTGATCCATGAGCTCAATCAGACCCGTGACCGCGGCCTGTACCAGGAAGTGGGCAAGCTCACACGCGAGCTGCACAGTGCGATCGTCAATTTCCATATCGATCCGCACATGCCCCAGGCCGAAGAGGTGTCGCAGATCACCGATGCGACCGAGCGTCTCGGTTATGTGGTCAAGCTGACCGAGAGCGCCGCCAACCGCACCATGGATCTGGTGGAGAGCGCAACGCCGGTGGTCAACGCGTTGGCCGACGAAGCCCAGGCGCTGAGCGCCGACTGGGGCCGGTTCATGCGTCGCGAGGTCGGGGCCGAAGAGTTCCGCGAACTGGCCCGCCGGGTCGACGGTTTTCTGGCGCGCAGCAGCGCGGACAGCCGGGCGGTGTCGGGCAACCTGAACGACATCCTGCTGGCCCAGGACTACCAGGATCTGACCGGTCAGGTGATCAAGCGCGTGACCCAACTGGTCACCGAAGTCGAAAGCAATCTGCTCAAGCTCGTGCTCATGGCCAGTCAGGTGGACCGCTTTGCGGGCATCGAACATGACCGTGCGGCGATGCTTGCCGAAAAAGATCCACAAAAACATCTCTCGCAGGGTGAAGGTCCGCAGATTCATGCCGATAAACGAGAAGACGTTGTGTCCGGTCAGGACGATGTGGACGATTTGTTATCCAGCCTTGGATTTTGAGTTTTTTTGGGTTTTTAGACCTAGGAGCACCCCTTAATGAGCTTCGGCGCCGATGAAGAGATCCTTCAGGATTTCCTGGTTGAGGCCGGCGAGATTCTTGAGCAACTGTCCGAACAACTGGTCGAGCTGGAAAGCCGGCCGGACGACGCAGATCTGCTCAACGCAATTTTTCGCGGTTTCCACACTGTAAAAGGGGGCGCCGGCTTCCTTCAGCTCAACGAGCTGGTGGAGTGCTGCCACATCGCCGAAAACGTGTTCGACATCCTGCGCAAGGGTGAGCGTCGCGTTGATGCGGAACTGATGGACGTGGTGCTTGAGGCGCTGGATTCGGTGAACAGCATGTTCGGCGAAGTCCGCGACCGCAGCCCGATCACCGCCGCCACCCCGGAACTGCTGGCGGCCCTGGCCCGCCTGGCCGAGCCGCAGTCGGCCGATGAGGCGCCGGCATCGCCGGTGGCCGAGATGATCGAAGAACTGGTCGTCGAAGACAGTTCGGGCGACATCACCGACAACGAATTCGAACAACTGCTGGACTCGCTGAGCGCCGTCAAGGCCGAAGCCGAGGCCCCGGCGGCTGCCGCCGCGCCTGCGCCTGCGGGCGACGAGGCGGCCAGCGACGAAATCACCGACGCCGAGTTCGAGTCGCTGCTCGACCAGTTGCACGGCAAAGGCCAGTTCGCGCCGGACGCGGTCACCCCGGCGGCCCCCGCTGCGGCGGCCCCGGCGGCGGGCGACAGCTCGGACATCACCGACGACGAATTCGAAGCCTTGCTCGACCAGTTGCACGGCAAGGGCAACTTCGCCGTCGAAGCGCTGGAATCGGCGATCGCGTCGGCTCCGGCCCCGGCTGCTGCGGCCCCGGCCGCCGCTGCCGCCGGCAGCGACCTGATCAGCGACCACGAGTTCGAGTCGCTGCTCGACGAGCTGCACGGCAAAGGCAAGTTCACCGACGTCAACACCGGTGCGCCGGTGACGGCGGGCAGCGCGGCTGCGGTTGCCGCGCCGGCTGCCAAGGCCCCGGCTGCGGCTGCGGCGCCGAAACCGGCCGCCAAGGCGCCTGAGGCCAAGGCCGAAACGCCGAAGCCGGCTGCTGCCGCCGCGCCTGCGCCGGCCCGTGCCCCGGCCGCTCCGCCGCCGGAAAAGCCGACGAGCGAAGCCGAGACCACCGTGCGGGTCGACACCGCGCGCCTCGACGAGATCATGAACATGGTCGGCGAGCTGGTGCTGGTGCGTAACCGTCTGGTGCGCCTGGGCCTCAACAGCGGCGACGAAGCCATGTCCAAGGCCGTGTCGAACCTCGACGTGGTCACCGCGGACCTGCAGACCGCCGTGATGAAGACCCGGATGCAGCCGATCAAGAAAGTGTTCGGCCGCTTCCCGCGCCTGGTCCGCGACCTGGCGCGCCAGCTCAAGAAAGAGATCAACCTGGAGCTGGTCGGCGAAGAGACCGACCTGGACAAGAACCTCGTCGAGGCGCTGGCCGACCCGCTGGTGCACTTGGTGCGCAACGCGGTCGACCACGGCATCGAGTCGCCGGAAGAGCGCGAAGAGTCGGGCAAGCCCCGCGGCGGCAAGGTGATCCTGGCGGCCGAGCAGGAAGGCGACCACATCCTGCTGTCGATCTCCGACGACGGTAAGGGCATGGACCCGAACGTCCTGCGTTCCATTGCCGTGAAACGCGGCGTGATGGACAAGGATGCGGCGGACCGCCTGAGCGACACCGAGTGCTACAACCTGATCTTCGCCCCGGGCTTCTCGACCAAGACCGAGATCTCCGACGTGTCCGGCCGCGGCGTGGGCATGGACGTGGTGAAGACCAAGATTTCCCAGCTCAACGGTTCGATCAACATCTACTCGACCAAGGGCCAGGGCTCGAAGATCGTCATCAAGGTGCCGCTGACCCTGGCGATCATGCCGACCCTGATGGTGATGCTCGGCAACCAGGCGTTCGCGTTCCCGCTGGTGAACGTCAACGAAATCTTCCACCTCGACCTGTCGACCACCAACGTGGTGGACGGCCAGGAAGTGGTGATCGTGCGGGACAAGGCGCTGCCGCTGTTCTACCTCAAGCGCTGGCTGGTCAGCTCCGCGGCTCACGAAGAGCCGCGCGAAGGCCATGTGGTGATCCTTTCGGTGGGCACCCAGCGGATCGGCTTCGTCGTCGATCAACTGGTCGGCCAGGAAGAAGTGGTCATCAAGCCGTTGGGCAAGATGCTTCAAGGGACTCCGGGCATGTCCGGCGCCACCATCACCGGTGACGGCCGCATCGCGCTGATTCTCGATGTTCCGAGCATGCTCAAGCGTTACGCCGCACGGCGTATTTGAATCCGGGGCAGCGGGGCGCCAGCGCCTCGCTGCACCTAATGGAGTGTTTATGGCAGTCAAAGTCCTGGTGGTGGACGATTCGGGTTTTTTCCGCCGCCGCGTCTCGGAAATTCTTTCGGCGGATCCGACCATCCAGGTCGTCGGTACGGCGACCAACGGTAAAGAGGCGATCGAGCAAGCTCAGGCCCTCAAGCCCGATGTGATCACCATGGACTACGAGATGCCGATGATGGACGGCATCACGGCCGTGCGGCACATCATGCAGCGCTGCCCGACCCCGGTGCTGATGTTCTCCTCGCTGACCCATGAAGGCGCCCGGGTGACCCTGGACGCGCTGGATGCCGGCGCGGTGGATTTCCTGCCGAAGAATTTCGAAGACATCTCCCGCAACCCGGAGAAGGTCAAGCAACTGCTGTGCGAGAAGGTGCACAGCATCTCGCGCAGCAACCGGCGTTTCAGCGCCTACAGCGCGCCGGCGACGGCCGCAGCGCCGACGCCTGCGCCTGCTCCGGCGGCGTCAAGCTTCAGCGGCCACAGCACCAGCGCACCGGCCCGTCCGGCGCCTGCTCCTGCGCCTGCACGCGCACCGGCGGCCAGCGCTTCGTCGCCGGCACCGAAACGCAAGGCCTACAAACTGGTCGCCATCGGCACCTCCACCGGCGGCCCGGTGGCCCTGCAGCGGGTGCTCACCCAGCTGCCGGCCAACTTCCCGGCGCCGATCGTGCTGATCCAGCACATGCCGGCGGCGTTCACCAAGGCCTTCGCCGAGCGTCTGGACAAACTGTGCCGCATCAGCGTCAAGGAAGCCGAGGACGGCGACATCCTGCGTCCCGGCCTGGCGCTGCTGGCCCCGGGCGGCAAGCAGATGATGATCGACGGCCGCGGCGCGGTGAAGATCCTGCCGGGCGACGAGCGCCTGAACTACAAGCCGTGCGTGGACATCACGTTCGGTTCCGCCGCCAAGTCCTACAGCGACAAAGTTCTGGCGGTCGTGCTGACCGGCATGGGCGCCGACGGCCGTGAAGGTGCGCGCCTGCTCAAGCAGGGCGGCAGCACCGTCTGGGCCCAGGACGAAGCCAGCTGCGTGATCTACGGCATGCCGATGGCCATCGTCAAGGCTGACCTGGCCGACGCGGTGTACGGTCTGGACGACATCGGCAAGCACATCGTCGAGGCGTGTATCTGATGGATGTTCTAAGCCTTATCGGGATCATCATGGCGTTTGTCGCCATCATCGGCGGCAACTTCCTTGAGGGCGGCCACCTCGGCGCGCTGGCCAACGGGCCGGCGGCGCTGATCGTGCTGGGCGGCACCATCGGCGCCGCGCTGCTGCAGTCGCCGATGAGCGCCTTCAAGCGCGCCATGCAGATCCTGGCGTGGATCTTCTTCCCGCCGCGGGTCGACCTGGCCGGCGGCATCGACCGCGTCGTCAACTGGAGCCTCACCGCACGCAAGGAAGGCCTGCTGGGGCTGGAAGGCGTGGCCGACGCCGAACCCGACGCCTATTCGCGCAAGGGCCTGCAACTGCTGGTCGACGGCGCTGAGCCGGAAGCGATCCGCAGCATCCTGGAGGTGGACTTCTTCACCCAGGAAGCCCGCGACGTCGAGGCGGCCAAGGTGTTCGAAAGCATGGGCGGCTACGCGCCGACCATCGGCATCATCGGTGCGGTGATGGGCCTGATCCACGTGATGGGCAACCTGGCCGATCCGTCGCAGCTGGGCAACGGCATCGCCGTGGCGTTCGTCGCCACCATCTATGGTGTGGCGAGCGCCAACCTGGTGCTGCTGCCGATCGCCGCCAAGCTGAAGTCAATCGCGTTGCGGCAGTCGCGTTATCGCGAAATGTTGTTGGAAGGGATCCTGTCGATCGCCGAAGGTGAAAACCCTCGCTCTATCGAGCTGAAGCTTCAGGGCTTCATGGATTGATGGGGGTAATGGACTATGGCTCGTCGCCGGCAGCATGAAGAACACGTCAACCACGAACGCTGGCTGGTGTCCTACGCGGACTTCATCACCTTGCTGTTCGCGTTCTTCGTGGTCATGTACTCGATCTCTTCGATCAACGAAGGCAAGTACAAGATCATTTCCGAGGCGCTGATCGGGGTCTTCACCGACGCCGACCGCGCGCTCAAGCCCATCCCCATCGGTGAGGAACGCCCCAAGACCGTGACCCCGGCCAAGCCGCTGGTCAAGGATTCGGAGCAGGTCGACGCCGGCATCGCCGGTGCCAGCGACCCTCTGAAAAGCATCGCCGATGACATCAGCGCCGCGTTCGGCGACCTGATCGCCTCCAACCAGATGACCGTGCGCGGCAACGAGCTGTGGGTCGAGATCGAGCTCAACTCCAGCCTGCTGTTCGGCAGCGGCGACGCGATGCCGAGCGATGTGGCGTTCAACATCATCGACAAGGTCGCGGCGATCCTCAAACCGTTCGACAACCCGATCCACGTCGAAGGCTTCACCGACGACCAGCCGATCCGCACCGCCCAGTACCCGACCAACTGGGAGCTGTCCTCGGCGCGTTCGGCCAGCATCGTGCGCATGCTCGCGATGCAGGGCGTGAACCCCGGCCGCATGGCGTCGGTGGGCTACGGCGAATTCCAGCCGGTGGCCAACAACGCCACCGCCGAAGGCCGGGCGAAGAACCGCCGCGTGGTGCTGGTGGTGTCGCGCAACCTGGATGTGCGCCGCAGCCTGACCGGCACCGGCACCGCCCATGCGACGCCGGACGCGGCACTGAAGCGGGCTGGCACACAAACTGCACCGAACCCGGCCAAGACGTCGGGACGCGAGAGTGCCGTCAATTCTCCGTCACCCGCATTAATACGCTGAGCTATGTCTCGGCCGGGCATCCCGGCCGGGTGGAACGATCCGAATGAGAGTCTGGGCAGTCGCCAATCAAAAGGGTGGTGTCGGTAAAACCACTTCCTCCATCGCTTTAGCCGGGTTGCTGGCCGAGGCGGGCAAGCGCGTGGTCGTGGTCGATCTCGACCCCCACGGCTCGATGACCAGCTATTTCGGTTACGATCCCGACAGCCTGGAGCACAGCAACTACGACCTGTTCCTGCACAAGGGCGGCGTGCCGGAAGGCCTGCCGGGCCAACTGCTGCTGTCCACCAGCGACGAGCGCATTTCCCTGTTGCCGTCCAGCACCGCGCTGGCCACCCTGGAGCGCCAGTCGCCGGGGCAGAGCGGCCTGGGCCTGGTGATCGCCAAGAGTCTGGCGCAGCTGTGGCAGGACTTCGACTACGCCATCATCGACAGCCCGCCGCTGCTCGGCGTGCTGATGGTCAACGCCCTGGCCGCCAGTCAGCAACTGGTGATCCCGGTGCAGACCGAACACCTGGCGGTCAAGGGCCTGGAGCGCATGGTCAATACCCTGGCGATGGTCAACCGCTCGCGCAAGCAGGCGCTGCCGTTCAGCATCGTGCCGACCCTGTTCGACCGCCGCACCCAGGCGTCGATGGGCACCTTGCGCATCCTGCGCGACAAATTCCCCGAAGAGATCTGGCAGGGCTACATCCCGGTCGACACCCGCCTGCGCGACGCCAGCCGCGCCGGCGTCACGCCTTCGCAGTTCGACGGCAAGAGCCGCGGCGTGCTGGCCTACCGCGCGCTGCTCAAGCACTTGCTGGCGCAGCAGTCCGTTGCGCAGGTGGCGTGACATGACCCTGACCCGTCCGTCTCTTTTCGATTCGCACCTCACCTGTGGAGCCGGGCTCGCCCGCACAGCAGGCGACGCGGTGCTCCAGTCGGGCGATGTCCGTCGATGAACCGCCCGATCAAGCTCACCACACGCCCGCAGCAGGCGCTGCAGTCCTATCTGGACGGCCTGCTGCAGGACGTTCCCGAGGCGCTTGAGGCGCCGGCCGAAGCGGTGCCGCCGGCGCCGGAAAACGCCGCCCTCGATGAGTTCCAGGCCGCCGTGCTCGAAGAGCAGGCGCGTGACGCCGAGAAGGCCGCCAGCGTTTCGGCGCCCGCGGCCGCCCCGAAAGCCGCCGCGGTGAGCAAGCCGCCAGTCGCGCTGCTGGAGGAGCCGCAGCCGCGCGCGCCGCTCTCGACCCTCGCGCCGCTGTTGCAGACACGCCTCTTGCAGCCGGCGACCCTGCCGGCAGAGCCCGAGCCCGAGCCGGCACCTGCGCCGGCACCGGTGGCGACGCCTGCCGAGCCGACGCTTGTCGCGCCATTGGTCGAAGTGCATCTGCCGCCGAGCAACACACCGCCGCCGACCGACACCGACGGCCGTCCGGCCTGGGCGTCCGAAGCCTTCGAGTGCCTGTTGTTCGACGTCGCGGGCCTGACCCTGGCGGTGCCGCTGGTGTGCCTGGGCTCGATCTATTCGCTGGCCGGCCACGACCTGACGCCGCTGTTCGGTCAGCCGGAATGGTTCCTCGGCATCCTGCCGAGCCAGTCCGGCAACCTGAAGGTGCTGGACACCGCGCGCTGGGTCATGCCCGACCGCTACCGCGACGATTTCCGCCAGGGGCTGCAATACGTGATTTCGGTCCAGGGCTACGAATGGGGCCTGGCGGTGCATCAGGTCAGCCGCTCGTTGCGTCTGGATCCGAATGAAATCAAATGGAGAAGTCATCGAGGTCAGCGGCCATGGCTCGCCGGCACGGTGATTGAGCACATGTGTGCACTGCTGGACGTTTCCGCGCTGGCTGAGTTGATCGCCAGTGGCGGGGCAAAACACATGAGCGGCAGCAAGCCACTACACAAACCGGCGTAGCTGCCGACATAACAAGCATGCGACGGCGTTATTGAAATGCCGCCAACCGAACACACACCGCCAGAGGCGGTAATTTGAGGGGTCAGGTATGAGTAATCAGGCGACGAATGCAAAGGGTTCCGAAGATCCGATCCTGCAATGGGTGACCTTCAAGCTCGACAACGAGACCTACGGCATCAACGTGATGCGCGTCCAGGAAGTCCTGCGCTACACCGAAATCGCTCCGGTGCCGGGCGCGCCGAGCTACGTGCTGGGCATCATCAACCTGCGCGGCAACGTGGTGACCGTGATCGACACCCGTCAGCGCTTCGGCCTGATGAGCGGCGAAGTCAGCGACAACACCCGCATCGTCATCATCGAAGCCGACAAGCAAGTCGTCGGCATCCTGGTCGACAGCGTGGCTGAAGTGGTTTACCTGCGCCAGTCGGAGATCGAGACCGCGCCGAACGTCGGCAACGAAGAGTCGGCCAAGTTCATCCAGGGCGTGTGCAACAAGAACAACGAGTTGCTCATCCTGGTCGAGCTGGACAAGATGATGACCGAAGAAGAATGGTCGGAACTGGAGAACATCTGATTGATTCTCGAGGTGGCGGTCATTGTCCTGTTCCTGTTCTGGGCGGGCACGCTGGCGATGTTTCTGGCGTACATCAAGGCGCAGCGGCTGATCGCTGCGCAGCAGGCCCAGGGCGATGCGCTGCGTGACCAGCGCATCAAGGAGCTGGCCAAGCGTGTCGACGACTACCAGAACGGCAACGTGCGCATGGGCGAAGACCTGCACGAGCTGCGCGCGGTGGTCAGTCCCTTGCCGGACAAGATCTCTCAGTTGGAGCAGCGCGACCCGTCCAGCCTGTCGTTCGCCCAGGCGGCGAAACTGGTCGGCATGGGCGCCAGCGTCGACGAACTCACTCAGTCCTGCGGCCTGACCCAGGCCGAGGCGGAGTTGATGAGCAAGCTGCACAGAAGCTGATGCCTGCACTCGGGCAGGCATCGTCATTCACGAACAAGCCCGCTCCCGCGATCAACGCAGGAGCGGGCTTGTTCGTGAAGGCACCCTTGAAAACTCAGTAATCGTCGCCGCGCTCGGTGACGTCCTTCTCGACCCTCGGCGCCTGCGGGTCGAACCCCTGCGGGAACTTGCCCTTCAGGTTCCAGGCAAACGCAATGATCTCCGCGATCGTCAGGTACAGCTCCTGGGGAATGCTGTCGCCCAGCTCCAGCCGCGCCAACAGGCGCACCAGCTCCGGGTTCTCGTAGATCGGCACCTCATAGTCGCGGGCGATGCGCAGGATTTCTTCGGCCAGTTCGTCATCGCCCTTGGCGGTGAGGGTGGGGGCGTGGCTGCCGTCGTACTGGAGGGCGATGGCCTGGCGTGGAGCGGTGGAATCGTTCATGCGGTTTCGTCGACCCAGCGGTGTTCGAGGCGGGTTTGGTTGCCTTGCGGCGGGGTGCCGAGGTGGCAGTCGAGGTCGCCGACGTTGAGCCCGGCATCCAGCAGACGCTGACGCAGTGCGTGCAGTTGGCTTTCGATCAGTTCGGCGGTGTAAGGCCGTTCGGCCCACAGCTGGCTCGACAGGCTGCCGCCGGTCAGTTGCGCCTGGACCTGCAGCGGGCCCAGCGGTTCCAGGTCGAAGGCCAGGTCGACGCGCCACAGCGGTTGCTTGCGTTCGCGGTCGTTCTCCCGGCGTTCCTCCGGTTGTTCCTTCTCGGGCGCTTCTTCGCGCTGGAACTTGACCTGCAGCGGCACGATGTCCTGCAGGTTGCGCATCGGGATCTCCAGTTGCCAGGTGCTCAGCAGCCGGCCGTCGTCGGTGAGGCCGGTCTGTTCCAGGCTCGACAGCTGATGGCTCTGCAGGCGGGAGACGGCGGCCGCCGCCAAGCGCAACAGCTGCTCCAGATCGCCTTCGCCCTCCAGGCTTTGCAGCAACCGTTCGGGCAGCGGGAAGCCGCCCGGCACGGGTTTGGCGCTGACCTGGCCGAGGGTGCCCAGCGCGTTGCGCACGAAGCTCGGCAACGCCTGCGCCAGGGTGTTGGCGGCGATGATCGCGTTGAAGCTGGTGCTGCTCGGCAGGCCCGGCGTGAGCTGTGCGATCAACTTGAGCAGATCGCCCTTGAGGTCCGGCGCCAGCGTCGGGTTCTGCCCGGTGAGCAATTTGGCTTCAAGGAATGCGCCGCTGTTGGCCAATGCCTGGGCCAGGCCCCTGGGGGTGCTCAGTTGCTGGGCGTCGGGCAGGCCGGCGAGCAGTTTGCCGACGGCGGCCCGCAGGTCGGCCGAGGTCTGGTCCGTGGCCGGCGGCAGGTTCTGCAGCAGCTTGAGCAGTCCGTCGAGGGAGCCTTGGCGGCTTTGCTGGCTGGCCAGCTGTTGGCTCACCGCCAGTTGTTCCTGGCGGCTGCTCAGGGGCAGGAACTTCAGGGTTTGCGTGTCTTGCACCAGCGCCGACAGCAGCGTGCCGATGCGCAACGGCTGGGGGCTGTCGAGGGTCAGGGTGCTGCCGCGCAGCGCGGTGTTCAGCAGCGTCACCAGCGAGCGGTACACCGTCGGTTGCCCCGGCGCCTGCGGCAGGGCCTGAGCAGTCAGCACCTTGCCTTGCAGCAGTGTGCCGACCGGCAGTTGCGCGGTGTCGATGCGGGTGAGGGCGGCGACGCTGCTGGCGATGGCCTGCTGCACCGTGATGGCCAGGTTGCCCGCCGAGGGCTGCATGACCGCCAGGCTGGTGCCTTGGGGAAACGGCTGGGCGCTGGTGGCCTGTACCGTGGTCTGGCGGCCGCTGTCGAGCGTCACCTTGAGCAGCAGCTCAAAGGTCTGGTCCGCCTGCTTGAGCGACAGCACCTCGGCCCGGGCGCTCTGCCCGGCGGCGATCAGCCCGTCCACCGGCGTCAGCAGCTTGAGCAGCTCGCCGCTGATCACCGGGGGCCGGGCCGTCGCCGGAGGCGTTTGCGGCATCGGGAGAATGTTCATTTCGCCTGTCATACGCGGACACAACCTGAGGAAAATGCGCTCTTTGGAGTAAGGCACGGCATGTATAATGCCGCCCGTCTTTCGCTTCGTTCAAAAAACATTGCAATTGTTTGACGCAGCTCTCTAGATCAGGCCGTCATTGCATCTATGCTGCAACTCTTTAACGGCCGCGCCAGAGCCGACTTGAACCGTATAAGGCCCGTGAACCCTTGACCAGTCCTGTCCTGCAAACCGTTGCCCTCGCGTGCGAGCGAGACCTGCGGCTTCTGTTCGAAAATCTCGATTTGAGACTGGCCAGTGGCGATATGGTGCAGATCAGCGGTCCCAACGGCAGCGGCAAGACCAGCCTGTTGCGCCTGCTCGCCGGCCTGATGCAACCGACCGGCGGTCAGGTGCTGCTCAATGGCCGTCCGCTGGCCGAGCAACGCAGCGAACTGGCGCGCAACCTGCTGTGGATCGGCCATGCCGCCGGCATCAAGGACCTGCTCACGCCGGAAGAGAACCTGGCCTGGCTCTGCGCCCTGCATCGGCCCGCCCCCAAGGAGGCGATCTGGCAGGCCCTGGCGGCGGTCGGATTGCGCGGGTTCGAAGACGTTCCCTGCCATAACCTGTCCGCCGGCCAGCAGCGTCGCGTGGCGCTGGCGCGCCTGTACCTGGACAGCCCGCCGCTGTGGATCCTCGACGAACCCTTCACCGCCCTCGACAAGTCGGGCGTGGCGCAGCTCGAAGCGCACCTGGCCGAGCACTGCGGGCGCGGCGGCCTGGTGGTGCTGACCACCCACCACACGCTGGGCCGGACGCCGGCCGGCTACCGCGACATCGATCTGGGGAATTGGGCGGCATGAGTGTGTTCGGACTGCTGGTCGCCCGCGAATCCCGCCTGCTGTTCCGCCGCCCGGCGGAGCTGGCCAATCCGCTGATTTTCTTCGCCATCGTCATCGCGCTGTTCCCGCTGGCCGTCGGCCCGGAAACACAAGTGTTGCAAAACCTGTCCCCGGGGTTAGTCTGGGTGGCGGCGCTGTTGTCGGTTCTGCTCTCGCTGGACGGGCTTTTCCGCAGCGATTTCGAGGACGGCTCCCTGGAACAGTGGGTCCTTTCGCCGCACCCCCTGCCTCTTCTGGTACTGGCCAAGGTGCTGGCACACTGGCTGTTCTCGGGGCTGGCACTGGTTTTGCTCTCTCCCTTGCTGGCATTGATGCTCGGCCTGCCGACCGCCTGTCTGCCGGTGCTGCTGTTTTCGCTGCTGCTGGGAACGCCGGTGCTGAGCCTGCTCGGTGCGGTGGGCGCGGCGCTGACGGTGGGGTTGAAGCGGGGCGGGCTGCTGCTGGCGCTGCTGATCCTGCCGTTGTACATCCCGGTGCTGATCCTGGGCAGCGGCGCCTTGCAGGCGGCGCTGCAGGGCATGCCGGCGACCGGTTATCTCCTGTGGCTCGGCAGCCTGGCCGCCCTGGCGATCACCCTGACACCCTTTGCAATAGCGGCTGGCCTGAAGATCAGCGTCGGCGAATAATGATGAGGTCTGATCAATATTTGATCAGCAAAGACCCAGGCCCTTCACAGCGAAGGGCACCCGTGATGGAAACAGTATGAACTGGACCTGGTTTCACAAGCTCGGCTCGCCCAAGTGGTTTTACGGCATCAGCAGCAGAATGCTGCCGTGGCTCGGCATTTCGGCGGTGCTGCTGATCGCCGTCGGCGTCGTCTGGGGGCTGGCTTTCGCGCCGCCGGACTATCAGCAAGGCAACAGCTTTCGCATCATCTACATCCACGTGCCCACCGCGATGCTCGCTCAGTCGATCTACGTGATGCTGGCGGTGTGCGGGGTGGTGGGGCTGGTCTGGAAGATGAAGCTGGCCGATGTCGCGCTGCAATGCGCCGCGCCCGTCGGCGCCTGGATGACCGCCGTGGCGCTGGTCACCGGAGCGATCTGGGGCAAGCCGACCTGGGGTTCGTGGTGGGTCTGGGACGCGCGCCTGACCTCCATGCTGATCCTGTTGTTCCTCTATTTCGGCGTCATCGCCCTGGGCAACGCCATCAGCAACCGCGACAGCGCCGCCAAGGCCTGCGCGGTGCTGGCCATCGTCGGCGTGATCAACATCCCGATCATCAAGTACTCGGTGGAGTGGTGGAACACCCTGCACCAGGGCGCGACCTTCACCCTCACCGAAAAGCCGGCGATGCCGGTCGAGATGTGGCTGCCGCTGCTGCTGACGGCACTGGGCTTCTATTGCTTCTTCGGCGCGGTGCTGCTCATGCGCATGCGCCTTGAGGTGCTCAAGCGCGAGGCCCGCGCCAGTTGGGTCAAAGAAGAAGTGCAGCACAGCCTGGAGGCCGCCCGATGAGTTTCGCGTCATTCGGCGATTTCCTCGCCATGGGCCATCACGGCCTGTATGTCTGGTCGGCCTACGGCATCTGCCTGGCGGTGCTGGCCCTCAACGTCGCGGCGCCGATCCTGGCCCGCAAGCGGTATCTGCAACAGGAGGCGCGTCGTCTGCGCCGGGAGAACGGCAAGTGAATCCGCTGCGCAAGAAACGTCTGATCATCATCCTGGCGATCCTGGTCGGGGTCGGCGCCGCCGTCGGCCTGGCCCTGAGCGCCCTGCAGCAGAACATCAACCTTTTCTACACCCCGACCCAGATCGCCAACGGCGAAGCGCCGCACGACACACGCATCCGCGCCGGCGGCATGGTCGAGCAGGGCTCGCTGCAACGTTCCCCGGATTCCCTGGACGTCCGCTTCGTCGTCACCGACTTCAACAAGTCCGTGACCATCACCTACCGCGGCATCCTGCCGGACCTGTTCCGCGAAGGGCAGGGCATCGTCGCCCTCGGCAAGCTCAACGCCGACGGCGTGGTGGTGGCCGATGAGGTGCTGGCCAAGCACGACGAGAAGTACATGCCGCCGGAAGTGACCAAGGCCCTGAAAGACAGCGGCCAGTCGGTGCCGGCACCGGCGAAGGAGGGCTGAACCATGACGTCCGCGATCTTCATACCCGAACTCGGCCACCTGGCCATGATCCTCGCGCTGTGCCTGGCGCTGGTGCAGGCGGTGGTGCCGCTGCTCGGCGCCTGGCGCGGCGACCGCCTGTGGATGGGCCTGGCCCAGCCGGCGGCGTGGGGGCAGTTCGCCTTCCTGGTGTTCGCCTTCGGCTGCCTGACCTACGCGTTCATGACCGACGACTTCTCCGTGGCCTACGTCGCGATGAACTCCAACAGCGCCTTGCCGTGGTACTACAAGTTCAGCGCCGTGTGGGGCGCCCACGAAGGCTCGCTGCTGTTGTGGGCGCTGATCCTCGGCGGCTGGACCTTCGCGGTGTCGGTGTTCTCCCGGCAGTTGCCGCAGGTCATGCTGGCCCGCGTGCTGGCGGTGATGGGCATGATCAGCACAGGCTTCCTGCTGTTCCTGATCATCACCTCCAACCCGTTCTCGCGGATCCTGCCGCAGGTGCCGGCCGACGGCCGCGACCTCAACCCGCTGCTGCAGGACATCGGCCTGATCGTTCACCCGCCGATGCTCTACATGGGCTATGTCGGCTTCTCGGTGGCCTTCGCCTTCGCCATCGCCGCGCTGCTCGGCGGCCGGCTCGATGCGGCGTGGGCGCGCTGGTCGCGGCCGTGGACCATCGTCGCCTGGGCGTTCCTGGGCATCGGCATCACCCTCGGCTCGTGGTGGGCCTACTACGAGCTCGGCTGGGGCGGCTGGTGGTTCTGGGATCCGGTGGAAAACGCCTCGTTCATGCCGTGGCTGGTGGGCACGGCCCTGATCCACTCGCTGGCCGTCACCGAAAAGCGCGGCGTGTTCAAGAGCTGGACGGTGCTGCTGGCCATCGCCGCATTCTCCTTGAGCCTGCTCGGCACCTTCCTCGTGCGTTCCGGCGTGCTGACCTCGGTGCACGCGTTCGCTTCGGATCCGGAGCGCGGCGTGTTCATCCTGATGTTCCTGCTGTTCGTGGTCGGCGGCTCGCTGACGCTGTTCGCGCTGCGCGCGCCAGTGGTCAAGAGCCAGGTCGGCTTCAACCTGTGGTCGCGCGAAACCCTGCTGCTGGGCAACAACCTGATCCTGGTCGTGGCGGCCTCGATGATTCTGCTCGGCACCCTGTATCCGTTGGTGCTCGATGCGTTGAGCGGCGCCAAGCTGTCGGTCGGGCCGCCGTACTTCAACGCGCTGTTCATCCCGCTGATGGCGTTGCTGATGGTGGTGATGGCGGTCGGGGTGATCGTGCGCTGGAAGGACACGCCGGTGAAATGGCTGGCGGGCATGCTGGCCCCGGTGCTGCTGGGCAGCGTCGGCCTGGCGGTGGTGGCCGGCGTGGCCTACGGCGATTTCAATTGGGCGGTGCTGGCCACGTTCCTGCTGGCCGCCTGGGTGTTGCTGGCCAGCGTGCGCGACATTGTCGACAAGACCCGCCATAAGGGCCTGATCAAGGGCTTGCCGAGCCTGACCCGCAGCTATTGGGGCATGCACCTGGCGCACGTGGGCATCGCCGTCTGCGCCCTGGGCGTGGTGCTGTCGAGCCAGAACAGCGCCGAGCGCGACCTGCGCCTGGAACCGGGCGAGTCGATGGAGCTGGCCGGTTACCGGTTCGTCTTCGAAGGCGCCAAGCACTTCGAGGGGCCGAACTTCACGTCCGACAAGGGCACTGTCCGCGTCCTGCGCGACGGCAAGGAAGTCAGCGTGCTGCATCCTGAGAAACGTCTGTACACCGTGCAGAGTTCGATGATGACCGAAGCCGGGATCGACGCCGGTTTCACCCGTGACCTCTATGTCGCCCTGGGCGAGCCGCTGGGCGACGGCGCCTGGGCGGTGCGGGTGCACGTCAAGCCGTTCGTGCGCTGGATCTGGTTCGGCGGGTTGCTGACCGGTCTGGGCGGCGTGCTCGCGGCGCTGGACCGGCGCTACCGGGTCAAAGTCAAAAGCCGGGTGCGTGAAGCGCTGGGCATGGAAGGAGCCGCTGCATGAGACGTTGGTTGATGCTGGTGCCCCTGGCGGTGTTCCTGCTGGTGGCCGTTTTCCTTTACCGCGGCCTGTACCTGGATCCTGCGGAACTGCCGTCGGCGATGATCGGCAAGCCGTTTCCGGAGTTCTCCCTGCCGGCGGTGCAGGGCGACAAGACCCTGACCCGCGCCGACATCCTCGGCAAGCCGGCCCTGGTGAACGTCTGGGGCACGTGGTGCATTTCCTGCCGGGTCGAGCACCCGGTGCTGAACAAACTGGCTGAGCGCGGCGTGGTGATCTACGGCATCAACTACAAGGACACCAACGCCGACGCCCTGAAATGGCTGGCCGAGTTCCACAATCCGTACCGCCTCGACATCCGCGACGACGAAGGCTCCCTGGGCCTGAACCTCGGTGTGTACGGTGCCCCCGAAACCTTCTTCATCGACGCCAAGGGGATCATCCGCGACAAGTTCGTGGGGGTGATCGACGAGCAGGTCTGGCGGGAAAAACTGGCGGCCAAGTACCAGGCGCTGGTCGACGAGGCCACGCCATGAAGCGCTGGATCGCCGCCGCTGTCCTGGGCCTGAGCCTGGCCGGCGTGGCCCATGCGGCCATCGACACCTACCAGTTCGCCAAGGACGCGGATCGCGAGCGCTTTCGCGAACTGACCAAGGAACTGCGTTGCCCCAAGTGCCAGAACCAGGACATCGCCGACTCCAACGCGCCGATCGCCGCCGACCTGCGCAAGGAGATCTTCCGCATGCTTGGCGAGGGCAAGGACAATCAGCAGATCATCGACTTCATGGTCGACCGCTACGGTGATTTCGTCCGCTACAAGCCGGCGCTCAACGCCAAGACCGCGTTGCTGTGGTTCGGCCCTGCCGGGCTGCTGCTCGGCGGCCTGGCGGTGATCGCCGTGATCGTGCGCCGCCGTCGCGGGCAACGCGCCGAGACGCCGTCCTCGCTGTCCGCCGAAGAGCGCCAGCGCCTCGACCAACTGTTGGATAAAAACCAAGAATGATTGATTTCTGGCTCGCCGCAGGGCTGTTGCTTCTGGTCGCCCTGAGTTTTCTGCTGATTCCCGTGCTGCGCGGCCGCCGTGCCCAGCGCGAGGAAGACCGCACCGCCCTGAACGTCGCGCTGTACCAGGAACGCGTGGCCGAGCTGCAGGCGCAGCAGGCCGAAGGCGTGCTCGACGCCGCGCAGATGGACAGCGGCCGCGCCGAGGCGGCCCGTGAGCTGCTGGCCGACACCGAAGGCGTGGCGCCGGCGCGGGTTTCCCGTCTGGGCAAGCCGTTGCCGCTACTGGCGGCCGTACTGGTGCCGGTGCTGGGCCTGGGGCTGTACCTGCATTTCGGCGCCAGCGACAAGGTCGAGCTGACCCGGGAGTTCGCCCAGGCGCCGCAGTCGATGGAAGAGATGACCCGGCGCCTTGAGCGCACGGTGGCGGCGCAACCGGACTCGGCCGAAGGCCTGTACTTCCTCGGCCGCACCTACATGGCCCAGGACCGGCCGGCGGACGCGGCGAAGATGTTCGAGCGCACCGTCAACCTGGCCGGGCGTCAGCCGGAGCTACTGGGCCAATGGGCCCAGGCGCAGTATTTCGCCGACGGCAAGAAATGGTCGGACAAGGTCAAGGCCCTGACCGACGAGGCGCTGAAGGCCGATCCGAAGGAAGTCACCAGCCTCGGCCTGCTGGGCATCGCTGCCTTCGAAGGCGAGCGCTACCAGGAAGCCATCGATTACTGGAACCGTCTGCTGGCGCAACTGCCGCCCCAAGACAAGTCCCGCGAAGCCCTGCAGGGCGGCATCGACCGCGCCACCGAGAAACTGGTGGCCAGCGGCGGCAAGGTCGCCCAGGCACCGGCGCCGAAGGCGGCTGCGCGGCTCAAGGTCAGCGTGGCCCTGGCCAGCGAGCTCAAGGGCAAGGTGCAGCCGGGCGACAGCGTGTTCATCTTCGCCCGCGCCACTTCGGGCCCTCCGGCGCCGTTGGCGGCCAAGCGCCTGACCGTCGCGGACCTGCCGGTGACCGTCGAGCTGGGCGATGCCGACGCGATGATGCCGCAGTTGAAACTGTCGAACTTCCCTGAAGTCCAACTGGTTGCGCGCGTTTCCCGTGCCGGTCAACCGACGGCGGGAGAGTGGGTCGGCCGCAGCCAGCCATTGGCGAGCAGCACCACCGCGCCGCAGACACTGACCATCGACAGCCCGGACAAATAGGCCGGACAACCTCAGGAACGCACCGCCATGAACGCCCTCGCCCGAATCACCATCATCACGTTGGCCATAGGGCTCAGCGCCTGTGCGGTGCAGCAACCTGAACCGACCCGGCTGCCGCCGATCCCGCCGTCGCAACCGGGCCCGAAACCGTCGACGCCGGCGACACCGGCCAAGCCGGGCCTTCCCGCGAAGCCTTCGAAACCGGTGCCGCGCACCTCCGCCAGCTTCGCCCCGCCGCCGGGCGGCAACAGCCACTGGGATCAGAAGCTGGGCGTGTATGTCCTCGACGACCAGCCCGACACCTTCTACCGCCAGCGTACCTACTACCGCTGGAACAACGGCTGGAGCCGCTCGATCAGCCCCAACGGCCCGTGGGAAGAGACCAACATCCACGGCGTGCCGGCGGGGCTGGGCAAACAGTACGGGCAATGAACGAAAAACGGCGATCCTTGGATCGCCGTTTTGCTGTCTGGCGGTTATGCGCGCGCTTTCAGAGCAACGCCCGAAACCCGTTGAGTGCCCCTACCGATCGGGCCAGGCCTTGCCGTTGCAGCAGACTCAGAAACGGTTCGACCTCCATCGGCGGTGTCTTCAGTTGCTGGCGCTGACGTTGGGCGGCTCTGACGACGGCTGACGAATCCAGATGGAACAGGTTCTCGACGAATTCATCCGGGTGTTGCGCCTCGATGCCGAAGCCGGCGAGGTGCGTTTCAGGAAAGTCCTTGAGGTTGAACGTCACGATCACGCCGGCGCCGCAGCGTATGGCGGCCGCCAGCACATGACGGTCATCCCGGTCGGGCAGCGACAGTCCGGTGACGAGATCCTCGTAGCCGTCGACACAGGCATCGGGAACGCACGATCCATCAGTTCCGATGTGCGATCCAGTTGTTCCATGCTCAGGTCGGTGCGGTTCTTCAGCAGGTTGCGTTTCCATTCGCGGTGAATCTCCTTGGTCCATTTCGCCCGAAAAAGCCCGGAGAGGGCGAGCCACATCAGGAAGTCCCTCAAGGGGGCCGGGTACAAAACACATGCATCGTATACAGCGGTGAAAGAGGAGTGCCTCACTCGTATCCTGTCCTTAACGCCTGTGCCTGCTCCGCGAGAAGCGCCATTGCCTGCTCGCTGGCGGTTTCGCGCCGGGCCTTATAGTCCATCAGATCGGCAAAGCGCACACGTCGGTGCTTGCCGGTTTTGTGGTAGGACAACTCACCGCTTTCCAGCAGCTTTATGAGGTGCGGGCGTGAGACGTTGAGCAGATCGGCGGCTTCCTGCGTGGTCAGTTCGGCGTGCACGGGCACGACCTTCACGGCGTTGCCTTCGGCCAGTGCCGCGAGAATGTCGGCCAGCAAGCGCAATGCCGAGGTGGGCAGTTCGACCCGGTGCGCTTCGTTGCGCTCATCGAAGATCTGGATGTGCTGGGTTTCGTGCCGGGTGGCCAGGTAAGCCGACAGGGCACGCTGGCCCTCCATGGCAGCCCGGACTTCGCGTTCGGCGGGGAGATTGATGGAGGGATGAACGATCATGGACATAGTACTGTTCCAGCATTCTGGGAGATGGATGCCGGAACGTTATTCGAATTAATCGAAAATCGCAATAAACGAAACGTGAAGGTTTCAGCCCTCCGCCGTCAGCGTTTTCTGCACATGGTCAACGAATGCCCGCGCCTTGGCGCTGGCCATTCGGCCTGTCGGGAAGACCGCCCAGAGATCCTGGGGCGGCAGCGTCCAGTCCTGCAGGACCTCCACCACCGCGCCGCTGGCCAGTTCCGGCTCGAACATCCACCAGGAGGCGACGCTCAAGCCCTGACCGGCGAGGACGGCCGCGCGCAAGCCTTCGGCGGCGCTGACCCGCAGGCGTCCGCTCAGGGTGGCAGTCTGCTCTTCGCTGCCCTTTGAAAACGTCCAGGTCGCGCCGCCGCTGCGGTTGTACACGGTGGCCTGGTGCTGCGACAGATCGGCGGGGCAAGTGGGGATGCCGTGTCGGGCAAAGTAGGTCGGGGTTCCCAGCACGACCCGGCGGCAGGAGGCGATCCTGCGTGCCGTCAGGCCGGAGTCGACGAGGTTGCCCATGCGCAGGGCGACGTCGATGCCTTCTTCCATGAGGTTGATGTTGCGGTCGTCCAGCATCAGGTCGACGCTCAACTGCGGGTGCTGGTCGAGAAACAACCCCAGGCGCGGCACCACGTTCATCCGGCCGAACGTCACGGCGGCGCTGACCCGCAGGTTGCCGCTCAGGCCGCTGGCGCTGCCCCGGGCGGCGTTGTCGGCTTCGTCGGCCTCTTCCAGGGTGCGCTTGGCCCGCTCGAAATACGCCAATCCGGCCTCGGTGGGCGTCAGGCCCCGGGTCGAGCGCAGCAGCAGGCGCACGGCAAGCCGCGCCTCAAGCTGGGCGATGGTTTTCGACACGGCGGGCTGGCCGATGTCCAGGCGCCTGGCCGCCGCGGAAAACGACCCGGTTTCCACGACGCAGACGAAGGTTTCCATGGCGGCGAGACGGTCCATCCGATTTTCCCTGCAGGATCGGTATTGATAGGTCGGCAGAAGGTGCCGAGTGTAATCCGGCGTGGCCGCTTGATCACATGTTGCAAAACAACCGAGCGTCGTGGCGGCCAATCCTGTGCTTGAGTAAACATAACTCTGGAGTTATTTTTTATGGGCCGAGCCAAGGAGGCGGTAGGTGCAGAGCAGGCTATTGATCAAGGAGCTGGAGGACGCAGGGTGGGTACTGGATCGTGTCACCGGCAGTCATCACATTTTTACTCATCGCTACAGTCCGTACTCGATTCCCGTCCCGCATCCGAAGAAGGATTTGCCGCTTGGGACGGTCAAGAGCATCAGGCGGCGTGCGGGGCTGTTGAACCCGTCAGCCGGTCAAACAGGAGATCCGTAATGCAATACCCGATCTGCATCGAATGGGGCGACGAAAACACGGCCATCGGCATTCAGATCCCGGATATCCCGGGTGCGGTCACGGCCGGGGACACGTTCGAGGATGCCTACAAGGCGGCTGTTGAGGTTGCGCATCTCATGCTGCAGGAAATGGCGACGGGCGGAGAGTCTGTTCCCATGCCGACCTCGGCGGCCGCCCACCGCAGCAACCCGGAGTTCGCGGGAATGGGCTGGGGCATGCTGGAACTGGATGTTTCGCCTTACATGGGCAAGACCGAAAAGGTCAACGTGACGCTGCCCGGTTATGTGATCCAGCGAATCGACCGGTATGTGCGCGAGCACAACATCAAGAGCCGTTCTTCGTTTCTGGCGGATGCGGCCATGGAGAAGCTGGTTCGCTATTGACTGCCCGGCTGTGCCCTGACTCTAGCCATCGTCAGCAGGCTGGCTCTCGCCCAGGATTCGTTCGTTGCGCAAATTCTGGGTGGGAGCCGCGATACGGCTTCCTCGCGAAGCGCCTGGCGCTTACGTCGTCGCCAACGCCGGCCTCTTCGCCACACTCAGGAACCGCACCAGCGCCAGCAGCGGAAACGCGCTGCCCACGATCACGATCCACAGCCAGCCGCCATGCTCGTACACCGTGCTGGCCACCGACGAGCCGAAGGCGCCGCCGATGAAGATGCTGGTCATGTACAGCGCGTTGAGGCGGCCGCGGCTTTTGGCGTCCAGGGTGTACACCGCGCGCTGGCCGAGCACCATGTTCATCTGCACGCAGAAGTCGAGCACCACGCCGGTGACCGCCAGGCCGATCACGCTGTAGGCCGGGTGGATGAAGGCCGGCAGGAAGCTCAAGGCGGCGAACAGCATGGCCAGCAGCGAGGCGATGCGGGTGTGGCCGGCGTCGGCCAGGCGGCCGCTGATGGGGGCGGCGACGGCGCCGATGGCCCCGACCAGGGCGAAGATCGCGATCTGGCTCTGGGACAGGCCATGATTGCGCGCAAGCTCCAGCGGCACGGCGGTCCAGAACAGGCTGAAGGCGGCGAACATGCAGCCTTGGTAGAACGCACGCTGGCGCAGCACCGGTTGCTGGCGCAGCAGCGTCCACAGCGAGCCGATCAACTGGCCGTAGGAGGCGCTGTGATCCGGCTGGCGCTTGGGCACGGTGAGGGCGAGGACGACGCTGATCGCCGCCATCAGCGCCGCGGCGATCATGAACATCGCGCGCCAGCCGAAGTGGTCGGCCACCACGCTCGACACGGGACGCGCCAGCAGGATGCCCAGCAGCAGGCCGCCCATGATTCCGCCGACGACCCGGCCACGGGATTCCTCCGGCGTCAGGTGCGCGGCCAGCGGGATGAGGATCTGCACCGACACCGAGCTGAAGCCCACCAGCAGCGAAACCAGCAAAAACACGTTGGGCTGCTCGGTGAACGCCGCGCCGAGCAGACTGGCGATGGCCACCACGGTGGTGGCGATCATCAAGCGGCGGTTCTCCAACAGGTCGCCCAGCGGCACCAGGAAGAACAGGCCCAGCGCGTAACCGATCTGGGTCAGCGAGACGATGAAGCTGGCCAGGGTGTCGGTCAGGCCGATGTCCGGTGCGATCAGGCCGATGATCGGCTGGGCGTAGTAGATGTTGGCAACGATGGCGCCGCAGCAGAAAGCGAACAGCAGCACCATGCCTCGGGTCATTGCGTGAGTTGTGGCGGTCATGGGGTTCTCAGGTCCGGCAAATGGGAATGCGGTGAGGCTAAGGGACGCGGCGGGCCGGCGGTAGCGGGCCTGGATCGATATCAGTTATTCCGTTGCGGAATAGGTGGCGTCCCTGGGGATGTCGTCCATCGGCGAACCTTGCGTCCGACCGTTGAGGGCTGATGATACATTCACTTACATCTTGTTCGATAGCATGCTTATGTTGACGGTGGGTTTTCGAGTTCATGAAGGGAGGATCGCGATGTTTCGACAGTGGATTCGCTGCGGCGCAACCCTGGCCTTGATCGGCCTGTTCGGTGCCGGCGGCGCGCAGGCCGGCGAGGCGCCGGGCATGCGCATGGGTGTGCGCGGCGAGATCGCCGCCGTCAGCCCCGACACGCTGAGGGTGCACGTCAACAGCGGCGAGAACGTGGTGATCCAGTTGACCAAGGACACCCGGATCCGCGCCGTGACCCTGGCCAACATCGAGGACATCAAGCCCGGCAGCTACATCGGCTCGGCGGCCATTCCCCAGGAAGACGGCACGCTCAAGGCGCTGGAGGTGCATGTGTTTCCGCCGGAGTTGGCCGGCAGCGGCGACGGCCACCGGCCGTTCGACCTGGCCAAGGGCAGCAGCATGACCAACGGCAGCGTCGGCGACCTGGTGGTGAGCAACGGCCGGGTGCTGACCGTCAACTACAAGGGCGGCCAGCAGAAGATCCTGGTGCCGGAGGACGTGCCCATCGTCAACCTGCTGCCGGGCGACCGCAGCCTGCTCAAGGTCGGGGTGAAGATCGTCACGTTCGTGACCCAGAGCGCCGACGGCACGCTGACGGCGCAGTCGATCTCGGCGGGCAAGGACGGCGTGACCCCGCCGATGTGATCTCCAATGAAAAAGGCGACCGTTTGGTCGCCTTTTTCATTGCCGTCGGGGGCTTATTTGTTGGTGTAGATCTGATCGAAGATCCCGCCGTCGTTGAAGTGGGTCTTCTGCACGGTGCGCCAGTCGCCGAAGGTCTTCTCCACCGACAGGAAGTCGACTTTCGGGAAGCGGTCGGTGTACTTGGCCAGCACCGCCGGATCACGCGGACGCAGGTAGTTGGCGGCGGCGATCTCTTGGCCTTCCGGCGACCACAGGTACTTGAGGTAAGCCTCGGCGGCGGCGCGGGAGCCTTTCTTCTCGACCACCTTGTCGACCACCGACACCGGCGGCTCGGCTTCGGCGGAGACGCTCGGGTAGATGACCTCGAACTGGTCGCGGCCGAACTCGCGGGCGATCATTTCCGCCTCGTTCTCGAAGGTCACCAGCACGTCGCCGATCTGGTTGGTCATGAACGTGGTGGTGGCGGCGCGGCCGCCGGTGTCCAGCACGGGGGCCTGCTTGAACAGCTTGCCGACGAAGTCCTTGGCCTTGTTCTCGTCGCCGCCGTTCTTGAGCACATAACCCCAGGCCGACAGGTAGGTGTAGCGACCGTTGCCCGAGGTCTTCGGGTTGGGCACGATCACCTGCACGCCGTCCTTGAGCAGGTCCGGCCAGTCTTTCAAGGCCTTCGGGTTGCCCTTGCGCACGATGAACACCGTGGCGGAGGTGAACGGCGCGCTGTTGTTCGGCAGGCGCGCGACCCAGTCGTTCGGCACCAGTTTGCCGTTGTCCGCCAGGGCGTTGATGTCGGTGGCCATGTTCATGGTGATGACGTCGGCCGGCAGGCCGTCGATGACCGAGCGCGCCTGTTTGCTCGAACCGCCGAACGACATCTGCACGGTGATGTTTTCGTTGTGCTCGGCCTGCCAGTGCTTCTGGAACGCGGTGTTGTAGTCCTTGTAGAAATCGCGCATCACGTCGTAGGAAACGTTCAGCAGGGTCGGTGCGGCCTGGGCGGCGCCAGTGAAGGCGAGGGCGGCGGCGAGAAGTGAGGCGCCAAAGAGTTTTTTCACTGCGCATTCCTTGTTCTGGGGTGTGTTCCGGCCGGGGGCGGGCCATTTGCCAGCGACTATAGCGGCCTGCGCATAGTCGCTTAAAGATTAAAAAGCTCTTTGCTTATTCCATTTTCTTGTACAACGCATTGCCGCAGCGGGAACAGAACGACGCTTCCTGTTCATGGTTGTCCTTGGCGCAGACCGGGCAGGCGTGACGCTTTTGCCCGCCGCGCATGGCGGTGGCCAGTTCCGCCGTGAAGATCCCGGTGGGCACGGCGATGATCGAGTAACCGGTGATCATCACCATCGACGAGATCACCTGGCCCAACGGGGTCTTGGGCACGATGTCGCCGTAACCCACGGTGGTCAGGGTCACGATAGCCCAATAGATGCTCTTGGGAATGCTGGTGAAGCCGCGCTCGGGGCCTTCGACCACATACATCAGGGTGCCGAACACGGTGACCAGGGTGCAGACCGTGAGCAGGAACACCAGGATCTTCTGCTTGCTGCCGCGCAGGGCGTCGAGCAGGTAATGCGCCTGACTCAGGTAGTTGCCCAGCTTGAGCACGCGGAAAATGCGCAGCATCCGGATCACCCGGATGATCAGCAGGTACTGCGCATCGGCGTAGTACAGCGCGAGGATGCCGGGCACGATCGCCAGCAGGTCCACCAGCCCGTAGAAGCTGAAGGCGTAGCGCAAGGGCCTGGGCGAGCAGTACAGGCGCAGCAGGTACTCGCCCAGGAAGATGACCGTGAAGCCCCACTCGATGTACGCAAGCAAGCTGGCGTAGTTCTGGTGGACGTCGTCGATGCTGTCCAGGATCACCACCACCAGGCTGGCGAGGATGATCAGGAGCAGGGTCTTGTCGAAACGGCGGCCGGCCACCGTGTCGGTCTGGAAAATGATCACGTAGAGGCGGTCGCGCCACGTGGCGTTGCTGTTCATTCAATGCGCTCGGGGAAAAGATCAGCGCAGCCTAGGTTGATTCTCCCCGTGAGCGCAAGGCGCGGCGTTCGCTTCGGTCGCACCGGTCAGGCGGGTGCCGGTGCGCAGCAGCCAGCAGGCGAGGATGAACGGCGCCGTGAGCGGCGCCAGCCCCAGCGCGCCGAACAGCGGCGGCGTCAGCAAGGCCAGGCCGATGCCCGACAGCGGCAGCCACGGTTGCCGGCGCTGGGCGCTGAAGGCGAGGGCGGCCAGCACGGCGTTGTAGCCGCCCAGGCCGAGCAGGGCGGTCTGGCTGTCGTGCTGCAGCAGGCTGGCGCCCAGGCCGATGGCCGACGCCAGCAGGGCCCAACCGAACGCACGGCGGTCGGCGAGCAACAGGCCGGCGGCGATCAAGGCGCCGGCCAGCGGATGGTCGAGGAACATCACCTGGCCGAAGCCGTTGAGCGCCGCGCCGATCAGGTTGACGGCGTTCGTTTCGGGTGCGGGCGCAGGCGTCGCAGGTTCGGCGAAGGTCAAGGCGATCCAGCCCAGCATCACGAACGGTGCGGTATAGGCGGGCAGGCATTGCTTGAGGCTCACGCGCTTGAGCCACTGCTGGGTGATCATCGCGCTCAGTCCGCCGGCCGCCAGGATCAGCGGCGGCAACATCGGCGACCAGGGAAAGTACAGGCTCAGCAGCAGCCCGATCAGCACGCCGTTGTAGCTGAACAGGCCGGCCTGGCGATCCGCCTTGGCGTAGTTGCGGCGCTGGGCGGTGAGTAGGCCGGCGACGGCGCCGAGTAGGGCGCCGGCGAACAGCACCGGCGCGGTCAGCAGGATCGCCAGGAGGCACAGCAACCCGCAGAGCGGATGGCGCTGGAGGAAGATCTGGCTGAAGCCGTTGAGCAAGGCCTCGGCCCAGTCGGGGCAGTGGGTGTTGAAATGGTTGGCAGGCATGGCAGTTCTGAAAGTCAGTGAAACCGGGTCGTCCTTGTCGCCGGCAGGCTGGCTCCCACACTGAATCTCTGTTCATTGTCGGTTCTGTGGGCGACACAACACCGATGTGGGAGCGGGCCTGCCCGCGAAGAGGCCGGTGCAGTCGCTAGATCAACGTCTCGATCCGCAACGAGTTAGTCGATCCCGGTTGGCCAAACGGCACACCGGCGGTGATCAGCAGCGTATCGCCCCGTTCGGCCATGCCTTGAGCCTGGGCGATCTCCAGGGCGGTGGAGCAGACCTCGTCGACCTGGCGCAGCCGGTCGTTGACCACCGAATGGATGCCCCACGCGACGCTCAGGCGCCGGGCGGTCTGCAGGTTCGGCGTCAGGTTGAGGATCGGCGCCTTCGGCCGTTCCCGTGCCGCACGCAGGCTGGAAGCGCCGGATTCGCTGTAGTTGACCAGCACCGCCACCGGCAGCACGTTGCTGATGCGGCGGATGGCGCAACTGATCGCGTCGGACACGGTGGCCTCGGCCTTCGGCCGGCTGACGTCGAGCTGGGTCTGGTAGTCCGGGCCGTTCTCCACCTGGCGGATGATCTTGCTCATCATCTGCACGGCTTCGAGCGGGTATTCGCCGGAGGCGGTCTCCGCCGACAGCATCACCGCATCGGCGCCTTCGGCCACGGCGTTGGCCACGTCGGTGACTTCGGCGCGGGTCGGCGCCGGCGAGAAACGCATCGATTCGAGCATCTGCGTGGCCACCACCACCGGTTTGCCGAGCTGGCGGCAGGTGCCGATGATGTTCTTCTGGATCTGCGGCACGCTCTCGGCCGGCACCTCCACGCCCAGGTCGCCGCGGGCCACCATGATCGCGTCGCTCAGCTCGGCGATTTCCCGCAGTTGCTGCACCGCCGAGGGTTTTTCGATCTTCGCCATCAGGAACGCCTTGTCGCCGATCAGCGCCCGGGCTTCGCGGATGTCTTCGGGGCGCTGCACGAACGACAGCGCCACCCAGTCCACGCCCAGTTCCAGGCCGAAGCTCAGGTCGCGGCGGTCCTTGGCCGTCAGCGGGCTGAGGTCGAGCACTGCCTGCGGCACGTTCACCCCTTTGCGGTCCGACAGCTCGCCGCCGTTGAGCACGGTGGTGTCGATGGCGTCGGAGTACTTGGTCACCACGCGCAGGCGCAGCTTGCCGTCATCGAGCAGCAGATCCATGCCCGCTTCCAGCGCGGCGATGATTTCCGGATGGGGCAGGTTGACCCGGCGCTGGTCGCCCGGGGTGGCGTCCAGGTCCAACCGGAACGCCTGGCCGCGGTGCAGCTGCACCTTGCCCTCGGCGAACTTGCCGACCCGCAGCTTCGGGCCTTGCAGATCCATCAGGATGCCCAGCGGGTAGTTGAGCTGGCGCTCGACCTCGCGGATCCACTGGTAGCGCTTGGCGTGGTCGGCGTGGTCGCCGTGGCTGAAGTTGAGGCGGAAGATGTTGACGCCGGCCTCCACCAATTCGCGGATGTCGTCGATGCCGTCGACGGCAGGGCCCAGGGTGGCGAGGATTTTGACTTTTTTGTCAGGCGTCATGTTTAGGGCTCTCGAGGATCAGGATGGCGCGGAAGTCGTTGACGTTGGTGCGGGTCGGTTCGGTGACGATCAGCGCATCGAGCGCCTCGAAGTAGCCGTAGCCATTGTTGTCGTCCAGCTCGTCGCTGGCGCTCAGGCCCAGGGCCGCGGCGCGGGTGTAGCTGTCCGGGGTCATGAGGGCGCCGGCGTTGTCTTCCGAACCGTCGATGCCGTCGGTGTCGCCGGCCAGCGCGTAGACGCCGGGCTGGCCCTTGAGGCTGTCGGTCAGGCTCAGCAGGAACTCGGCGTTGCGCCCGCCGCGGCCGTTGCCGCGCACGGTGACGGTGGTCTCGCCGCCGGAGAGGATCACGCAAGGCGCCGCCAGCGGCTGGCCGTGCTGGATGATCTGGCGGGCGATGCCGGCGTGGACTTTCGCCACCTCGCGGGATTCGCCTTCCAGGTCGCCGAGGATCAGCGGGCTGAAGCCGGCCTGCCGGCATTTCACCGCCGCCGCTTCCAGCGACTGCTGCGGGCGGGCGATCAGTCGGAAATGGCTGCGGGCCAGGCTCGGGTCGCCGGGTTTGACCGTTTCCGACTCGGGGCTCTGCAGCCAGGTGCGCACCGAGGCCGGCACTTCGATGCCGTAGCGCTTGAGGATGGCCAGGGCTTCGGCGGACGTGCTCGGGTCGGCCACGGTGGGGCCGGAGGCGATCACGGTGGCGAGGTCGCCGGGCACGTCGGAAATCGCATAGGTGTAGACGGTGGCCGGCCAGCAAGCCTTGCCGAGGCGGCCGCCCTTGATCGCCGAGAGGTGCTTGCGCACGCAGTTCATCTCGCCGATGGTGGCGCCGGACTTGAGCAAGGCCTTGTTGATCGACTGCTTGTCGGCCAGGGTAATGCCTTCGGCGGGCAGGGCGAGCAGCGCGGAGCCGCCGCCGGACAGCAGGAAGATCACCCGGTCGGCCTCGGTCAGGTCGCTGACCAGGGCCAGCACGCGCTGGGCCACGGCCAGGCCGGCGGCGTCCGGCACCGGGTGCGCGGCTTCGACCACCTCGATTTTTTCGCACGGGGCGCCGTGGCCGTAGCGGGTCACCACCAGGCCCGAGACCTCGCCCTGCCAGCAGCGCTCGACCACCTGGGCCATGGCGGCCGCAGCCTTGCCGGCGCCGATGACGATCACGCGGCCGGTGCGGTCGGCGGGCAGGTGCGCTTCGAGGACGTGTTGCGGATGGGCCGCGTCGATGGCTGTGGCAAACAGCTCGCGCAGCAGTTGTTGCGGATCGACCGACATGACGGGCTCCCGGAATTCTTGTTATTGGACAGAGCGACGCGCATCCCTGTGGGAGCGGGCTTGCCGGCGATTCAGGCGCAGCGGTCGGTCAGACACACCGCGCCGACTCCATCGCCAGCAGGCTGGCTCCCACCGGTTCAGGCAGGGATCACTGCTTGTCGCGGATCGAGAAGTTGGCCATGTGCTCCAGGCCCTTGATCAGCGCCGAATGATCCCAGTTGCTGCCGCCGATGGCCGCGCAGGTGCTGAACACTTGCTGGGCGTTGGCGGTGTTCGGCAGGTTGATCGACAGCTCCTTGGCGCCTTGCAGGGCCAGGTTCAGGTCCTTCTGGTGCAGGCTGATGCGGAAGCCCGGGTCGAAGGTGCCCTTGATCATGCGCTCGCCGTGGACTTCGAGGATCTTGGAGGAGGCGAAGCCGCCCATCAGCGCTTCGCGCACCTTGGCCGGGTCGGCGCCGTTCTTGGAGGCGAACAGCAAGGCTTCGGCCACGGCCTGGATGTTCAGGGCCACGATGATCTGGTTGGCGACCTTGGCGGTCTGGCCGTCGCCGTTGCCGCCGACCAAGGTGATGTTCTTGCCCATGGCCTGGAACAGCGGCAGCGCGCGCTCGAACGCATCGGTCTCGCCGCCGACCATGATGCTCAGGGTCGCGGCCTTGGCGCCGACCTCACCGCCGGACACCGGTGCGTCGAGGTACTGCGCGCCTTTCTCGTTGACCTTGGCGGCGAAGGCCTTGGTGGCGGTCGGCGAGATCGAGCTCATGTCGATGACCACCTTGCCTTTGCCGATGCCGGCCGCGACGCCGTCGGCGCGGAAGAGAACGTCTTCGACCTGCGGGGTGTCCGGCACCATGACGATGATGAATTCGGCTTCCTGGGCCACTTCCTTCGGGTTGGCCAGGGCGACGGCGCCGGCGGCCACCAGGTCGGCGGGGGCGGCGTCGTGGTGCGCCGACAGGAACAGGCTGTGACCGGCTTTCTGCAGGTTCGCCGCCATTGGGTGGCCCATGATGCCGGTGCCGATGAATCCGATTTTAGCCATGAGAAAATCCTCTTGTTGTTCTGATGCTGCAAGGCAGCCTTAGGGACGCAGCCGATTCAGTGTGGGAGCTGGCTTGCCAGCGATGGCGGTGGATCAGGCAACCTGTTTGTCGTGTGTGCTGCCGCCATCGCGGGCAAGCCCGCTCCCACAGGGTTTTGTGGGGTTCGCTCAGATCGCGTTGTGGGTCTTGAGCCAGCCCAGGCCCGCTTCCGTGGTGGTCAGCGGCTTGTACTCGCAACCGACCCAGCCCTGGTAGCCGATGCGGTCCAGGTGTTCGAACAGGAAGCGGTAGTTGATCTCGCCGGTGCCTGGCTCGTGACGGCCGGGGTTGTCCGCCAGCTGAACATGGTTGATCTCGTCCAGGTGCGATTGCAGGGTGCGGGCCAGGTCACCTTCCATGATCTGCATGTGGTAGATGTCGTACTGCAGGAACAGGTTCGCGCTGCCGACCTGCTCGCGGACCGACAGGGCCTGCGCGGTGTTGTTCAGGTAGAAGCCGGGGATGTCGCGGGTGTTGATCGCCTCCATCACCAGCTTGATGCCCGCCGCCTGCAGCTTGTCGGCCGCGTACTTGAGGTTGGCGACGAAGGTCTTTTCCACGGTGGCGTCGTCCACGCTCTGCGGGCGGATGCCGGCCAGGCAGTTGACCTGGGTGTTGCCCAGCACCTGGGCGTAGGCGATGGCCAGGTCGACCCCGGCGCGGAACTCTTCGACCCGGTCCGGCAGGCACGCGATGCCGCGCTCGCCCTTGGCCCAGTCGCCGGCCGGCAGGTTGAACAGCACTTGGGTCAGACCGTTGGCGTCGAGCTTGGCCTTGATCTCGGCCGAGCTGAAATCATAGGGGAACAGGTATTCGACGCCGCTGAAGCCGGCCTTGGCGGCGGCGTCGAAACGGGCGAGGAAATCCTGTTCGGTGAACAGCATGGACAGGTTGGCTGCGAAACGCGGCATGGTGGTCTCCCTTAAGTATGTGCAGGTCCCCTGTGGGAGCCAGCCTGCTGGCGACAGCGATGGCCCGGACAACATCCATGTCGGATGTGCCGGCCTCATCGCGAGCAGGCTCGCTCCTACCGGGAAAGCGGTCAGCCGTTAATCGAGCAGCGAGATCGCCGTCGGTGCATCGTTGCCGACCAGCGCCAGGTCTTCGAATTCGTTGACGGCGTTGATCTCGGTGCCCATGGAGATGTTGGTCACACGCTCCAGGATGATCTCGACGATCACCGGCACCTTGAACTCTTCGATCAACTGTTCGGCCTGGCGCAGGGCCGGGGCGATGCCGGCCGGTTCGAACACGCGCAGGGCCTTGCAGCCGAGGCCTTCGGCGACCGCGACGTGGTCGACGCCGTAACCGTTGAGCTCCGGCGCGTTCAGGTTATCGAAGGACAGCTGCACGCAATAGTCCATATCGAACCCACGCTGGGCCTGACGGATCAGCCCCAGGTACGAGTTGTTCACCACGACGTGGATGTAAGGCAGTTTGAACTGAGCGCCGACCGCCAGCTCCTCGATCATGAACTGGAAGTCATAGTCCCCCGACAGGGCCACGACTTTGCGGTTCGGATCGGCCTTCACCACGCCCAGCGCCGCCGGGATGGTCCAGCCCAACGGGCCGGCCTGGCCGCAGTTGATCCAGTGACGCGGCTTGTAGACGTGCAGGAACTGCGCGCCGGCGATCTGCGACAGGCCGATGGTGCTGACGTAGCAGGTGTCTTTGCCGAACACCTGGTTCATTTCTTCGTACACGCGCTGCGGCTTGACCGGCACGTTGTCGAAGTGGGTCTTGCGCTGCAGGCTGGCCTTGCGCTGCTGGCAATCTTGCAGCCAGGCGCTGCGGTTCTTCAGCTTGCCCGCGGCTTGCCACTCGCGGGCGACTTCGATGAACACGGTCAGCGCGCTGGCGGCGTCGGAGACGATGCCCTGGTCCGGGGTGAACACGCGGCCGATCTGGGTCGGTTCGATGTCCACGTGGATGAACTTGCGGCCTTCGGTATAGACGTCCACCGAACCGGTGTGGCGGTTGGCCCAGCGGTTGCCGATGCCCAGCACGGCGTCGGACTTGAGCATCGTCGCGTTGCCGTAGCGGTGCGAGGTCTGCAGGCCGACCATGCCCACCATCAGCGGGTGGTCGTCCGGGATGGTGCCCCAGCCCATCAGGGTCGGGATCACCGGAATGCCGGTCAGCTCGGCGAATTCCACCAGCAGTTCGCTGGCGTCGGCGTTGATGATGCCGCCGCCGGCCACCAGCAACGGACGCTCGGCCTGGTCGAGCAGGGCCAGGGCCTTCTCGGCCTGCACGCGGGTGGCGCTCGGCTTGAGCAGCGGCAGCGGCTGGTAGGCGTCGATGTCGAATTCGATTTCGGCCATCTGCACGTCGAACGGCAGGTCGATCAGCACCGGGCCCGGACGGCCGGAGCGCATTTCGTAGAAGGCCTTCTGGAACGCGTAAGGCACCTGGCCCGGCTCCAGGACCGTGGTCGCCCACTTGGTCACCGGCTTGACGATGCTGGTGATGTCGACGGCCTGGAAATCTTCCTTGTGCAGGCGGGCGCGTGGCGCTTGCCCGGTGATGCAGAGGATCGGGATCGAGTCGGCGGAGGCGCTGTAGAGGCCGGTGACCATGTCGGTGCCGGCGGGGCCGGAGGTGCCGATGCACACGCCGATGTTGCCGGCCTTGGTGCGGGTGTAGCCCTCGGCCATGTGCGAGGCGCCCTCGACGTGGCGGGCGAGGACGTGATCGATGCCGCCGACTTTTTGCAGGGCGGAATACAGCGGGTTGATCGCCGCGCCCGGAATGCCAAAAGCGGTATCGACCCCTTCGCGGCGCATCACCAGAACGGCGGCTTCGATTGCTCTCATTTTGCTCATGGTTTTGTGCCTCTTTACGTTTTGTAATTGTATACAAGTGGCTTTGCACAGAGTGTATTCACGGCGAGCGATACAGGTCAATCCATTTTCTCAAGCACCCGTTTCATTCGTCGGAAGCCGATTCTGCTGTGGCTTTTCGTCGCATGTGGCGATTTTTGAGAATTATTGTATACAAATAAATTATTCATTGTGTTCTATTTGTTGCATCGGACTGCGGCACAAGCGCGCAGCCCAACGGCTTTCCCAATAACAAAATGAGGACGGCACCATGAGCGCTTTAACCTTGAAAACCGCAGTCAACCTGGTCAACGAAGCCATCGGCGCAGGGCGGGCGATCTCCGCCGCGCCGCTGACGGTCGCGGTGCTCGACGCCGGCGGCCATCTGGTCACCCTGCAGCGTGAGGACGGCGCAAGCCTGCTGCGCCCGGACATCGCCATCGGCAAGGCCTGGGGCGCCATCGCCCTGGGCAAGGGGTCGCGCCTGCTGGCGCTCGACGCCCAGCAGCGCCCGGCGTTCATCGCCGCGCTCAACAGCATGGGCCAGGGCAGCGTGGTACCCGCGCCGGGCGGCGTGCTGATCCGCGATCAGGCGGGGAACGTGCTGGGTGCGATCGGCATCAGCGGCGATCTGTCGGATGTGGACGAGCAGGTGGCGATCAAGGCGGTCGAGGCGCTGGACCTGCGGGCGGATGCGGGGGTGGTGGCTTGAATCTGCGTTGACTGATTAACCGCTATCGCGAGCAGGCTCACTCCTACAGTGATCGTGGGTGGACACAAAATGTGTGAACACCACAAATCCTCTGTAGGAGTGAGCCTGCTCGCGATAGCGATTTACCAGACACATCCTGCCAACACTCTGTACCTCTGACCTGAATACACAGAACTAGCCTTTCATGACCTGATCATGGAGGGCAAAGGAATGCCGGATCTACCCGCTGCACATCGATTGCGAGTCGGACGCTATGCCGAAACCAGCCGCATTTACCTATTAACAACCAACCCGCATCAGCGACAACCGATGTTCAGGGACTTCACCTTGGGCAGGCTGGTCGTCGATCAGTTTCGCAATGCACAGAACTCAGGCCTGGCGAATTCACTGGCCTGGGTGGTCATGCCAGACCATTTTCATTGGTTGATAGAGTTGCAACAGGGATCTTTGAGTGAGCTGATGCAAAAAACCAAATCGCTGAGTACCAAAGCGGTCAGGCAGGCTACTGCAGAGAGTAAATCGCTTTGGCAGAGAGGCTTTCATGACCGGGCGCTGCGGCAAGAGGATGATTTGGTCAAAGTGGCGCGGTACATCGTTGCCAACCCTTTGCGTGCAGGGCTGGTGAAGAAGCTTGGCGATTATCCGCTGTGGGATGCGATTTGGGTTTGAGCTGAAACCGAGTTGCCTCCATCGCGAGCAGGGCTCACTCCTACACTTGGAATGCGTTCCCCTGTAGGAGTGAGCCCTGCTCGCGATAGCCGCGCCACGGTCTCACAGATCCGGCTCGCACCCCTTGAGCACCAGCCGGATGATCGTCTGCGCCGCCGCTTCATAGTCGGCTTCGTCGAGCTTGTCCTTGCCGGTGACGGCGGAGATCTGCCAGTCGAAGTCGGCGTAGGTCTGGGTCGCGGCCCAGATGCTGAACATCAGGTGGTTGGGGTCGACCGGGGCGATCTGGCCGCGGTCGATCCAGGTCTGGATGCAGTCGATGTTGTGCTTGGCCTGGCCGTTGAGCTGTTCGACCAGGTCGGCGCTCAGGTGTGGGGCGCCGTGCATGATTTCGCTGGCGAACACCTTGGAGGCGAAGGGCAGGTCGCGGGAGATGCGGATCTTGGAGCGGATGTAGCCGCTGAGCACTTCGCTGGGCACGCCGTCCGGGTTGAACGGGGTCGAGGCCTGGAGGATCGGCACGATGATGCTTTCGAGCACCTCGCGGTAGAGGTTTTCCTTGGACTTGAAGTAGTAGTAGACGTTGGGCTTGGGCAGTCCCGCCTTGGCGGCGATGTCGCTGGTTTTGGTCGCCGCGAAGCCCTTGTCGGCGAATTCCTCACTGGCGGCACGCAGGATCAGTTCTTTGTTGCGCTCGCGGATTGTGCTCATAAACCCGGTGGTTCCTTGCCTGTTCTGGCGGTTGCGCATGGTAGCACCGGCCTCGCGCGGCGCTCAACAATGCCCCGTGTGGCCTGCGGTCGCGTATGCTGCGCAGCATTATTCACAAAAGGAAACATGATTCATGGCAGGAAGCAGTCTGCTGGTGCTCATCGATGACATCGCCACCGTGCTGGACGATGTGGCGCTGATGAGCAAGATGGCCGCCAAGAAGACCGCCGGGGTGCTCGGCGATGATCTGGCTCTCAATGCCCAGCAAGTCTCCGGCGTGCGGGCCGAGCGGGAAATCCCCGTGGTGTGGGCGGTGGCCAAGGGGTCGTTCGTCAACAAGCTGATCCTGGTGCCGTCGGCCCTGGCGATCAGTGCGTTCGTGCCGTGGCTGGTGACGCCGCTGCTGATGGTCGGCGGCGCGTACCTGTGTTTCGAGGGGTTCGAGAAACTGGCGCACAAGTTCCTGCACAGCGAGGCCGAGGACGAAGCCGGGCACGCGCAGTTGACGGAGGCCGTGGCCAACCCGGCGACTGACCTGGTGGCCTACGAGAAGGACAAGATCAAGGGCGCGATCCGCACCGACTTCATCCTTTCGGCGGAAATCATCGCCATCACCCTCGGCACCGTCGCCGACGCCTCGCTGACCCAGCAGGTGATCGTGATGTCGGGCATCGCCGTGGTCATGACCGTGGGCGTTTACGGCCTGGTGGCCGGCATCGTCAAGCTCGACGACCTGGGCCTGTGGCTGACCCAGAAGCCTGCGCAGATGGCCAAGACCGTCGGCAACGGCATCCTGCGCGCGGCGCCGTACATGATGAAGGGCTTGTCGGTGGTCGGTACGGCGGCGATGTTCTTGGTCGGCGGCGGCATCCTGACCCACGGCGTGCCGGCGGTGCATCACTGGATCGAAAGCGTGGGCGCGGCGGCTGGCGGCGCCGGGTTCGCGGTGCCGCTGCTGTTGAACGGCGCAGCGGGGATCGTCGCGGGCGCGGTGGTGCTGGCGGTGGTCTCGGTGGTGGGCAAGCTCTGGCGGGCGATCAAAGGGTGATCGCATGACCTCTGTGGGGCCGGTCTGCCGGCGATGGCGGTGTGTCAGTCCGGGCCTGGGTGAATGACATGGCCTCATCGCCAGCAGGCTGGCTCCTACAGGGTTGAGTGACATGAAAAAGGGCCATCCGATGCGCGTCGGATGGCCCTTTTTCGTTGCCGCCGAGGTTACTCGGCGATCTGCAGCTTGCGCGATTCGGTGTACACGTAGCGCACCTTCTCGTACTCGAACGGCGAGTTCATCTGGCCGTAGCGGAAGCGGGTCTGGTAGCGCTTGTCGACGGCGCGCAACGCCCAGATTTCCGGGTGGTTTTCGCTGACCTGGGAGACGTTGAGGAAGTTGATCGCCGACTCCGCGCTGAAGTCCACCGCCAGGCCGGCGGTGTCGCGCAGGTTCGACGGGCCGAGGATCGGCAGCACGAAATAGGCGCCGCCCGGTACGCCGTAGAAGCCCAGGGTCTGGCCGAAGTCTTCGCTCTGGCGCTGCAGGCCCATGGCGGTGGCCGGATCCCACAGGCCGGCGATGCCGATGGTGGTGTTGAGCAGCAGGCGGGCGGTGATCTCCATCGAGCGCTTGCCCTTGAACTGCAGCAGGCTGTTCATCAGGTTCGGCACATCGCCCAGGTTGTTGAAGAAGTTGCTGACGCCGGTGCGCACGAAACCCGGCGTGATGTAGCGGTAACCGTCGACCACCGGCAGGAACACCCATTGGTCGAAACGGTAGTTGAAGTGGTAGACCCGGCGGTTCCATTCCTCCAGCGGGTCGTAGACGTTCAGCGCGCTGAGCGTCGAGCGCTCGAACTCGCGCTGATCCAGGCCCGGGTTGAACTTGAGTTTCGACAGCGGCTCCTTGAAGCCGTCGCTGTCGACCACCACCGGTGCGTTGGCCTTGCTGTTGTCGGCCTGGGCCATGCCTGCGCAGAGGAGCGCTGCGGTCAGCAGAAGATATTTAGCCACGGAAGAACTCCAGCATGGCGTCGCTGTTGACGCGGTAGTTAAGGTTGCCGCAATGGCCGCCCAGCGGGTAAACGGTCAGGCGGTCGCCGAAGGTCCTGCGCAGGAACCCGAGGTCGCCGGGGCCGAGGATCACGTCGTCGGCGTTGTGCATCACGGCGATTTTCGGGCTGTCGTGCAGGTAGTCCTTGAGCGCGTAGAGGCTGACCTGGTCGATCAGCTGCAGCACGCTGCCGCCGTCGGTGCGGGCGCGCCACATCGGGATCACCTGTTCGGTGATGTAGCAGTCGAAGTCGCATTGCAGCGCACGCTTGAGGAACGGCGTCAGGCTGGTGCCCTCGGTGATGGGGAACTTCGGCGGGGTGATCAGGCCGCGACGGTTGATCAGGTCGGAGGTGAACGCGATGTCCGCCGCCGAGAAGCGGAACGAGGTGCCGATCAGCATCGCCATCTGCTCGTTGCTCAGGTGCTGCTTGGACTGCTGGAAGTCGTAGAGCAGGGCATCGTTGAGGTCGATGTAGCCCTTCTGCTGGAAGTAGCGGGTCAGCTTGCCCAGCACCAGCTCATAGAAGGTGGTGCTGTTGTTGATGCCCTTGACCTCGGTCTGCACCAGTTTGTCGAGGTTGGTCACCGAGGTGTAGAGGTTGACTGGCGGGTTGAGCAGCAGGACCTTCTTGAAATTGAAGCTGCGCCGGGTCTCGTCCAGGTGGGCGACGAAGGCCGCGTCCAGCGCACCGAGGCTGTAGCCGCTCAGGAAGTAGTCGGTGACCGGCACTTTCGGGTTCTGCGCCCGCACGGCCTGCATCACCCGGTACATGTCCTCGGCGTCTTCCTTGGTCACGCCGGGCGTGGCGAAGCGCGAGGCGGCGCTCATGAAGTCGAAGCTGGTCGGCGACGACAGCTGCACCACGTGGTAGCCGGCCTTGTAGTAGAGCTTCTTGAGGTACTCGTTGAGGGTGCTGTCGTAGCGCGCGCCGGTGCCGGCGATCAGGAAGATCAGCGGGGCGGCCTTGTCCTGGGTGGCGATGCGGTAGGTGAGTTTCTTCACCGGCCAGAAGTTGTCCGGCAGGATGAATTCGCGTTCGGGGCGCAGGGTGACGCTGCGGTCGGACTGGCGGATGTCGTCGTCCGACGGCAGGTCCGGGCGCAGATCCGGCGGGGTGGTGGCGATGGTCGCTTCGAACGGGTTGGTCAAGGGGTAGCCATAGCTGGCGGCGTCGATTTCCGCCGCCGGCGCGGACGCACTCAGGATAAGGCCGCCTAACAGGGCGGCGAAGCGCAAGGAACGGAGCATGACTGGATCCCTTAAAAGGAAGGTGCCGAAAGAGGTTCGCAGGCTATGACCACTGGATTTGCGTCAAAGTGCCACGCTGTGCGACCCAGCGGACGGAATTCGGGGTAATGGTAGCCGGACGATACACGCGGGGCGGACGGGAAGGCCAGTTAAGTGTTGTTAGTCCTTGCATAAGATGGCCGGCGGATTAAGCTGGCCGCCGGTTTTTTGTTGATTGGAGTGTTCCATGTCCCGCCGCCTGCCGGTGCTGTCGCTGCTCGTTCTGCTGCCGTTGTGGTTCGCCGCCAGTTACGCCGCGCGTTACGGCTTCATGGAGGACGGGCAGTGGGTCGGCATCTGTGCCGATGAGGCGAGCCGTTGGGAGTGCCAGGTGCGCTCGAGCCTGGGCCTGCTGATTCACTTCAAGGCGCTGGGCTGGGCGGCTGTCGCGACGGCGGTGGCCGGGTTCGTCCTGCCGGGACGGGCAGGGTGGTGGCTGGCGGTGCTGGCGCTGGCGTTCGGGCTGCCGGCGCTGGCGCTGTACAACACGACGCTGGCGGTGTTCGCGGTGGTGATCGCCGGGCTGCGGCTGGTCCGGGAGCCCCGCAGCGCCTGACGTGCCCGGCCAGCCAGCCTGCTGGCGCCATCGCCAGCAGGCTGGCTGGCTCCCACAAGGATTGTCGTGGGAATCTCGATCCAGTGTAGGAGCGAGCCTGCTCGCGATGAGGTCGTTGAAGGCGGCGAAGCTCAGCCCTGGCGAACCCGCAGGCACCGCCACAAGGCAACGACCATCAACCCGCTGACCAGCGCCCAGCCCCAGGCCTGCTGGTTCTGCAGCCCTTCACGGAACAGCTGCGGCGCGATACCGGCACCGACGATGAAGGTGAGCAGGGCGATTTCGCGACGCGGCACACGCACCGGGCGGCACAGGTACACCAGCGCCGGTACCACGAACGCGGCGCTGGGGAAGCTGCGGTAGCGCGGGTCGAACA
This sequence comes from Pseudomonas sp. B7(2017), assembly GCF_002112745.1. NCBI lineage: Bacteria > Pseudomonadati > Pseudomonadota > Gammaproteobacteria > Pseudomonadales > Pseudomonadaceae > Pseudomonas > Pseudomonas sp. B7(2017). Next base: position 292,309 of record NZ_NEIP01000005.1, on the reverse strand, counting down.
CCAGCTCCAGCATCATCACCGCCGCCGCGAAACCGGCGGCCGCCACCAGCCATCCGGCGCGGCGCTCCAATGCGTCGAACCAACGCCCGCGCCAGCCATCACGGGTGCTCAGGCCCAGCGCGGCGTGGGCGAGGACCAGCAGGTTCAGCCCGGCCAGCAAGCCGGCCCACAGCCATTCGCCGGCAAACCGTGCCGTCACCTGCGCCAGGTCGCCCCAAGCGCCGATGGCGCAGGCCGCCAGCGCCCCCAGCAACGGCAGCACCAGCGCCGCCCGGGTGCTGCGCACGCGCCCGCCCAGGAGCAGCGTACCCAGGAACATCAGCCCGCCCGCCGCCAGCCAGTGCTTCCAGTACGGCACGTTGGTCACGGGCCCCTCCAGCACGCCCTTGTCCTGGCGATCGGCATCGAACAGCCCCCAGTAACCGCCCACCGCGCCTTCGCTCGCGCGCTTCCACGGCTGGTCGAAGGCTTCGATCAGGTTGTAGCGCCAGCCTTCCTTTTCGGCCATCGCGACAAAGCCGCGGATGAACTTGGCCTCGTTGACCCGGCTCGGCACGGCGGTCTCGCGCTGGCGACCCTCGCTCGGCCAACCGGTCTCGCCGATGAGCACGTCCTTGGGCGCGAACTGGTTGCCGAACACCTGGCGTACGTCTGCCACGTGCTGCAAGGCGGCGTCGATGTTCGACGGCTCGTCCTCCCAGTACGGCAGCAAATGGATGGTGAGGAAATCCACCGCCGGCGCGATTTCCGGGTGCTTGAGCCAGAACTCCCAGACATCGGCGTAGGTCACCGGTTGCTTGACCTGGCCTTTCACCTTGTTGATCAGCCGCGCGAGCTGGGCCCCGGTGACTTCCTTGCGCAGCAGCGCTTCGTTGCCGACGATCACCGCGCTGACCACGTCGGGGTTGGCGTTGGCCGAGGCGATCAGCAGGTCGACTTCCTTTTCGGTGTCCACCGGGTTGCTGTTGACCCAGGCGCCGATCATCAGCTTCAGGCCGTGCTTGCGCGCCAGTGCCGGCAGGGCTTCGAGGCCGGTCATGGAATAGGTGCGGATGCACTGGAAGCGGGTGGCGAGCAGGGCGAGGTCGGCGTCCATGCGCTCCGGGCGCAGCTTGAACGGCACGTCGAACGGCGACTGATCCTTGTCGAACGGCGTGTAGGACGCGCATTGCAGCTTGTGGGTCGCGCTGGCGGCGTCCGGCAGGACGGCCGGTTTGCCCAGGCCGTACCAGAAGCCGCACAGGGCGAGCAGGCCGAGCAGGCAGGCGCACAGATAAGGAAGGATCGGGAAACGGGACGTCGCGGACATGGTCGGGCCGGGTGGCTGCAAAGCGACGCATCTTACCTGCATTCGGGCCCGGGTTGCAGGTTGCGGGGCTCTGGCATGCAAGGTTCGGGCGGTTTGCACGAGACGTTTTTGCGGCGCCGGGTTAATGGCCTTCTGATGTCGTTTCTCGTTGCGTCGAGGTCGCTGGCAGAGCAGGTCGTGCGGGGCGCCGGGTTGATGATCGAAGCCGTCAGTGCTCCGCTGATGTTCGAACGAGTTTGCGGTCAGGCGTGATGGGGGCGCCGTGCACCATAACAATACGTTGACGCCGTCCGGCATCCGTCGGACGCAGCATTTCGGGGAAGTAACGATGAAAATGCGACGACTTTTAGCCGCAGGTGCCGCCCTGGCGCTTGCGATGGGCTCCACTTTCGCCAGCGCTGAAAAACAGACACTGAACATCGGTTACGTTGACGGCTGGTCCGACAGCGTCGCGACCACCCACGTGGCCGCCGAAGTGATCAAGCAGAAACTCGGCTACGACGTGAAGCTGCAAGCCGTCGCCACCGGGATCATGTGGCAGGGTGTCGCCACCGGTAAACTCGACGCCATGCTCTCGGCCTGGCTGCCGGTGACCCACGGCGAATACTGGGCCAAGAACAAGGATCTGGTCGTCGACTACGGCCCCAACTTCAAGGACGCGAAGATCGGCCTGATCGTGCCGGAGTACGTGAAGGCCCAGTCCATCGAAGACCTGAAGACCGACGACAGCTTCAAGAAGCGCATCGTCGGCATCGACGCCGGCTCAGGCGTGATGCTCAAGACCGACCAGGCCATCAAGGACTACGGCCTGACCGGCTATCAGCTCAAGGCCAGTTCCGGCGCCGGCATGATCGCCGAGCTGACCCGTGCCGAGAAGAAGAACGAATCCATCGCCGTGACCGGCTGGGTGCCGCACTGGATGTTCGCCAAGTGGAAGCTGCGCTTCCTCGAAGATCCGAAAGGCGTGTACGGCGCGGCGGAGACCGTGAACAGCATCGGCAGCAAAGAACTGGACGCCAAGGCGCCGGAAGTCGCCAAGTTCCTGAAGAATTTCCAGTGGGCGTCGAAGGACGAGATCGGCCAGGTCATGCTGGCGATCCAGGACGGCGCCAAGCCTGAGGCGGCGGCCAAGGACTGGGTGGCCAAGCATCCGGAGCGTGTGGCCGACTGGACTAAGTAACCTCAATACCGCACACCCTGTGGGAGCGGGCTTGCCCGCGATAGCGTTCTGTCGGTTGACTGATCATTCGGCTGACACGACGCCATCGCGGGCAAGCCCGCTCCCACAGTTTTTTGTGTGTGCTCAAAAATGGCAAAAGTGTCATGGGCATCTACTACTAAGGTCGTCTGGAAGCTCTCCCGCAGCCGCATACAGTGGATATGTTCCAAAAATAAAAATCTGTGCTGCGAGGATAACAACAATGAACGACAGCATTTACCTCTCGATTCAGAACAGCCCGCGCTTCAAGGAGCTGGTGAAGAAAAGGGAACGGTTCGCCTGGATACTCTCGGCGATCATGCTAGGGCTCTACTCCGGCTTCATCCTGCTCATCGCCTACGGTCCGCAGGTGCTCGGCGCCAAGGTCAGCGCCGGCTCGTCCATCACCTGGGGCATCCCCATCGGCGTGGGGCTGATCGTCTCGGCCTTCATCCTGACCGGCATCTACGTGCGTCGCGCCAACGGCGAGTTCGACGACCTGAACAACGCGATCCTCAAGGAGGCTCAGCAATGATCCGGCGTCTACTGGCTCTTCTGAGCATCTCTGCATTCGCGCCGGCCGTCTGGGCCGCCGACGCCCTGACCGGCGAAGTCCACAAGCAACCGCTGAACGTCTCCGCGATCGTCATGTTCGTGGTGTTCGTCGGCGCGACCCTGTGCATCACCTACTGGGCATCGAAGCGCAACAAGTCGGCGGCCGACTACTATGCCGCCGGCGGCAAGATCACCGGTTTCCAGAACGGCCTGGCGATTGCCGGGGACTACATGTCGGCGGCGTCCTTCCTGGGGATTTCCGCGCTGGTGTTCACTTCCGGCTACGACGGCCTGATCTACTCGATCGGCTTTCTGGTGGGCTGGCCGATCATCCTGTTCCTGATCGCCGAGCGCCTGCGCAACCTGGGCAAGTACACCTTTGCCGACGTGGCGTCCTACCGCCTGGGTCAGACCCAGATCCGCACGTTGTCGGCCTGCGGTTCGCTGGTGGTGGTGGCGTTCTACCTGATCGCGCAGATGGTCGGCGCCGGCAAGCTGATCCAGCTGCTGTTCGGCCTCGACTACCACGTCGCGGTGATCCTGGTCGGTATCCTGATGTGCCTGTACGTGCTGTTCGGCGGCATGCTGGCGACCACCTGGGTGCAGATCATCAAGGCGGTGCTGCTGCTGTCCGGCGCCTCGTTCATGGCGCTGATGGTGATGAAGTACGTCAACTTCGACTTCAACACCCTGTTCTCCGAGGCGGTGAAGGTCCACGCCAAGGGTGAGGCGATCATGAGCCCGGGCGGCCTGGTGAAGGATCCGATCTCGGCGTTCTCCCTCGGCCTGGCGCTGATGTTCGGCACCGCCGGCCTGCCGCACATCCTGATGCGCTTCTTCACCGTGAGCGACGCCAAGGAAGCGCGCAAGAGCGTGCTGTACGCCACCGGTTTCATCGGCTACTTCTACATCCTGACCTTCATCATCGGTTTCGGCGCGATCCTTCTGGTCAGCACCAACCCGGCGTTCAAGGACGCGGCGGGCGCGCTGCTCGGCGGCAACAACATGGCGGCGGTGCACCTGGCCAATGCCGTGGGCGGCAGCGTGTTCCTGGGCTTCATCTCGGCGGTGGCGTTCGCGACCATCCTGGCGGTGGTGGCGGGCCTGACCCTGGCCGGCGCCTCGGCGGTGTCCCATGACCTGTACGCCAGCGTGATCAAGAAGGGCAAGGCCAACGAGAAGGACGAGATCCGCGTCTCGAAGATCACCACCGTGACGCTGGGCATCCTGGCCATCGGCCTGGGCATCCTGTTCGAAAGCCAGAACATCGCGTTCATGGTCGGCCTGGCGTTCTCCATCGCGGCCAGCTGCAACTTCCCGGTGCTGCTGCTTTCGATGTACTGGAAGCGCCTCACCACCCGCGGCGCCATGATCGGCGGCTGGCTGGGCCTGGTCAGCGCGGTGGGCCTGATGATCCTCGGCCCGACCATCTGGGTGCAGATCCTGCACAACGAGAAGGCGATCTTCCCGTACGAGTACCCGGCGCTGTTCTCGATGATCATCGCGTTCATCGGCATCTGGTTCTTCTCGGTCACCGACAAGTCGGCCGCCGCAGAGAACGAGCGTGCGCTGTTCTTCCCGCAGTTCGTGCGTTCGCAGACCGGTCTGGGGGCGAGCGGGGCGGTGTCGCACTGACGGCTGCCGCAAGCTACAAGCCTTGAGCTGCAAGTGAAATGCCCCGGTCGAGAGATCGGGGCATTTTTTTGCTGCTGGGAAAGGGCGGAGGGCGTGATGGCTGTGGGGGATGTGCCGGCCTCATCGCCAGCAGGCTGGCTCCCACAGGGTTTTGTGGTGTTGTGCAGCGTTCGTGTGCGCCTTGGGCCTTTGTGGGAGCCAGCCTGCTGGCGATAGCGCTGGTAAGGCCAGGCCCGGAAAACAAAACGGCCCCCATTCTCATGGGGGCCGTTTCGGGTGCTGCCTAAGACGTTATCGCAAGACAGGTCTTATTTGCGGTCTTCCAGCTTGGTGATGTCACGCGACTCGTAGCCGGTGTACAGCTGGCGCGGACGGCCGATCTTGTACGGGCTGGAGAGCATTTCCTTCCAGTGGGAGATCCAGCCGACGGTGCGGGCCAGGGCGAAGATCACGGTGAACATGCTGGTCGGAATGCCGATCGCCTTGAGGATGATCCCCGAGTAGAAGTCGACGTTCGGGTACAGCGAGCGCTCGATGAAGTACGGATCGGTCAGGGCGATCTCTTCCAGGCGCATGGCCAGCTCGAGTTGCGGATCGTTCTGGATGCCCAGTTCTTTCAGCACTTCGTCGCAGGTCTGCTTCATCACGGTGGCGCGCGGGTCGCGGTTCTTGTAGACGCGGTGACCGAAGCCCATCAGCTTGAACGGATCGTTCTTGTCCTTGGCCTTGGCGATGAACTTGTCGATGTTCGACACGTCGCCGATCTCATCGAGCATGGTCAGCACGGCTTCGTTCGCACCGCCGTGGGCAGGGCCCCACAGCGCGGCGATACCGGCGGCGATGCAGGCGAACGGGTTGGCGCCCGAGGAGCCGGCCAGACGCACGGTGGAGGTCGAGGCGTTCTGCTCGTGGTCGGCGTGGAGGATGAAGATCCGGTCCATGGCCTTGGCAAGCACCGGGCTGATCGGTTTGATCTCGCACGGGGTGTTGAACATCATGTGCAGGAAGTTCTCCGCGTACGACAGGTCGTTGCGCGGGTACATCATCGGCTGGCCCATGGAGTACTTGTAGACCATCGCGGCCAGGGTCGGCATCTTGGCGACCAGGCGGATCGCGGAGATTTCGCGATGCTGCGGGTTATTGATGTCCAGGGAGTCGTGGTAGAAGGCGGAGAGGGCGCCGACCACGCCGCACATGACGGCCATCGGGTGGGCGTCGCGGCGGAAGCCGTTGAAGAAGGTCTTCAGCTGCTCGTGAACCATGGTGTGGTTCTTGACGGTGCCGACGAACTGGGCCTTCTGTTCTGCGGTCGGCAGTTCGCCGTTGAGCAGCAGGTAGCAGGTTTCCAGGTAGTCCGACTTTTCGGCCAGCTGTTCGATCGGGTAGCCGCGGTGCAGCAGGATGCCGTTGTCGCCGTCGATATAGGTGATCTTCGATTCGCACGAGGCGGTCGACATGAAGCCTGGGTCGAACGTGAAGCGGCCCGTGGCCGTCAGGCCCCGAACATCGATAACATCGGGACCAACGGTGCCGGTTAAAATGGGCAGCTCGACGGGGGCTGCGCCCTCGATGATCAACTGCGCTTTTTTGTCAGCCATGTGGCCTCCTATTTATGCTTGAAATCATCAGACAGACCCCCCACGCAGGGCCCGCACCACTATAGTGAGATAAATTCGAATGTCAATTTGCCTAAAGTCTTGCTCCAGAAGGCTTTAAGCAGACTTTTTCCTCGAAATTGCCTGCCATTTACGCCTTTTATGGGCGTTGTGCAATCCGCTATTGGGGGTAGGTGATTGCGTTGTCATTAGTAGCCTAACTGTCTATACTCGGCGACCGACCGCCAAGGGCTTTTGGGCTTGCTTTCATTGGGGGTCGCATCCCTGGGTGGTGGTTACCTGACCAGTGCACTCCCCAACAACTTTGCCCTGATTGTTAGGGGCTCTTCAGTGTGAAAAAAAAGCCGTGAAAAGCCAACGACCTGTAAACCTAGACCTAAGGACCATCAAACTCCCCATCACCGGCGTTACGTCGTTCCTTCACCGTGTTTCCGGCATCATCCTCTTCCTGGGCCTCGGCATCATGCTTTACGCATTGGGCAAGTCCTTGGGTTCCGAGGAAGGATATGTCGAAGTGAAGGCATGCTTGACCAGCCCGCTGGCCAAGTTCGTAGCATGGGGCCTCCTGTCCGCTCTGCTGTATCACCTGGTTGCCGGTGTGCGCCACTTGATCATGGACATGGGCATCGGTGAGACGCTGGAAGGCGGCCGCCTGGGCTCGAAACTCATCATCGCCGTTTCCGTGGTGCTGATCGTTCTGGCAGGAGTTTGGATATGGTAACCAGCGTTACGAATCTTTCGCGTTCGGGCCTCTATGACTGGATGGCACAGCGTGTGTCTGCGGTCGTTCTCGCGGCTTATTTCATTTTTCTGATCGGCTACCTCGCCGCGAACCCCGGCATCGGCTATGAGCAATGGCACGGTCTGTTCGCCCACAATGCGATGCGTATCTTCAGTCTCCTGGCCCTCGTTGCCCTCGGCGCCCACGCCTGGGTCGGCATGTGGACCATCGCGACCGACTACCTGACGCCGATGGCGCTGGGCAAGTCCGCGACTGCAGTGCGTTTCCTTTTCCAGGCGGTATGCGGCGTCGCGATGTTCGCTTACTTCGTCTGGGGTGTGCAGATTCTCTGGGGTATCTGATTCATGGCTAACATTCCAACGATTTCTTTCGACGCCATCATCATTGGCGGCGGCGGCGCCGGCATGCGCGCTGCGCTGCAACTGGCGCAAGGCGGTCACAAGACTGCCGTGATCACCAAGGTCTTCCCGACCCGTTCGCACACCGTGTCCGCCCAGGGCGGCATCACCTGCGCCATCGCTTCGGCCGACCCGAACGACGACTGGCGCTGGCACATGTACGACACCGTCAAGGGCTCCGACTACATCGGTGACCAGGACGCGATCGAATACATGTGTCAGGAAGGCCCTGCCGCCGTGTTCGAGCTGGACCACATGGGTCTGCCGTTCTCCCGCACCGAGACCGGCCGCATCTACCAGCGTCCGTTCGGCGGTCAGTCCAAGGACTACGGCAAGGGCGGGCAGGCTGCCCGTACCTGCGCCGCGTCCGACCGTACCGGCCACGCGCTGCTGCACACCCTCTATCAGGGCAACCTGAAAGCCGGCACCACGTTCCTGAACGAGTACTACGCTGTCGATCTGGTGAAGAACCAGGAAGGCGAGTTCGTCGGCGTGATCGCCATCTGCATCGAGACCGGCGAAACCACCTACATCCGTTCGAAAGCCACCGTGCTGGCGACCGGCGGTGCAGGCCGCATCTACGCTTCGACCACCAACGCCCTGATCAACACCGGTGACGGCGTGGGCATGGCCCTGCGTGCCGGCGTGCCGGTGCAGGACATCGAAATGTGGCAGTTCCACCCGACCGGCATCGCCGGCGCCGGCGTACTGGTCACCGAAGGCTGCCGCGGTGAGGGTGGTTACCTCATCAACAAGCACGGCGAGCGTTTCATGGAGCGCTACGCTCCGAACGCCAAAGACCTGGCCGGTCGCGACGTGGTTGCCCGTTCGATGGTCAAAGAGATCATCGCCGGCAACGGTTGCGGTCCGAACGGCGACCACGTGATGCTCAAACTCGACCACCTGGGCGAGGAAGTGCTGCACAGCCGTCTGCCAGGCATCTGCGAACTGTCGAAGACCTTCGCCCACGTTGACCCGGTCGTCGCTCCGGTTCCGGTCGTTCCGACCTGCCACTACATGATGGGCGGCGTTGCCACCAACATCCATGGCCAGGCGATCACCCAGGACGCCGACGGCACGGACAAGATCATTCCTGGTCTGTTCGCTGTGGGTGAAGTGGCTTGCGTATCGGTTCACGGCGCCAACCGTCTGGGCGGCAACTCGCTGCTCGACCTGGTGGTGTTCGGCCGCGCTGCCGGCCTGCACCTGGAGAAGGCGCTGACCGACGGCATCGAATACGACGACGCCACCGAGGCCGACATCGAAGCCGCGCTGGCCCGTCTGAACGCGCTGAACAACCGCACCGACGGCGAAGACGTCGCCACCCTGCGTCGCGAGCTGCAAAGCTGCATGCAGAACTACTTCGGCGTGTTCCGCACCGGCGAATACATGCAGAAGGGCATCGCTCAGCTCGCCGAGCTGCGCAAGCGCATCGCCAACGTGAAGATCAACGATAAGTCGCAGGCGTTCAACACTGCACGTATCGAAGCGCTGGAACTGCAGAACCTGCTGGAAGTGGCCGAAGCCACCGCCATCGCTGCAGAAGTGCGCAAAGAGTCCCGCGGCGCCCACGCCCGTGAAGACTACGAAGACCGTGACGACGAAAACTGGCTGTGCCACACCCTGTACTTCCCGGGTGAGAAACGTGTCGCCAAGCGTGCCGTGAACTTCTCGCCGAAGACTGTTCCGACTTTCGAACCTAAAGTCCGGACTTATTAAGGGTGACCGCCATGTTGAAAGTCAGTGTTTATCGTTACAACCCTGATCAGGACGCTGCGCCGTTCATGCAGGAATTCCAGGTCGATACCGGTGGCAAGGACCTGATGGTGCTGGACGTGCTGGCCCTGATCAAAGAGCAGGACGAGGGTTTCTCCTACCGTCGCTCCTGCCGTGAAGGCGTCTGCGGCTCCGACGGCATGAACATCAACGGCAAGAACGGCCTGGCGTGCATCACGCCGCTGTCCGCCGTGGTGAAAGGCAACAAGCTGGTCATTCGTCCGCTGCCGGGTTTGCCGGTCATCCGTGACCTGGTCGTCGATATGAGCATCTTCTACAAGCAATACGAGAAGGTGAAGCCATTCCTGCAGAACGACACGCCGGCTCCGGCCATCGAGCGTCTGCAGTCGCCTGAAGAGCGTGAAAAGCTGGACGGTCTGTACGAGTGCATCCTGTGCGCCTGCTGCTCGACCTCCTGCCCGTCCTTCTGGTGGAACCCGGACAAGTTCCTGGGCCCGGCCGCCCTGCTGCAAGCGTACCGCTTCCTGGCAGACAGCCGCGACACCAAGACCTCCGAGCGTCTGGCTTCGCTCGATGACCCGTTCAGCGTCTTCCGCTGCCGGGGCATCATGAACTGCGTCAACGTATGTCCGAAAGGCCTGAACCCGACTAAGGCCATCGGTCACATCCGTAACATGCTGCTCTCGAGCGGCGTGTGATTCAGCTGCTGTACCCGCCGCTGTAAAAAGCGGCACCGCTGTACCCGTAGAAGGTCTCGGCGCGGGCTTCAACCCGCGCCCTGGCTATAACCAGAGCAACAGCCAAAAGCTGCGGCTCTTATTTTTGAAGAAATGAGACAAGCAGGGGCATCCGGGCTGGTACCCGGACTATCAGTGTGATCCTAAGTGGCTTGTTTTGGTCGCTGCATTCGGACTTCTGCAAGCTTGCTCGGTGTCGACGCCGATGGTGTTCCCCTAACCGAGGGTGACCAAGCATGCAAGAAAGCGTGATGCAGCGCATGTGGAACAGCGCCTACCTTTCAGGTGGAAACGCTGCCTATGTGGAAGAGCTTTATGAGCTCTACCTGCACGACCCTAACGCTGTGCCAGAAGAGTGGCGCACCTACTTTCAGAAGCTGCCAGCCGACGGCAGCTCTGCCACCGATGTTTCGCACTCCACGATTCGCGATCATTTCGTGCTGCTGGCAAAGAACCAGCGCCGCGCCCAGCCGGTTTCCGCCGGCAGCGTGAGCAGTGAGCACGAGAAGAAGCAAGTTGAAGTGCTGCGATTGATCCAGGCCTACCGTATGCGAGGCCACCAGGCAGCCCAGCTTGACCCGCTGGGGCTGTGGCAGCGTCCTGCACCGGCAGACCTGTCGATCAATCACTACGGCTTGACCAATGCCGATCTTGATACGACCTTCCGTGCCGGCGACCTGTTCATCGGCAAGGAGGAGGCGAGCCTACGCGAAATTCACGAAGCGTTGCAGCAGACATATTGCCGCACCATCGGCGCTGAATTTACGCACATCACCGATTCCGAGCAGCGCCAGTGGTTCCAGCAGCGTCTGGAAAGCGTACGCGGCCGTCCGACCTATTCCGCCGACATCAAGAGCCACCTGCTCGAGCGCGTCACCGCCGGCGAAGGCCTGGAGAAGTACCTGGGCACCAAGTACCCGGGCACCAAGCGTTTCGGTCTGGAAGGCGGCGAAAGCCTGATCCCGATGCTCGACGAGCTGATCCAGCGCTCCGGTTCCTACGGCACCAAGGAAGTCGTGATCGGCATGGCCCACCGCGGCCGTCTGAACGTGCTGGTCAACACCTTCGGCAAGAACCCGCGCGAGCTGTTCGACGAGTTCGAAGGCAAGAAGAAGGTCGAGCTGGGCTCCGGCGACGTGAAGTACCACCAGGGCTTCTCGTCCAACGTGATGACCTCCGGTGGCGAAGTCCACCTGGCGATGGCGTTCAACCCGTCCCACCTGGAAATCGTTTCCCCGGTGGTCGAGGGTTCCGTACGCGCCCGTCAGGACCGCCGCAACGACCCGACCGGCGAGAAGGTACTGCCGATCTCCATCCACGGTGACGCTGCGTTCGCAGGTCAGGGCGTGGTCATGGAAACCTTCCAGATGTCGCAGACCCGCGGTTTCAAGACCGGCGGCACCGTGCACATCGTGATCAACAACCAGGTCGGCTTCACCATCAGCAACCCGCTGGACTCGCGTTCCACCGAGTACGCCACCGACGTTGCGAAGATGATCCAGGCGCCGATCCTTCACGTGAACGGCGACGATCCGGAAGCCGTGCTGTTCGTGACCCAGCTGGCCATCGACTACCGCATGCAGTTCAAGCGCGACGTGGTGATCGACCTGGTCTGCTACCGTCGCCGCGGCCACAACGAAGCCGACGAGCCGAGCGGCACCCAGCCTCTGATGTATCAGCAGATCACCAAGCAGCGCACCACCCGTGAGCTGTATGCCGATCGCCTGACCCAGAGCGGTGTGCTCGACGCCGAGCGCGTCCAGGCCAAGGTCGACGAGTACCGCAACGCGCTGGACAACGGCCTGCACGTGGTGAAGTCGCTGGTCAAGGAGCCGAACAAAGAGCTGTTCGTCGACTGGCGTCCGTACCTGGGCCACGCCTGGACCGCGCGTCACGACACCCGCTTCGATCTGAAGACCCTGCAGGAACTGTCCGCCAAGCTGCTGGAGATCCCGGAAGGCTTCGTGGTTCAGCGTCAGGTCGCCAAGATCTACGAAGACCGTCAGAAGATGCAAGCCGGCGGCCTGCCGATCAACTGGGGCTACGCCGAAACCATGGCGTACGCGACCCTGGCGTTCGAAGGTCACCCGATCCGCATGACCGGTCAGGACATCGGCCGCGGCACGTTCTCGCACCGCCACGCCGTCCTGCACAACCAGAAGGATGCCGGCACCTACGTTCCGCTCAAGCATCTGTTCGAAGGTCAGCCGCGTTTCGAGCTGTACGACTCGTTCCTGTCGGAAGAGGCCGTGCTGGCGTTCGAATACGGCTACTCGACCACCACGCCGAACGCGCTGGTGATATGGGAAGCCCAGTTCGGCGACTTCGCCAACGGTGCGCAGGTCGTGATCGACCAGTTCATCACCAGCGGCGAGCACAAGTGGGGCCGCCTGTGCGGTCTGACCATGCTGCTGCCGCACGGCTACGAAGGCCAGGGCCCCGAGCACTCCTCGGCACGCCTTGAGCGTTACCTGCAGCTGTGCGCCGAGCACAACATCCAGGTGTGCATGCCGACCACCCCGGCCCAGATCTACCACCTCCTGCGTCGCCAGGTGATCCGTCCGCTGCGCAAGCCGCTGGTGGTCCTGACGCCGAAGTCGCTGCTGCGCCACAAGCTGGCCATCTCGACTCTGGAAGATCTGGCCGAAGGCTCGTTCCAGACCGTTATCCCGGAAATCGATGCACTGGACCCGAAAAAGGTCGAGCGCGTTGTCCTGTGCAGCGGCAAGGTCTATTACGACCTGCTGGAAAAACGCCGTGCCGAAGGTCGTGAAGATATCGCCATCGTGCGTATCGAGCAGCTGTACCCGTTCCCTGAGGACGACCTGAAGGAAGTCCTGGCGCCTTACACCAACGTGAAACACGCCGTTTGGTGTCAGGAAGAGCCTATGAACCAGGGCGCCTGGTACTGCAGCCAGCACCACCTGCGTCGCAGCGTCGGCAACCTCAACAAGTCTCTCGTACTCGAGTACGCGGGCCGTGAGGCATCTGCCGCACCTGCATGCGGTTACGCATCGATGCACGCCGAGCAGCAGGAACAACTGCTGCAAGACGCGTTTACCGTTTAACGCCTTCGCGCACCTGAAACCGAATTTAAGGAACCACAGACAATGGCTATCGAGATCAAAGCCCCCACTTTCCCGGAATCGGTCGCCGACGGCACCGTTGCCACCTGGCACAAGCAACCGGGCGACGCCGTCAAGCGTGACGAACTGATCGTCGACATCGAGACCGACAAGGTCGTGCTGGAAGTGCTGGCCACCGCCGACGGCGTGCTGGGCGCAATCGTCAAGAACGAAGGCGACACCGTTCTGTCCGACGAAGTGCTGGGCTCCATCGTTGAAGGCGGCGCCGCCGCCGCCGCTCCTGCTGCCGCTGCTGCTCCGGCCGCCGCTGCCGCTGCCCCGGCTGCCGCCGACGGCGAAGACGACCCGATCGCTGCACCGGCCGCACGCAAGCTGGCTGAAGAGAACGGTATCAACATCGCTTCCGTTGCCGGCACCGGCAAGGGCGGTCGCGTGACCAAGGAAGACGTGGTGGCTGCCGTTGCCGCCAAGAAGGCCGCTCCGGCCGCCGCACCTGCCAAGGCTGCCGCACCTGCCGCCGCCGCTCCGGTGTTCGCTGCCGGCGACCGCGTCGAGAAGCGCGTTCCGATGACCCGCCTGCGTGCCAAGGTCGCCGAGCGTCTGGTCGAAGCCCAGTCGAACATGGCGATGCTGACCACCTTCAACGAAGTCGACATGACCGAAGTCATGGCCCTGCGTTCGAAGTACAAGGATCTGTTCGAGAAGTCCCACAACGGCGTGCGCCTGGGCTTCATGTCGTTCTTCGTGAAAGCCGCCACCGAAGCCCTGAAGCGCTTCCCGGCCGTGAACGCGTCGATCGACGGTTCGGACATCGTCTACCACGGTTATGCCGACATCGGTGTCGCCGTTTCCAGCGACCGTGGCCTGGTGGTGCCGGTTCTGCGCAACGCCGAACTGATGAGCCTGGCTGAAATCGAAGGCGGCATCGCCACCTTCGGCAAGAAAGCCCGTGACGGCAAACTGTCGATGGAAGAGATGACCGGCGGTACCTTCACCATCACCAACGGTGGTACCTTCGGTTCGATGATGTCGACCCCGATCGTCAACCCGCCGCAGGCCGCGATCCTGGGCATGCACAACATCATCCAGCGTCCTATGGCCGTCAACGGTCAGGTCGTGATCCGTCCGATGATGTACCTGGCGCTGTCCTACGATCACCGTCTGATCGATGGCAAAGAAGCTGTGACCTTCCTGGTGACCATCAAGAACCTGCTGGAAGATCCGGCTCGTCTGTTGCTGGATATCTGATAGAAGCAGTCACGCGCTGCAGGCTTCAGGCTGCGAGAAAACGCAGCTTGGCTTGCGGCGCGCGGCTTGAAGCTTTTCGCTCAAGAGGATTTTTTGAATGTCGCAGAAATTTGACGTAGTAGTGATCGGCGCGGGCCCTGGCGGCTACGTGGCTGCCATCAAGGCCGCACAGCTGGGCCTCACCACTGCCTGCATCGAGAAGTACACCGATGGCGAAGGCAAGCTGGCCCTGGGCGGCACCTGCCTGAACGTAGGCTGCATTCCTTCCAAGGCGCTGCTGGACAGCTCCTGGAAATACAAGGAAGCGAAAGAGAGCTTCAACGTCCACGGCATCTCCACCGGCGAAGTCAAGATGGACGTCGCCGCGATGGTCGGCCGCAAGGCCGGCATCGTCAAGAACCTGACCGGCGGTGTTGCCACCCTGTTCAAGGCCAACGGCGTCACTTCGATCCAGGGCCACGGCAAACTGCTGGCCGGCAAGAAAGTCGAAGTCACCAAGCCTGACGGTTCGGTGGAAGTCATCGAAGCCGAGAACGTGATCCTGGCTTCCGGCTCCCGTCCGATCGACATTCCGCCGGCTCCGGTCGACCAGAAAGTCATCGTCGACTCCACCGGCGCCCTGGAATTCCAGACCGTGCCTAAGCGTCTGGGCGTGATCGGCGCCGGCGTGATCGGCCTGGAACTGGGTTCGGTCTGGTCGCGTCTGGGTGCTGAAGTCACCGTCCTGGAAGCCCTGGACACCTTCCTGATGGCCGCGGACACCGCCGTTTCCAAGGAAGCGCTGAAGACCCTGACCAAGCAGGGCCTGGACATCAAGCTGGGCGCCCGCGTGACCGGCTCCAAAGTGACCGGCGACGAAGTCGTCGTGAACTACACCGACGCCAACGGCGAACAGTCCATCACCTTCGACAAGCTGATCGTAGCCGTCGGTCGCCGTCCGGTGACCACCGATCTGCTGGCCGCCGACAGCGGCGTGACCATCGACGAGCGTGGCTTCATCTTCGTTGACGACCACTGCGCGACCAGCGTGCCGGGCGTTTACGCCATCGGCGACGTGGTTCGTGGCATGATGCTGGCGCACAAGGCGTCGGAAGAGGGCATCATGGTCGTCGAGCGCATCAAGGGCCACAAGGCTCAGATGAACTATGACCTGATCCCTTCGGTTATTTATACTCACCCGGAAATCGCGTGGGTCGGCAAGACCGAACAGGCCTTGAAAGCCGAAGGCGTTGAAGTTAACGTCGGCACCTTCCCGTTCGCGGCCTCCGGCCGTGCCATGGCGGCCAACGACACCGGCGGTTTCGTCAAGGTCATCGCCGACGCCAAGACCGACCGCGTCCTGGGCGTGCACGTGATCGGCCCGAGCGCTGCCGAACTGGTTCAGCAGGGCGCGATCGGCATGGAATTCGGCACCAGCGCTGAAGACCTGGGCATGATGGTATTCTCCCATCCGACCCTGTCCGAAGCCTTGCACGAAGCTGCTTTGGCCGTGAATGGCGGCGCCATCCACGTGGCCAACCGCAAGAAGCGTTAAGACACAATAAGAAACCACGGCGGTATCGGCCCGTCGTGAGCCTTGCGTGCAAGACTCACCGCGGAATGTCCGCTGGACGCAGTCTTGCGTAGCTGCACCGGGTATCCGGAAAGGCTGCGCAAGCAGCAGTCACAGGTGGCGCGGCACTCATAAAGAGCGCAGCGCCGAATGCGCAGTACCTAACGAAGACGGTAAAAAGCATGAATCTTCACGAGTATCAGGGTAAGCAGCTGTTCGCTGAGTACGGCCTGCCAGTATCCAAAGGCTACGCGGTAGACACCCCGGAAGAAGCGGCAGAAGCTTGCGACAAGATCGGCGGCAACGAGTGGGTCGTCAAAGCCCAGGTTCACGCCGGTGGTCGCGGTAAAGCGGGCGGCGTCAAGCTGGTTCGCAGCAAAGAAGACGCCAAGGCCTTCGCACAGCAGTGGCTGGGCAAGCGTCTGGTGACCTACCAGACTGACGCCAACGGTCAGCCGGTCACCAAGATCCTGGTTGAATCGTGCACTGATATCGCTAAAGAGCTGTACCTGGGCGCTGTCGTTGACCGTTCGAGCCGCCGCATCGTGTTCATGGCTTCCACCGAAGGTGGCGTGGACATCGAGAAGATCGCTCACGACACTCCAGAAAAAATCCTGAAGGCCACCATCGATCCGCTGGTCGGCGCTCAGCCGTTCCAAGGCCGCGAGCTGGCGTTCCAGCTGGGTCTGGAAGGCAAGCAAGTTGCCCAGTTCGCCAAGATCTTCACCGGTCTGGCCAAGCTGTTCAAGGATCACGACCTGGCCCTGCTGGAAGTGAACCCGCTGGTGATCAAGGCCGACGGCGACCTGCACTGCCTGGACGCCAAGATCAACATCGACGCCAACGCAATGTACCGTCAGCCTAAGCTGAAGACCTTCCACGATCCGTCGCAAGACGATCCGCGCGAAGCGCACGCCGCCAAGTTCGAACTGAACTACGTGGCCCTGGAAGGCAACATCGGCTGCATGGTCAACGGTGCCGGCCTGGCCATGGGTACCATGGACATCGTCAACCTGCACGGCGGCAAGCCAGCCAACTTCCTCGACGTAGGTGGCGGCGCGACCAAAGAGCGCGTGACCGAAGCGTTCAAGATCATCCTGTCCGACAGCAACGTCGCTGCAGTGCTGGTCAACATCTTCGGCGGCATCGTTCGCTGCGACATGATCGCCGAAGGCATCATCGGCGCCGTGAAAGAAGTCGGCGTGAAAATCCCGGTTGTTGTTCGTCTTGAAGGCAACAACGCTGAACTGGGCGCTAAAGTACTGGCAGAAAGCGGTTTGAACATCATCGCTGCTACCAGCCTGACCGACGCTGCTCAACAAGTCGTTAAAGCTGCGGAGGGCAAGTAATGAGCGTCCTGATCAATAAAGACACCAAAGTAATCTGCCAGGGCTTCACCGGCGCGCAGGGTACTTTCCACTCCGAACAAGCCATTGCCTACGGCACCAAGATGGTTGGCGGCGTGACTCCAGGCAAAGGTGGCACCACTCACCTGAACCTGCCTGTGTTCAACACCGTGAAAGAAGCTGTAGAAGCCACCGGCGCCACCGCCAGCGTGATCTACGTTCCGGCTCCTTTCTGCAAGGACTCGATCCTGGAAGCGGCTTTCGGCGGCATCAAGCTGATCGTCTGCATCACCGAAGGCATTCCTACCCTGGACATGCTGGACGCTAAAGTTAAGTGCGACGAGCTGGGTGTTACCCTGATCGGCCCTAACTGCCCAGGCGTGATCACTCCGGGCGAGTGCAAGATCGGCATCATGCCTGGTCACATCCACTTGCCAGGCAAGGTCGGTATCGTTTCCCGTTCCGGCACCCTGACCTACGAAGCTGTGAAGCAGACCACCGACGCCGGTTTCGGCCAGTCGACCTGCGTCGGCATCGGCGGTGACCCGATCCCGGGCTCCAACTTCATCGACATCCTGAAGCTGTTCCAGGAAGACCCGAAGACCGAGGCGATCGTGATGATCGGCGAGATCGGCGGTTCGGCTGAAGAAGAAGCGGCTGCCTACATCAAGGCCAACGTGACCAAGCCGGTTGTTTCCTACATCGCTGGTGTGACTGCTCCTCCGGGCAAGCGCATGGGCCATGCTGGCGCAATCATCTCCGGCGGCAAAGGCACTGCAGACGAGAAATTCGCTGCGCTGCAAGACGCAGGTGTGAAAACCGTGCGTTCGCTGGCGGACATCGGCAAGGCCCTGGCCGAGCTGACTGGCTGGGAAGTGAAGAAGTAAGCTTCGGCTGACCTTCTGGCTCCAGCAAACAAAGGCCACCTTCGGGTGGCCTTTGTCGTTGTGGGGATCCGGATCGACTCTGGGGCCTGAGAAGACGCCGGTTGGGCGCATTTCAATTCGTCAGCGTGATGGCGATTTATAAGCATCTGTCCAATTACATGCAAAAACGCGACACAGAAACGTCGCGTATCGGATAGTTCGCCCTCAAACAGTGCGTTTGTCAGACAAATTCGTTAGGCTAGCAGCCATTTTTGCGTCTGCCGCCCACAAGGCATGCAACGCGCTAAACGGGTCAGTCTCATACGGACTGACAGCATTTCCCTCACCCAACAGGGAAATCCCTCTCTAAATTCCGATTCAGTAGTGTGGTATTTCCTTGATGAAAGTTTTGAAAGGCCAGGACATCCTGGCACTTGGCTTCATGACATTTGCCCTGTTCGTCGGGGCCGGCAACATCATTTTCCCGCCTATCGTCGGCCTGCAGTCCGGACCCAACGTCTGGATGGCGGCGCTGGGCTTCCTGATCACGGCAGTCGGCCTGCCGGTGATCACCGTCGTGGCGCTGGCCAAGGTCGGCGGGGCGATGGATTCCTTGAGCAGCCCGATCGGCAAGATCGCCGGCGGACTGCTGGCGGCGGCCTGCTACCTGGCGGTGGGCCCGCTGTTCGCGACCCCGCGCACCGCGACCGTGTCCTTTGAAGTGGGCCTGGCGCCGTTGACCGGCGAGAGCCCGCTGGCGCTGTTCCTCTACAGCTCCGTCTACTTCCTGCTGGTGTTCTTCATTTCGCTCTATCCGGGCCGCCTGCTGGACACCGTGGGGCGCTTCCTGGCGCCGCTGAAGATCATCGCCCTGGCGGTGCTCGGCATCGCCGCGTTCGCGCTGCCGGCCGGCGACATCGGCCAGGCGACGCCTGAATACGTCGCGGCGCCGTTCTCCCAAGGGTTCATCAACGGTTACCTGACCATGGATACCCTCGGCGCGCTGGTGTTCGGCATCGTCATCGTCAATGCGATCCGTTCGCGCGGCGTCGAGTCGCCGGCGCTGATCACCCGCTACGCGGTGATCGCCGGTCTGATCGCCGGCGTCGGTTTGGCGCTGGTGTACGTCAGTCTGTTCCGCCTCGGCTCCGGCAGCCATGAAGTCGCGGTTGGCGCGACCAACGGCGCGGCGGTGCTGCATGCCTATGTGCAACACACCTTCGGTTCGCTGGGCAGCGGCTTCCTCGCGGTGCTGATCTCCCTGGCGTGCCTGGTGACCGCCGTGGGCCTGACCTGCGCCTGCGCCGAGTACTTCAGCCGCGTCGTGCCGCTGTCCTACAAGACCCTGGTGATTATCCTGGCGGCGTTCTCGCTGCTGGTGTCCAACCTGGGCCTGACCAAGCTGATCGCGTTCTCGATCCCGGTGCTGACCGCCATCTACCCGCCGTGCATCGTGCTGGTGGCCCTGAGCTTCTGCAAAGATTTCTGGCATGAGCACGGCCGCATCCTGGGTCCTGTGATGCTGGTGTCGTTCCTGTTCGGCACCATCGACGCGCTCAAGGGCGCCGGCCTGGCCGACTGGATGCCGTCGCAGCTGGCGCACCTGCCGCTGAGCGAGCAAGGCCTGGCGTGGCTGGTGCCGTGCGTGATGACGCTGGTGGTCGCCGTGGTGTGCGACCGTCTGCTGGGCAAGCGCAGCGAAGCGATCGCCTGACGCTGACCGGCCCGCCAAAAGCGGGCCTTGAGCGATTCAACAGAAATGCCCCGCATCAAAAGATGCGGGGCATTTTTTATGGGCGTGAGGCCGTGTCTTTTTCCTTGAGCTAACGTCGAAGCACTGCAACGCATTCCTGCGGGAACCTGCCGGCAGGCCGGCTCCCGCCGGAAACCGGTACTGCGCTCATACTCCACAGGGAATTGCATGTCGTTCATCCAAGCCAACCTGATCCACCTGCTCGCCGCGCTCTGGTTCGTCATCTGCTGGGGCGGCTATACCCGCTACGCCACCTGGAAGGGCCGCGACACCGCGTGCCTGGCCAGCGTCCTGCACCTTTACCGCGAAGACTGGATGCGCCGCATGCTGCTGCGCGACAACCGCATCGCCGACGCCAGCGTGATCGGCAACCTGGAGCGCAACGCGTCGTTCTTCGCCTCCAGCACCCTGATCATCTTGGCCGGCATCCTCACCGTGCTCGGCGCGTCCGAGCGTGCGGTGTCGCTGTTGGCGGACATCCCGATGGTGCAGCAGGCGTCCCAGGGCATGTCGGAAATCAAGCTGCTGTGCCTGGCGCTGGTGTTCGTCTATGCCTTCTTCACCTTCAGCTGGTGCATGCGCCAGTACAACTTCGCCGCGGTGCTGGTCGGCTCGGCGCCGATGATCGGCGAGCGGCAGGTGTCGGAGCAGGAGCGCAAGGCGTTCGCCTCGCGGGCGGCGCGGGTGATTTCGATGGCGGCGAACCAGTTCAACTTCGGGCTGCGCTCTTACTACTTCGGCATGAGCATGCTGGCCTGGTTCGTCAGCCCATGGCTGTTCATGTTGATGAGCGCCGGTGTGGTGCTGGTGCTGTATCGCCGGGAGTTTCACTCGGACGTCCTCGACGTGATGGTCTATACCCCTACAGAGGCACCATCGCCCGAGGCAACCAAAGAGGCCGCTTGATGAGTATTCCGTTCTGGTGTGTGTTTATCAGTGCGCTGCTGATTTATGTGGCGCGCATGCCGGTGGCCAAGGCCATGAAGGAGCAGGGCGGCTACGACAACCACCAGCCGCGCCGTCAGCAGGCGCAGCTGACCGGGCTCGGCGCCCGGGCGCTGGCGGCCCACCAGAACAGCATCGAGGCATTCATGCTGTTTGCGGTGGGGGTGCTGATGGCGCACACCACGCAAACGGCCGGATGGCTGATCGATACGCTGGCGATCGTCTTCGTGATCGCCCGAGTGGTTTACTTGTTGTGTTATTGGGCCGATCTGGCCTGGCAGCGCAGTCTGGTCTGGGTGATCGGTTTAGTGTGTTCCTTGTTGCTGATGATCAGTCCGACATTCAGGACAGTTTTGCTCTAACAAGGCACTTCGGCGTATGGCCGGAACATGACAGGCAAAAGAAAACCCGCACTTGGCGGGTTTTCTTTATTGCGGCGAAGAGCAGGTCATTGCTTCTTGGCGGCTTCGTCTGCGGCGGCTGCGTTCGATTCAGCCTGATCTTTGGCGGCTTCGGCGTTTTCTTTTGCCGCTTCGTTCACTTTATCCTGAGCTTCATTCATTTTCTGCTGAGCTTGTTCAGCGTGTTGGTTGGCATCTTGAGCTTTGTCCTCGGATTTTTTATCGCAGGCGGCGAGACCGAGGGAAGCGGTCAACATCAAGGCAATAGCTAAAGTCTTACGCATGGGGTGTTTCTCCTGGTGGAAAAGAACTACTGGCCTTAAGAACGCGCTGCCCAAGGTTAAGTTCCTCATTTCTCACAGATATATAAGTTTGTTATGAGAAGGAACTTTTCTTGTTCTTTCCAATACTGGCGACAGGCACTGACGAGAGCATTTATCCATGGGCGAAAACCCCGTTTTCGAGCGAGCGACAAGATTTCTCTCGGCCCTGCGCCACTGCCAGGTATTGGGGCTGCGCGTGCACAGCGCCGACAGCGAAGGCCTGACCGTGCTCTTGCCGTACAGCGCAAGCATCGTCGGCAACCCGCAGACCGGCGTCATCCATGGCGGTGCCCTGACATCGCTGATGGACACCGCGTGCGGCATGGCCACGCTGTGCGTGCTCCCGGAATTCGAAGTGTGTCCGACCCTCGACCTGCGGATCGACTACATGCACGCCGCGCAGCCGCACAAGGATGTCTATGGTTTTGCGCAATGCTACCGGGTCACCACGGACGTGATCTTCGCCCGGGGCTTCGCCTACCAGGACGACCCGCAGCAGCCGATCGCCCACGTCGTCGGCACGTTCATGCGCATGGGCAAGGGGCTCAAGGGCACCCAGGGCTTCGGCGGCAAGATCAAGGGGGAGGGGCAATGAGCGACCTCAAGCAACAACTGGAGCAGGCCCACGCGCAGGGCGACTACGCGCCCTTGCTGAAGCTGATCCCGTATGCCGGGCTGATCGGCATCGAATGTTCCCGGGTCGGCGACGAACTGCTGTTCCGGCTGCCGGCCAACAAGGACAACATCGGCAACCCGCTGCTGCCGGCGATCCACGGCGGGGTGATCGCCGGGTTCATGGAACTGGCCGCGGCCCTGCACCTGCTGATCTTCACCGGGGCGCCCGGCGTGCCGAAGATCATCGACTTCTCGCTCGACTATCTGCGCGCCGGGCAGTTTCGCGACACCTGGGCCAAATGTCAGGTCTGCCGCCAGGGCCGGCGGGTGGCGAACGTGGCCGTCACGGCCTGGCAGACCACCGAAGGCGAACCGATCGCCACGGCCCGCGCACACTTCAAGATCGATGACCCCTTGAAATCCTGACGCGCGTCCCCAACTCAGAGAACAACCCGCCGCCGACCGGCAAGGTCGCGGCCAATGCCATCTGATTGGAGTTTGATGACCATGAGTGTGGAAACTCAAAAGGAAACCCTGGGCTTCCAGACCGAGGTAAAGCAGCTGCTGCACCTCATGATCCATTCGCTGTATTCCAACAAGGAAATCTTCCTGCGCGAATTGATCTCGAACGCCTCCGACGCCGTGGACAAGCTGCGCTTCGAAGCGCTGGCCAAGCCTGAGCTGCTCGAAGGCGACGCCGACCTGAAAATCCGTGTGAGCTTCGACAAGGACGCCAAGACCGTCACCCTCGAAGACAACGGCATCGGCATGAACCGCGACGACGTGATCACCCACCTGGGCACCATCGCCAAGTCGGGCACCGCCGATTTCATGAAGAACCTCACCGGCGACCAGAAGAAGGACTCGCACCTGATCGGTCAGTTCGGCGTCGGTTTCTACTCGGCGTTCATCGTCGCCGACAAGGTCGACGTGTACAGCCGCCGTGCCGGCACCGCCGCCAGCGAAGGCGTGCACTGGTCGTCGAAGGGCGAGGGTGACTTCGAAGTCGCCACCCTCGACAAGGCCGAGCGCGGCACCCGCATCGTCCTGCACCTGAAGTCCGGTGAAGACGAGTTCGCCGACGGCTGGCGCCTGCGCAACATCATCAAGAAGTACTCCGACCACATCGCGCTGCCGATCGAGCTGCCGAAAGAGGCTGCCGCCGCCGAAGGCGAAGAGAAGCCGGCGCTGGAGTGGGAAACCGTCAACCGCGCGAGCGCCCTGTGGACCCGTCCCCGTACCGAGATCAAGGACGAGGAATACCAGGAGTTCTACAAGCACATCGCCCACGACTTCGAAAATCCGCTGAGCTGGAGCCACAACAAGGTCGAAGGCAAGCTGGAATACAGCTCGCTGCTGTACGTGCCGGCCCGCGCGCCGTTCGACCTGTACCAGCGTGAAGCGCCCAAGGGCCTGAAGCTGTACGTCCAGCGCGTGTTCGTGATGGATCAGGCCGAATCGTTCCTGCCGCTGTACCTGCGCTTCATCAAGGGCGTGGTCGACTCCAACGACCTGTCGCTGAACGTGTCGCGGGAAATCCTGCAGAAAGACCCGATCATCGATTCGATGAAGTCCGCGCTGACCAAGCGCGTGCTGGACATGCTGGAGAAACTGGCGAAGAACGAGCCTGAGCAATACAAAGGCTTCTGGAAGAACTTCGGTCAGGTCATGAAAGAAGGCCCGGCCGAAGACTTCGCCAACAAGGAAAAGATCGCCGGCCTGCTGCGCTTCGCTTCGACCAACGGCGACGACGAGCAGATCGTCGGCCTGGCCGACTACCTGGCCCGTGCCAAGGAAGGTCAGGACAAGATCTACTACCTCACCGGCGAGTCCTACGCGCAGGTCAAGAACAGCCCGCACCTGGAAGTCTTCCGCAAGAAAGGCATCGAAGTGCTGCTGCTGACCGACCGCATCGACGAGTGGCTGATGAGCTACCTCAGCGAATTCGACGGCAAGGGCTTCGTCGACGTGGCTCGGGGTGACCTGGACCTGGGCAGCCTGGACTCGGAAGAGGACAAGAAGGCCGCGGAAGAAGTCGCCAAGTCGAAGGAAGGCCTGGTCGAGCGCCTCAAGACCGCCCTGGGCGAGTCCGTGGCCGAAGTCCGCGTTTCCCACCGCCTGACCGATTCGCCGGCGATCCTGGCCATCGGCGAACAGGACCTGGGCCTGCAGATGCGCCAGATCCTCGAGGCGAGCGGGCAGAAGGTGCCGGATTCCAAGCCGATCTTCGAATTCAACCCGAACCACCCGTTGATCGAGAAGCTCGACAGCGAGGCCAGCGAGGAACGTTTCGGCGACCTGTCGCACATCCTCTTCGACCAGGCGGCCCTGGCCGCCGGCGACAGCCTGAAAGACCCGGCCGCCTACGTGCGCCGTCTGAACAAGCTGCTGGTCGAGCTGTCGGCTTGACCCCAACCTGAATAAACCCGCTTCGGCGGGTTTTTTCATTCCGGCGTTTAATCATCAGGAGTCAGAAATGAGCCAAATCACTGTGCGTTCCGTGGTCTATCAGATTGACGGCCAGGCCTATGAAGGCCGGTTGGCGTTCGACGCAGAACACAAGGGCACCCGTCCGGGCCTGTTGATGGCACCGAACTGGATGGGTGTCAGTGCCGGGGCCGAAGAGATCGCCAAGTCAGTGGCGGCCAAGGGCTATGTGGTGCTGATCGCCGACGTGTACGGGCAGGCCGTGCGTCCGCAGAACGCCGATCAGGCGGGCGCGGCGATGATGCCGCTGAAGAACGACCGGGCCTTGCTGCGCAAGCGTCTGCAGGTGGCCTTTGAACAATTGCAGAAGCAGGGCGAGGCGGCGGTGGACACCGCGAAGCTGGCGGTGTTCGGCTTCTGCTTCGGCGGTTGCTGCGCCCTGGACCTGGCCCGCACCGGCGCGCCGGTGAAGGCGGCGGTGTCGTTCCACGGCACACTGGATTCGCCGAACCCGGCGGACGCGAACAACATCAAGGGCTCGGTGCTGGTGCTGCACGGGGCGTCCGACCCGCTGGTGCCGAAGGAGCAGTTGCCGGCGTTCGAGGAGGAGATGAACGCGGCGGGCGTGGACTGGCAGTTGCTCAGCTATGGCGGCGCGGTGCACTCGTTCACCGACCCGCACGCCAATGTGCCGGGCAAGATGATGTACGACGCGAAGACCGCTGCGCGGGCGTTCAAGTCGATGCATGACTTGCTGGACGAAGTGTTCAAGGCCTGACCTGGCCTTCAAAACCGGTAGACCGGCCTCCGCAGGGAATTGCAGGTTCGCATCGCAAAGTACTGTGGGAGCTAGCCTGCTGGCGATGAGGCCAGTACCGTCGATGCTTCGGCGCCTGTCCCACCGCCATCGCCGGCAGGCCGGCTCCCCCAGGGGCCTTGCCTGCAAGCGCTCAAGACCTACGGCAATTCGATCCGCTCGGTTTCCCCCTGCACCGTCGGCCAATCCCCGGCCGCCCACTTGCGCCGTGCCTCGTCGATCGCCGCCGGATCGCTGGCGACGAAGTTCCAGTTGATCCGCCGAGGCCCGTCCAGCGATGCGCCGCCGAACAGCACGGCATGGGTGTCGCTGTCGGCGAACAGGCTCATTTCCTCGCCGGGCGGCAGCACCGCCAAGGCATGGGGCTCCAGACTCTCGCCATTGAGCTGCACATCGCCGCTCAACACGTACACCGCCCGCTCTTCGTGTTCGGTGGGGATCAGCAGCGTGGTCGCGGTCTGCATCTTCAGTTCCGCGTACAGCGTCGGCGACAGCACCGGCACCGGCGATTCAAGGCAGAAGCCTGAGCCGGCGATCATGCGGATCTGCACGCCCAGGCTGTCGCTGACCGGCAGCGTCGCCGCCGGGTGATGGCTGTAGTGCCCCGGCCCGTGTTCGTGGTGCTTGGGCGACGCCAGCCAGATCTGCAGGCCATGCATCTTGAAGCTTTGCTCCCACAGCGGCGCAGGCGTGCGCTCGACATGGGCGATGGCGCTGCCGGCGGTCATCCAGCTGACGTCGCCGGCGCTGACCACCTGATCGGAACCCAGGCTGTCCTTGTGCTGGATCTGGCCTTCAAACAGATAGGTGAGGGTCGACAGGCCGATGTGCGGATGCTGGCGGATGTTCATGCCTTTGCCGGCCGGGTAGACGGTCTCGAGCATGTGGTCGAAAAACACGAAAGGCCCGACGCTGCGGCATTTGGCCGACGGCAGCGGGCGCAGGATCGGCTGCCCTTCGACGTCTTCGGCGCGCGGGCGGATGATCAGGGGTTGCTTGTCCATGGTGCGTTCCAGGCTGGGCGGGTGACGCGAGGAGCATAACCCGCCGCGCACCCGGGAGGATCATTGGCTGTCGAAGCCTTGCGGCGCGTGGGTTTCGATGCTGACTTCGCTGGTGGTCATCAGTTTGTGGATCGGGCAGCGGTCGGCGACCCGCAGCAGTTCCTCGCGCTGGGCATCGGTGAGCACGCCCTTGAGGGTGAGGGTGACATGCAGGGCGTACTTGCCTTTCTGCTCCTGGCTGTTGTCGCGTTTGACTTCGACGCCGACGCCGGTCAGCGGAATGTCCTTTTTCTTGGCGTACAGCTTCAGGGTCAGGGCCTTGCAGGCGCCGAGGGCGGCGTCGAAGTAATCGTGCGGCTCGGGAGCGGAGCCTTCGCCGCCGACGCTTGCGGGCGCATCGGTGAACAATTCGTGGTCATCGATCTGGACGGTGTGGCGAAAACCTTCGGCGGAGACGGTATTGACGGTGACAGTCATGGGAACCTCGCAAGCGGTGGGAAAAGCCATTCGATCAAAAAGAACCTCGCAGGTATAGAACATGTGTGCTGAGTCGGCGTTCCACTTTATTGTCGTCGCGTAAGTTGGCGACGACATCGCATGAACCTTCCTATAGTGAACGTGCGGCGAACGGCGCTGAAGTCCGGGTAACCGTCGCTGAATCGTTCATGCCGAGGGTTCGAAGTATCAAGGCCTTTTGATATCACTTTTTCGTCTTACGCAAATTTCCGCCGGGCCGATACCTTCTAAAGCAGCCAGCTGCAGGGTTGATGCAGCGCTTTTGGAAGGAACCAGAGCAATGAGTATCCGTAGCCTCAATATCGCCCCCCGGGCCGGCCTCGGTTTCGGGGTGCTGGCGCTGATGGTGTTTGCGCTCGGGGCGTTCGCCCTGCTGCAGATGTCGAACATGCGCGCCCAGTCCGACGAGGTCGACAACAATTGGCTGCCCAGCGTGATGGCGGTCGGCGAGATGAGCCAGGACATGCTGCGCCTGCGGGCGCTGACCATGCGTCTGCTGCTCAACCGCGACCCGCAGGCGCTGGCGCAGAACGTCGCCAAGCTCAACGAGCTGCGCGGCGTGCTGAGCGAAGCCCAGCAGCGCTACGACGCCTTGATCGTGCTGCGGGAGGAGCGGGCGCTGTTCGACCGGTTCAAGGTCGCCGAGCACAAGTACCTAGAGTTCCAGGCGCAGGTGATGGCGCTGTCCGCGCAGGACAAGGTGGAAGAGGCGGCGGCCATCCTCAATGGCCAGATGAGCCCGTTGGCGGACGACATCGCCGTTACCCTCAGAGAGCTGGTCGAGCTGAACAAGCACAACGCCAACCTCGCCACCGAGGCGGCGCGGCTGGTGTTCATCAATTCGCGGGTGTGGGTCGGCGTGATGATCGGCATCACCGCGCTGATCACTGTTGCGCTCGCGCTGTTGCTGACCCGCAGTATCGTGCTGCCGCTCTCGCAATCGCTGAACGTCGCGGAGGTGGTGGCCGGGGGCGACCTGACCGGCGACATCAGCGTGTCCGGCAAGGACGAGCCGGCACGGCTGCTGCACGCGCTGCGCAGCATGCAGCACAGCCTGCGCGATACGATCCGGCGCATCTCCGAATCCTCCAGTCAGCTGGCGTCGGCCTCGGAAGAATTGAGTTGCGTGACCGAAGACGCCACCCGCGGCCTGCATCAGCAAAGCCTGGAGATCGAGCAGGCCGCCACGGCGGTGAACCAGATGACGGCGGCCGTCGAGGAGGTGGCCAGCAACGCCGTGGCCACGTCCGAGGCGTCGCGGGAGTCCGACCGGATCGCCCAGCACGGCCGCGAGCAGGTGCAACAGACGGTGTCCTCCATCGAATCCCTGGCCGAGGACGTCACGGCCAATGCGACACAGGTCGAAGACCTGGCCCAGCAGGTCTACAGCATCAGCAAGGTGCTGGATGTGATCCGCTCGATCGCCGAGCAGACCAACCTGCTGGCGCTGAACGCGGCCATCGAGGCAGCCCGCGCAGGCGATGCCGGGCGCGGTTTCGCGGTGGTGGCGGATGAGGTGCGGGCGCTGGCCCATCGCACCCAGCAGTCGACCCAGGAGATCGAGCAGATGATCGGCGGCATTCAGCAGGGCACGGATGCGGCGGTCAGTTCGATGCAGCAAAGCAACCTGCGCGCCCGCTCGACCCTGGAGCTGGCCAAGGCCGCCGGCACGGCGCTGGAGGAGATCGCCTCGGCGTTCACCCGGATCAACGAGCGCAATCTGGTGATCGCCAGCGCGTCGGAGCAGCAGGCGGCGGTGGCGCGGGAGGTCGACCGCAACCTGATGAACATCCGCGACCTGGCGATGCAGACCTCGGCCGGGGCCAACCAGACCAGTGCCGCCAGTCAGGAGCTGTCGCGGCTGGCGGTGGACCTGAACAACATGGTGGCCAAGTTCTCGGTGTGATTCGCCAGGCCCGGCGGGAGCAAGCGCCCTCGCCACAGGTGGAACGCCAGGCAAAGAAAAGCCCCGCATTTGCGGGGCTTTGCGATGGTGCGGCGGGTCAGCTGCCTTTGACGGTCTTGCCGTTGACGGTGCCGTCCTGGAGCATGATGTTGTACTCCTTGCCGTCGGTTTCGACCTGTTGCAGGCGAACCAGCAGGTAATCCCAGTCCTTGGCGAACCAGAGCACGGTGATGCGCTTGCTCTGCGTCGGATCGCGCACGCGTTCGACCTTGATCGCATCGATCTGGCCGGCCTTGGTCTCGACCTTCTCCGAGCCCAACACGCGGAAATCGTAGGTGTCGACTTCGCCGCCGTCGACCACCTGATAACTCATGGTCTTCTTGCCGGCGGCCACGTCATGCTGCAGCGCCAGCTGGTAGGTCGACTTGTCGACCATGCCGCGGTTCAGCGGGATCTTCACCGCGTCGCCACGATCGGTGCCGGTGACGAGCTTGTTGGCCCAGTCGAAGTCCAGGTCAGCCTTTTTCGCCTTGCCCAACCCGCCGCGCTCGAAGTGGTAGGACTGAGGCAGCAGCGTGTCCTTGTCCAGGGTCAGGGTGCTTTCCTCGGACAGGCTGGCGATCATCATCGACGCCTTGAAGCTGAGTTTCCAGGCGCCGTTGGCTTCCTTGGTCAGGCTGCGTTCGGCGGTGCCGCTCATGGGCAACTGCTTCCAGTCGGCGGTGTAGCTGGCGGAGAACGGTTGAAGGTCTGCAGCCTGCGCGAAAGGCAGGGCGAGCAGGGCGCAAGCGAAGAGCAGGGCGCGACGCATAGAATCTCCTAGTTTCGAATCAAGTGGCCGGTGGCCGCGAGTGCCTGGCCATCCAGTAAAGCACCTTGTTCGCCAAGGGCCAGCCGTCCTTCGGCAAACCAGCGCACGGCCATCGGGTAGATCAGGTGTTCCTGAACGTGGACCCGCTGCGCCAGGCTCTGCGGCGAATCGTGCAACTCTACCGGTATCACTGCCTGTACGACCAGAGGCCCGCCATCGAGTTCCTCGGTGACGAAGTGCACGGAGCAGCCGTGTTCGGCGTCGCCGGCCTCCAGCGCGCGCTGATGGGTGTGCAGCCCCTTGTACTTGGGCAGCAGCGACGGATGGATGTTGAGCAGGCGACCCTGGTAGTGGCGCACGAACCCTGCGCTGAGGATGCGCATGAAGCCGGCCAGCACCACGAGTCCGGGATTGAATTCGTCGATCAGTTCGATCAGTGCGGCATCGAAGGCTTCGCGGCCTTCGAAGGCCTTGTGGTCCAGGGAGCGGGTTTCGATGCCCGCGTCCCTGGCGCGTTGCAGGCCGTAGGCGTCGGCGCGGTTGGAGATCACCGCAGCGATGCGGACCGGGCTGTCGCCGGTCCGCGTGCTGTCGATCAGGGCCTGCAAGTTACTGCCGGTGCCGGACAGCAGCACCACGACATCACAGGTGCTCGGCATCAGTGAGCCTTGAGGTTCTTCAGTTCGACCTGGGCGGCGCCTTCGGCGGCCGCGGCGATCTGGCCGATGACCCAAGGCTGCTCGCCGGCTTCGCGCAGGACGTTCAGGGCCGACTCGACGTGTTCCTGGGCCACGCAGATCACCATGCCCACGCCGCAGTTCAGCACGCGGTGCATTTCGGTCTCGTCGACGTTGCCTTTCTCTTGCAGCCAGTCGAACACCGCAGGGCGGGTCCAGCTCGCCACGTCGACCACGGCCTGGGCGCCTTTTGGCAGTACGCGCGGGATGTTGTCCAGCAGGCCGCCGCCGGTGATGTGGGCCATGGCCTTGACGGCGCCGGTGTCCTTGATCAGCTTGAGCAGCGGTTTGACGTAGATGCGGGTCGGGGCCATCAGCAGGTCGGTCAGCGGTTTGCCGTCGAGCTGGGTGTTTTCGATGTCGGCGCCGGACACTTCGATGATCTTGCGGATCAGCGAGTAGCCGTTGGAGTGCGGGCCGGAGGACGGCAGGGCGATCAGGGCGTCGCCGGTGGCGACCTTCGAGCCGTCGATGATTTCCGACTTTTCCACCACGCCGACGCAGAAGCCGGCCAGGTCGTAGTCTTCGCCTTCGTACATGCCCGGCATTTCAGCGGTTTCGCCGCCGACCAGGGAGCAGCCGGACAGTTCGCAGCCGGCGCCGATGCCGGTCACCACCTGGG
Organism: Pseudomonas sp. B7(2017); assembly: GCF_002112745.1. Classification (NCBI taxonomy): domain Bacteria; kingdom Pseudomonadati; phylum Pseudomonadota; class Gammaproteobacteria; order Pseudomonadales; family Pseudomonadaceae; genus Pseudomonas; species Pseudomonas sp. B7(2017). The sequence continues at coordinate 261,407 of NZ_NEIP01000005.1, read as the reverse complement.
CGGCGGTGTCGACGTTGAGCTTGCCGGTGGCGTAGTAGTCGAGGAAGAACAGCGGCTCGGCGCCGCACACCACCAGGTCGTTGACGCACATGGCGACCAGGTCGATGCCGATGCTGTCGTGCTTGTTCAGGTTCAGCGCCAGGCGCAGCTTGGTGCCGACGCCGTCGGTGCCGGAAACCAGCACGGGCTGCTTGTAGCCGGCCGGGATTTCGCAGAGGGCGCCGAAGCCGCCCAGGCCTCCCATGACTTCCGGGCGCGCCGTGCGCTTGGCGACGCTCTTGATGCGTTCGACCAATGCTTCACCGGCGTCGATGTCTACACCGGCGTCCTTGTAGCTCAGGGAGGGTTGCTTGCTCATGATCCAGGCCTTTGTAAGGGAGGGATTTCTGGGTAACGACCGATTTCTGCGGGACACCGAAACCGGTGGGGCGGATGCCTCACGCGTCATTCGGGTGGCCCGGCGGTTGCCGGTCTGCGAAGGCGCGCGATTTTATCAGGCTTGAGGGGCAGCGGCCATCCTCGCGCCGACGGGCAGGGGCATATCGCCTGAAAAAAATTGCAATTGAATGGTCGGTGAGCGCGCCGCTGCCTGTATAAGGGAACCGTCTATCGTTAGGGCTGTGCAAAAACTTACCGCCAGCGTGTGAATGTTTTGCGGCGGCCTGTGGTCACAGGCTTGCTCTGGCCGGTTCACGCGGCCTGTTCCAGCCGCTCTTGTCGACGGGAATTCTCCATGCGTCTTTGCAAATTGCTGTTTGTGGGCTGTCTGTCTCTGGTCAGCCTGGCGAGTCACGCCGAAAACCTCAAAGGCCTGTATCAGGTGCGCGAGCCGGTCAACGGTCAGGCGCCCGAGGAGCGCGACCGCGCCACGCAGGCGGCGCTGGACACCCTCGTGCTGCGCCTGACGGGGGATCCGAAGGCGCCGCAGAATCCGGGGCTGGCGGCGATCCGCAAGGATCCGCAGCAGATCATCAGCCAGTACGGTTTCGATGCCGGCCCGCCGGAGGTGCTGAAAGTCGATTTCGACCCGGGCACCACCGAGCAGGCGTTGCGCCGTGCGGGGCTTTCGTTGTGGGGCGCCAACCGTCCTTCGATCCTGGGCTGGTGGCTGAACGATTCCGCTGAAGGTTCGAGCCTGGTGGGCGACGGCCAGACCAGTGCCGCGCCGTTGCGCCGGGCGGCCCAGCACCGTGGCCTGCCGCTGCGCTTGCCGCTGGCGGACCTGAGCGAACAGTTGGTGGCCACCGCGCCGACCCTGGAGGGCACCGACCCGGCGCCGTTGCGCGGCGCATCGGAGCGCTACGGCGCCGACGCCTTGCTGGCGGTGCATGCCCGCGAGGAGGGCGGCCAGTGGCAAGCCAAATGGCACCTGTGGCTCGGCGACCAGAAGGAGGCGGGCAGCGTGCAGGGCGCCGATCAGGCGGCGGTGGCCGATGCGGTCATGCTGGCGGTCGCCGGGCGGCTGGCGCCGCGCTTCGTCGCAAAACCAGGAGCCGCCGGGCAACAGACCGTGGATGTGCAGGGCATGAACCTTGAGCATTACGCCGCCCTGATGCGCTTGCTCGAACCGTTTGGCGTGCGTCTGCAGAGCGTCGATGCCGATCGCATCGTGTACCGGGTCAACGGCAGCGCCGATCAGTTGCGTGCGCAACTGGCGCTGGCGAAGCTGCAGGAGCTGCCGGCCGAGGCGCCGGCGCCTGCCGCGGCTCCCCAGCCGACGGCGCCGGGCGCGGCGCCCGTTCCGGCGGCGACCCCGGCGGCTCCGGCCCTGCGGTTTCGTTGGTAAGTCGTTCTTTCCTATATAAAAGCAATGGAGTTTTACATGGCCGATACGCGGCGTTGGTTCTGGTTGGGCGGGGTGGCCCTGTTGTGTGCGTTCGTCTGGTTGCTGCACCCCATCCTCACGCCGTTTCTGGTGGCGTTGCTGCTCGCGTACCTGTTCGACCCGCTGGTGGACCGCCTGGAGCGGATCGGGCTGTCCCGCACCTGGGGCGTGATCGCGGTGTTCGCGCTCTTTACCCTGATCGTGACCACGCTGTTGCTGGTGTTGGTGCCGATGCTGGCCCGGCAGTTGCTGCGACTGTACGAGCTGGCGCCGCAGATGCTCGACTGGCTGCAGCACACCGCGTTGCCGTGGGCCCAGGCGAAGCTGGGGCTGGCGGAAGGGTTCTGGAAGTTCGACAAGGTCAAGGCGGCGATCAGCGAGCACGTCGGGCAGACCACCGACATCGTCGGTGCGGTGCTGACGCAGGCGACGGCGTCGAGTCTGGCGTTGATCGGCTGGCTGGCGAACCTGGTGCTGATTCCGGTGGTGAGCTTCTACCTGCTGCGGGACTGGGACGTGATGATGGCCAAGATCCGCAGCCTGCTGCCCCGAGACCGGGAGGAGCGCATGGTGGCGCTGGCTGGCGAGTGTCACGAGGTGCTGGGCGCGTTCGTGCGCGGTCAGTTGCTGGTGATGGTGGCGTTGGGCGTGATCTACGCGGCGGGCCTGATGATCGTCGGCCTGGAGTTGGGCCTGTTGATCGGCCTGATTGCGGGGCTGGCGGCGATCGTGCCGTACATGGGCTTCGTGATCGGCATCGGTTCGGCGCTGATCGCCGGGCTGTTCCAGTTCGGCGGCGATCTGTATCCGATGATCGGCATCGTTGCGGTGTTCATGGTCGGCCAGGCGCTGGAGGGGATGGTGCTGACGCCGCTGCTGGTGGGCGACCGGATCGGCCTGCATCCGGTGGCGGTGATTTTTGCGATCCTGGCCGGCGGTGAGTTGTTCGGCTTCACCGGCGTGCTCCTGGCGTTGCCGGTGGCGGCGGTGATCATGGTGCTGGTGCGGCATGTCCATGACCTGTACAAGGACTCCGAGATCTACAGCGGCGTGGACGAGCCTGAATTGTGACGCAGGCGGCGGGCTGCCCGGCGGATCGCCGGGTTGGCCCGGCTCATGCAGGCGCAGCCGCCAGAGAAACTGCCATGAAACCAAGGTGTTAACGCAAACCTTTGATTTTGCTTGGGGTCTGTCGGATTGTGCGCTCCGCTTCACGGGTATAAACTTCGCACACTTTACACAGAGGTCACTAATGGTTCCCCGGGAACCGTTCAGTCAGCATGAAACCGATTCAGCTGCCCCTAGGTGTGCGTCTGCGTGACGATGCCACCTTCATCAACTACTACCCAGGCGCCAATGCCGCTGCACTCGGCTATGTCGAGCGCCTCTGCGAAGCCGACGCCGGTTGGACCGAAAGCCTGATCTATCTGTGGGGCAAGCACGGGGTAGGGCGTACGCATCTGTTGCAGGCCGCCTGCCTGCGTTTCGAGCAGATGGGGGAGCCGGCGGTCTACCTGCCGCTGGCGGAGCTGATGGATCGCGGCATCGAAATTCTCGACCACCTTGAGCAGTACGAGCTGGTTTGCCTGGACGACCTGCAAGCGGTGGCGGGCAAGGCGGACTGGGAAGAGGCGTTGTTTCACCTGTTCAACCGCCTGCGCGACAGCGGCCGGCGCCTGCTGATCGCCGCTTCGACCTCGCCTCGCGAACTGCCGGTGAAGCTGGCTGACCTGAAATCCCGCCTGACCCTGGCGCTGGTGTTCCAGATGCGCCCCCTTTCCGATGAAGACAAGCTGCGGGCGTTGCAACTGCGCGCATCCCGTCGCGGCCTGCACCTGACCGACGAAGTCGGCCATTTCATCCTGACCCGGGGCACCCGCAGCATGAGCGCGCTGTTCGATCTGCTCGAACAGCTCGACCAGGCTTCGCTGCAGGCCCAACGCAAGCTGACGATCCCTTTCCTGAAAGAAACCCTGGGCTGGTGAAAGCCTTCAAGGCCGCGGCTTTCAGCCTGGGTCGGCAGATTTCAGGCGCCAGAAAACCCGCTTTCCTGAGCGCTGCTCAGGCTGCGTATCGATTCAAATAGGCTTAAGCGCTTAGATGTAAACGAGAAACCGGGAAGTCACAAAAAGATCGATTGAATTTGCAAATGAGGCCGATAGCGGGCATAGTCTCGGCTTCTTTACAACTTCAGCCACGGTCGTGCCCATGCTAAAGCGCTTCGCACCCCTCGTGCCTCTCGCACTCGTCACCCTGCTGTTCGGTTGCGCTGCTCATTCACCTGTTCAAGAGCAGCAACAGCAGTACAAGAATTCCGCTACCGCCCAGTCTTCCGTCATTTACCAGGAAGAGCTGGACACCGAAAAGGAACTGGCCGACTTCAACGGCAAGAAGCCTTATCAGCTGCCGGTTCTGGCCGACAGCATCCTTGAGCGCGGCATGTCCCTGATCGGTACCCGTTACCGTTTCGGCGGCACCTCCGAAGCCGGCTTCGATTGCAGCGGTTTCATCGGCTACCTCTTCCGCGAAGAGGCCGGCATGAACCTGCCCCGTTCCACCCGTGAAATGATCAATGTGGATGCCCCGCAAGTCTCGCGCGGCAACCTCGAACCGGGCGACCTGCTGTTCTTCGCCACCAACGGCCGTCGCGGTCGTGTGAGCCACGCAGGCATCTACCTGGGCGACAACCAGTTCATCCACTCCAGCAGCCGCCGCAGCGGCGGTGTGCGCATCGACAGCCTGGGTGACAGCTACTGGAGCAAGTCCTTCATCGAGGCCAAGCGCGCCTTGGCGATGGCGCCGACCGTGGTCACCGCCCGCAAGTGATGCCTTCCTTGTCGCCACGTCCGTGGCGACAAACGGTCGCGGTCAAGCAGTAGACGTAAACTTTACAAGGTGAAGTTAAAGTCTTACTTGAAGTTTGCCGCGTAGCCGCTAGAATTCTGATCTACTTTGATGGCAAACCGCCTGCGTTCCGACGCAGGCGGTTTTGTTTTCTGTCGAATCGGCAGTGAAAGCCGCAGCCAGATCAGGATGTTCTGCTTATGACGATGTCGGCCCGCCTCGCCTTGATGATGTTCGCAGCGCTGCTCAGCGGCTGCGCCAGTCGCACACCGCCACCCGCGCCGGCGGTGCGCGCGCCGGTCGTGTTCGGCTCCTCCCAAAGCTTTTCTCCGGCTGCCGAAGACGTGCTGTTCCGCGCGCTCGGCCTGGTCGGCACGCCCTATCGCTGGGGCGGCAATACACCGGACTCGGGCTTCGATTGCAGCGGTCTGATCGGCTTCGTCTACCGCGACGCCGCCGGCATCACCTTGCCGCGCTCCACGCGGGAGATGATCGTGATGCAGGCGCCGAACGTCGGCAAGGAAGGGCTGCAGACCGGCGACCTGATTTTCTTCGCCACCAACGGTGGCTCCCAGGTCAGCCATGCCGGGATCTATGTCGGGGAAGGGCGCTTCGTCCATGCGCCGGCCACCGGCGGCACCGTGAAGCTGGACAGCCTGTCCAAGGCCTATTGGCAGAAGGCGTACCTGAGCGCCAAGCGCGTCCTGCAGCCGGAGCACCTGGCGCACAACCCTTAGTCGTCAAGACAACCTGTAGGAGCGAGCCTGCTCGCTCCTACAGTGGTTTTTGGGGTGGCCTCAGGGGATCACTGAGCTGCAGACACCCGCCACACCTTGTTCCCCACGTCGTCGGCCACCAGCAGCCCGCCTTGCCGGTCGACCGCCACGCCCACCGGCCGGCCCATGGCGTTCTCGTCCTTGTCGAGGAATCCGGTCAGCACATCCACCGGGATGCCGTTCGGCTTGCCGTTCGCGAACGGTACGAAGATCACCTTGTAGCCGCTGAGCGGCTTGCGGTTCCACGAGCCGTGCTGGCCGATGAACGCGCCTTCCTTGAACGCCGCCGGCAGGCGGTTGCCTTCGGCGAAGGCCAGGCCCAGCGAGGCGGTGTGCGGGCCGACGGCATAGTCCGGGGCGATGGCCTTGGCCACCAGATCCGGGTTCTGCGGCTGCACGCGCACATCGACGTGTTGGCCGTAGTAGCTGAACGGCCAGCCATAGAAGCCGCCGTCCTTGACCGAGGTGATGTAGTCCGGCACCAGGTCGCTGCCGATCTCGTCGCGCTCGTTGACGGCCGTCCACAGGGCGCCGGTCCGTGGTTCCCAGGCCAGGCCGTTGGGGTTGCGGATGCCTGAGGCGAAGATGCGATGGTTGCCGGTGGCGCGGTCCACCTCCCAAATGGCTGCCCGGCCTTGTTCCTGATCCAGACCGTTTTCGCCGACGTTGCTGTTCGAACCCACGGTGACGTAGAGCTTGCTGCCGTCCTGGCTGGCGATGACGTTCTTCGTCCAATGGTGGTTCAGCGTGCCGCCGGGCAGGTCCGCGACCTTGATCGGTTGCGACTTGATGTCGGTCGCGCCCGGTTCGTAGTGAAAGCGCAGCAGGCGATCGGTGTCGGCGACATACAGGTCGTTGCCGACCAGGGTCATGCCGAACGGTGAGTTGAGGTTTTGCAGGAAGACCGTGCGGGTTTCCGCCACGCCGTCATGATCGGCGTCACGCAGCAGGGTGATGCGGTTAGCGCTCGGCACGCCGGCGCCGGCACGGCCCATGACCTTTTTGGTGATCCAGCCTTTCAGGCCGCTGCTGTCATCGGGTTTGGGCGGGGCGTTGGTCTCCGCCACCAACACGTCGCCGTTGGGCAGCACGTAGAGCCAGCGTGGGTGGTCGAGGTTGTCGGCGAACGCCGCCACTTGGGTGCCTGCCGCCGGCGTCGGTTTGGCGCCGCTCGGCCAGCCCACCGCCGGAGCGATGTTCACCGTCGGGATCAGGGTCTTGTTCGGTTCGGGCAGTTTGGGCGACGGGCCGGTGCCGTCGGAGACTTGCAGGCTGGAGGTTTCGCCGCAGGCAGCGAGGCCTGCGGCGACCGCGATGACGAAAACGAACGGGGGCTTGCGCATTGCTTGTCTTCCCTATGAATGCATTCTCAATCATAGAGGCATGGGCGACCCCGATGGTTCAAGCGTTCAGCCGCGCGCCTCCTTGAACAGCACGGCGATGCCCGGATGGTAGTTGCCGGCTTCGCTGCGCAATTTTCGGTAGGCGTACGGGAAGTACCAGGCCACAGCGCAGGTGTGTTCCTTTTGCAGGTCGTCGACCATGTCCTGCAGTTCTTCGGGGCTGGCGCTGTGCTGGGCCTTTTGCGGCGAGACGAACAGGCAGCCGAGCTTGAGGTCGCTGGCGTAGCTGATGCGTTTGGCGTCGCTGGTGATGTCGTGCAGCGCCTGGGTCAGGTTGAGGCTGTTGACCCGGGGCCAGCGCTGGGTGGCCTGGATGTAGGCGCGGTCGTCGGTGCCGGCCAGGAACAGGTCGGCGCGGGCGTTGCGTTCGCCGTCCTCGTTCTGCTTGCGGGTGGCGGTGTCGCGCAGCGTCACCAGCTCGGCCATCCAGGCGGCGGCGGAGAGCAGACCCAGGTTGGCCTTTTCGTCGTGCCAGTAAGGGGTGTCGTTGTCGCCGCGCACGGCGTTGTAGCGGTCGATACAGTCAAACCAGCGTTCCAGCACCGGGCGCAGGAATTCCAGCCGCGGATTGCTGATGATCATGCCTTGCATGGTGCGCTCCCTTGTTATTGTGATGTGCTCTCTGCAGTCAAAAAGCATGGCTCTTTGATATCACTCATGGCAGTGTGGCACAAGATTGGCGTCAGTTAATTGATCGGCGGCATTTTTTCGTCGCCCCAGGCCCGCTTCATTTGACGCTCCACCCCCAACCCTCTAACCTTCGCGGCTTGTTTCAGGTGCTCTGTGGCGGCTGTCGACAGAGTGAAACAGGGAAGCCGGTGAGGGTCGCATGTCCACAGTGGAGCGACCGCGATCCCGGCGCTGCCCCCGCAACGGTAAATGAGTGAAAGCTGTGCCTGATGCCACTGCGTCCGACGACGCGGGAAGGCGCGCAGCCTGGCCTTGCGCCGCTCATGAGCCCGGAGACCGGCCTGATCCATCCAACGGCATCACGGTGGGCGATGCCAGGCTTGTCGCCGTCTATTCTTGTGCCCGCCCGCCGTTACCCAGCCTCAACGGAGAGCTCCCCCATGACTGATACCACCGAGCGTGACGAGCGCCACCTGGCGCGCATGCAGCGCAAAAAAGCCGTGATCGACGAACGCATCGCCAATTCGCCGAACGAGTGCGGCCTGCTGCTGGTGCTCACCGGCAACGGCAAAGGCAAGAGCAGCTCGGCGTTCGGCATGCTCGCCCGCGCCATGGGCCACGGCATGCAGTGCGGCGTGGTGCAGTTCATCAAGGGCCGCAACAGCACCGGTGAGGAACTGTTCTTGCGCCGCTTCCCCGAGCAGGTGCGTTTTCACGTGATGGGCGAAGGCTTCACCTGGGAGACCCAGGACCGTCAGCGCGACATCGCCGCCGCCGAAGCCGCGTGGGAAGTCTCCCGTCAGTTGCTGCGCGATCCGTCCATCGGGCTGGTGGTGCTCGACGAACTGAACATTGCCCTCAAGCACGGCTACCTCGACCTCGATCAGGTGCTCAGCGACTTGCAGGCCCGTCCGCCGATGCAGCACGTGGTGGTCACGGGGCGCGCGGCCAAGCCGGAAATGATCGAGATGGCCGACACCGTCACCGAAATGGGCATGGTCAAGCACGCCTTCCAGGCCGGCATCAAAGCCCAGAAAGGCGTCGAACTTTGAATCAGCCTCGTCACTGCCCGGCGGTGCTGATCGCCGCGCCGGCCTCGGGCCAGGGCAAGACCACCGTCACCGCCGCGCTGGCCCGCCTGCACCGCAATCACGGGCGCAAGGTGCGGGTGTTCAAGTGCGGCCCGGACTTTCTCGATCCGATGATCCTCGAGCGCGCCAGCGGTGCGCCGGTCTATCAGTTGGACATGTGGATGGTCGGCGAGCAGGAAAGCCGCCGCCTGTTGTGGGAAGCCGCCGCCGAAGCCGACCTGATCCTGATCGAAGGCGTGATGGGCCTGTTCGACGGCACGCCGTCCAGCGCCGACCTGGCGCGGCATTTCGGCGTGCCGGTGCTCGGCGTGATCGACGGCACCGCCATGGCCCAGACCTTCGGTGCGCTGGCCCTGGGCCTGGCGCGCTATCAGCCGGACCTGCCGTTCGCCGGGGTGCTGGCCAACCGCGTCGGCACCGTGCGCCATGCGCAACTGCTGGAAGGCAGCCTCACCGAAGGCCTGCGCTGGTACGGCGCGCTGTCCCGGGAAACCGGGATCGAGCTGCCGAGCCGTCACCTCGGCCTGGTGCAGGCCAGCGAGCTCAATGACCTGGACCTGCGCCTCGACGCCGCTGCGCAGGCCCTGGCGGACAGCTGCGAGGTCGCGCTGCCGCCGCCGGTCGAATTTGCCGCCCCCGAGCCGCTGGAGGTCGAACCCCTGCTGCAAGGCGTGCGGATCGCCGTCGCCCGGGACGAGGCGTTTGCCTTCACCTACGGCGCCAGCCTCGATCTGCTGCGGGCGATGGGGGCCGAGCTGCGCTTCTTCTCGCCGATCCGCGATGCGGCGCTGCCGGATGCCGACAGCCTCTATCTGCCGGGCGGCTACCCCGAACTGCACCATGAGGCGCTGGCGCAGAACACGCCGATGCTGGCGGCGATCCGCGCCCATCATGCCGCCGGCAAACCGTTGCTCGCCGAATGCGGCGGCATGCTTTATCTGCTCGATTCGCTGACCGACGTCAGCGGCACCCGTGCCGAACTGGCCGGCCTGCTCAGCGGCGATGCGGTGATGCAGAAGCGTCTGGCGGCGTTGGCCCTGCAGGCCGTCGACCTGCCGGAAGGCACGCTGCGCGGCCACACCTACCACCATTCCCTGACCACCACCGGGCTTGCGCCCATCGCTCGCGGCCAAAGCCCCAACGGCGGGCGCGGTGCCGAGGCGGTGTACCGGGAAGGGCGGATGACCGCGTCCTACGTGCACTTTTATTTCCCGTCCAATCCGTCGGCGATCGCCGCGTTGCTGGCGCCCGACCGCCAGGCTGCGGCCGTCCCCGGCGAGCCGCGATCCGCAGTGGGAGCGAGCCTGCTCGTGCAGCGGCCATGAGCGACAACGCCTACACCCCGGCCGAACGCGACGCCGTCTACCGCGCCATCGCCGAACGCCGCGACATGCGCCACTTCACGGGCGGCACGATCGAGCCCGAACTGCTGCGCCGCCTGCTGGAGGCCGCCCATCAGGCGCCCAGCGTCGGCCTGATGCAGCCGTGGCGCTTCATCCGCATCAGCGACCGCACGTTGCGTGGCCGGATCCAGGCGCTGGTGGAAGAGGAGCGGGTGCGCACCGCCGAAGCCCTGGGCGAGCGCAGCGACGAGTTCATGAAGCTCAAGGTCGAAGGCATCGGCGACTGCGCCGAAGTGCTGGTGGCCGCGTTGGGGGATGACCGCGAGCGGCACATCTTCGGCCGCCGCACGCTGCCGGAAATGGACCTGGCGTCGCTGTCCTGTGCGATCCAGAACCTGTGGCTGGCCGCCCGCGCCGAAGGCCTGGGCATGGGCTGGGTGTCGCTGTTCGAGCCCCAGGCCCTGGCCGACCTGCTCAACCTGCCGGCGGGGGCCAAGCCGTTGGCGGTGCTGTGCCTGGGGCCGGTCAAGACATTCTATCCGGCGCCGATGCTGGTGCTCGAAGGGTGGGCGCAGGCGCGTCCGCTCGATGAGCTGCTGTACGAAAACCAATGGGGAGTGAATCAATGAGTGTGGCGTTGTTGAGTGTCGCCGCCGTGGCGCTGGATGCGCTGCTGGGTGAACCGAAGCGCTGGCATCCGCTGGTGGCGTTCGGCCGTTTCGCCGGGCGCGTCGAACAACGCTTCAATGCCGCAGGCCGCGGCTGGCGTAGCCATGGCGTGACCGCGTGGGTGATCGTGGTGCTGCCGTTGACCCTGCTGGCCACGGCGCTGTCGTGGGCGCCTTACATGGGCTGGATCGTGGAGATCCTCGCGCTGTATTGCGCCCTCGGCATGCGCAGCCTCGGCGAGCACGTCGAGCCGGTGGCCAAGGCCTTGCGCAGCGATGATCTGGAGGAGGCGCGCAAGCGCGTGGGGTATCTGGTCAGCCGCCAGACCAGCGAGCTGGACAGCACCGCCGTCGCCCGCGCCGCCACCGAATCGGTGCTGGAGAACGGCAGCGATGCCGTGTTCGCCGCGCTGTTCTGGTTTGCTGTGGCCGGCGCGCCGGGCGTGGTGCTCTATCGCTTGAGCAACACCCTCGACGCCATGTGGGGCTACCGCAACGAACGCTTCGAGCGCTTTGGCTGGGCGGCGGCGAAAATCGACGATGTGCTCAACTACATTCCCGCGCGGTTGGTGGCGTTGACCTACGCGCTGCTGGGCAAGACCCGGTTGGCCCTCAAGTGCTGGCGCACCCAGGGGCCGAAGTGGGACAGCCCCAACGCCGGCCCCGTCATGGCCGCCGGCGCCGGTGCGCTGGGCGTGGAGCTGGGCGGCCCTGCGGTCTATCAGGGGGAACTGCACGAGCGCCCGCAGTTGGGCGAGGGCGTGCCGGCGGATGCCGATTCCATCGACCGTGGCTGGCAATTGGTGCAGCGCGGGGTATGGTTGTGGCTGCTGATCCTTTGCGTGGGGGCTGAATTCTATGCTTGAGCACGGCGGCCGGTTGCGCAGGGCGGCGATCGAGTACGGCATCGCCGAGCCGGAGTGGCTCGACCTGTCCACTGGCCTTGCGCCGTGGCCGTTTGCGGTGCCGGACATTCCGCTGCGGGCCTGGGCCCGGTTGCCGGAAACCGACGACGGCCTGGAGCAGGCCGCCTGCGATTACTACGGCGCCGCGCACGTGCTGCCGGTGGCCGGCTCGCAGATGGCCATCCAGTTGCTGCCGCGCCTGCGCCGGGCCGGCAAGGTCGGCGTGCTGTCGCCTTGCTACGCCGAGCACGCCGAAGCCTGGCGCCGCAGCGGCTACATCGTGCGGGAGGTGCTGGAGCAGGAAGTCGATTTCTTTCTCGACAGCCTCGATGTGCTGGTGGTGGTCAACCCGAACAACCCCACCGGGTTGAGCCTGACCCCGGCGCGGCTGCTCGACTGGCACGCCAGGCTGGCCCAGCGGGGCGGCTGGCTGGTGGTCGATGAAGCGTTCATGGACAACACCCCCCAGCTGAGCCTGGCGCCCCATGCCCATCAGGTCGGCCTGATCGTGCTGCGCTCGTTCGGCAAGTTCTTCGGCCTCGCCGGGGTGCGGCTGGGGTTTGTGCTGGCCGAGCGCAAGCTGCTCAGGCTGTTGGCCGAACAGGTCGGCCCGTGGGCGGTCAGCGGCCCGACCCGGGTGCTGGGCCAGGCGTGCCTGCTGGACACCGAAGGCCACACCCGCCAGCGCATCCGCAGCGACGAGGCCAGCGAACGGCTGGCCGCGCTGCTGGAGCGCTACGGCTTCAGGCCGCAGGGCGGTTGTGCCCTGTTCCAGTGGCTGATCACCGAACACGCGGCCGCGCTGCATGAGTTCATGGCCCGGCGCGGCATCCTGCTGCGCCTCTTCACCCACAACAGCAGCCTGCGATTCGGACTGCCCGCCGACGCCGCCGACGAGGCGCGGCTCGAACAGGCGTTGCAGGCGTTCGCCAAGGATCGCCCCATGGATACACCGGCATGACCACGCTCATGGTGCAAGGCACCACTTCCGATGCCGGCAAAAGCACGCTGGTGACCGCGCTGTGCCGCTGGGCGACCCGCCAGGGCGTGGCGGTGGTGCCGTTCAAACCGCAGAACATGGCGCTCAACAGCGCGGTGACCGCCGACGGCGGCGAGATCGGCCGTGCCCAGGCGGTGCAGGCGCAGGCGTCGCACCTTGAGCCGCACACTGACATGAACCCAGTGCTGCTCAAGCCCAACAGCGACACCGGCGCCCAGGTGATCATCCACGGGCGCGCCGTCACCACCATGAATGCCGTGGCCTACCACGACTACAAAGCCATCGCGATGCAAGCGGTGCTGGCCTCCCACGAACGGCTCAGCGCTGCGTATCCGCTGGTGATGGTCGAAGGCGCCGGCTCTCCGGCGGAGATCAACCTGCGGGCCGGCGACATCGCCAACATGGGCTTCGCCGAGGCGGTGGACTGCCCGGTGCTGCTGATCGCCGACATCAACCGCGGCGGCGTGTTCGCCCACCTGGTCGGCACGCTGGAGCTGCTCTCGCCCAGCGAGCAGGCGCGGGTCAAGGGCTTCATCATCAACCGCTTCAGGGGCGACCTGGCCTTGCTGCAGCCGGGCCTTGACTGGCTGGAGCAGCGCACCGGCAAACCGGTGGTCGGCGTGTTGCCCTACGTGATGGACCTGCACCTGGAAGCCGAAGACGGCATCGACCGGCGCCAGGCCGACAAGGCCGAACAGGTGCTGAAAGTGGTGGTGCCGGTGTTGCCGCGGATCAGCAACCACACCGATTTCGATCCGCTGCGCCTGCATCCGCAGGTGGATCTGCAATTCATCGGCCCCGGCCAGGCGATCCCGCCGGCGGATCTGATCATCCTGCCGGGCTCGAAGAGCGTGCGCAGCGACCTGGCTTATCTGCGTGCCAACGGCTGGGAAGCGGCTATCTGTCGGCACCTGCGTTACGGCGGCAAACTCCTGGGTATCTGCGGCGGCCTGCAGATGCTCGGCGAGCAGGTGCATGATCCGCTGGGCCTGGAAGGCGCGCCGGGCTCCAGCGCCGGGCTGGGGTTGCTGGCGTTCGAGACGCAACTCGAAGCCCAGAAGCAGTTGCGCAATGTCCGTGGACGCCTGGCGCTGGAAGACGCCGAGGTCAGCGGCTACGAGATCCATGCCGGCGTGACGACGGGGCCGGCCCTGGAACAGGCCGCCGTGCACCTGGACGATGGCCGTTGCGACGGCGCGCAAAGTGCCGACGGGCAGGTGTTCGGCACCTACCTGCACGGCCTGTTCGAGTCGCCGGCGGCCAGTGCGGCGCTGCTGCGCTGGGCGGGCCTGTGCGAGGTGCAGGCGGTGGATTACCACGGCTTGCGCGAGCGGGACATCGAACGGCTGGCGGACCTGGTGGACAAGCATCTGGATACCGCGTTGTTGCGCCAGCTCTGTGGGATCTGATTCGCCCGTGCCGGGCCTTTCGCGGGTGAGCCTGCGAAAAGCCCGGGTGCCTCACCGTACATTGTTCAGGATGTCCTCATGCTCCAACTGATCCTCGGCGGCGCCCGCTCCGGCAAAAGCCGCCTGGCGGAAAAACTCGCCACCGACAGCGGCCTGGCCGTCACCTACATCGCCACCAGCCAACCGCTGGACGGTGAAATGAGCGAGCGGGTGGCCCATCACCGCGCCCGCCGTCCCGCCGAATGGGGCCTGATCGAAGAGCCGCTGGCGCTGGCCCGCGTGCTGCGCGAGAACGCCGGCGCCGCGCGCTGCCTGCTGGTGGACTGCCTCACGCTGTGGCTCACCAACCTTTTGATGCTCGACGACGCCGAACGCCTGGCCGCCGAGCGCGAAGCCCTGCTGGACTGCCTGGCGACGTTGCCGGGCGACATCGTTTTTGTCAGCAACGAGACCGGAATGGGTGTCGTGCCGCTGGGCGAATTGACTCGCCGCTATGTCGATGAAGCCGGTTGGCTGCATCAAGCCCTGGCCGAACGTTGTCAGCGTGTGGTGCTGACGGTCGCCGGCCTGCCCCTGACTCTGAAAGGACCTGCCCTATGACCCAAGCCTGGTGGTGCGCCCCGTGCCGACCCGTGAATGCCGACACCGTTGCCGAGGCGGCGGCGCGACAACAGCAACTGACCAAGCCCGCCGGTTCCCTCGGCCGTCTCGAAGCGGTGGCGGTGCAGCTGGCCGGGCTGCAGGGGCAGGTCAAGCCGTGCCTCGACCGGTTGTGGATCGCGATCTTCGCCGGTGACCACGGGGTGGTGGCCGAAGGGGTTTCCGCCTATCCGCAGGAGGTCACCGGGCAGATGCTGCTGAACTTCGTCAGCGGCGGTGCGGCGATCAGCGTGCTGGCACGAAGGCTCGATGCGCAGTTGGAAGTGGTGGACCTGGGGACGGTGACGCCGGCCCTGGAGCTGCCGGGCGTGCGTCATTTGAACTTGGGTCCAGGCACCGCGAACTTTGTCGAAACTTCGGCGATCACCCGTGCCCAGGGCGAGCAGGCCTTGCAGGCCGGCCGCGACAGTGTGCTGCGGGCCAAAGCCGCAGGGACGCAACTGTTCATCGGCGGCGAAATGGGCATCGGCAACACCACGGCGGCCAGTGCGCTGGCCTGCGCCTTGCTCGATTGCCCGGTGGCGCACCTGACCGGGCCCGGCACCGGGTTGAACGCCGAGGGCGTCAGCCACAAGGCGCAGGTGATCGAGCGGGCGTTGGCCTTGCACAAGGCCCAGCGCGGCGATGCGCTGCAGACCTTGTTCAACCTGGGCGGCTTTGAGATCGCCGCGCTCGTCGGTGCGTACCTGGCGTGTGCCCAGGAAGGCGTCGCGGTGCTGGTGGACGGTTTCATCTGCACCGTCGCCGCGCTGGTCGCCGTCCGTGTGAACCCGGCCTGCCGCGAGTGGCTGCTGTTCGGTCATCGCGGCGCCGAGCCGGGCCACCGGCATGTGCTGGAAGCCCTTCAGGCCGAACCGCTGCTGGAACTCGGCCTTCGTCTGGGCGAGGGCAGCGGTGCCGCGCTGGCGGTGCCGTTGCTGCGCCTGGCTTGCGACCTGCACGGGCAGATGGCGACGTTCGCCGAAGCGGCTGTGGCGGATCGCCCCGCATGACCTTGCGCCTGGATCTGCTGCGCCACGGTGAAACCGAGCTGGGCGGCGGCTTGCGCGGCAGCCTGGATGACGCGTTGACCGACAAGGGCTGGGCGCAGATGCGCGCGGCGGTGGTTGGGCGCGGGCCGTGGGATCGCCTGGTGAGCTCGCCGTTGCAGCGCTGCGCGCGGTTCGCGCAAGAGCTGCGTGGGCAACTGGATCTGCCGCTGACGTTGGACGGGGCTGTGCAGGAACTGCACTTCGGCGCCTGGGAAGGGCAGAGCGCCGCAGCCCTGATGGAAACCGATGCCCAGGCGCTGGAGCGGTTCTGGGCCGATCCGTACGCATTCACGCCGCCGCAGGGCGAGCCGGTGAGCGATTTTTCGGCGCGGGTGCTGGCGGCGGTGGCGCGGTTGCAGGCGGCCCACGCCGGCGAGCGGCTGCTGCTGGTCACCCATGGCGGCGTCATGCGCTTGCTGCTGGCCAGGGCCCGTGGCTTGCCGCGTGAACAACTGCTTACCGTCGAGGTCGGTCATGGCGGCTTGTTTTCGTTGATCGTCGAGGCCGACGGATCGCTTCGGGAAGTGGACTGACATGCTGCCGTTCTGGATCGCCCTGCAATTCCTCAGCAGCCTGCCGGTGCGCTTGCCGGGCATGCCGGCGCCTCAGGCGCTGGGCCGTTCGCTGCTGTTCTATCCGTTGGTGGGCTTGCTGTTCGGCGTGATCCTGTGGGCGCTGGACCTGGCGCTGGCCGGTGCGCCGCCGCTGTTGCACGGTGCGCTGCTGCTGACGGCGTGGGTGCTGCTCAGCGGCGCCTTGCACCTCGACGGGCTGGCGGACAGCGCCGATGCCTGGCTGGGCGGTTTCGGCGACCGGGAGCGCACGCTGACGATCATGAAGGATCCGCGCAGCGGGCCCATCGCCGTGGTGACGCTGGTGCTGGTGTTGCTGCTCAAGTTCGCTGCGCTGCTGGCGGTGATCGGGCAGGAGCAGGGCTTGGTGCTGATCATCGTCCCGCTGATCGGGCGTGCTGCGTTGCTGGGGCTGTTTCTGACCACGCCTTATGTGCGTGCCGGCGGCCTGGGTCAGGCGTTGGCCGATTACCTGCCGCGCAGGGCCGGGTGGTGGGTGTTGGCGGCCTGCGCGCTGGCGTGCGTGGCAGTGGCCGGGCTTGAGGGCGCTGTGGCGCTGCTGGTGGCGGTCGGGGTGTTCGTCTGGGTGCGGCGCTTGATGGTGCGGCGGCTGGGCGGCACCACGGGCGATACGGCCGGGGCGTTGCTGGAATTGACGGAGATGGCGGTGCTGGTGGGGTTGGCGCTGGTCTGAAGGCCCCGCACCGGATCGATCGGCCCCTTCGCGGCCATCGGAAATGTTGTTGAACAAAACCACATGTAACTTGATTTAACAGAGTCGCGGGTATATACACGCATCATGCTTCCTTCCCAATGTTTGTGCACCAACCTGCGTCGCGCCGCCCGTGGCGTCAGCAGGCATTATGACGGCGCCCTCGACGGCTTCGGGATCAACGTTGCCCAGTATTCTCTGCTCTGCAACCTGCAGCGGCTGGATCAACCGAGCATCTCCGAACTGGCCGAGGCCATGGGCCTGGACCGCAGCACCCTGGGCCGCAACCTGCGGGTGCTGGAAGGCGAGGGCCTGGTGGCGCTCACCGAGGGCGAAGACATGCGCAACCGCATCGTCAAGCTCACCGACACCGGTGCGCAGCGGCTGGCGGCGGCGCTGCCGGCCTGGGAAGCGGCGCAGCAGCGGTTGATCGACCGACTGGGCGCCGAGAAGCGTGAAACCTTGCTGAGACTGCTGGACGAACTGGCGTGACGCCGGTTTTTCCGACTTTAAGCGGGTATATACCCGTGACTGGAGAACAACAATGAGTTCGATGTGGCGTGCGTGCGGTTGGGTGTTGCTGGGGAGTGCGCTGATTCTGGCGTTGTCGTTGGGCGTGCGGCATGGCTTCGGCCTGTTCCTGTCGCCGATGAGCGCCCAGTTCGGCTGGGGACGTGAGGTGTTCGCCTTCGCCATCGCCTTGCAGAACCTGATCTGGGGCCTGGCGCAACCGTTCACCGGTGCGCTGGCCGACCGCTTCGGTGCGGCGAAGGTGGTGCTGGTCGGCGGCGTGCTCTACGCGGTCGGTCTGGTGTGCATGGGGCTGTCCGACTCGGCGCTGAGCCTGTCGCTGAGCGCGGGGCTGCTGATCGGCATCGGCCTGTCCGGCACCTCGTTCTCGGTGATCCTCGGCGTGGTCGGCCGGGCCGTGCCGCCGGAAAAACGCAGCATGGGCATGGGCATCGCCAGTGCCGCAGGCTCTTTCGGCCAGTTCGCCATGCTGCCCGGCACCCTCGGGCTGATCGGCTGGCTGGGCTGGTCGGCGGCCTTGCTGGCGCTGGGCCTGCTGGTGGCGATGATCGTGCCGCTGGTGGCCATGCTCAAGGACAAGCCGCTTCCGGTCCACGGCCATGAGCAGACGCTGTCCGAAGCCCTGCGCGAAGCCTGTTCGCACTCTGGGTTCTGGTTGCTGGCGTTCGGCTTCTTCGTCTGCGGTTTCCAGGTGGTGTTCATCGGTGTGCACCTGCCGGCCTACCTGGTGGATCAGCATTTGCCGGCCACCGTCGGCACCACGGTGCTGGCGCTGATCGGCTTGTTCAACATCTTCGGCACTTACACCGCCGGTTGGCTCGGCGGGCGCATGTCCAAGCCGCGCCTGCTCACCGTGCTCTATCTGTTGCGCGCGGTGGTGATCGTGCTGTTCCTGTGGCTGCCGGTCACCACCACGTCGGCCTACCTGTTCGGCATGGCGATGGGCTTCCTGTGGCTGTCGACGGTGCCGTTGACCAACGGTACGGTGGCGACCTTGTTCGGCGTGCGCAACCTGTCCATGCTGGGCGGCATCGTGTTCCTGTTCCATCAGCTCGGCTCGTTCCTAGGCGGCTGGCTGGGCGGGGTGGTGTATGACCGTACCGGGAGCTATGACTTGATCTGGCAGGTGGCGATCCTCTTGAGTCTGCTGGCGGCGGCCCTGAACTGGCCGGTGCGCGAGCGCCCTGTGGCGCGCCTGCAAGCGGGCATGAGCGCCGCATGAAGCGCCTGTGGCCGCAGGTCGCCATCATCGCGCTCGGCGCCGCGCTGCTGGCGCTGGTGTGGTGGGGCTGGCTGCGGGGCGGCCTGGCGCTGATGCAGCTGGGCATGAGCGTCTGCTAGCGCTTGCGGGGAGGCTTGGTGGGCGAGTAACGTCGGGGTCTGACGACTGCCCGAGGAAGCCCGACATGCTGATGCGCTGGTGTGCTGTTCCTGCGTTGCTGATGGCGTTGACCGGAGTGGTTCGGGCGGCGGACTGCCCGGACCTGCTGCAAGGCTCCTTGCCCAAGCTGCGGGCCAAGGAGTCCATCGACCTGTGCCAACGCTATGCCGACAAACCGCTGGTGGTGATCAACACCGCCAGCTTCTGCGGGTTTGCCCCGCAGTTCGAAGGCCTTGAAGCCCTCAATCAACGCTACAAGGCGCAGGGCCTGGAGATGCTCGGCGTGCCGTCCAACGACTTCAAGCAGGAGTCCAAGGACAGCGCCGAGACCGCCAAGGTCTGCTACGCCAACTACGGCGTGACCTTCACCATGACCGAACCGCAGAAGGTTCGCGGCGACGGCGCCACCCACCTGTTCCAGGTGCTGGCCAAGCAGAGCAGTGCGCCGAAGTGGAATTTCTACAAGTACGTCGTCGACCGCCAGGGCAAGGTGATCGCCAATTTCTCCAGCCTGACCAAGCCGGATGATCCTGAGTTCCTGGCGGCGATCGAGAAGGCGATTGCGTCCAAGCCGCTTGGGCAGTGAGCTGCGGCTGCGCCCTGACTGACGCCATCGCCAGCAGGCTGGCTCCTGGAGTTTCGGGTGAATGCGGGGGGCTGTGGTCACCGCAGAACCCTGTGGGAGCCAGCCTGCTGGCGATGGCGGTCGGTCGCGGATCGAGGCCGGATCCACCGCCTCCAGCGCGAGCAGGCCAAACATCGCAGGCATGAAAAAGCCCCGCGTCCACAGGACAGCGGGGCTTTTTTGTGGGCGAGGGGTGAGCCTCGCCGCAGGCCATCAGAAGCGGTAGGTCGCGCCGATGCCGAAGCCGTTGGCCGAGTTGTCGTACTTGGAGCTGTAGGACTGGCCACGGTCGTTGCTGTTGTTGATCTTGACGGTCTCTTCCTTCAGGTAGGAGTACGCGACGTCGATGGTCAGGTCGTCGGTCGGGCTCCAGCCGGCGCCGATGCTGAAGATGGTCCGGTCGCCGGTCGGGATGCGTGGCGAACGGTCGACGTTGTTGGTCGGCGACTGGTCGAAGGTCAAGCCGGTGCGCAGCACCCATTCCTTGTTCAGCTGGTACGAAGTACCGATGGCGTAGGCCCAGGTGTCGTGCCAGTTCTGCTCTTCGGTGATTTCGCCGAACTGGCCGGCCAGCAGCGGCTGCACGCCGGAGTTCTTGACGGTGATCTTCTCCAGCTGGCTCCAGCGGGTCCAGGTGGTGCCGGCGTAGACGTTCCACTGATCGTTGATCGCCTGGGTGACCGAGAGGTCGGCGGACTCAGGGGTGGTGATCTTCAGCGAAGCGTCGTACTTCTGGCTGGCGCCCAGGCCGATTGCGCCCAGCACGCCGTAGTTGACCTTGGTGTCGCCTTCGAGCTTGTAGTCGACCTTGGAGTGGTAGGTCAGGCCGACGCGGGTGCTGTCGGTGGCCTGCACCAGCACGCCGATGTTGTAGCCCAGCGCGGTGTCGTCGCCCTTGATCTTGACCTTGCCGTCCGGCGCAGCCTGGGTGATCGACAGGTTGGATTCCAGCGAGCCGTCGATGCGGTTGATGGTCGGGCCGAAACCGATCGACACCTTGTCGTTGAAGGCGTAGCTGACGGTCGGCTGCAGGGTGATGACCTTCACTTCCGACTTGCTGCCGAAGTAGCGGCCGGCGAAGCCGTTTTCGTAGTCGGTGATCAGGCCGAACGGCACGTACATGCCGAGGCCGAAGGCCCAATGCTCGTCGATCGGCTTGACGTAGTAGCCCATAGGTACGGAGGTGAAGGGCACCATGTCGCCTTTGTTGCTCCCGCTGTTCGGGCTGGAGCTGCCGTGGCTGATGTCGGTCGAGGCGTCGAGGAACGCAACGCCGCCGGTGACCTGTTCGCGCTTGATGCGCGACATGCCGGCAGGGTTGCCGTAAACGGTGCTTGCGTCGTCGGCAGAAGAAGATCGCCCGGCGTACCCAGTCCCCATCCCGCTGATGCTGTGTTCGTTGATGGCGAAGCCACTTGCGAAAAGCTGGGTGGATGCCAAGGAAACGGCAAGGCTAAGGGTGGTTTTGAGCATGACTTTTTTCATTATTAGAACT
This sequence comes from Pseudomonas sp. B7(2017), assembly GCF_002112745.1. Classification (NCBI taxonomy): domain Bacteria; kingdom Pseudomonadati; phylum Pseudomonadota; class Gammaproteobacteria; order Pseudomonadales; family Pseudomonadaceae; genus Pseudomonas; species Pseudomonas sp. B7(2017). The sequence continues at coordinate 240,506 of NZ_NEIP01000005.1, read as the reverse complement.
CCTGGTGATCACCGGGGCGAAAATTACCAACATTTTCGTCCGGGCGCCAGAGCCCGTATACCTTGAGTTAGAGCGGTTTTGTAGGACAATCCGACCAGATTGGCGTCGTGATGGACGATCTTCCGGAACCGGCGGGTCAGCAAGCGACTTGATTCAGCGGTGAAACACAGGCCTGCCAGGCGCAGGTGAAATCCCGCAGGCGACCCTGGGGCTGGAAGGTCTGGCGCCAGATGCGCGCCATGCCCAGCAGGTCGTCCGGGTCGGGGAGGGTAGGGTTCTGTTCTTCCACCAGCAGCCAGGCGATGGCGGTGGCATAGCGCAGGTTGACGGTCAGTTCCAGGTGCGGCCCGCTGAGGAAGGCATGCTGGCTGGCCAGGCCGCGCACCAGGCTGGCGCGTTCCGGATCCAGCGCCAGGTAATGATCCCAGAGGGCCTGGTGACGGTGCTCGGCGATCCGGTAGAGCCCGTGGCCCCGGCGGTCATGCAGGGCGGAGCCGAGGGCGGACTGGCTGGCGGCGATGCCCAGCAGCAGGGATTCGGCGGTGGCGCAGTGGCGTCCCAGGTAAATCAGCGTGGGACGGATCACGAAACGGCACAGTTCGCTTGCGGCGATACCCATAAAGCCCTCGGATCGTTGGAGTGGCGGCGGGCCTGACCGGGTGCTTGGCAGCTGTGGAACGAATCAGGCCCGCCGGAAGCGGTTCATGCCGCTTGAGTTGAAGTGTAGTGTCATATTCAGGGCGTAAAGGCCTGTTTTTACAATATTTCCGAACGGCCGTTATAACCGTTATGCCGGATCGGACTTAACCGGTTCGGCCCCATCGGGAAACATCGGGCAATAAAAAGCCCCGCGTTATCGGCGGGGCGTTGGCTTTTGCGGCGTTGCGACCGTTCAGGCGATCAGTGCCTGGCGGGTGCGGTCGATCACGGCCTGCAGCGGTTCGGCGCTGGAGTATTGATCGGGGTACAGACGCTCGCTGTGGCGGGCGATCCCGTGTTCGTTGACCAGGGTGAAACTGAAGCAGCCTTTGCGGGCGGCCAGGATCAGGCAGTTCATCGGTGCAAAAGCGTTGGTGAGGGTGCGAATGGCATCCTGAGTCTGGATATGAGACATGTTATGGGTGTTCCTGCATATGACACGGATCAGATCCGTGCAACGTTAAAACGTTCCAGTAACGACGACCGCCATCGGTCGAACGAAGAACCCGGCTGGAACAAGGCAGCCAGTTTGAAGCGCTATACGGTTTGGCGCGCTCGGGCTGGCAGGTAGGTACTTAGGAGGACAGGCAACACAGCAAGGGCAGAGGTCCATGGCCCAGGGTGAAGATCCTGATCAATCTGCAGGTTGGTTCGGTCAGAGTAACGCTGTGTCGCGACACGCTTGGCCTTCGTTCGAGGCTGTGCCGGCGCAGGATTTACCTGGAAACCATCGAGGGGTCGATCCTGTTTTTTCGGTGGAGGCTTCTTTGGGAGAAGGCTGACCGCGAGGATGTGTTCGACCGGAATTGACTTTCAGCTTGGTACTAACGGCGCGGATGCTAACCGAACCGGTCGCGCAATGCAAACCGAAAGACACAAAAAAGTCCTTGCGCAGGTCAGCCAGCGCCCATTCCGGAAAGGCTCGCCCCGAAATCGCCCGCCTTCCGACCGGCGGTCGCGCAAAGGCGTCGCGCGAACGAGCGGGCCAGAGCGGTCGCGAAGGCCCGGCTGCCGAAACGACCCGAAACGGCGCATCCATATAACCGCCCAACCGGTACTTGTGCACATTAGTTGCGCAGACTGTCACCGCGCTGTCACAACGATCCTGACCCCGGTGGCTGCCTGCGTCGAAAGTTTAAGTCAATGAAAAACATCGCTTTTTTTTGCTGGTGAAAAAATCGTCAGTTTGACTGCGAGCCCCGTTCCACAAGGCTTTGCGGGGGTTGGAGGGCGGTTGTCCACTGAGTTATCCACAGCTTCTGTGGATTGTCCCTAGCGCTTGCTCTAGCACGGGCGTGCCGGGATTTTTTCGGCTTTACCTGTGCGAAAAAAAGAGTAGAGTGGCGCGCCTTCCGATTCGTCCCACAGTGCTTTATGAAGTTTCGCTCAGTATCAGACGCCGTTCCTTCCCCATCTCCCCGTGTCACCGCTCCCAAGCGATTTTCCGTCCGTGTGGCCGAATGGCTGCTGGACAGCCCGCGCCTGAGCGACAGCCGCAACGCCAAGCACCTGGCCGGCCGCTTGCTCAAGCAGCCGGCGCGCGAAGGGGTGGTGGCCGCGCAGAGCCGGCTCGGCCAGTTGATGTGCCGCGAGTGCGGCAATGCCCGGGACCGTCGCATCGGCCAGGACCTGTTGCGCCAGGCTGCCCGCGCCGGGGATCGCCGCGCGCAGCGCGAGCTTGGCTTGCTCGAAGACTGAGCTGTCCAAGACCGGACGCCTTGGTTAACCTTCAGGCTTTATCTGATCGGCGGGAATGACGATGGCGATGGACGTGACCAGCCTGCTGCTGGGCCTTGCGGGCGCAGGCCTGCCGCTGCTGGCGCTGGCCTGGCGGCTGCAGCGCCGGGCCAGTATCGGTCAGGCGGATATCGCGCTGCTCGAGGAACGGTTGGCGATGGCGCAGATGGCCCAGGACGGCCTCAACGCGCAGCTCGATGCCTGCCGTGACGAAATCGTCGACCTCGGCCAGGCCAACACCGCCAAGCAGGTGGAACTGGCCGCGCTGCGCCGGGAAGTCGAACTGTTGCAGATCGACCGCGACGACGCTCGTGACGCCGCCCATGCCTGGAACCTCGAACGCGCCGGCAAGGACGCCGAGCTGCGCCGCCTGGACGCCCAGGCCGCCTCGCTGGGCGCCGAGCTGCGCGAACAGCAGGACAGCCACCAGCAACGCCTCAATGACCTGCAGGGTTCCCGCGACGAGCTGCGGGCGCAGTTCGCCGAACTGGCGGGCAAGATCTTCGATGAGCGCGAGCAGCGCTTCGCCGAAACCAGCCAGCAGCGCCTGGGCCAGCTGCTCGATCCTTTGAAGGAGCGCATCCAGTCCTTTGAGAAGCGCGTCGAGGAAAGCTATCAGGCCGAGGCCCGCGAGCGTTTCTCGCTGGCCAAGGAACTGGAGCGGCTGCAGCAGTTGAACCTGCGCCTGAGCGACGAAGCCACCAACCTGACCCGCGCCCTCAAGGGCCAGAAGACCCAGGGCAACTGGGGCGAGCTGATCCTGGAGCGGGTGCTGGAGCACGCTGGGCTGGAGAAGGGCCGCGAGTACCAGACCCAGGTCAACCTCAAGGGCCCCGACGGTGAACGGTTCCAGCCGGACGTGATCATCTACCTGCCGGGCGACAAGCAGGTGGTGGTCGACTCCAAAGTCAGCCTGACCGCCTATCAGCAGTCCGTCGCCGCCGACGATGAGGGCCTGCGCCAGGCCGCCATGAAACAGCACGTCCTGTCCCTGCGCAGCCATGTCAAAGGCCTGGCCGGCAAGGACTACAAGCGTCTGGAGGGCCTGCACAGCCTCGATTTCGTTTTGCTGTTCGTGCCGATCGAAGCGGCGTTCTCCGCTGCGTTGCAGGCCGAGCCTACGCTGTTCCAGGAGGCCTTCGACCGCAACATCGTGATCGTCAGCCCGACCACGCTGCTGGCCACCCTGCGGGTGATCGACAGCCTGTGGAAGCAGGAGCGCCAGAGCCAGAACGCCCGGGAAATCGCCGAGCGCGCCGGGTGGCTGTACGACAAGTTCGTGCTGTTCATCCAGGACCTGGACGAGGTCGGCAACCGCCTGCAGCAACTGGACAAGGCCTACAGCGCCGCGCGCAACAAACTGACCGAGGGCCGGGGCAACCTGGTCAGCCGCAGCGAACAGCTCAAGCTGCTCGGCGCCCGGGCCAGCAAGAGCCTGCCGGCGGACCTGCTGGAACGCGCCATGACCGACGCGGACGGCCTGGTCGAATTGCCGGAATAGGCCCACAGGCCTTCGCCGCCGCCATCGCTGGCAAGCCAGCTCCCACAGGGATTAGTGGTGTGCAGGAACCCTGCGGCCACCCGCGGTCCCTTGTGGGAGCCAGCCTGCTGGCGATGGCGTCCGTACTGCCGCCACCTAACCCGGCTGACCGCTACAGCGGCAGGTACCGACTCAACAACGCCCGCAGCGCCGCCGGCTTCACCGGTTTGGCCAGGTAATCCAGTCCCGCTGCATGCACCTGCGCCACCGTCTCCGGATGGCCGTCGGCGCTGATCACCACGCCGGGCACCGGTTCGCCCAGGTTCGTGCGCAGCCACGCCATCAGGTCGGTGCCGGTGTCGCCGTGATCCAAGTGGTAATCCACCAACGCCAATTGCGGGCGGATGCCCTCGCGCAGCAGCGCTGCGCACTCATCGCGGTTGCGCGCCGTCCACACCTGGCAGCCCCAGCGGGTCAGCAGGCTGTTCATGCCGATCAGGATGCTGTCCTCGTTGTCGATGCACAGCACCTGCGCGCCGCCGAGCGGCTTGCCGTTGAGCTCGGGCACGACGCCCGGTTGCGCCGCTTGCGTGCGGGCCAGCGGCACGCTGACGCTGAACACGCTGCCGCGTCCAGGCCAGGAGCGCACGCGCAGCGTGTGGCCGAGCACCCGGCACAGGCCGTCGGCGATCGCCAGGCCCAGGCCCAGGCCCTTTTCGGCGCGGGTCTGGTGGCTGTCGAGGCGCTTGAATTCCTCGAAGATCACTTGCTGCTTGTCCAGCGGAATGCCCGGCCCGCGGTCCCACACCTCCAGGCATACTTCGTCCGCCTGGCGGCGCACGCCCAGCAGCACCGGGCCCTTGGCGTAGCGGAAAGCGTTGGTGAGGAAGTTCTGCAGGATCCGCCGCAGCAGCTTGCTGTCGCTGTCGATGCGCAGGCGGCTGCCGCGCACGCGGAAATTCAGGCCTTGTTCCTGGGCCAGCGCCTTGAACTCGGCGCCGAGGGTGTCGAACAGTTCGTTGACCGCAAACGGCTTGCGGTCCGGATTGATCTTGCCGTTCTCCAGGCGGGAAATGTCCAGCAGGTCGCTGATCAGGTCCTCGGCCGAGCGCAAGGAGCTGTCCAGGTGCTGCACCAGTTTCTGCGCCTCCGGGCTCAGGCCGTCGTCCTGGTGGGAGAGGGCGGCGGAGAACAGCCGTGCCGCGTTCAGCGGCTGCATCAGGTCGTGGCTGACGGCGGCCAGGAAACGGGTTTTCGACTGGTTGGCCGCCTCGGCGGTGCCCTTGGCTTCGGTCAGCGCCACGTTGAGCTGCGACAGCTCCTGGGTGCGCTCGCTGACCCGCTGCTCCAGCCATTCGTTGGATTTGGTCAGGGACTGTTCGGCTTCGCGGAACGCGGTGATGTCGGTGAAACTCATCACGAACCCGCCGCCGGGCATCGGGTTGCCGATCAGTTCGATCACCCGGCCGTTGGGGAACAGGCGCTCGGAGGTGTGGGCGCGGCCCTGGCGCATCCAGTGCAGGCGCCGGGCGACGTGGACTTCCGCCTCGCCTGGGCCGCACAGGCCGCGCTCGGCGTTGTAGCGGATGATGTCGGCGATCGGCCGGCCGACGCTGATCAGCCCGTCCGGGTAGTTGAACAGTTCAAGGTAGCGACGGTTCCAGGCCACCAGTTTCAGGGACTGGTCGACCACGCTGATGCCCTGGGTGATGTTCTCGATGGCGCCTTGCAGCAGCGCACGGTTGAACTGCAGGACTTCAGAGGCTTCGTCGGCGATACGCACGACGTCCTCCAACTGCATCTCCCGGCCTTCGATGGCCGCCTTCACCACCGCCCGGGTCGATGAGGCGCCCAGCACACCGGCCAGCAGGCGCTCGGTGTGGGCGATCCATTCGCCGTCGGCGTTCTGGTTCGGGTTGAAGCCCTTGCCCTGGCGATAGGCGAAACGGATGAAGCTCTGCCGCGCCCGCTCTTCGCCGACGAACCGCGCCGCCAGTTTCAAGAGGTCGTCGATCTGCACCGCCAGCATCGAGCGGGCGCTCTGCCGTGCGCTGATTTCCTGGCCGATGAAGCGTCCGGCCTGCCAGTGTTCCGACACCCGCGTGCGGGACAGCACCGAGACCCAGGCGAACAGGGTGAAGTTGCCCGCCAGCGACAGCACCACGCCTTGGGTGAGCGGGGTGATCGGCAGGTTCAGCGGGTTGCTGGCCAGCCATGCAAGGCCCGGAAAGCTGTCCAGCGACCAGCCCAGGCTGCGGGCGGCGATGGGCAGGATCAAGGTGTAGAACCACAGGAATGTGCCGGCGGCGAGGCCGGCGAACACGCCGCGGCGGTTGGCCTGCTTCCAGTACAGCGCGCCGAGCATGGCCGGGGCCAGTTGGGTGACGGCGGCGAAGGCGATCTGGCCGATGGTGGCCAGGCTCGCGGTGGAGCCGAGCAAGCGGTAGCTGACGTAGGCCAGTAGAAGGATCGCCACGATGCTGACCCGCCGCACCGACAGCATCCACTGGCGGAACACTTCGAACGGCCGCTCGGCGTTGTTGCGGCGCAGCAGCCAGGGCAGCAGCATGTCGTTGGAGACCATGGTCGACAGCGCGACGCTGGCGACGATCACCATGCCGGTGGCCGCCGACGCGCCGCCGATGAACGCCAGCAGCGCCAGCGCCGGGTGCGCCTCGGCCAGCGGCAGGCTGATGACGAACGAGTCGGGAATGACCGAGTTCGGCAGCATCATCTGACCGGCCAGGGCGATCGGCACCACAAACAGCGCCGCCAGGGCGAGGTAGGCCGGGAACACCCATTTGGCCAGGCGCAGGTCCTGCGGGTCGATGTTCTCCACCACCGTGACGTGGAATTGCCGGGGCAGGCAGATGATCGCCATCATCGCCACGCCGGTCTGCACCACCATCGACGGCCAGTTGATGGTTTCCTTCCAGTATTCCTCCAGGCGCGGGGCGAGCATGGCCTGGTTGAACAGGTCGTCGAAGCCGTCGTACAGGCCGAACGTGACGAACGCGCCCACCGCCAGGAACGCGAACAGCTTGACCAGCGACTCGAACGCGATCGCCAGCACCATGCCGCGGTGGTGCTCGGTGGCATCGAGGTTGCGCGTGCCGAACACGATGGTGAACAGCGCCAGCACCAGCGACACGATCAGCGCGGTGTCCTGGGCGCGGGTGCCCATGGCGTCGGCGCCGGCGCCGATCAGCAGGTTGACGCCCAGCACGATGCCTTTGAGTTGCAGGGCGATGTAGGGGAGGACGCCGACCAGACAGATCAGCGCCACGACCACCGCCAGAGATTGGGATTTGCCGTAGCGGGCGGCGATGAAGTCGGCGATGGAGGTGATGTTCTCCTGTTTGCTGATCATCACCATTTTTTGCAGCACCCACGGGGCGCCCAGCAACAGCAGGATCGGCCCCAGGTAGATCGGCAGGAACGACCACAGCTGTTCGGCGGCCTGGCCGACCGCGCCGAAGAACGTCCAGCTGGTGCAATAGACCGCCAGCGACAGGCTGTACACCCAGGCCCGCATCCGCGGCGGCAGCGGCGCGCTGCGGCGGTCGCCGTAGAACGCGATGGCGAACATGATGGCCATATAGGCCAGGGCGACGATGGCAATCAGCCCGGTGGACAACGACATGAGCACTCCCGACAGAACACGCCCGGACCTGTGCCCGGTCAGACAGTCTGGCACGAGTGCCGCGGTTAGTCAGTGTCGACCAAGGTCGTGGCGCGGCGGGGTGTCGCAGGCGGGGAACCGGGCGGTTCTGCGGTGAGCGCATCGACACGTGCGCGCCGCATTTCAATGTGGGAGCGAGCCTGCTCGCGATGGCGGCGGCCCATCCGGCATCGATGTGTCAGGCAGGCCGTCATCGCCGGCAGGCTGGCTCCCACAGATTCTGCGGTGTCAGTCCTGGCGCAGCGCGATGTCGATCAGCCGGTGCAGTGCTTCCACTTCCAGCGGCTGGGCCGCGAACAGGATGCGGAACACCGTCGGCGACACCACCAGGTTGATCAGGTGATCCACCGAGGGCGGCGAGTCGTCCGGATAGCGGTCGACGATGGTCTGCAACTGGTCGGCGATGATCGCGATGCAGAACCCCGGCGTGGCGCTGGCCTGCACGTCGCGCATGACGTTGCGCCCCGGCTCGGAGCTCATCTCGTCCAGATACTGCTCGGCCCACGCGCGGAGGTCGCCGCGCAGGCTGCCGGTGTCCAGCGGATCGCTTTCGGGGCGCAGGCGGGCGAGGGCGACGTCGGCCAGCAGGGCCGCCAGGTCGCCCCAGCGCCGGTAGATGGTGGAGGGCGTGACCCCGGCCCGCGCAGCGATCTGCGGGACGGTCACGGTGGAGCGCTCCTGTTCCTGGAGGAGCGCGCGCACGGCGCAGTGGATCGATTCCTGCACCCGGGCGCTTCGGCCGCCGGGGCGGCTGCTTTCTTTGATAGGCATGGCGGCGACCTTAACACAAAGAATTTGCTTTAAGCGAAAACCGGGCGCACACTCCGCAAAAGCAAAAAATTAGCTTTTAAGGAGCGTGCCCATGACCAGCCCTGTTTCGAACCGTTCCAGCCTGTGGTTTCTGGCGATCACCCTGCTCAGTTTTCTCGCCGCTTCCACGGCGCCGACGCCGCTGTACCACCTGTACCAGGATCACCTGCACTTCTCGGCGGCGGTGCTGACCCTGATCTTCGGCGTGTACGCCTTGAGCCTGCTGGCGGCGCTGCTGACCGTCGGCTCGCTGTCGGACCACTTGGGACGCAAGCCGGTGATCTTCGCCGCCGCCGTGCTCAACGCCCTGGCGATGCTGGCGTTCATCTATGCCGACAGTGTGGCCTGGCTGATCGGTGCGCGGGTCTTGCAAGGCTTCGCCACGGGCATGGCCACGGCGGTGTTGAGCGCCACGTTGCTGGACACCGACCGCGTGCAGGGGCCGCTGATCAACAGCGTGGCGCCGTTGCTGGGCATGGCGGCAGGCGCCATGGGCTGCGGCGTGCTGGTGGAGTTCGCCCCGGCGCCGTTGCAGCTGACCTACTGGCTGCTGCTGGCGCTGTTTGTGTCGCAGGCCGCGTACGTCTGGCGCCTGCCTGAGAGCGTCACCCCGCAGGCCGGGGCCTGGGCTTCGCTGCGGCCGACCCTGCATGTGCCGGTCCAGGCCCGGTCGACCTTGTGGCGGGTGCTGCCGCTGAACACCGCCACCTGGGCGCTGGGCGGCTTCTACGCTTCCTTGGCCCCGTCGCTGGTGCGCACGGCGACCGGTTCCACCTCCAACCTGATCGGCGGGGCAACCGTGGCCGCGTTGACCGTGACCGGCGCCCTGATGATCTTCACCCTGCGCAACCGGCCCGCAGGCCGGGCGCTGCAGCTGGGCGCCAGCCTGTTGCCGAGCGGTGTGGTGCTGATGCTGCTGGGGGTGCACAGCGCCAGCCTGTCGCTGTTCTTCTTCGGTACGTTGGTGGCCGGCTGCGGATTCGGCGCAGGTTTCCTCGGCGCAGTGCGCAGCCTGGTGCCGCTGGCGTTGCCCCACGAGCGGGCCGGGCTGATGTCGTCCTTTTATGTGCTCAGCTATTTGGCGTTCTGCCTGCCGGCGCTGTTGGCGGGGCACTTCACCCGCAGCCTGGGCCTGCTGGCCACCACCGACGGTTACGGCGCGGTGCTGATCGTGCTGGCGGTGGGCGCGCTGCTGGTCAGCTTCCGTCCCCAGGCGGTGAAGGCGTGCGGCGTTCCATAAGCGCGGCGGATTCGGTTAGCCTTGGCCGGCCACTTCTCTCACGGAACGACCCATGAAGATCATCCGCAGCAAGGCGTTCACCGCCGAACGCGCCTGGGGCGCCCTGGACATCGCCAGCATGAACGGCATCACCACGCGCCTGCACTGGACGGATCAGCCCTACAAATGGCACGTCAACGATGGCGAGGAAGTGTTCGTGGTGCTCGATGGCCGCGTGCAGATGCGCTACCGCGAACAGGGCCAGGAGCAGCAGGTGCTGCTGGAGGCGGGCGACATTTTCTACGCCTCGGTCGGCACCGAGCATGTCGCCCATCCTCAGGGCGAAGCGCGGATTCTGGTGATCGAAACGGAAGGCAGCGTCTGATTGCTTATCTGTAGAACAGATAACAGATAGAGAAATTACCCGTTATATAGATATTCGATCCGGATCTATCATGGTTCCAACCTCACCAGAGGACAGGAGTTCATGATGACTTGCCCCAACACCGCCAAACCCGGCATCAAACCCTTCAGCCACCTGCAGCACCCGCGTGAGGCGATCCGCCAGTTCACCCCGAACTGGTTCGCCGCCACCATGGGCACCGGCGTGCTCGCCCTGGCGCTGGCGCAACTGCCGGTGTCCGTTCCCGGCCTGCACGCCGTGGCCGAAGGGCTGTGGCTGTTCAACATCCTGTTGTTCACCTTGTTTACCGTTGCCTACGCCGCGCGCTGGGTGCTGTTCTTCGACGAGGCACGGCGGATCTTCGGGCACTCCACGGTTTCGATGTTCTTCGGCACGATTCCCATGGGGCTGGCGACGATCATCAACGGTTTCCTGGCGTTCGGCCTGCCGCGCTGGGGCGAGGGGGTGATCCACCTGGCCGAGGCGCTGTGGTGGCTGGACGTGGCGATGTCGCTGGCCTGCGGTGTGCTGATCCCGTACATGATGTTCACCCGCCAGGAACACAGCATCGATCAGATGACCGCCGTCTGGCTGCTGCCGGTGGTGGCGGCGGAAGTGGCGGCGGCCAGCGGCGGCCTGCTCGCGCCGCATCTGGCCGACGCCCACGCGCAACTGGTGGTGCTGGCGACGAGCTACGTGCTGTGGGCGTTTTCCCTGCCGGTGGCGTTCAGCATCCTCACCATCCTGCTGCTGCGCATGGCTTTGCACAAACTGCCCCACGAAAGCATGGCCGCGTCGAGCTGGCTCGCCCTCGGTCCGATCGGCACCGGCGCTTTGGGCATGCTGCTGTTGGGCGGCGATGCGCCGGCGATCTTCGCCGCCAACGGCCTGCCGGGCGTCGGCGAGGTCGCCTCGGGGCTGGGCTTGGTGGCCGGCATCACCCTATGGGGCTTCGGCCTGTGGTGGATGCTGATGGCGCTGCTGATCACCGTGCGTTACCTGCGCGACGGCATCCCGTTCAACCTCGGCTGGTGGGGTTTCACCTTCCCGCTGGGTGTGTACTCGCTGGCGACCCTGAAACTGGCCGGCACGCTGCACCTGGGCTTTTTCAGCGTGGCGGGCTGCCTGCTGGTGGCGCTGCTGGCGGTGATGTGGCTGATCGTCGGCAAACGCACCCTGCAGGGCGCCTGGCGCGGCGAGCTGTTCGTGTCGCCCTGCATTGCAGGTTTGAAGAAATGACCGGCAAAGTTTAGGTAAGGTGTGGCCTGGATCGCGGTTCGAGACTCCAATAACCGTATCCAGGCCGTTCTCTACCTACTCCCTACAAAAAACAGGTCACACGGAAGATGAGTCACCCCTCACAGTTCAACCTGCTGCGAACCCGGCGCTTCCTGCCGTTCTTCATCACCCAGTCGTTGGGGGCCTTCAACGACAACGTGTTCAAGCAATCGCTGATCCTGGCGATCCTCTACCGGCTGACCATCGAAGGCGACCGCTCGATCTGGGTCAACCTGTGCGCGCTGCTGTTCATCCTGCCGTTTTTCCTGTTTTCGGCGCTGGCCGGGCAGTTCGGGGAGAAGTTCGCCAAGGATTCGCTGATCCGTCTGATCAAACTCGCGGAAATCGCCATCATGGCTGTGGGATCGGTCGGCTTCCTGTTCGATCACCTGTCGCTGATGCTGGTGGCGCTGTTTGCCATGGGCACCCACTCGGCGCTGTTCGGGCCGGTGAAGTACTCGATCCTGCCCCAGGCCCTGCACGAGGACGAGCTGGTGGGCGGCAACGGCCTGGTGGAGATGGGCACGTTCCTGGCGATCCTGGCCGGCACCATCGGCGCCGGGATCATGATGTCGTCGGCGCACTATGCGCCGGTGGTGTCGGCCGCGATCGTCGGCATCGCCGTGCTGGGCTATCTGGCCAGCCGCAGCATCCCCAGGGCGGCGGCCGCCGACCCGCAGCTGCGCCTGAACTGGAACATCTTCAGCCAGTCCTGGGCCACCCTCAAGCTGGGGCTGGGCCAGACGCCGGCGGTGTCGCGCTCCATCGTCGGCAACTCGTGGTTCTGGTTCGTCGGGGCGATCTACCTGACGCAGATCCCGGCCTACGCCAAGGAGTGGATGCACGGCGACGAAACCGTGGTGACCCTGATCCTCACGGTGTTCTCGGTCGGCATCGCCGTCGGTTCGATGCTGTGCGAGCGGCTTTCCGGGCGCAAGGTCGAGATCGGCCTGGTGCCGTTCGGCTCGTTCGGGCTGACCGTGTTCGGCCTGCTGCTGTGGTGGCACTCCGGCGGGATCCCGGACAGCGCGAGCGGGCACAGCTGGACCCAAGTGCTCGGCTTCGGCCACGCCTGGGCCGTGCTGATCGACATCCTCGGCCTCGGCATCTTCGGCGGTTTCTACATCGTGCCGCTGTACGCACTGATCCAGTCGCGCACCGCCGAGAACGAGCGGGCGCGGGTTATAGCCGCCAACAACATCCTCAATGCGCTGTTCATGGTGATTTCGGCCATCGTGTCCATCGTCCTGCTGAGCCTGGTGAAACTGTCGATCCCGCAGCTGTTTCTGGCGGTGTCGCTGCTGAACATCGGCGTCAACGCCTACATCTTCAAGATCGTGCCCGAGTTCAGCATGCGTTTCATGATCTGGCTGCTCAGCCACTCCATGTACCGCGTCGAGCACCGCAACCTTGAAGCGATCCCCGATGAAGGCGCGGCGCTGCTGGTGTGCAACCACGTGTCGTTCGTCGATGCCTTGCTGATCGGAGGCGCGGTGCGTCGGCCGATTCGCTTCGTCATGTACTACAAGATCTACAACCTGCCGGTGCTGAACTTCATCTTCCGCACGGCGGGGGCGATTCCCATCGCCGGCCGCCAGGAAGACATCCAGATCTACGAAAAGGCCTTCACCCGCATCGCCCGGTATCTGAAGGACGGTGAGCTGGTGTGCATCTTCCCGGAAGGCAAGCTGACGGCGGACGGCGAAATCAACGAGTTCAAGGGCGGGCTGACGCGGATTCTCGAAGAGACGCCGGTGCCGGTGATCCCGATGGCGTTGCAGGGGCTGTGGGGGAGTTTCTTCAGCCGGGATCCGGACAAAGGGTTCTTCCACCGTTTGTGGTCGCGGGTGACGCTGGTGGCGGGGGCGCCGGTGGCCGTGGAGGCGGCGCAGCCGGCGCAGTTGCAGGCGTTGGTCGGGGAGTTGCGCGGGACGGTCAGGAAGTGACGCCCGCGCCCGTCATGCACCGGGAAGGGGCCAGTGCTTTAAGCGCTGGCCTTGAGCCCGATCAGCCCGGCCACGATCAGCGCAACGCTGATCAGGCGCACCAAGGCCATCGACTCGCCGAACAGGATGATGCCCGCGATCACCGTGCCCACGGCGCCGACCCCGGTCCAGATCGCATAGGCCGTGCCCAGCGGCAGTTCCTTCATCGCAAGGCCGAGCAGGCCCAGGCTGATGGCCATGGCGGCGACGGTGAGGGCGGTGGGGAGCGGGCGGCTGAAGCCGTCGGTGTACTTCAGGCCGACGGCCCAGCCGACCTCGAACAGGCCGGCGAAAAACAGAATGATCCAGGACATGCGGGACCTCCATCGATTGACGGGGTCGTCCCCAGGATGATGACTCGTGCGAGCCGCAGGGTCGTCCCTGCTTTGGGCGCTATAGTGCCCAGCATCGACCGGGGGATCAAGTTCGCGCTCAGTCGGTCTGCTGGACGAGTGTCTCGCGCCCATCCTTCTCGTCCATGCGCCGGAACCAGGTGGCCAGCAGCGCCCCGGAAATGTTGTGCCACACGCTGAACAACGCGCTCGGCACCGCCGCCAGCGGCGAGAAGTGCGCGCTGGCCAGGGCGGCGCCGAGGCCGGAGTTCTGCATGCCGACCTCCAGCGCCAGCGATTTGCGCTGGGCCAGCGGCAGGTTGAACAGGCGCCCGGTGAAGTAGCCCAGCAGGTAACCGAAGCTGTTGTGCAGCATCACCACCGCCATGATCAACAGGCCGGATTCGGCGATCTTCGCCTGGCTGGCGGCCACCACCGCGGCCACGATGACCACGATGCTCACCACCGACACCAGCGGCAGCACCTCCACCGCGTGACGGACCTTGTTGCCCAGCAGGCGTTGGGCAACCACGCCCAGCACAATCGGCAGCAGCACCACCTGCAGGATCGACCAGAACAGCTCCATGAACGACACCGGCAGCCAGGCCGACGCCAGCAGCCAGATCAGGGCCGGGGTCAGCAGCGGGGCGAGGAGGGTGGTCACGGCGGCGATGGCCACCGACAGCGCCAGGTCGCCGCGGGCCAGCCAGGTCATCACGTTGGAGGCCGTGCCGCTCGGGCAGCAGCCCACCAGGATCACGCCGACGGCGATTTCCGGCGGCAGGCGGAACACCTGGCACAGCAGCCACGCCATGCCTGGCATGATCACGAAATGCGCCACCACGCCCAGCGCCACCCGCCACGGATGACGGGCGACGGCGGCGAAGTCGTCGAGCTTGAGGGTCAGGCCCATGCCGAACATCACCAGGCCCAGCAGCGGCACGATCGCGCCCTTGAGGCCCAGGAACCAGGCCGGCTGCAGGAAGGCGAGCACCGCGAAAGCCAGTACCCAGTAGGCGAAGGTGTTGCCGACGAAACGACTCAGTGCTGCCAGTGCGCGCATGGCCTGATCCTTATTGTTTATGTGCACCACAAAACGACTGCAGGAGCGAGCCTGCCCGCGATGGCGGACGTTCAGTCAACCCTTTCGTTGAATGTCGATCGCCGATCGCGAGCAGGCTCGCTCCTACAGGTTGTACATCGTCCGGCCTCAGATGCCCTGCGGCGTCTCTTCACCGCCCAACGCCTCGACCAGCGCCGGCAGGAAGTCGCCGAAGGTCAGCATCATCAGGGTGAAGCTGGCGTCCAGTTGGCCCAGGGCCTCGTCGCCGCCGTCCTGTTCCGCCTGATCCTGCAGCAGGTCTTCGAACTTCAGGCGCTTGACGGTCATCTTGTCGTCGAGCATGAACGACAGCTTGTCCTGCCAGGCCAGCGACAGTTGGGTGACCACCTTGCCGGTGCTCAGGTGCAGCTGGATCTCTTCGCTGGTCAGGTCCTGACGCTTGCAGCGCACGATGCCGCCGTCTTCGTGGGTGTCGCGCAGTTCGCATTCGTCGAGGACGAAGAAGTCCGGGGCGGCCTCTTGGGTGGTGACCCATTGGGTCATCACGGCGGTCGGTGCGGTTTTCACGGTCAGCGGGCGGACCGGCAGGGTGCCCAGCACTTCACGCAGGGTGGACAGCAGGTCTTCGGCGCGTTTCGGGCTGGCGGAATTGACCAGGATCAGGCCTTGCTTCGGCGCGATGGCGGCGAAGGTCGACGAGCGGCGGATGAAGGCGCGCGGCAGGAACGCCTGGATGATCTCGTCCTTGATCTGGTCGCGTTCCTTCTTATAGACCTTGCGCATCTGCGCCGCTTCGATCTCTTCGACCTTCTCCTTCACTGCGTCGCGCACGACGCTGCCCGGCAGGATGCGTTCTTCCTTGCGGGCGGCGACCAGCATGAAATCACCGCTGACGTGCACCAGCGGCGCATCCTCGCCCTTGCCGAACGGTGCGACGAAACCGTAGGTGGTCAACTCCTGGCTTGCACATGGACGCGCCAGTTTGGTGGCCAGTGCGGTTTCCAGCGCCTCGGCATCGACAGGCAGGTCTTGGGTCAGGCGATAGATAAGCAGGTTCTTGAACCACATGGGGTGAATCTCTCCTTTATACAAAGGAGGGCATTATTGTCTTCGCCGTGCCATAGGCCAACCCTTCTCTAAGCCTTTGGAAGGCCTGAAAAAATTAATTGAAAAAGTGCTTGCCAGAGGTTGGGTCGCTCCGTAGAATGCGCGCCACACCGAAGCGAAGGGTGATTAGCTCAGCTGGGAGAGCGTCTGCCTTACAAGCAGAATGTCGGCGGTTCGATCCCGTCATCACCCACCATTCGTTTCAAGTGTTTAGCGCAGCGGTAGTTCAGTCGGTTAGAATACCGGCCTGTCACGCCGGGGGTCGCGGGTTCGAGTCCCGTCCGCTGCGCCATATTCGGTAACCTGGAACACTGAACGCCAGGTCACCACGGAAAACCCGCTGAGGCGGGTTTTTTTCTGTCTCAAGTTTGTACGTTGTTCCTCGGGTTGCATCGTTTCACGGGTTTTCAGGTTTTTTTGAAAAAAACTTCAATTAAATCAACACTTTACGAAAACTTGTGGCATAATGCGCCCCGTAACGAAGCAAGGGTGATTAGCTCAGCTGGGAGAGCGTCTGCCTTACAAGCAGAATGTCGGCGGTTCGATCCCGTCATCACCCACCATTCGTTTCAAGCGTTTCGCGCAGCGGTAGTTCAGTCGGTTAGAATACCGGCCTGTCACGCCGGGGGTCGCGGGTTCGAGTCCCGTCCGCTGCGCCATATTCGGTAGCCTGGAACACTGAACGCCAGGTCACCACACGGAAAGCCCGCCTAGTGCGGGCTTTTTGCTGTCTGCGATTTACTTTTTTGCACATCCCCTGTGGCGAGGGATCTCGCCACAGTGCGTTTCATTGGTTGGCGTTGCGGCTGTGCCGGTAGTCGCTCACCGCCTCATACACCGCCTTGCGCAAACGGTTGATCCCGCCGATCGGCCGATGGGCCTCGATGCCGAACCACGGGTTGAAGGACAGGTTGTCGCATTGCAGGTTCTGCGCCGGGGTGTCGAAATCCTGGGGCGGCAGGGTAATGCGCGCCACGGTCTCGAACGGTGCATCCTGCTCGCGCCATTCGATGCTGGTGTCCTCGATGGGCATGAACGCCCGGGCGTCCTGGCGCTGGATCTGCAGCGCGAAGCAGGCGGGCACGCGATCCGTCGACAACTGCTGGTTCAACGCGCTGCGCAGGAAGTTCGGCAGGTCCCGGTTCTGCTTGGGCAAGGTGTAGGCGGGGCAGTTGTCCGGATCCGGCGTCACCCGGAACTTGGCGTTGGCGTCCCCGAACCGATACGGCGACACCGAAAAGTACGTCGTGCGCGTCGGGCTTTCCGGCGGCGCAGACAGCGTCGCCAGGGCGATGAACAAATGACGGACCTGCCAGTTACGCGGATCCCAGCCCGGAAAGAACGCCATCACCTGCTTGCCGTCCGCCTGCGCCGCCACGTTCTGACGGTATTCGGCGACATCGCTGACAAAGAAGTTCGGGTGGCTGAACATCACGAAATCCTGTTCATGCAGATCCCGGCGGTCGTCCAGCAACTGCTTGCCCGGCACATCGTGCAGCTTGATCGCCATGCCCCGGGCGTCGCGGATGCTGTCGAACTGCGGGTAGGCGTTGCCGTTAGACAGGCGCACCGTCGCCTGCCAGACCTTGCCCGGCTCACTGAATACGCCGCGGCGCAGGTTCTCGGCCAGATCCGGCAACACCTGCACCTGCGCCTTCACGCAGCCGTGGGCCTTGGCGTGGGCATCACGCAGATACCGGGTGCTTTCCCGGTGCTGATCGACGATGCGCACGGCGGTCTGGATGACGTCCTGGGTCATGGCCGCTTCACCCGGCGGAATCTGTTCCAGCGCCGAGACCGGGCCACGGTGCTGCCAGGCGAACCAGGCGGTGGCCAAGGCCCAGCCGATCAGGCCGAGCGCCAGCAAGAGCAGCAGGGTCTTGCCCAGGATCCGCCCCAGCCACAGCCAGAGGCGCGCCAGCGCGGACGGTTTTTTGTCGGTCTTGAAGATCATGGCAGTTGCGCCTCCAGCGGGCCGCCCAGCACTTTCAGGTATTCCAGCAGGGCCCAGCGTTCCTCGGGCTGGAGCAGCCGGCCGATCACGCCGTTGCCCCGTTCGCCGGCGCGGAATTCGTGGCCGCTGTTGTGGTTGCCGGTGATTCGGGTGTCGAACAGGAAGCCGTTGGTGAAGGCCTCGGTGCGGTAGCCCAGATGCCGCGGGTCGTACTCGAACGTGCCTTTGTAGAAGGTGGTGGCGCGTTCGTCCTGCGGCGACAGCAGTTGAAAGAGGCTGGGCACCGAGCCGTTGTGCAGGAACGGCGGCGTGGCCCAGACGCCGGCCAGCGGGCGGGCCTTGTAGGCGACTTTCTCGCGTACGCCGATAGGCAGGCCGAAACCGTCGAGTTGCGGTTTTTCGGCCGGGGTGACGCCGGCCTCGCGATAGGCACGGTTTTCCACGAAGGCCGTCACGTAGGCCAACCCCTTGGCCACCGACAGCCGGCTCAAGTCCAGCGGCTCGGTGGGATCGGGGTGCAGTTTTACGTCCATCTTGGCCAGTTCCGCCGGATCCCATTGCAGGGCGGTCAGATCGAAGCGGTGGTTGGCGATGTTGGTGGCGGCGCCGGGATCGGTGCCGATGACCTCCACCGGCAGCATGGGCAGGTGCTGCACCCAGCGTCCGCCTTCCTGGGTCTGGCGCGGCACGTGGCAGCCTGCGCAGTTTTCGGCGAACAGGGCCCGGCCCTTGGCGGCCAGCGGCTTGTCGACGGCACCCAGCAGATCTTCGGGCCAGGTCGGCGGCTGCAGCTTCTGCAGCGTCTGTTCGATCGTGTGCAGGTCGCGCACGCGGACGCTGGAGGGGTAGCGCGCGTCGCCTTGCAGCGGCTGGCCGTCGGCATCGAAGAAGTTCAGCGTGGCGCCGACGCCCAGCGCCTCACCGACGTTGCGTGCCATCGGCTGCTGCGCCGAGCCGTTCCACTGCACCCAGTCGAACGTCCACATGTCCCACAGTTGCGGGTAATCGACGGGAGCGTCGGCCACGCGGTAGTTGTCGGGCGTGATGGCATCGCCGAAGGTGGCGTTGGCGATCCGGCCGAACGCATCGGTACGGCCCGGGCCTTCTTCGGTGGGGTAGAGGCCGCGGTGGGTGTCGTTCCAGGCGACGCTGAGGAAGGTGTCCAGCGATTGCTTGAAATCCTTTCTCAGCTGCCCGTGGCGGCTGTCGTAGTCGTCGCCCAGCACGGTGCGGGCGAAGCGTTCGAATTTCCACGGGTTGTAATAGGTGGACGCCAGACTTGCCACCAGCGCCTGTCCGAAACTGCCGCCACGCAATGTAGGAACGCTGGAAGGCAGCACGTGTTGGGCGGATCCGCCGTCGATGCGCACGGCCTGGCCGTTGAAGCGCAGCTCGCCGGTGTGGCAGGCGGAGCAGGTGATGTCGAGGTATTGCTCGGAACTGCCGGGGTTCTGGTGCCGGGCAAAGCCCACGGGCAGGTTGCCGGGGTTCTGCGGCGTGGCCTTCTGCTGGGGATCCACCAGGAAACCGAAACGCGCCAGGTATTCCGGTGACGCGAAGCGCTGCTGGGAGAACGGCAGTTCCAGCGCCTGGAACCACGTGTAGCGCAGGCCTTTGACTTGCGTGCCTTGGGGCGTGAAGTAATAGGCCTGGCGTTCTTCCTCCGTCCACTGCTTCAGGTAATGCACTTGCTGCACGGGGGTGTAGAAGGGCAGTTTCGGGTTGGCGACGTAGTACAGCACTAACGCGAGGGCAAGAGCTGCCAGCACGGCGATCAGGATCAACAGTCGGTAAAAGAGGCGCAAGATGTACATCCTTGTCGAATTGTTGCGCTGTTATGCCTGAGCCGGGCAGGGTGGGGCAAGTGGCCATTACGACAAGCATTGTGAGAAGCGTCGGCAGTGATCGTCAGGCCAAGATGACAGAAGCTTCATCCCGCTCTGGATCAAATGCGTTTTAATCCCTGAACTTATCGCAGGTTTCCTGCTCTCATGCCGGTAGCCATTGGTCGTGGCGGCCTGATAAGCTCGCGGCTTTACTCGATTGCCCATTCGGCGCATGAACAAGGAAATAGCATGAAACAGCATCGGTTGGCGGCGGCGGTTGCCCTGGTTAGCCTGGTACTCGCAGGTTGCGATTCGCAGACCAGCGTGGAGCTGAAAACCCCGGCGCAAAAAGCTTCCTACGGCATCGGCCTGAACATGGGCAAGAGCCTTGCCCAGGAAGGCATGGATGACCTGGACTCCAAAGCGGTGGCCCAAGGCATCGAAGACGCCGTCGGCAAGAAAGAACAGAAGCTGAAAGACGAAGAACTGGTCGAAGCCTTCGCGGCGCTGCAGAAGCGTGCCGAAGAGCGCATGGCCAAGATGAGCGAAGAGTCGGCGGCCGCCGGCAAGAAATTCCTCGAAGAGAACGGCAAGAAGGCCGGCGTGGTCACCACCGCATCCGGTCTGCAGTACGAAGTGGTCAAGAAGGCCGACGGCCCGCAGCCTAAGCCGACCGACGTGGTGACCGTTCACTACACCGGCAAGCTGACCAACGGCACCGTGTTCGACAGCTCCGTGGAGCGCGGCAGCCCGATCGACCTGCCGGTCAGCGGCGTGATCCCGGGTTGGGTCGAAGGCCTGCAACTGATGCACGTCGGCGAGAAGTACAAGCTGTACATCCCGAGCGACCTGGCCTACGGCGCGCAGAGCCCGAGCCCGGCGATCCCGGCCAACTCGGTGCTGGTGTTCGACCTGGAACTGCTGGCCATCAAGGATCCGGCCAAAGAAGACGCCGCTGCCAAGTAAGCAGCGTCGGTTTCGCCCACAACGCCTCGCTCATGCGGGGCGTTGTTGCATCTGGACGGCGGCAAGCGTAAACAGAACGAACCCCTGCCGGTGCCGGCAGTCCCAGACATTGAGCCACCGGCGGTAACTGTCCTGGCTCGCCAAGTCAATGAAATATTGGGGTTTTTTAGGTGAGTAAAAAACGCCCGATCTGAGCGCAGCCCTTGTGAAACGGGGCTCTCAGCGTCGAAATGCAGCTCTGTTCACAAGGTTATCCACAATTTGTGTGGATAACATTTCAACGGGAAAAATCAGATGAAAACGCCGTGGAACTTCGCCCGATTCCTGCCCCTGGCCGGACGCCTGCTCGCCCGCGGGCGTTTGCCGACGTTGCTGTTCGCCGTGGCCAGCAAGGGTGCCGCCCAAGGCGACCGGCTGGGCAAGCTCAAGGATGACCTGCGCCTGCTTCAGGCGTTGTGCCTGGCGTGGTGGCGCGGCGAATACCGGGCGATCAGTCCCAAGGCGATCGTATCGGTGGTGGCCGGGCTGATGTACTTCCTCA
Source organism: Pseudomonas sp. B7(2017) (assembly GCF_002112745.1). Lineage (NCBI taxonomy): Bacteria > Pseudomonadati > Pseudomonadota > Gammaproteobacteria > Pseudomonadales > Pseudomonadaceae > Pseudomonas > Pseudomonas sp. B7(2017). The sequence goes on along the minus strand of NZ_NEIP01000005.1, from coordinate 219,424 downwards.
GTCCTGTCGACGCCATCCCTGACTTCATTCCGGTGTTCGGCATGCTGGATGACATCGCTGTGCTCGCCTGGCTGATGAAGACCCTCGGTGACGAACTCGATGCGTTCCGCCGGTGGCGCAACCAACAGGCTCCGGAGAAGCTTCGTGTGGTCGAGCGCCTGCCCGATACCCCCGAGCAGCTTCAGCTTCAAGGCCCGAAAAAAAAATGATCGGCGACGGTCGCTCATTCAGATAGATGCCCCCCACGACCTTGGCCGCTGTTAGGATTACACTTCAAGGGAAAAGTGCTGACTCGCTAAGTGGTGTAGTCCTACGGGGTAGTCATGGATATTCAGATCATTACACGCGAAGGCGAGCCCGAGTATGCGGTTCTGCCATGGGCTCAGTATCAGGCTCTACTGAAAGCAGCAGGCATCAACGAAACACCGTCGCGGCCGGCACCGGCGCCGGTCGCGGCCACCCCGGACCCGATTCTTCCAGGTCTGGACCAATTACGCAGTTTGCGCGAAGGGAAGGGCATCGCCATCGAGGCGCTCGCCCGCACGGTAGGCATCAGCCCGTCTTACCTGGCCATGATCGAAAACGGCGAGCGTCAGCCCGACGCCGCGATTCGCCGCAGCCTGGCCTGGGAACTGACGGTGCCAGGGTGGAGGGAACAATCGTGAGCGTACGCATCAGCCGTCAACATTGGGACGGATTGCTGGGGGAGCTGGATCAGGCGCGCAGGCAGCGCCACCTTTTGACCTATCGGGCCTTGCTCGAACGACTGCAACTGCCCACGCCGGCGATGCAGACGCTGACTGCGGCACTGGAGCATCTCGCCGCCCTGGACGCCAAGGCCGAACAACCGTTGCGCAGTTCGCTGGTGATCAGCCAGGGCGCCAGCCGCCTGCCGCGCACCGGTTTCTTTGAATGCGTCGAGCGGCTGGGGCGTTTCTCCGGGCCGTCCGACGGCGTTGCCGCCGCTTCCTGGCACGCCTCCGAAGTGGTGCGGGTGTTCGAGTACGAATACCCCGAATCGGCGGAGGCCTGAGTGTTTCTCAAGTTCAAGGCGCACGCCGGTTACTGGCTGGCGCGCAGGTTGTTCCACTGGTCATGGTTCGTCCGCCAGCCCCGAGGCTGGCATTGGCTCGAAGGGCAGTTCGCCCGGATGGCGAACCTGGGCGATGTCGGCGCGCAGAGCTTCTACGGGCACATCCTGACGTTTCGCGGCGTGGGGCTGGGGGCGCGTGAAGAGGGCGTGCGGTTGCTGCGCCTGGCCGCGTTGGCCGGTGACGGCAAGGCGGCCTACCAGGTCGGGGCCATCAGCCTGGCCGGCACGCCGTCCAAGGCGCCGGATCCGGCGGAGGCCGAGCGCTGGTGGGGGATCGCCGCCAAGGCCGGGCATCCGTTGGCGGAGGTCAAGCTCAAGGAACTGGCGGCGCGCGGACGATCCGAGTGACAGGCCTGTCTCAACGAATGAGCGGGGCGTGAGGGCAACCTCCCGCCCCGTTTTTTGCGCCTGTCGTTCGAGCCTGCCCGCACCCACAGGAGACGGTCTCAGCGTTGCCCCATCAGCAACGCCGGCCCTGCGTCAGGCACGGCCCCGCAGTCGATGACGTGCACGCTGTAGCCCGGCACATTCTTGGCGTGGTGCTTGGCCTGCGACGCCATTTCCGCGAGCTGGCTGGCGTCCAGTTGCCCGCACGCCTCGGGGTGCAGGTGCACCACGCCGATGGACAGCGACAGCAGCGGGAATTCCTGGCGCACCCCCTGACGGTTCGGTGCGGTGAAGCAGCCGGCGTCGAGGTGTTCGGGGCGGTAGAAGCGCCGGCACTGGCTCTGGAAGTCGTCGAGCAACTGGTTGAGGCGCTTGCGCCAGTCTTCAGGTCCCAGCACCAGCAGGAAGTCGTCGCCGCCGATGTGGCCGACGAAGTCGCGGGTGGGGTCGACGCGCTCGTTCAGGCATTGGGCCAGGCACAGCAGCACTTCGTCGCCCCGGCCGTAGCCGTAGATGTCGTTGAAGGGCTTGAAGCTGTCGATGTCGACGTAACAGATGATCGACTCGCGGCCCTGCTGCAGCAGGCGGGTCAGGCACTGCTGGATCGGCACGTTGCCGGGCAGCAGGGTCAGGGGGTTGGCGTAGCGGGCCTGCTGGATCTTCAGCTCGGTGATCAGCTTGAGCACGTCGATCACCCGGCCCAGGCCCAGGTAGCTGCCGTTGAGGGTGATGATGAAATCCTCTTCGATGCGTTGCCGGGCGCGGCTGGTGATCAGGCGGCTGACCTGCTGCAGCGACTGGTTCATTTCCACGGCCAGGAAATCTTCGCTCATCAGGCGGCTGATCGGCTTGCGGGCGAACAGGTCGGTGGCGAACGGCTTGAGCAGCGCATCGGACAAGGAATGCCGGTGGACGATGCCGCAGGGCTGGTCCTGGGCGTCGAGCACCGCCAGCGAATTGAGGTTGGCCTGGCGGCGGAAGGCTTCCAGCACGTTGGCGGTCGGGGTGTCGCGGTTGACCGCCGGCTGGTCGTTGAGCAGGGCGCTGAGGTCGCTGCCTTCGTCGTTCAGGGCGACGGCGCTGCTGTCGTGCTTGGGCATCAGGGCCCGGGCGTCCCGGGGCGGATGTTCCTGGGGACGGCCCAGCAGGTAGCCCTGCACCAGGTCGATGCCCATCTCCGTGAGCACGGCGAGCTCTTCCGGCAGTTCGATGCCCTCGGCGATCACCTGGGCCCTGGAGGCCTTGGCGATCTGCAGGATCGAGCCGACGAACTCGCGCTTGAGCGCATCCTGATGGATGCCGTCGATGAAGTGGCGGTCGATCTTCACGTAGTCCGGACGCAGCTCGGACCAGAGCCGCAGGCTCGAATAGCCGGCGCCGAGGTCGTCCAGCGCAATCGAGAAGCCCATGGCCCGGTAGTGGTGCAGCGCCGTTTGCAGCAACTGGAAGTCGTCGGTCGGCGTCTGCTCGGTCAGTTCGATCACCACTTGGCTGGGCGGGATGCCGAAGTCCTGAAGCAGTTGCAGCGTGCGCCCCGGTTGATGCGCGGCCTCAAGCAGCGACTCCGGCGAGACGTTGAGGAACAGCTTGCCCGGCAGCCGCTGTTCGTTGAAGCGCCGGCAAGCGCTTTGCCGGCAGGCGATCTCCAGTTCGCTCAGGCGGCCGGCCTGGCGGGCCACGGCGAACAGGGCGATGGGGGAGTGCAGCGGGCTGTTGGACGGGCCCCGGGTGAGGGCCTCGTAGCCGAGGATGCGCCGTTGCGAGAGGCAGATGATCGGCTGGAACAGGCTGTGCAAACCGCTTTGAGTCAGGATCGAGCTCAAGGCACTCAGCTGTTCGGTCGTGGTCATGGCATTCTCGGGCGATAAAAAAAGGACTGGGAGCGCTCTTGTTCAAGAGTCGCTCCCAGTCCTTTATTGCACGACAGAATGATGACTGTTTGATGACGATCCGGGGATCGTCACCATTAAATTGCCATCACCTTACTTCTTGGCGACCTGGTTGCTCAGCTTCAGGTAATCCAGCAGCACCCGCCCGGTCTCGCTCAGGTAGGCGTCGTCTTCCGGCTTGACCTTGTCCGGCTCGGCGGCGGCCAGGGCGTCGTCGTCTTCTTTCTTCAGTTCCTTGAGCGGTTCTTCGCCCTTGGCCTTGCGGCGGATGTTTTCCATCGCCAGCTGCTTGGCGTCGATGTCGGCGTGCTGGGCGCGGCGGTCGGCTTCGTTGAGGCTGACGGTCTTCTCTTCCAGCAGCTTCTGCGCCAGGGCCAGCTTGTCGCGGATGAACACGAACTCCGCATCCTTGGCGGTGCGGGTGTCATGCTCGGACTTGAGCTGCGCCAGGAACGGCTTGAACGGATCCACCGCCGGCTTGATCGCCGCGCGGATGGTGTCCCACGGCATGGCTTCCGGCAGGGCGCTTTCGCCGATTTCCTTGGTGTCGATCAGCGACGGGTAGTCGATGTCCGGCAGTACGCCCTGGTGCTGGGTGCTCTGGCCGGAGACGCGGTAGAACTTGGCCAGGGTCAGTTTCAGCTCGCCGTGGTTCAGCGGCTGGATGGTCTGCACGGTGCCTTTGCCGAAGGTCTGGCCGCCGATGATCAGCGCACGGTGGTAGTCCTGCATGGCGCCGGCGAAGATCTCCGAGGCCGACGCGGACAGGCGGTTGACCAGCAGCGCCATCGGCCCTTTGTAGAAGGCGCCCGGGTTTTCGTCTTCGAGCACGTCGACACGGCCGTCGGCGTTGCGCACAAGCACGGTCGGGCCCTTGTCGATGAACAGGCTGGTCAGCTCGGTGGCTTCCTGCAGGGAGCCGCCGCCGTTGTTGCGCAGGTCGATGACCACGCCGTCGACTTTCTCTTTCTGCAGTTCGGTCAGCAGTTTCTTGACGTCGCGGGTGGTGCTCTTGTAGTCCGGGTCGCCGGCGCGGAATGCCTTGAAGTCGAGGTAGAAGGCCGGGATCTCGATCACGCCGAGCTTGTAGTCCTTGCCGTCCTGTTTCAGGCTGAGCACGGACTTCTTCACGGCCTGGTCTTCGAGCTTCACCGCTTCGCGGGTGATCGGCACGATCTTGCTGGTCTGGTCGTTAGGCGCATTACTGGCCGGAATCACTTCCAGGCGCACCACGGTGCCTTTCGGGCCGCGGATCAGCTTGACCACTTCGTCCAGGCGCCAGCCGACCACGTCGACCATTTCCTTGTTGCCCTGGGCGACGCCGATGATCTTGTCCGCCGGGGCGACCTGCTTGGTCTTGTCGGCAGGGCCGGCCGGCACCAGGCGCACGACTTTCACCTGGTCGTTGTCGCTCTGCAGCACGGCGCCGATGCCCTCGAGGGACAGGCTCATGTTGATGTCGAAGTTTTCCGCGTTGTCCGGCGACAGGTAGTTGGTGTGCGGATCGTAAGACATCGCGAAGGTGTTGATGTACGCCTGGAAGATGTCTTCCGGGCGGGTCTGGTCCAGGCGCGCCAGCTGGTTCTTGTAGCGCTTGGTCAGGGTTTCCTGGATCTGCTTGGGCTCTTTGCCGGCGATCTTCATCCGCAGCACTTCGTCCTTGACGCGCTTGCGCCACAGGTCGTCGAGCTCGGCGGTGGATTTGAGCCAAGGCGCATCCTTGCGGTCGATCAGCAAGGTTTCCTTGGTGGTGAAGTCCATCTTGTCGACGCCCTTGCCCAGTTCGCCGAGGGCGAAGTCCAGGCGCGCCTTCACGCGGTCCAGGTAGCGCTTGTAGATGGTGAACCCGGCGTTGAGGTCGCCGCTCTTGAGGAAGTCGTCGAACTGGGTCTTCCACTTGTCGAATTCGGCGATGTCGCTGGCCATGAAGTAGCTGCGCGACGGATCCAGCAGCTTGATGTAGCTGTCGTAGATGATCACCGAACGGGCGTCGTCCAGCGGCGGCTTGCTGTAGTGGTGGCGCTTGAGCAGTTCGACGACGTTCAGGCTGGCGATCACTTCGTCACGGTCGGGCTGCAGCTTGTCCCAGCTGTTGGCTGCGAATGAGCTGCCCGAGACCGGCAACAGACCGATACCGATGATGAGGGCGAGGGCGGAGCTGGGGAGCAGATGCTTCATGCTGATTCGACGCGGGGACAATTGATAACGCATATTAGGCCGTCTTTGAAGTCGCCGGTACCTCTGCGCTCTGCCCGAACACAATCGTTCAGTGTTCGTTCAGACCCAGGGCCGGTCGCATAATGCAAAAAGCCCGGCGCTACAGCTTCGGGCTCAGTCCAGACTCACTATGGAGGCAGTGTGAAGGCATTGCAAGGCGTTGACGGTCAAGTGGCATGGGTAGATGAGCCGAGTCCTGCGTGCGATGCGGGGCAAGTGCGCATCCGGGTGGCGGCGGCGGGGCTCAACCGCGCCGATCTGTTGCAGAAAGCCGGGCTCTATCCGCCGCCGCCGGGGGTGAGCCAGGCGCTCGGCCTTGAGTGTTCGGGGGTGATCAGCGAAGTCGGCGCGGGGTCGTCCTGGCAGGTCGGCGACCGGGTGTGCGCGCTGCTGGCCGGCGGCGGGATGGCCGAAGAAGTGGTCGTCGACGGGCGGCACGTGCTGGCGGTGCCGGAGGGCCTGTCGCTGGCCGAAGCCGCCGCGCTGCCCGAGGTCTACGCCACTGTCTGGCTGAACGTGTTCCGGCTGGCGGCGCTCAAGCCGGGCGAGAAGGTCTTGCTGCATGCCGGCGCCAGCGGCATCGGTTCGGCCGCCATCCAGCTGTGCAAGGCGTTCGGCAACCCGTGCTGGGTCAGCGTCGGCTCGGCCGAGCGCCTGTCCTACTGTGAAGCGCTGGGGGCCCAGGGCGGCGCGGTGCGCACCGATGACCTGGAGAGCCTGCGGGACTTCGGCCCGTTCGATGTGATCCTGGATCCGGTGGGCGGCCATTACTCGGCGCTGAACCTCAAGCTGCTGGCGCAGGATGGCCGCTGGGTGCTGATCGGCCTGATGGGCGGGCGCGAGGCGAAGCTGGATCTGGCCCAGGTGCTGAGCAAGCGCGTGCAGTTGCTGGGCTCGACCCTGCGCAGCCGCGACGACGGGTTCAAGGCCGATCTGTTCGCCGACCTGAACCAGCATGTCTGGCCGCTCTTCGCCGAAGGACGGTTGAGCCCGCAGTTGGCGAAGACGTTCGCGGCCAAGGACGCCGAAGCGGCGTTTGCGGAGCTGGCGAGCAACACGGTGGCGGGGAAGGTGGTGCTGCTGATCGACGAAAGCCTGGCCTGACGGCCCGCACATTCTGCGGGAGCGGCGGTGCGGATCGACGCTCCCGCAGGAGGCGGTCAGGTCCAGAGGTGGATCGGCCAGCCGGCCTGTTCGGCGTGTTCGCGCAGCACCGGATCCGGGTTCACGATGTGCGGGTAGTCCACCTTCAGCAGCAGCGGCAGGTCGTTGCGCGAGTCGGAATAGAAGCTTGCGCCCTCCAGGTTCTCTTCTTCGGCGTCCAGCCACTCCAGCAGACGGGTGATCTTGCCTTCGCGGTAGGTCAGGATGCCGGTGGTCTGGCCGCTGTACACGCCATGGGCGACCTCCAGCTCGATGCCGAGGATTTCGTCGATGCCCAGGCGTTCGGCGATCGGCTTGACCAGGTGCGTGCCCGAGGCCGAGATCACCAGGATCCGGTCGCCGGCCTTGCGGTGGGCGGCGATGGCCTTGGTCGCGTCGCTGAAGATGATCGGTTCGATGAAGTCTTCCACCCACGGTTCGACCAGGTGTTCCACCTCCGCCGGGGTGCGGCCGATCAGCGGCTCAAGGCTGAACGCCATGTAGTCCTCCATGCGCAGCTTGCCATGGCTGTAGGCGTCCATCAGTTCGTTGTTCCTGCGCATGAACGACTCGGGATCGACCCAGCCCAGCCGTCCCATCTGCTCGCTCCAGAGGGAGGCGCAGTCGCCGTGGATCAGGGTTTCGTCCAGATCAAAAATTGCCAGGGCCATCAGTGCGGTTCTCTCTTCAACGTCAGCAAAGTCATCAGGCTACCTCACGCAGGGCCGTCGGATCGATGGAAAGCTTGAGGCGGCGGCCGTCGGGGTGCAGATCGGCCGCCGAACGGTTGAGCACGTCCACCACCAGTTCCACGCCCCGGGCCTCGACCCGGTAGCGGATCACGTTGCCCAGCAGGCTGTGGCTGCGGATCTGCGCGTCGGGCTCGCCGTCCACGCGCAGTTCGATGGCTTCCGGGCGGATGGCGATGCGGTGGTGGACCGGGCGCTGCAGCAGCTTCGAGGCGCTGTCGGCGTCCAGCAGGTTGTAGTTGCCGATGAAGCCGGCGGCGAACACGTCCACCGGGGCGGTGTACAGGGTTTCGGCATCGCCGCTCTGTACGATCTTTCCCTGGTTCATCAGGAAAATCCGGTCGGACATGGTCAGCGCTTCTTCCTGGTCGTGGGTGACGAAGATCGTGGTCAGGCCGAGTTCGCGCTGGATCTGCCGGATCTGCTCGCGCAGGTGCTTGCGGATCCGCGCATCGAGGGCTGACAGCGGTTCGTCCAGCAACAGCAGGCGGGGCCGGGTGACCAGGGAGCGGGCGAGGGCCACGCGCTGGCACTGGCCGCCGGACAACTGATGGGGGTAGCGGCCGGCGAAGTCGTTCAGCTCCACCAGTTTCAGCGCTTCGGCCACGCGCTTGTGGCTGTCGTCGGCGTTGACCTTCTGCATGCGCAGGCCGAATGCCACGTTCTGCTCCACGGTCATGTTGGGGAACAGCGCGTAGCTCTGGAACACCATGCCGATCCCGCGCTTCTGCGGGCTCAGCGGCACGATGTCGACGCCGTCGAGCAGGATCTTGCCGCCGTCCACCGGCGTCAGGCCGGCGATGCAGCGCAGCAGGGTGGACTTGCCGCAGCCGGACGGGCCGAGCAGGGTGACGAACTCGCCCTTGTTGATTTCGCAGTTGATGTCGCTGAACACCGTGGTGCCCGCGTAGTGCTTCTGCAGATGTTGGACGCTGACATAGCTCATTGGCTTTTGTCCTTGTTCAAGATGTTGGCGACCCAGGTCAGGACCAGCACGAAAAAGAAGTAGGAGATCACCAGCGCACTGGTGAAGTGGCCGCTGCTGTTGCGCATGTTGTTCAGGTACACCTGCAGGGTTTCGTAGCGGGTGCCGACCAGGATGTTGGCGAACACGAACTCGCCGAACAGGAACGAGAACGACAGCAGCAACGCCACCATCAAGCCCTTGCGCAGGTTCGGCAGCACCACCAGGAACGCCGCCTGCCAGGTGCTGGCGCCGAGCAGTTGGGCGGCGTCCATCAGGTCGCGCAGGTTGATCGCCTGCAGGTTGTTGGTGATCGCCCGGTACATGAACGGCAGCGCCACGGTGAAGTAGCAGCCGATCAGGATCCACGGCGTGCCGACCATCGCCAGCGGCCCGGAGCCGTAGAGCTGCAGCAGCCCCACCGACGACACCACCGGCGGCACCGCGAAGGGCAGCAGGATCAGGATGTTCATCAGCGCGTCGAGCTTGGGGAAGTGGTAGTGCACCACGAACAGCAGCGGCAGGATCAGCACCACCGACAGCGCCAGCGCGCCCACGCACACCAGCAGCGACTGGCCGAAGGCGTGCAGGAAGCGCGGATCGCTCCACAGCTGGATGTACCACTTGAAGGTGAAGCCGCTGGGCAGCACGGTGGCCGACCAACTGCTGGCGATCGAGTAGACCAGCGTGCCCGCCAGCGGCAGCAGCAGAATGGCGAACAGCAGGCAGACCACGACGCGGTGGTAGAGGCCGGCCGGGCCGGATTCAGCGCGAGACATGGTAGCTCCTCTTGAGCAGCAGTTGATGCACGACGGTCACCAGGGTCATCAGGACGACCAGCACCACGGCCAGGGCGCTGGCCAGGTTCGGGTCGAGCGAGATGTCGCCGGAGACCATCGCCGCGATGCGGATCGGCAGCACGTTGAAGTTGCCGGTGGTCAGCGCGTAGACCGTGGCGTAGGCGCCCAGGGCGTTGGCCAGCAGGATCACGAAGGTGCCCAGCAGCGCCGGGGTCAGCACCGGCAGGCCGATGTGGCGCCAGAACTGCCAGCCGCTGGCGCCGAGCAGCGCGGCGGACTCGCGCCAGTCTTCGCGCAGCGCATCGAAGGCCGGATAGAGCAGCAGCACGCCGAGGGGGATCTGGAAGTAGGTGTAGAGGATGATCAGCCCGGTCTTGGAGTACAGGTTGAAGTCCTGGATGATCCCGGCCTGCTTCAGCATGATCGTGAAGCTGCCGTTGAAGCCCAGCAGGATGATGAACGCGAAGGCCAGGGGCACGCCGGCGAAGTTGCTGGTCATGTTGGCGAAGGCGTTGACGAAGTTGCGCAGTTTGCTGTCGACCCGGCGCAGCGAGTACGCGCCCAGCACCGCAATGAGGATGCCGAACACGCTCGACCAGAAACTGATCTCCAGGCTGTACTGGATCGCCTGCAGGTAGAACTTGGAGCTGAAGATCCTGGTGAAGTTGGCCAGGCCCCAGCCGGACTCCTCCGATTGCAGGCTGTTGATCATCACCCAGGCCAGCGGTGCGATCTCGAACACCATGAAGAACAGGGCGAAAGGCACCAGGCACAGGGCGGCCAGCCATTTGCTGCGGGTCATCGGATTCACTTGAGCAGCTCCCGGCAGACGGGTTTGTCGTGGGGCACGCCGAGCAGTTCGCAGACGGTGCCGCACAGGTCGGTCTGCTTCGGCCGGGCGCCCGGATCCAGGCTGAAGGCGTCGCCCAGCACGAACAGCGGCACCCGGCGCTCCTCCGGCAGCAGGCCGTTGTGCGAGCGGTCGTTGTTCATGCCGTGGTCGGCGGTCACCAGCACCTGGTAGCCGGCGTCGAGCCAGCCTTGCAGGTAGTCGGCGAGGATGATGTCGGCGCTGCGGGCGCTGTTGCGGTACTGGGGCGAGTCGAGGCCGTGCTTGTGGCCGGCGTCGTCGATGTTCATCGGATGGATCAGCAGAAAGTTCGGGCGGTGGCGCAGGCGCAGGTGCTCGGCGTCGGCGAACAGGTGCGAGTCCGGGTAGTGGTCGTTCCAGTAGAAGTGGCCGTGCTGGATCGGCAGGGCCGGGTCGTCGGTGTGACGGTCGCGCGCCGCCACGAACGGTGAGCGGTTGTACAGCTCGCTGACCCAGTGGTAGGCCGCGGCAGCGGTGGTCAGGCCGGCGTCCCTGGCGTAGTGGTAGATGCTGCGCTGGTTGGACAGGCGCGAGACGTTGTTGTGGACGATGCCGCTGTCGATCGGCGGCACGCCGGTGAGGATGCATTCGTACAGCGGTCGGGACAGGGCCGGAAGCTCGCACTCCAGTTGATGGAGCGCGGCGCGTCCTGCGCCGACATAAGCTTGCAGATGCCCCATGGCGTGACGGGCGACCTCGTGGCTGAGGCCGTCGAGCACGACAAGGATGACGTTGTGCTTCATAGGGGCAGAAACTCCGCGAAACAATAAGAACGGGAAACTCGAAATCGATACGGATCCTGTGGGAGCGAGCAAGCCCGCTCCCACAGGGTTTTGTGCCAGACCCAGTGGGGATCTATCGGCTTACTTCATCTCGACGATGACTTCTTCGTTCCACTTCTGCGGCAGGGCCTTGGAGGTCTTCTCCCACGCATCGGCGTCCTTGATCGGGGTGACCTTCTTGTACTGCTCGTTCGGCAGCAGCTTGGCCTTCACGTCTTCCGGCAGGGTCAGGTGCTCGGCGCGGATCGGACGGGCGTTGCCGCGGGCCAGGTTGATCTGGCCGGCGTCGCTGAAGATGTATTCGCGGGTCAGCTTGGCCGCGTTCGGGTTCTTCGCGTACTTGTTGATGATGGTGGTGTAGCCGGAGATCACCGAGCCGTCGGACGGGATCAGCACCACGAAGTCATCCGGGTTGGCCATCTTGGCCTTGTAGCTCAGGCCGTTGAAGTCCCAGACCACGCCGACTTCCACTTCACCCTTCTCGATGGTGGAGATGGTCGGGTTGGACATCGACAGGCGACCCTGCTTGGCGATGTCGGCGAACAGCAGCAGCGCCGGCTGCAGGTTCTTCTCGTCGCCGCCGTTGGCCAGCGCGGCGGCCAGCACGCCGTTGGCGGCTTGCGCGGCGGTGCTCACGTCACCGATGGAGACCTTGTACTTGCCGCCCTTGAGGTCGGCCCATTTGGTCGGCACTTCGGAGCCGTGCAGCAGCTTCTTGTTGACGATGAAGGCGATGGTGCCGGTGTAGGCCAGCGCCCAGTTGCCGTCCTTGTCCTTGGCCCAGGCAGGCACCTGCTCCCAGGTGCTCGGCTTGTACGGCTGCACCACGCCTTGCTTGACCGCGATCGGGCCGAAGGCCGCGCCGACGTCGCCGATGTCGGCGGTGGCGTTGTCTTTCTCGGCGGCGAACTTGGCGATTTCCTGGGCCGAGCTCATGTCGGTGTCGACGTGCTTGAGGCCGTAGTTCTTGGCCAGGTCTTCCCAGGTGCCTTTCCAGTTGGCCCAGTCGTCGGGCATGCCCACGCTGTTGACGGCGCCTTCCGCTTTCGCAGCGGCTTCCAGGGTTTTCAGGTCGTCGGCCGCCATGGCGGCGGTGCACATTGCAATGGTCGAGCCTAACAGTGATGCCAGGAAAAACTGTTTCATTCCGAAGCTCCTTGGGTCGTGTTCAACGCTGCGATTGCGGTGTGTGTTGGTCTAGGTCAGCAATACCTGAGCCAATCTAAGGGGGCTGGATGACACTTTGATGTCGGCGACTGTCCGGCGGCGCTTTTTTCTGCGGGCCGTCGCAGGCTGCCCGGTAAGCGTAGACCATGGCCGGAGCCCGGTCCGTAAAGGACTTGGCCGATGTATTGCAGGCTGTGAGCGTGACCGTCGGGCGGTTTTGTCATCTCCCGGTCATCTGCGCTGCCTAGGCTTTGTGTTCAGTGATGAGCCGGTTTTGCAGCGCGGTTCTGCCCCGAAACAGTGCTGGTCTAGTCCAGATAGGTAACGTTGATGCGCGATGAGGCAACAAAAGCGGTGACAGCCATTTGCCTGATCCTTCAGGAGCAGATGAACCACGGCCTGCTGGCGCCCGGCAGCAAGCTGCCGGCCGAGCGCAAGCTCAGCGAGCTGTTCGGCACCACCCGGATCACGGTGCGCGAGGCGTTGCTGCAGCTGGAGGCCCAAGGGCAGATCTACCGCGAGGAGCGCCGTGGCTGGTTCGTGTCACCGCCGCGCCTGGCGTACAACCTGATGCAGCGCAGCCACTTTCACGCGATGGTCAGCGCCCAGGGGCGGGTGCCGTCGACCGAGGTGATTTCGGCGCGGCTGCAGCCGGCGTCGGCGGCGGTGTGCGCCTGGCTGCAGTTGCCGGCGCTGTCGAGCGTGATCCAGATCTGCCGGTCGCGGCGCATCGACGGGCGGCTGGTGCTGTATGTGGAGCACTACCTGAACCCGCAGTATTTCCCGGGCATCCTGGACTGCGACCTGAACCAGTCGATCACCGAGCTGTACGCGCGCAACTACGACCTGCACTACGGCCGGGTGCGGTTCGAGATCGTGCCGACCTCGCTGTCGGTGGATGCCGCGGCGGCGCTGCGGGTGTCGGTGGGCAGTCCGGGCTTGCGGATCGCCCGGGTCAACTACGATCAGCACGAGCGGCTGATCGACTGCGACCTGGAGTTCTGGCGGCATGACGCGATCCATGTCGGCGTCGACGTGTTCTGAGCTGTTGGCTGGCCGTGACTGGATCGGTGCGCCTGCCTACGTCATCGACAGCAGGCTGGCTCCCACAGGGATTCGGGGGGAGTGCGGGGAGTGAGCCTGCTTGCGATGACGGTCACTCCGGTTTCGGCTCTCCACCGCCGGCCGTCACCACCTGCACGCTCATGCGCGGCGTCGCCAGGTCCAGCCCGGCTTCGTCCAGGTGGCGCTTGAGCGACAGGTTGAACGCCCGCGAAACCTCCCACTGCTTGATCGGCGCGGTCTTGAAGCGCGCCCGCAGGATCGCGTTGCCGGACTCGAAACTCTCCACTCCCTGAAACTCCAGCGGCGACCAGATGTTGCGGCGCTGCAGGGGATCGGTGCGCATCTTCTGGCCGACCTCGCGCATCAGCTTCATCGCCTCGTCGATGTCCATGTTGTACGGCACCGCGACCCGGAAGATCGCGTAGCCGAACTCACGGGAGTAGTTCTTGATGCTCTTGATTTCGCTGAACGGGATGGTGTGCACGATGCCGTCGATGTCCCGCAGGCGCACGGTGCGGATGGTCAGCCCTTCGACGGTGCCCAGGTGGCCGCCGACGTCCACGTAGTCGTCGATGGCCAGCGAATCTTCGATGATGATGAACAGCCCGGTGATCAGGTCCGCCACCAGCGACTGCGCACCGAAGCCGATGGCCAGGCCGATCACGCCCGCACCGGCCAGCAGCGGCGTGACGTTCATGCCCATGTTGGCCAGGGCGACGATCAGGGCCACGATGAAGATCGCCACGAACAGCACGTTGCGGATCAGCGGCATCATCGTCTGCGCCCGGGTGTTGGCCAGGCCCTTGCGCGAGCGGGTGAGGGCGTGGTGCACGGCGGTGTCGCTGAGGATCCAGATCAGCCAGGCGAAGATCAGGGTGCCGATCAGGCTGAACAGCTTGACGCTGACGTCGTGGCCTTCGCCTTCGGTGAAGCCGATCAGCGACTTGCCCCACACCCGCAGGCCCAGCTCGATGAACGCCAGCCATACCGCCAGGTGGGCGAGGGTGTAGAAAAAGGCTTTGAGGCGTTCGGAATAGAACGCGTGGCGCTTCGGCCCGCGCTGCGGCTTGAGCGCATGGCGACGCACCAGACCGTTGATGACCATGCACAGCACCAGCAGCACGGTGCAGATCAGCGACTGGCGCAACGCGGTGCTGGTGTCGCCGGCGGAAATGAACGTGGCGAACAGCGAAATGCCGACCAGCACCAGCGCCGGGACGTACCAGAACGTGCCCAGGATCTCGATGGTGTCGCTGAGGGCGCGGCGGGTCAGGCGGCGGGACAGCGGCTGGTTGCGGATCAGATGGGCGATGGGCCGCCGGAAGCGCAGGATGAACAGCGCGGTGAACAGGGCGGCGAGTACGTTGGCGACCGTGGCGGCGGTGTGCGCCAGGTGCACGCCGAGGCTGGCGATCAGGCGCGGATCGTTCAGGGCCTCGCCGAACGCGGCGAAGCTGCCGATCAGCCACAGCGGGCGGAACGCCTGGTGCCGCAGGATGTACAGCGCGCGGTGGCGGTGCGGCCCGTCGAGCAGGGAAAAGGCGATCACGCAGATCGCCGAGAAACAGGTGCCCACCACCAAGGCATAGGCCAGCACCATCGCCAGGCTCTTGCCCAGCGACGACGGCAGGGCGTAACTCATGTAGACGGTCATCACCAGCGCGATCATCCATGGCCCGAGCTTGCGCAGGGCGAAGCGCAGCATGTCGAGGGCCTTGGGGTGTTGCGGCAGTTCCTCGGTGAGGCCGAAGCGCAGGCGCACCCGGTGCCCGAGCCAGATCAGCGCGGCGGCGAGCAGGCTCCAGACCGCGAGGATCACGGCGAAGGCGAAGACGATCGGCACCCACTCGCTGGCGGGCACCATCAGGGCGGCCAGTTCGTCCTGGGCCTGGTCGAATTCGGCGAGCCAGCGGCTGAGCGGGCTGTCGGCGCCGGAAAACTGCTTTTCGAAGTTGGCCAGGGTGCCGCCGATCAGGCCCAGCACGCCTTCTTCCGGGGTGGCCTGGGCCTTTTGGGTGGCGTCGCGCAGTTTCTTCAGATCCGCCAGCAGGCGGGCGCGCTGCTGATCGTTCTCCAGCGACTTGATGACCTCGTCCAGCGACTGGCCCAGCGGTTCCTGGGCTTCGGGCTGAGCCTTGTTCGCGCCGTTGAGGATGCCCGGCAGGCCGACCGCCTCGGCCGGCGCCAGCGGCATCAGGGAAATCAGGCAGACGAGAAACAGGCAGGGCAGGGTGAAGAGACGGGCGAACACGGGGCAGTCAACCTCGCAAGGGGCGGATCGGGCGAGTGTACGAGCCCGCCGGAGCCAATGCGAGCGCAGCGCGGCTCATTCGTTGAGTTTGGCCAGGATCTTGTAGACCACGGTGGCCAGGATCATCAGCATGCCGACCCACATGGCGAACACGCCGGCGTTCTTGTCGCGGAAGTTGAAGCCGATGGCGAGCAGGATCATGCCCGACAGGATCGGAATGAGCATGGCGTGGAACGATGACATCGAGATCATGGCGACTGCCTTGTCGAAGGGGATGGTTCAAGTCTAGGTGGGATTTTGCCCGGTGGGGGTGATGCGGGTCAGAACCGGGCCGCTCCGGACGGGGGCGGCGTCTGTTCGATAGCCATCGCCAGCAGGCTGGCTCCCACACTGGAACGCATTGCCCATGTGGGAGCCCGTCTGCCGGCGATGTTCTCGCAGGGTTACGGCAGTTCGCGGCTGGCGTAGAACGCGCTCAGCACCTTGACCAGGTGCGCCAGGTCATGGCTGCCGCACAGTTCGCGGATCGAGTGCATGGCGAACGTCGGCAGGCCGATGTCGACGGTGCGCACGCCCAGGTGGCTGGCGGTGATCGGGCCGATGGTCGAGCCGCAGCCCATGTCGCTGCGCACCACGAAGCTTTGCACCGGCACTTCTTCGGCCATGCACAGGTGGCGGAAGAACCCGGCGGTTTCGCTGTTGGTGGCGTAGCGCTGGTTGTTGTTGACCTTGATCACCGGGCCGGCGTTGAGTTTCGGGCCGTGGTTGCCGTCGTGCTTCTCGGCGTAGTTGGGGTGCACGCCGTGGGCGTTGTCGGCCGAGACCAGCAGGGATTTCTGGATGGTGCGCACGAACTCGTCGCCTTCGGGCAGCAGGCGGCGCAGGGTCTGCTCCAGCATCGGGCCGTCGGCGCCGCAGGCCGAGCAGGAGCCGACCTCTTCATGGTCGTTGCACACCAGCACGCAGGTCTCTTCGGTGTCGGCGTTGAGCAGGGCCTGCAGGCCGGCGTAGCACGACAGCAGGTTGTCCAGGCGGGCGCCGGCGATGAAGTCGCCGTGCAGGCCGATGACGGCGGCGCTCTGGGTGTCGTAGAAGCTCAGCTCGTAGTCGAGCACCACATCGGCGTTGAGGCCGTGCTCGCGGGCCAGCTGGTCGGTGAGCACGGCGCGGAAGTCCACGCGCTCGTCGCCGGCGAACTGCGCCAGCACCGGCGGCAGCTCGGTCTGTGCGTTGATCGCCCAGCCCTGGTTGGCTTCGCGGTTGAGGTGGATCGCAAGGTTGGGGATGATCGCGATCGGTGCCTTGAAGTCGATCAGTTGGCTTTCGACCTTGCCGTCGCGGCGGAAGGTGACGCGGCCGGCCAGCGACAGGTCGCGGTCGAACCATGGCGCCAGCAGCGCGCCGCCGTAGACTTCGACGCCCAGTTGCCAGAAGCCCTGGCGCTGCAGTTCCGGTTGCGGCTTGACCCGCAGGCACGGGCTGTCGGTGTGGGCGCCGACCAGGCGGATACCGTCGTGGAGCGGCGAGTGGCGGCCCATCTTGATGGCGATGATCGAGGAGTCGTTACGGGTGACGTAGTAACGGCCGTTGGCTTCGGTGTGCCACGGCTCGCGCTCGTCGAGGCGCACATAACCGGCGGCCTCCAGGCGTTGGGCAAGGCTGGCGGTGGCGTGGAACGGGGTAGGTGAGGCCTTGAGGAAGTCGATCAGGCCTTGGTTCAACTCTTCGCGCATAGGAGGCTCCAGACAGCGATGGGCGGGAGTTTAACCCATCGGTCCGAGGCTGGGGACATGCGGGCGCTACTGTCTTGGTCCGGTCTTGCGGTGCCTGGGCCGGCGCCATCGCCAGCAGGCTGGCTCCCACAGAAGGGCGGCCGGCAGGAGGGTGTTGCCGGGGCCGGCCCTTTCGCGGGCAAGCCCGCTCCCACAGTGGTCTTCGGTGATCTGCGATAACTGTGGGGAGCTGGCCTGCCGGCGATGGCGTCAGCCAAGGCGTCGCGGAGCCGGAGAGGTGCCTCAGCGGGCCGCCGACACCCGTTTCTTCAGGTAGCTCATGATGATCTTTTCGTCTTCGGGCTTGTCCGGACGCGGCAGTTGCTGCGGCCAGCGGGGATGGTCCAGCAGCTTTTTCCGGCGGCTTTCGTCCCAGCGCAGGATCTCCCGCGAGGCGCATTCCCACCACTCATGGCGGCAAGCGGTGTAGTACGGATGGTCCGGCGCGGCGCTGCCGTACAAAAGGTCGCGGCCGACCTTGCGCAGGGTGCCGCTCTGGTTGCGCAGTTTCCATTTGATCTTCAGGCGCTGCCAGGCCGACGGGAACGGCTTGGCCCGCGGCACGTCGGTGCACAGGTCCACCAGGCGCTGGCTGAACGCTTCGCCGTGCTGGGAGAAGAAGTACGCCTGCATCGCATGGAAGAAACGCTTCTCCGCGAAGTAGTGGTAGATGTGCTTGCGCGCCTCCACCACCGGACGCTTGCGCATGGCGTACGACAAGGCGATCTGCTCGATGGTGTGGATCTCGAAGCCGCCGGCGGTCCATTCGTCGATCAGGCGGATCGATTCCTCGAACAGCGCCGAGTCGCTGTCGGTGACCCCGCACAGTCCGCTGTTGTAGAGCTTGAAGCCGTTGTCGGGCGTCACGCCGTGGGCAACGAGGTCGCGGGCGAGCTTGAGGTAGTCCTGGCGCTGGTGCACGTCTTTCCAGTCGTACTCGAAGCGGTCCATCACCGA
The DNA here is from genome assembly GCF_002112745.1 of Pseudomonas sp. B7(2017). Taxonomy (NCBI): domain Bacteria; kingdom Pseudomonadati; phylum Pseudomonadota; class Gammaproteobacteria; order Pseudomonadales; family Pseudomonadaceae; genus Pseudomonas; species Pseudomonas sp. B7(2017). Next base: position 201,317 of record NZ_NEIP01000005.1, on the reverse strand, counting down.
TTGGCCGGGGGTGATGTGCTGGAACAGCCGGTTGGGGTCGCTGGTGAACAGCGTGTCGGTGTCGACGAACAGGGTCTTCTGCGCCAGTTGCAGGCCGGCGGCGATCGCACAGGCCTTGCGCCGGTGGTGGTAGCCGTGGCTGCCTTGCCAGCGGGTCAGGGTCTGTTCGTCCAGCAGAATGGTGTCCACCGGCCAGCCGGCATAGTCCTGCGGCCGGTCGGTGAGGATCCGGATCGCCGGGCGCTTGCCGTTCTTGGCCTGGGACAGGGCGGTGAGGATGCTGAACTTGGCTTCGCGCCGGTACACATCCTGGTTGCCGTAGATCAGGTAAAGCAGCTGGTGACGGGTTTTCTTGACGGGTGTTGCCAGGGAATCGATACCGCTCATCCGGAACAAAAATCCTTGTCTCAATACAGGCGACTGCCCCTCTGGGCAGTGCTCAGAACGGCGCCGGGCACTCGAAGCGCAAGCGTTCGCCGGACTGGGGGTGGGTGAAGCTGAGCATGCTGGCGTGAAGGCACAGGCGCGGCCAGGCCGCCAGGGCCTGCGGATGGGCATAGAGCCCGTCGCCCAGCAGCGGATGCCCGATGGACAGCATGTGCACGCGCAACTGGTGCGAACGGCCGGTGATCGGCGTCAGCTCGACGCGGCACCAGTCGCCGCAACGCTCCAGCACGCGCCAGAAGGTCAGGGCGTGCTTGCCGAACTCGTGGTCCACGACGTGGCGCGGCTTGGTCGGCGGGTCGTAGCGCAGGGGCAGGTCGATGCTGCCGCTGTCCAGTTCCGGTTGGCCCCAGCACAAGGCGGTGTAGGCCTTTTCGGTTTCCCGGTCGTGGAACTGGCGCGACAGTTCGCGGTGGGTGTCGGGGTCGCGGGCCAGCAGGATGATGCCGGACGTTTCCCAATCCAGCCGATGGACGATTCGCGCTTCCGGGTAGCCGTTTTCCTGCAGGCGGGTGATCAGGCAATCCTTGTTGTCCTCGGCCCGGCCGGGCACCGAGAGCAGCAGGGTGGGCTTGTCGACCACCAGAATGGCGGCGTCCTGATGGATGATGCGGATGTTGGACAGCGGCATTAAAACAGTCTCGTGACAAATGCCGACGGCGGCTTCAGGCCGTTCCATCGCTGGAAGGGCCTGAAGCCGCCGTCGTTCCCGCCAGGCCGGATCAGCGGTCTGGCAGGGTGATGTTGAGTTCCAGGATCGAGCAGCTGCCCTGGCTTTCCAGCGCCACGTGCACGTCGTCGTTGCCGATGTTGACGTACTTGCGGATCACTTCCACCAGTTCCTTCTGCAGGGACGGCAGGTAGTCGGGGGTGCTGCGCTGGCCGCGTTCATGCGCCACGATGATCTGTAGACGCTCTTTCGCTACCGAGGCGGTGCTGGGCTTCTTGTTGGCACGAAAGAAGTCAAAAAGGTTCATTACCTACCTCCAAACAGACGCTCGAAGAATCCCTTCTTCTCGACATTGAGGAACCGGTGTTCTTTTTCCTTGCCCAGCAGACGGTCGACGGTGTCGCTGTAGGCCTGGCCGGCATCGCTCTGGTCGTCGAGGATGACCGGGACGCCCTGGTTGGAGGCCTTGAGCACGGCCTGGGATTCCGGAATGACGCCCAGCAGGCGGACGGCGAGGATTTCCTTGACGTCTTCGACGCCGAGCATTTCGCCCTTCTCGACACGCTCCGGGTGGTAGCGGGTGATCAGCAGGTGTTCCTGGATCGGCTCTTCGCCTTTTTCGGCGCGGCGCGACTTGCTGGCCAGCAGGCCCAGCATGCGGTCGGAGTCGCGCACCGAGGAAACCTCAGGGTTGGTCACGACGATCGCTTCGTCAGCGAAGTACATGGCCAGGTGCGCGCCTTTCTCGATGCCCGCCGGGGAGTCGCAGACCACGAAGTCGAATTGGTCCTTGAGTTCCATCAGGACCTTTTCCACGCCTTCCTGGGTCAGCGCGTCCTTGTCACGGGTCTGGCTGGCGGCCAGCACGTACAGGTTCTCCAGGCGCTTGTCCTTGATCAGGGCTTGCTGCAGGTTGGCTTCGCCGTTGACCACGTTGACGAAGTCGTACACCACGCGACGCTCGCAACCCATGATCAGGTCGAGGTTACGCAGGCCCACGTCGAAGTCGACGATGACTGTTTTGTGCCCGCGCAGTGCGAGGCCGGTACCGATAGCGGCGCTGGTGGTGGTCTTACCCACACCACCCTTGCCGGATGTAACCACGAGAATCTTGGCCAAGGTGTTTCACCCCTAAGGAAGAAGGACTGTTCAGCCCCTGAAAAACATCTCTTGAAAACTAATGCAGTCGGACAGCCTTGGCTGGAATTCGGCTTTTGGCCTTTTTCCTACTTCGTTTGAGCCGTTTTCGCTATGTTTCAGAGATGCTTGGAAAATGCGGCAGTATCCGTTAAAGCCGAATGATGTTCAACACGTCGCCCGACAGGCTGACCTGCACGCCGGCGCCCCACAGCGGGTCGCGGCGCAAATCTTCGGAAACCTTGTAATGGCCCGCGATGGAGATCAGTTCAGCGCTCAATTGCTGACAGAAAATCCTCGCCTTGGTGTCGCCCTTGACGCCGGCCAGCGCACGTCCGCGCATCGGGCCGTATACATGGATGTTGCCGTCGGCCAGAAGTTCCGCCCCGGGGCTGACCGAGGAGACCACCACCAGATCGCCGCCCTGGGCGTAGATCTGCTGGCCGCCACGTACTGGCGAGGTGATGACGCGGGTCGGCTTGACGGTCGGTTCCGGCGCCTTTTCCGGTTGTTTCTTCACCTCTGGCTCAGGCGCCTCCAGCGGCCGCTCGCGGGCGCCGGACGGCGGCAGCACCGGGATGTCGATGGCGATGGCGGCGGCGATGTCCTCGATGCGGCTGGCGCGGATCGCCAGGGTGCGCAGGCCGTGCTGGCGGCACACGCGCATCAGTCCCGGCAGGTCGACCGCGCCTTCGCCCGGCGGCAGTTTGTCCAAGGCCAGGACCAGCGGCGCGTTGCTGAAGAAGTTCGGGGCCTGGGCCACTTTGGCCGCCAGTTGCCGGTCGAGGCTGTCGAGGTCGTTGCGGGACAGCTCCAGCACGGTGATGGCCAGCATGCTGCCCTTCAACTGGAACACGGGATCCTGGTCTAGCGGTTCGGTTTGGCTCATGTCGGGATACAACGGCTTGTCACTAAAAGTGCCGAGACTTATAACGAGAACGCCGGCCAGCCGCAAGCCGGGTCGAACGATGTAGAATGCGCGGCCACTGCATTGACGGAAGCTTTAATGGAACGCCCGCGTTTTCGAACCGCCTTTCTTTCCCCGCGCTTCTGGCCGCTCTGGTGCGGCTTGGGGCTCTTGTGGCTGATCGTGCAGCTGCCGTACCCCGCCTTGCTGGCCATCGGTCGGTTTCTCGGTGCCGTGATGTATCGCCTGGCCGGCGACCGGCGGCGCATCGCCAAGCGCAACCTGGAACTGTGCTTCCCGGAGAAGTCCGCCGCCGAGCGCAAGCGCCTGCTCAAGGAGAACTTCGCCTCCACCGGCATCGCCTTCTTTGAAATGGCGATGAGCTGGTGGTGGTCGCGCCAGCGCCTGGCCAAGCTGGCCCATGTCGAGGGGCTGGAGCACCTGCAGAAGGCCCAGCGCGAGGGCAAGGGCGTGATCCTGATGGCCGCGCACTTCACCACGCTTGAGATCGGCGCGGCGCTGCTCGGCCAGCAGCACACCATCGACGGCATGTACCGCGAGCACAAGAACGCGCTGTTCGATTTCGTCCAGCGTCGCGGCCGCGAACGGCACAACCTCGATTCGCTGGCGGTGGAACGCGACGACGTACGCGGCATGCTCAAACTGCTGCGTTCGGGCCGGGCGATCTGGTATGCGCCGGACCAGGACTACGGCGCCAAGCAAAGCATTTTCGTGCCGCTGTTCGGCATTCAGGCGGCGACCGTTACCGCCACCACCAAATTCGCCCGGCTGGGCAAGGCGCTGGTGGTGCCGTTCACCCAGGAACGCTTGGCCGACGGCAGCGGCTACCGGCTGGTGATCCACGCCCCGCTGGAGGATTTCCCCGGCGAGACCGAAGAGGCCGACTGCATCCGCATCAACCAGTGGGTCGAAGGCGTGCTGCGCGATTGCCCCGAGCAATACCTGTGGGCCCACCGGCGCTTCAAGAGCCGTCCGCCGGGCGAGCCGAAGCTGTACGCCAAGCGCGGTTGATGTTCCCTTTCCCTTAAGGCACCACGGAGCGTTGCGATGAGCCCAGCTGAACCGGTCACAGGTTTGATTCTTTCCGGCGGCGGGGCTCGGGCGGCCTATCAGGTCGGGGTGCTGGCAGCCATCGCCGAATTGCTGCCGCCGGGGGCGGACAACCCGTTCCCGGTGATCGTCGGCACGTCCGCCGGGGCGATCAACGCGGTCAGCCTGGCCAGCGGCGCCACGGATTTTCGCGCCGCCGTCGAGCGTCTCACCCAGTTCTGGCAAGGGTTCCGCAGCCACCGGGTGCTGCGCAGCGACTGGCCGGGGGTGATCCGCCAGGCCGCCCGGTTCGTGTTCCACAGCCTGCTGGGCCTGGGCCGGCGGGTGCCGGTGGCGTTGCTCAACAGTTCGCCGCTGCGCTCGCTGCTGCACGACAAGCTGCACATGCCCGGCATCGCCGAGTCCATCGCCCGCAAACAGCTGCATGCGGTAGCGGTGACGGCGTTCGGCTACGAGTCCGGCCAGGCCGTCACGTTCTATCAGGGCGGCGGCGCCATCGATGCGTGGCTGCGGCACCGGCGCATCGGCGTGCCGACCCAATTGTCGGTGGACCATCTGCTGGCCAGTTCGGCGATCCCGCTGCTGTTCGCCCCGGTGAAGATCGGCGCCGAGTTCTTCGGCGACGGCGCGGTGCGGCAGTCGGCGCCGATCAGCCCGGCGCTGCACCTGGGGGCGAGCCGGGTGCTGGTGGTGGGCGTGAGCGGCAACCCGCGCGGCGTCGATCCGCAGCAGCCGCTGGAACGCACCTACACCGGCCAGCAGCCGACGCTGGCGCAGATCGGCGGGCACATGCTCAACAGCACGTTCATCGACAGCCTGGAAAGCGACATCGAACTGCTCCAGCGCCTGAACCAGTTCAGCCATCTGCTGCCCGACGGCACGCCGACCCGGGCGTTGGGCGCGGCGCCGGTGGAGGTGCTGGTGATTTCGCCCAGCCAGCCGATCGACGAAATCGCGGCGCGGCACCGTCAGGAGCTGCCGGCGGCGTTGCGGGTGTTCCTGCGCGGGCCGGGCGCGACCAAGACCAGCGGGGCGGGGGTGCTGAGCTATCTGTTGTTCGAGGCGGGGTACTGCAGCGAGCTGATCGACCTGGGGCGGCGCGATGCGTTGGCCAAGCGCGATGAGCTGTGCCGGTTCCTGGGGATCGGCGAGGCGGTGGTGCCGGCCTGAGGCGTTCTCGGATGCAGGGTTGAACCCAAACCCTGTGGGAGCTGGCTTGCCAGCGATGACAGTGTGTCAGGCGGTGAAGCTGTCAGCTGTGCCAGCCTCATCGCCAGCAGGCTGGCTCCCACAGGGGATCCGGGTTGAATGCAGATTCTGTTGTCTCTGCAATGCCCTGTGGGAGCGAGCTTGCTCGCGATGGCGTCCGCAAGGACGCCGCTTAGGCCTGAATCAGAAGTGGAACTTCACCAGGAAGCTGGTCACGTTCTGATTGGTGGTGAACGCACGGGTGTCGTCGATCCCGTACTTGTCTTTCCAGTAGTCGTACTCGACGCCCACGTACAGCTGCTTCTCGCCGAAGCTCAGCGCCTTGCCCAGGTCGTACTTGATCTGCGGGTTGAAGTGCAGGTTGGCGTGGTAGTCGCCCTTGGAATTGGAGTCGTTGTCGACCACCCAGTCCATGAAGCCGTCGATCAGCACGTCCGACTTGCCGACCGGAATGGTGTAGGACCAGACCGGGGTGATCTGCCAGACGTTGTCACCGGCGCGCGGGCCTTCGGTGTGGCGCTGGTAGAAGTTCAGCTGGAAGTAGTCGAAGCCTGGGATCGCCAGGTCGAAGCCCGGGCCGATCAGGTAGGACTCGACGTCGCCTTCACCGAACTCGTAGGTCATCGCCAGCAGCACGTCCTTGACCGGGCCGAACTCGATCTTCTGGTCGAGGATCTTGCCCAGCGACAGGCGCGGGCTGAACTCGCCGTAGTAGGTGTTGTTGCCGACGCCGCCATCCGGCTTGCCGTTGTAGAAGATCTTGTCGATGAACAGGAAGTTGTCCCCGTACTTCCACGCATCGGCGTGCTCGAAGGTGACGGTCTGCTGAATGGCCGGGTTGACCTTGAAGTCTTTGCCGTACAGGTAGGTCAGGCTGTTGTTCTGCCATTGCAGCAGGTCGCCGGCCATGGCCTGGCCGCCGGCCAGCAAGGATCCCGCGAGCATCAGGCTGGTGCAGGTGCGTTTCATTCGGTTGCTCCCAAAGTAGGTGTTCCACGTTATTTTTTTAAGGTCGGCGCTCTGGTGTGGCGCCTTTTCTCGTTACTGCGAAAATCGTCCGTCCGGTCAGCTCCGCCGCTTGTGGCAGGTGCGTTCAGCAAGAGCTGCGCCAAGGCTTTCGGAAAGCAAAAAAACGCCCGTCCGGCTGCTGAAAAACAGTCGGATGAACGTGTTTTCGGATTGCCTCGGCACTGACCGCGGCCTGGATAAGTTGGCTTTTCGGTCAGGAATTAAATTCGGGCTTTTTTTTAGACCGAATTCAGGAGGCCGCGGAGAATACTGACTCGACGGCCAGGCCTCAAGTGCCCCGCAACAGAGCACCGACGACAGGTAAGGGGCGCGGTTGCGGGCCATCTCAGAAGTGCACCTTCACCAGCAGGCTGGCGGTGTTCTGGTTGGTGTCGAAACTGTGGCTGCTTTCGACGCCGTACTTGTTCTTCCAGTAGCTGTACTCGGTGCCCACGTACAATTGCTTTTCGCGCCAGCCGAGGGCCTTGCCCAGGTCGTACTTGATCTGCGGGTTGATGTGCAGGTTGGCGTGGTAGGTGCCGCGCGCGTTCTCGTCGTTGTCCACCACCCAGTCGAGGTAGCCGTCGATCAGCACGTCGGAGTTGCCCACGGGAATGCTGTACGACCAGCCCGGCGTGATCTGCCAGACGCCGTCGCCGGGGCGCGGGCCTTCGGTCTGGCGGCGGTAGAAGTTGAGGGTGAAATAGTTGAAGCCCGGCACCTTGAGGTCGAAGCCGGGGCCGATCAGGTAGGCCTCGCTGTCGCCTTCGCCGTATTCGTAGGTCATCGCCAGCAGCACGTCCTTGACCGGGCCGAATTCGATCCGCTTGTCGAAGATCTTGCCGAGCGACAGGCGCGGGCTGAATTCGCCGTAGAACGCGTGAGGGCCTTTGTTGCGGTCTTCCTGGCCGTTGTAGAAGATCTTGTCGACGAACAGGAAGTTGTCGCCGTACTTCCATTTGTCGGCGTGCTCGAACGTCACCGTCTGCTGGATCGACGGGTTGATCGCGAAGTTCTTGCCGTACAGGTAGCTCAGGCTGTTGGTCTGCCACAGCAGCAGGTCGCCGGCCATGGCCTGGGTGGCGGCCATCAGGCCACCGCTCAACAGCAATCCGGATTGCGTGCGAATCATCTGGTGCTCCCTCTTGTTATTGTTTTTCAGGCGCAGGGTTGCCCATCCCCTGTAGGCGCGAGCCAGCTCGCGAAGAGGGCGTGTCAGTCGCCGTCACTGTTGAATGACACACCGCTATCGCGAGCAGGCTCGCTCCCACAAGGGAGCTTCGTGTTGCCGTCAATGCGGGTGAGCGTGGCAGTCGTTGATCGTTGCGCGTTCGGCGCCGCCGAGGATGTTGAACAGCAGGTTCAGCACCAGGGCGCTGAGGGTGGCCATGGCGATGCCGCTGTGGGTGATCGGGCTCATCCACACCGGCAGGTGGGCGAAGAACTCCGGACGCACCACCGGGATCAGGCCCATGCCGATGCTCACCGCCACCAGCAGCTGGTTGCGCCGGTCGCCGATGTCGGCCTCCTGCAGGATCTTGATCCCGGTGGCCGCCACCATGCCGAACATCGCGATGGCCGCGCCGCCCAGCACCGCCGGCGGAATCGACGCCACCAGGAACGCTGCCTTGGGCAACAGGCTCAGCACGATCAGCAGGCCGCCGGCGACGATGGTCACCGAGCGGCAGCGCACGCCGGTCATCTGCACCAGGCCGATGTTCTGGGCGAACGAGGAATGGGTGAACGTGTTGAAGAAACCGGCGAAGAACGAGGCGGCGGCGTCGCACATCAGGCCGCGCCGCAGCCGGCGCGGGCAGACGTCTTCGCCGGTGATCTTGCCCAGCGCCAGGAACATGCCGGTGGACTCGACGAAGATGATCACCACCACCAGGCACATGGACAGGATCGGCGCCAGCTCGAACTTCGGCAGACCGAAATGCAGCGGGGTGACGAACTGCACCCAGGGCGCATTGGCCATGCCGCTCAGGTCGACCATGCCGAGGGCGCCGCAGAGCACATACCCCAGGCACATGCCGATCAGCACGGAGATGTTGACCCAGAAGCCGCGCATGAAGCGGTGGATCAGCAAAATGGTGGCCAGCACCAGGGCGGCGATGGCCAGGTAGACGGGTGAGCCGAACTGCGCGGCGGCGGCACCGCCGCCGGCCCAGTTCACGGCCACGGGGAACAGCGAAAGGCCGATCGAGGTGATGACCGTGCCGGTCACCAGCGGCGGGAAGAAGCGCACGACCTTGGACATGAACGGCGCGATGAGCATGCCGAAGAACCCGGCGGCGATGGTCGCGCCGAAGATCCCCTGCAGGCCGATGCCGGGCATGCCGGCCATGGCGACCATGCTGCCGACGGCGGCGAAGCTGGCGCCCATCATCACCGGCATGCGGATGCCCATCGGGCCGATGCCCAGGGACTGGACGATGGTGGCGATGCCGGCGACCAGCAGGTCGGCGTTGATCAGGAAGGCGATTTCCTCGCGACTCAGGCCTGCGGCCTGTCCGATGATCAGCGGAACCGCGATGGCGCCGCCGTACATCAGCAGAACATGTTGCAGACCGACCAGGATCAGTTGCAAAAGGGGCAAACGCTGAATGGCGGGTGCGTCGGGGATGCGCGCTTTGGACAGCTCGGACATGCAACACCTCGGATCTTTTTATTCTTGTGATTGAACAGCGGTGGTGGTGCGCACCGCTGTCATTTGCATCAGGCTGACCGCGTTGCGGTCAATCGCGAGCAGGCTCGCTCCTACAGGTTTTGTATGACCTGTGTAGGAGCGAGCCTGCTCGCGATGCTTTTACTGCTTAGTTGGTCTGGGCTCCCTGGGCGATCCATGCACCGATCAGGTCACGTTCCTGCTGGGTCATCTGGGTGATGTTGCCCAGCGGCATGATCTGCGTGGTGATGGCCTGGGCCTGGATCCGCGCCGCGTTCTGGCGGATCTGTTCAGGGGTGTCGAACATCACGCCGGCAGGGGCTGCGCTGAACAGCGGACTGGTCGGCTTGGCCGAGTGGCAGACCGCGCAACGTTCCTGGATCACGCTGTGCACCTTGTCGAACGCAGGGCCGGCATTGGACGCCTGGGCCGGTGCGGCGGCAGGGGCTGCGGGTGCGGCCGGCTGCGCGGCCTCGGCCGGTTTGGCGCCGCCGCCCAACGCCGTTTCCGGCAGGGGCTGGTACTCGATCTTCGCCGGAGCCTTGGCCACGTCCGGGGCGGTCGGGGCGGTGGCGGGGCCGGTCACGTAGGCCAGGCTGATCATGCCCACCGCTGCCACCGGCAAGGTCCAGGCGAACTTGTGGCTGTCGTGGCGGGTGTTGAAGTAGTGGCGCACCAGCACCGCCAGCACCGCGATCCCGGCCAGGATCAGCCAGTTGTACTGGCTGCCGTAGGTGCTCGGGAAGTGGTTGCTGATCATGATGAACAGCACCGGCAGGGTGAAGTAGTTGTTGTGGCGCGAGCGCAGCAGGCCTTTGGCCGGCAGGGCCGGATCCGGCGTGCGGTTCTCGGCGATCGCGGCCACCAGGGCGCGCTGGGCCGGCATGATGATGCGGAACACGTTGCCGACCATGATGGTGCCGATGATCGCGCCGACGTGCAGGTACGCGCCGCGGCCGCTGAACACTTTGCTGAAGCCGTAGGCCGCGCCGATGATCAGCACGAACAGGATGAAGCCGAGCAGGGCGGGTTTCTTGCCCAGCGGCGAATCGCACAGGAAGTCGTAGATGAACCAGCCTGCGATCAGCGCGCCGACGCCGATGGCCACGCCTTCAGGGCCGCTCAGGCCGCTGCCGGGCGCCACGAGGTAGAGCACGGGGTTGGAGTAGAACACCACGCACAGCAGCGCGATCCCCGACATCCAGGTGAAGTAGGCTTCCCACTTGAACCAGTGCAGGTTCTCCGGCATCGACGGCGGGGCCAGCTTGTACTTTTCCAGGTGATAGATGCCGCCGCCGTGGATCGCCCACAGATCGCCCGCAAGACCGGTTTTCGGGTTGACGCGGTTGAGGTTGTTCTCCAGCCAGACGAAGTAGAACGACGCGCCGATCCAGGCCACGCCGGTGATCATGTGAACCCAGCGCACGCTCAGGTTCAGCCATTCCAACAGATGTGCTTCCACAGTCGTTACCTCTCGCCCGTCACGCTTGTCGTCGCGTGATCGGACCTTCTCTTATTGGTGGGGGGCGAGGATCAGACGCTCATCCTCTTTGAAGAAATGCTCATCGCAGTTGTTGCCTGAGCCACTGCGATCAACCACCAGGAAGTCATCCCGCTTTTCGATCGTCAGCACCGGGTGGTGCCAGACGCCGCGATGGTAATTGATGCCCTGCCTGCCGTTGGTGACGAAGGCGCGGACCAAGCCTGATACAGGTGCATCGCCAAGTGGCGCGACCACGATCAGAAAGGGGTTGCCGAGCAGCGGAATGAAAGCCTGGCTGCCCAGCGGATGGCGTTCCAGCATGCTCACGGTCAGCGGCATGTCCAGCGCGTCGGCGCGGAAGATGCTGATGATCGCGTTGTCCTCTGGCGTGGCGGTCTCGACCGTGGCCAGTTTGTGAAAGCGCATGGTCGAACCGTTGTTGATCATGAAGTGATCGCTGCCGTCGGTTTCGATGACGTCACCGAAAGGGGCGAAGGCTTCTTTGGTCAGCGGTTCAATCGTCAGTGTGCGCATGCTGTTCTTCTTATCCAAGATTCTGTGTTGTTAGAACTGTCGCCATCGTCGGAACGCCGCCCGGGGCAAGCCCGCTCCCACAGTGAGCTGTGGCGTTCACAAGACCTGTGGGAGCTGGCTTGCCAGCGATGGGGTTCAGCCTTGTTTAGCGACCTTGCCGAACAGGCGCAGACGGCTCACGCCACCGTCCGGGAACACGTTCAGGCGGATGTGGGTGATCGGGCCCAGTGCCTTGATCTGCTCGACGAAGGTGTGTTCGGCGTGCATCTCCAGCTTCTGGCTCGGCAACAGTTCACGCCAGAACAGCGACTGGGTCTCGATCTGGCTGTCGGTGCCGCCCTTCACGAAGGCGCCCTGGATCGAGCAGCTGTCGGGGTAGTTGCCCTTGAAGTGCAGGGTGTCGACGACGATCTTCTCGATCTCGCCCGGATGGCCCAGGGCGACGATGACCCAGTCGTTGCCTGGCGTGCGGCGGCGTGCGGTTTCCCAGCCGTCGCCCATGTTGATGCCGCGGCCCGGGTTGAGGATGTTGCTCATGCGGCCGAAGTGTTCGTCGGAGCAGGCGAGGGCGCGACCGCCGTTGAGGGCGGCGGCCAGGTCCACTTGCTCGTTGTCGCCGACGGCGGACCAGTCACGGAACGGAATGCCGTACACGCGCAGACGGGCCACGCCGCCGTCCGGGTAGATGTTGAAGCGCAGGTGGCTGAACGCCTGGTCGTTGCTGATTTCATGGTAGTGGTGGCTGTTGCCTTGCAGCTCGACGGCCGACAGCACTTCGGTCCACTGGGTGTTCTCGTCCGGCTCGCCGGAGGCCAGGAAGCAGGCTTCCAGTGAGGCCGACGGCGGGAAGTTGCCGGTGAAGAATGAGGTGTCGATGTCCACGCCCTTGATCGAGCCCGGCACGCCCAGGCGGATCACTGCGCTGTCGTAGCCTTCGAAGCGCTTGCGGCGGGATTCCCAGCCGTCCATCCACTTGCCGTTGTCATCGAACACGCCCTCCTTCCACACGGCCGGGGTCGGTTGGAACAGACGGTTGGCGTCTGCGAACCAGTCATCGGTGACCGAGATGATCTTGGTGCCCAGGCGGGCGTCGGCCAGGTTGACGAACTTCTCGAAAGGTACGGCGTAAGCTTTCATTCTTCTTGTCTGCCTTTAAATAGTTGGCTGGGGATGCTTGCGGGGCCCTGGGAAACACAAGCGTTCTAGAGGTTTCTCGGGCCAGGCTCGCTCAAAGAGTCAGTAAACGGAACAGGGCGATCTTGTTGATCTCCGCCAGCGCGCACTTGAACTCGGTGTCCACCGGGTTGTGGATGCGCGTTTCGAACGCCGCGAGGATCTGATGCCGGTTGCTCCCCTTTACCGCCATGATGAAGGGAAACTTGAACTTGGCCTTGTAGGCGTCGTTCAGCTCGGTGAAGCGCTGGAACTCTTCGGCCGTGCATTGGTGGATACCGGCGCCGGCTTGTTCGTTGGTGCTGGCTTCGGTCAGTTGGCCCTGGACGGCGGCTTTGCCGGCCAGGTCCGGGTGAGCGTTGATCAGGGCAAGCTGGCTTGCGTGATCGGCGCTCAACAGGATATCGCTCATGCGCTGGTGCAGGGTCTCGATCTCGTCGAGCGAAGCGTCCTGGCCCAGGTCGAAGGCCTTTTCGGCCACCCATGGCGAATGTTCGTAGATGTCGGCGAAGGCCTTGACGAAGGCGTCGCGGCCCAGGGCCGACGGCTTGACGGTCTGGAAGGTACTCATTTGGCGGCCCCTTGGTACGGGTGGGTCGCGTGCCAGTGGCGTGCGATGTCGACGCGGCGGCTGAACCACACCTGCTCATGGCTCTTGGCGTATTCGAGGAAGCGCTTGAGCGAGGCCAGGCGCGCCGGACGGCCCACCAGGCGGCAGTGCAGGCCGATCGAGAGCATCTTCGGCGCCTCGGCGCCTTCGGCGTAGAGCACGTCGAACGCGTCCTTGAGGTATTCGAAGAAGTCGTCGCCCTTGTTGAAGCCCTGCACCTGGGTGAAGCGCATGTCGTTGGTGTCGAGGGTGTATGGGATCACCAGGTGCGGCTTGCCGGTCGGGTTGTTCGGTTCCCAGTAGGGCAGGTCGTCGTCGTAGGTGTCGCTGTCGTAGAGGAAACCGCCTTCTTCCATCACCAGCCGGCGGGTGTTCGGGCCGGTGCGGCCGGTGTACCAGCCCAGCGGGCGTTCGCCGGTGATTTCGGTGAGGATGCGGATCGCTTCGAGCATGTGCTCGCGCTCCTGGGCCTCGTCCATGTACTGGTAGTCGATCCAGCGGTAGCCGTGGCTGCAGATCTCGTGGCCGGCCTGGGCCATCGCGCGGATCACGTCCGGGTGGCGCTGGGCGGCCATGGCGACGGCGAACACGGTCAGGGGAATGTCGAATGCCTTGAACAGTTTCAGGATCCGCCACACGCCGGCGCGGCTGCCATACTCGTAAAGGGATTCCATGCTCATGTTGCGCACGCCCTGCAGAGGCTGCGCCGCGACCATCTCGGAAAGGAAGGCTTCGGATTCCTTGTCGCCGTGCAGGACGTTGCGCTCGCCGCCTTCTTCGTAGTTGAGCACGAAGGACAGGGCGATCCGGGCATTGCCCGGCCAGTGTGGGTGAGGAGGGTTACTGCCGTAACCGATCAGGTCGCGTGGATAGTCAGCGCTCACTGCAGTCTTCCTTCTTATTCGTTGACAGGTGGTGTGGCGCCCTGGCGTGAGGTGGCAGGCTGGCGTCACAGCGATGGGATGATTGTATACAACTTTATTCTCAGTTTGTAAGCCTGAATTTTCGCATTTTTCGCCGGCCGTCATCTTTTCCTGATAAAGGCGTGAGCCTGCAAGAAATCTGCCTGACCGGTCAGCTAATGGATCAGAGGTTCAATGAAGGCAGGGTTTGCCGGTGGATCGGCGGGAAATCGGCGGATGGCGGGGGTGGACGGAAAAATGTCGTTTTTATTGTGTACAATTTTTCTTAAAAGTGTCTTAATCAGTCGCTCGCCGCAGCTTTTCGGGCTCCGAAACGGTGCGGCCTCCTTTTCAACTGACTTCGGGAGGCGCGAGGCCTGACTGCTTCCGGCAGGCAGGCGCGCAGAATCAATGGGACGTTTGACGACACACGTTTTGGACGCTGCACACGGTTGCCCGGGCAGCTCGATCAAGGTCGAGCTGTACCGCGTTGAGGGTTCGCACCTGGAATTGGTCGCCAGTGCGCTCACCAACAGCGACGGCCGGGTCGATGCGCCGCTGCTGCAGGGCGATGACTACCGCACCGGGGTCTATCAGGTGCAGTTCCATGCCGGCGACTACTACCGCGCCCGTGGCGTCCAGCTGCCGGAGCCGGCGTTTCTGGACGTGGTGGTGCTGCGCTTCGGCATCTCTGCCGAGCAAGACCATTACCACGTGCCGCTGCTGATCTCGCCGTACAGCTATTCCACCTATCGGGGCAGCTGACCCCCAAGCAACTGCCCCCGCCGGGAAGCGACTGCGCATATAGCTTCTTTGGTCTTTCGCCCGCTCACACTGCGGGCTTTTTTTTGCCTGCAGAAAAGTTGTGCCTGTGCTGATGCCATCGCTGGCAAGCCAGCTCCCACAGTGTCCAGGTCGTGCGCAATAAATCTGAACACCCCGAGCCTGTGGGAGCTGGCTTGCCAGCGATGCTTTTACCGGCTAAGCAGAGACGCCGCCCCTGCGCCGCTGAACAGCCCGGCGCTGACTCGGTTGAACCAGCTCTGGCCCTTGCCGCTGCGCAGGTAACGCGCCGCGCCGTGGGCCCCGAGGCCGTAGGCCAGCTTGCAGCACAGGTCGAGCACCACCCAGGTCGCGATCATGATCAGCAGCTGCGGCAGGAACGGCTGCTGGGCGCTGAGGAACTGCGGCAGGAAGGCGGCGAAGAACAGGATGTCCTTGGGGTTGCTGGCGCCCAGCACGAAAGCGCGCCCGAACAGCGTGCGAAAGCGCGGAACCGGCGCGGCCTGGGGCACTTCGGCGCCGACCGACGGCAGGCGCGATTGCTGCCAGCTCTGCCAGGCGAGGTAGAACAGGTACAGCGCACCGACGATCTTCAAGGCGCTGAACAGTTGCTCCGAGGCCAGCAGCAACGCGCCGAGCCCCAGCGCCGAGGCGCTGAGCAGGCAGATCGAGGCGATCACGCCACCGAGAAACGCCGGGTAAGAGCGGCGCAGCCCATAGTTCAGGCTGTTGCTGATCATGAGCAGCGACAGCGGCCCGGGAATGAGGATCACCACCAATGCAGCGCCGCTGAACAGCAACCAGGTTTCCAGACTCATCACTTTCCTCCATTTGCGCAAAAGCCTCACCCGAAGGGGTGAGGCCGGTTCGTAGCCAGATCCGCGTGACGCTTACAAGAAGATGAACTTGGCGATGAAGATCGCGCAGAGCACCCACAGACTGACGGAAATTTCCTTGTACTTGCCGGTGCCGGCCTTCAGCGCCACGTAGGTGATGAAGCCCAGCGCGATGCCGTCGGCCACCGAGAAGGTCAGCGGCATCATGATCGCGGTGACGATCGCCGGAATGCTGTCGGTCGCCTCGTCCCATTCGATGTGGGCCATGCCGCCCATCATCAGCATCGCGACATAGATCAGCGCGCCGGCGGTGGCGTAGGCGGGAATCATGCCGGCCAGCGGGGCGAAGAACATGGCGGCAATAAATAGCACACCCACGGTGACGGCGGTAAGACCGGTCCGACCGCCAGCGGCCACGCCGGCGGCACTTTCCACGTAACTGGTGACCGGCGGTACGCCGACCACGGCACCGAACACGCTGGAGGCGCTGTCGGCTTTCATGGCGCGGGACAGGTTTTCGATGCGCCCGTCAGCCCCCACCAGGTTGGCCCGCTGGGCAACGCCCATCAGGGTGCCGGCGGTGTCGAACATGTGCACGAACAGGAAAGCGAGCACGACGCTGATCATGCTGACGTTGAACACGCCGGCCACGTTCATGGCCATCCAGGTCGGGGCCAGGCTCGGCGGGGCCGACAGGATCCCTTCGTAGTGCACCAGGCCCAGGCCCCAGCCGGCGAGGGTCACGGTGATGATGCTGATGAGGATCGCGCCGAACACCTTGTGGTAGCTGAGGATCGCGATCATCAGGAAGCACAGGGCGGCGAGCAGCGGGCCCGGCTCGCGCAGGGAGCCGAGCTTGATCAGGGTGGCCGGGCTGTCGACCACGATGCCGGCGGTCTTCAGGCCGATCAGCCCCAGGAACAGGCCGACGCCGGCGCCCATCGCAAAACGCAGGCTGACCGGAATGCTGTTGAGCAGCCATTCGCGGATGCGCGAGAAGGTCAGGATCATGAACAGCACGCCGGAGACGAACACCGCACCGAGCGCGGTCTCCCAGTTGTAGCCCATGGTGCCGACCACGGTGTAGGTGAAGAACGCATTGAGGCCCATCCCCGGCGCCAGGCCCACCGGCCAGTTGGCGTACAGGCCCATCAGCAGGCAGCCCAGCGCCGCCGCGATGCAGGTGGCGACGAACGCCGCACCGTGGTCGATGCCGGCGTCGGCCATGATGTTCGGGTTGACGAAAATGATGTAGGCCATGGTGATGAAGGTTGTCAGACCGGCAATCAGCTCGGTCTTCACCGTGGTGCCGTGCAAGCTGAGTTTGAAGATGCGCTCCAACAGGCCGTTGCGTAACGGCGGCGAGAGATCCAGCGTCGATGCTTCGGATTTGCGGCTTTCCACAGCGGTACTCCTCAAGAGTTTTATTGTTATTTCCAGGGCCGGACCCAGGAGGGGTGGCAGCGGCCCTTTGAGGCTTACGCGAATTTGTTGACCGTTAGGTCAGGAACTCGCACGCAGTGGATTATGCTTTTGTATACAAATAAAGCAAATAATGTTTTTGGCTTTGTCGACGAAAGATCTGGCGATAGGGCTATATCGCCATTGCCGAGCCTGCGGGCGCTGCCGACATCTTTGTTGTCTGGCCCACCGTCATCGCCGGCAGGCCGGCTCCCACAGGTATCCCAGCCGTGTGCAAGATGCAGGTACACCACAAAGCTGTGGGCGCTGGGGTGCGAGGATTCGACTGGCCAGCGATGGGGCCGGTCGGATCAGTCGGGATGAGCCTGACTGTTCCCCAATGCCAGGTTCACCGCCAGCCAGCCGTTCACCGCTGCCTCTCCGGCTTCGCCGAACACCCGCTCCAGCAGTTTCACTTGCTCGCGCCGCAGCGCCTGTTCGAACTTCGCGCCTTCGGCCGTGAGTTCCAGCAGGCGCTTACGCTTGTCGGTCTGCGACGCCACGCTGTCCACCAGGTGCATTTCCTGCAACTGCCGCAGCGGCATGTTCAGCGCCTGCTTGCTGACGCCGAGCAAGGCCAGCAGCTCCTTGACGCTCAGGTTGGGGTAGCGGGCGATGAAAAACACGATGCGCTGATGCACCCGGGACAGACCCCGCCGTTCAAGCATTTCGTCAGCCTTGGCGGTGAACGCCTGATAGCCGAAGAAAAACGCTTCCATGGCCTGTTGCTGGCTGACGGGGCTTTTAAGGTCAATCATGTTGACGTACTCGCTCGGACTGTCGTAGTTTCGGTCAAGCAGTTTGACTCAACTCCCTCAACCCTCGCCAGCGGTGATTCCATGGCTTTTTCCGAACGTGTCTCGCGCCTCAAAAGTTCTCTGATCCGTGAAATCCTCGCCGCCGCCCAACGGCCGGAAGTGATGTCGTTCGCCGGTGGCCTGCCGGCCGAAGCCATGCTGCCGAACGTCGAATGGAGCGACATGCCGGTGACCCTCGGCCAATACGGCATGAGCGAAGGCGAACCGGCCTTGCGCGAAAGGCTCGCGGCCGAGGCGAGGGCGCTGGGCCTGCCGTGCGCGGCGAGCCAGGTGCTGGTGGTCAGCGGCTCGCAGCAGACCCTCGATCTGGCGGCCAAGCTGTACATCGACAAGGGCACGCCAATCCTGCTCGAAGCACCGACCTACCTGGCGGCGCTGCAGATTTTCCAGCTGTTCGGCGCTGACTGCCTGACCGTTCCGCTGGAGGCGGACGGCCCGGATCTTGGGCAACTGCGTCAGCGCCTTGAACGGCATCGTCCGGCGTTCGTCTACTTGATCCCGACCTTCCAGAACCCGTCGGCCGTGCGTTACAGCGAAGCCAAGCGCGAAGCCGTCGCTGCGCTGCTGGACGAATTCGGCGTCACGCTGATCGAGGACGAGCCCTACCGCGAGCTGACCTTTGACGGCGGCAGCGCCCGGCCGATCGCCGGACGCTTGAAGAAATCCAGCTGGATCTACACCGGCACGGTGTCCAAGACGCTGCTGCCGGGCTTGCGCGTCGGTTACCTGATCGCAAGTCCGGACCTGTTTCCCCACCTGCTCAAGCTCACACCAACCGCATCGGCCAGTGGCAAGCCCTGCAATGGATCGGCAGCGAGCACTACCGGGCGCACCTGGCCCGGTTGCGCGATTTCTACCGTGAGCGCCGCGACGCGTTCCAGTCGGCGCTGGAGAGGCACTTTTCAGACCTGGCGGACTGGAACGCGCCCCAGGGCGGGCTTTTTTTCTGGCTGACCCTCAAGCGGCCGCTGGACACCCGCACCTTGCTCGACGCTGCGCTGGCCGATGACGTGGCGTTCATGCCGGGGGAGCCGTTCTTTCCGGAGCCAGAGCGCAACCTCGGTCATTTGCGGCTGAACTTCAGCCACATCGATCCGCAGCGGCTGGATGAAGGGATCAAGCGATTGGCGGCGGTGGTTCGGCGGGCGCAGGCGGACGAGGCGGCCTGAAAACGAACAAACCGGCTCAGGGCCGGTTTGTTTTTTCTGGAACATGTGGCGATCCGGCAGGCCTCATCGCCAGCCTGCTGGCGATGGCCAAACCGCGGTCAGGCTGCGGCAAACCGCTTGTCCAGATATTCGATGATCACCTTGGACTCATACATCCAGGTGGTCTGGCCGTTCTCTTCGATGCGCAGGCACGGCACCTTGATCTTGCCGCCCTGTTCCAGCAGGGCCTGGCGGTGCTGCTCGTCGTTCTTCGCATCGCGCAGGGCCACCGGCACGTTCAGGCGGCGCAGGGTGCGGCGGGTCTTCACGCAGAACGGGCAGGCGTGGAACTGGTACAGGGTCAGCTCTTTGGCGGCGGCATCCACCTGGGCCTGGGCGGCGGCAGGGCGCTGTTTCTTGCTTGGGCGGGTCAGGAAGTCGATGAAGATGATCAGTTGGCCGAGGCCGACACGAAGCGCTTTGACGAACACGTTACAAGCCTCACAGGGACATTGGAGAAGGCGCGCAGCTTACCCGATTTTTCGCGCACGAAAAAAAACCGGCGATCAACGCCGGTTTTCCTGAATCGCGGATCACTTGATCAGGCTGAGGAACTCGCTGCGGGTCGCCGCGTTCTCGCGGAACTCACCCAGCATCACCGAGGTGATCATCGACGAATTCTGCTTCTCCACACCGCGCATCATCATGCACATGTGCTTGGCCTCGATCACCACCGCCACGCCCAGGGCGCCAGTGACTTGCTGCACCGCGTCGGCGATCTGGCGGCTGAGGTTCTCCTGGATCTGCAGGCGGCGGGCGTACATGTCGACGATCCGCGCCACCTTGGACAGGCCCAGCACCTTGCCGCTCGGGATGTAGGCGACGTGGGCCTTGCCGATGAACGGCAGCAGGTGGTGTTCGCACAACGAGTACAGCTCGATGTCCTTGACCAGCACCATTTCGCTGTTGTCGGAGCTGAACAGGGCACCGTTGGTGACCTCTTCGAGCGTCTGTTGATAACCGCGGCAGAGGTACTGCATGGCCTTGGCTGCACGTTTTGGGGTGTCGAGCAGGCCCTCGCGGGACACGTCTTCGCCCAGTTGGCCGAGGATCGCGGTGTAGTTCTGTTCCAGTGTCACAGAGGCTGATTCCATAAGGGTTTCAGTGGGGTACTGTTTCTGTCCGTACCGATTGTGTGCCGCTCAAGCCACTGTCGGGCCGTCCGGGTCTCCTCGACCAGGGCTCAGGTCAAAGGCTACGTCTGGACGTGACCGGGCTGAGTGGCGATAAACGCAGGGTTCATACCCGCCATGCGGCACATGGTAGCGTAAGTGGGTGGGCGTTTGTATGGCCGACGGGCGTGAATCCCCAATTCGATTGGCTGCGCCGGGCGGTGCCCGACGTTCAGGCCACCCTGCGTAGGGGGCGGAAGCCTTGACCGACCGAAGGTGCTCTTTCTGGGTGAAGGCGGCTGGCGGTGCGCGGGTGAAAGGTTTGGAACGCCGTGTGCAGCCGCAGGAACCGGAACGTCAGGCCCTGCGGCCGCAGGTCGGTCAGCCAATCTGGACGATAGGCCCGGGAGACGTCTTGCTCGGATCCAATTTGATTGGGCCGAAGGTGAGCGACACCAAGCTCACGCTGTTGGAGAACGAAGCGGTGCCGTGGCCGTTGTTCGCCATGGTCGCCCAACGGATGCGGGAGTACCCGATCGTGGAAGGCGTACTGGTGACTTTGTTCCCGTTACTGACCGGTCCGCACACGAACTCCATGGCCTGTTGACCCTCCAGAAGGTCCATGTTCCACCACCGGACGTTTGCGATGACGTTGTTTGCATCCATTACGTCGTTGAGAACGATGCTGAACGTCGCCTTAACAATGTCGAAGCCCGTTTCATTCACCAGAACCGGCGCGACAGATTGAACAGAGCCTGAGAGGGGAGGGTAGATTTCCTGGCTGTTCTGGTTGAACTGCAGGGTGCCGGGCAGATCCAGCGTGAGGGAAATGCCGTTCTGTTTGAAGATGGTGAAGGTCTTGACCTGTCCTTGATATTTTTCCGACGCTTGTTCCTTGAGTGCTTGTGACATTTTAATTTCCTTTTTTTATTTACCTTGAAGTTCGGTAGTTGAACTTCTCCCTGTTGCGCGCATCCGGCCTTGGAAACGCGCTCGGCAATTTTTGTAGGACAATTCCACTCTGTCAATGTTTGCCATGGTCTTTTTGTTTAAAGTTGGTTGCTGCGGTTTTATATTTCGAAGTTAACTAAAAACAGTGTGGCCCTTTAACTATTGGCTATTTGTGGAATGGGAAGGAAGGGCTTTTCACGCAGGTCAGGTGGATAGAAGGCACCCGTGGATGTGCCTTTGGCAATGTGTAGGTGCGAAACATATATCGCGATTGGCTATATATAAGAAGTGGGTTTGGCGAGAGAGGTGTTTGCGTTTAATGCCACCGACAGATCAATACATTGATGGTCAAAGTATTGACTGGTGCGCAGACGGGAAAGGTAAAAGACTGAGTGTCCTACAGATAATGAAGTTTGCGCAGACGTGTTTGGCGTGCAGAAGAGCCAAGAGTTGCGCAGCAATTGATGAAAAGGCGTTCGCCGCACTTCCTTGGCAATCGTCTGTTTCGAAATGGACGGGGCGGCGGCTTGCACCGCTCCCGCCGCATCGGCCGGACGACGCTATTCGTCGCGGCCTTCCATCATGGTGCGTTTGAGCATCACGTACACCGAGCCTGCGCCGCCGTGCCGGGGCTGGCACGAGGTGAAGCCGAGCACCTGCGGATGCTGGCGCAGCCAGGTGTTGACGTGGCTCTTGATCATCGGCCGCTTGCCGTCCAGCCGCACGGCCTTGCCGTGGGTGACGCGCACGCAGCGGATTTCGAGCTTCGTGGCTTCGGCCAGGAACGCCCACAGGGTCTCCCGGGCCTTTTCGACAGTCATGCCATGCAGGTCGAGGCTGCCCTCGAACGGGATCTGGCCGGCCTTGAGCTTGCGCACCTGGCTTTCCTGGACGCCGTCGCGGGCCCACATCAGCTCGTCTTCCGGGCCGACGTCGATCACGAACTGATCCGACAGACCGTCGACGGTGGTGGCATCGGTGCGCACGGTCGCGGATTGGCGCAGCTTGGCGATCTGTGCGCGGTCGGCCTTGGGTTTGCCGGTGTCGGCGCGGTCGTGCTTGATCGGCTTGACGCCTTGGATCGCACTTTTGAACAGGGAAAAATCGTCGTCTTGCATGTCAGCCTCCGCGAAGGGCGGCCAGTTTACCCAAGTCGACGCAAAACGGCCCGGCAAAAAGCCGGGCCGTCGGGTCAGTCGTGTTTTTTCATCAGGTGCGGGGACATGTTCAGTTCCCGCGATTGCCGGGCCCGGCGTCGGCAGCGGCGCCACAGGGCCACGCCGAAGTACAGGAACAGCAGGCCGAGCGCCAGGACGATCGCCGAAGCGGCGGGCGTGGCGTTCAGGTCGCCGAGCGCCGGCGGGCGTCCCAGCAGGCTGGCGGCCCCGGCCATCGCCAGCAGCACCCCGAACGTCGCCAGGATGGCGGCGAACGCAGCGCCGAACCGAAAACGCCAGTTGCGTTGGCCCTTGGGCCGCAAGCGGCGTGCGTCAAATCCATCGGATAACTTCATTCCGACCTTCCTCAATGGTATCGGCCCTTCGACCGGGAGTTGACCGGGTTGTTCCTGAGGCTAGGGTAATTGAAGCGAATGCGAGGCTTTTGCGGATGAGCGGCGCGGCGGGCCGCTCACCGAAGGGGTTTTCAGATCAGATCCTGGGTCAGCGCGAGGGTGGCGAAGTTGTCGGCCATGATCGCCATTTCCGCCTCCTGCACCTGTTCGGCGCTGAGCACGCGACCCTTGAACGGCAGGTCGCGGGTGGCGCAGGCGTCTTCGACCAGGGTGCAGCGGAAGCCCAGGTTCTTCGCCGCGCGCACGGTGGTGCTGACGCTGGAGTGGCTCATGAAACCGCAGACGATCAGGTCCAGCGAACCGAGGGTCTGCAGGCGGTCGTAGAGTTCGGTGCCGTGGAAGGCGCTCGGCAGCAGTTTGCCGATGATGGTCTCATCGCCCTGGGGTTCCAGGCCGGGGATGAACTCGCCGCGTTCGCCCTGCGGGTCGAACAGGCCGCCGACGGTGCCGAGGTGGCGCACATGCACGATCGGACGACCGGCCGCACGGGCGGCGGCGACCAGTTGCTTGATGTTCGCGACAGCCGCGTCCATGCCGCTCAGGGCCAGCGGGCCGCTGAGGTATTCCTTCTGGGCATCGATGATGACCACGGTGGCATGGCTCAACGTGGCCGCTGCGTAACCGCGGCCGCTGAGTTGAAACATCGTTTTTGGAACG
Organism: Pseudomonas sp. B7(2017); assembly: GCF_002112745.1. Lineage (NCBI taxonomy): Bacteria > Pseudomonadati > Pseudomonadota > Gammaproteobacteria > Pseudomonadales > Pseudomonadaceae > Pseudomonas > Pseudomonas sp. B7(2017). The sequence continues at coordinate 178,102 of NZ_NEIP01000005.1, read as the reverse complement.
GACATTCTGGGGCTCCTTGGGAGGGGGCTTTTGCGACATTGTCCTCTGGCTGAGCGGTTCTGTGAATCGCTACCATCGTAGGCACCGTCGTTACTGGGCTGCAGCCTTGTCAAGTGACACGTTCTGTTCAATAGCTGGCGTGAAAAATAGAAAAGTCCTACCGATGAGCCAGAGTTTTTCCTGCGTCGTCGTGGCGCGTTTTGGCTGGTAGAATCGCCAGTCGTTTTTTCTGGAGTTCTGCCCCGTGATCACTTCCCGACTTCGTACCCTGCGTGACCATATCCGTTGGGCCGTCAGCCGCTTCCATGGGGAGGATCTGTTTTTCGGCCATGGCACCGACAACGCCTGGGACGAAGCCCGGCAACTGGTGTTGGGTGCGCTGCACCTGCCGTGGGAAATCGCCGACAGCTACCTCGACTGCGCACTTGAAGACGATGAGCTGGTCCATCTTCAGCATCTGCTCAAGCGCCGCATCGTCGAGCGCATCCCGACCGCCTACCTGCTGGGCGAGGCCTGGTTCTGCGGGCTGTCGTTCATCGTCGATTCCCGGGTGCTGATCCCGCGTTCGCCGATCGGCGAGCTGATCGAAAACCGCTTCGCGCCGTGGATCGGCAACACGCCTGCGCGGATCCTCGACCTGTGCACCGGTTCCGGCTGCATCGGCATCGCCTGCGCCTACGAGTTCCAGGACGCCGAAGTGGTGCTGGCGGACCTGTCGTTCGAGGCGTTGGAGGTGGCGAACCAGAACATCGAGCGCCATGGCGTCGAAGAGCGCGTGTACACGGTGCAGGGCGACGGCTTCGACGGTCTGCCGGGGCAACGCTTCGACCTGATCGTGTCGAATCCGCCCTACGTCGACGCGGAAGATTTCGCTGACATGCCGGACGAGTACCAGCACGAACCGGAACTGGGCCTGGCCTGCGGTGATGACGGCCTGAATCTGGTGCGGCGGATGCTCGCCGAGTCGGCGGACCATCTGACCGAGAAAGGCTTGCTGATCGTCGAGGTGGGCAACAGCCAGGTGCACGTCGAGGCGCTGTACCCGGAAGTCGATTTCGCCTGGCTGGAGTTCGAGCGCGGCGGGCACGGTGTGTTCATGCTCACCGCCGAACAGTGCCGCGCCCATCAGGCGCTGTTCGCTTCGCGCGTCTGACCTGACGGCGCAGCGTGTGGCGGGGGCGTGAGTGCCCTCGCCACGACACCTGTCAGCGGTGGGTGGCGATCCAGATCAGCAGGCCGGCCTGGAACACCGCGAACGCCACCAGGCACGTGATGGTGAAGCGCAGCCCGGCGTCTTCGCGCTTGAACTTGCTGACCTTTTCTTCCTGTTTCTTCAGTTTGACTTCCTGCTCGGCCAGGTTCTGCTCGGCCTGCTGCAGCATCTGCGCGGCCTCCAGAATCTCGACGATCTGCAGCTTTTCCGTGTTCCAGTCGCCGCGCAGGTCGCCGACCTCGACGTCCTTGACGCTGCCCTTGAGGTGCTGGGCGTCGGCGTAGGCCACTTCAAAGCCGTGTCCGCGCAGGAAATGGTCGCGGCGCAGGCGGGTGTCTTCGTTCAGCGCGTCCTTGTTGTTCAGGTCGGTGCCGTCGACGGTGTAGCCGGGCCAGCGCTTTTTCGCCCACGTAATGCCCTGGGCGGCCATGAAGCGGCCGATGCCGCGGTTCACCGGCTCGATCTGCAGGCCGGTGTCCGGGCCGAAATGCACGCGTTTGGCCGTGTGGTCGACCCACACGTCCAGATGGTTCTGTTCCTTGCGCACGCGCTGGCCGGGCAGCTTGATGGCCATGCGCATCAGGCTCTTGTCCTTGCCGTGGCGTTCGGCGTAACCGAACTCGACAAAGCGCAGCGGCCTTGCGCCGGTGTTCCGGTCGGTCTGCTGGGGGGCCAGGCGGAGCATCTTGTGGTGCTCGACGTGGACATCCGCCCATGGCAGCTCGACCGCTGGCGGTGCGTCTTTTTCAGCGGTGGTGTCGGGTGAAGTCTGGGTTTCAGTCATAACGGCGAGATCCTGTCCAAGCGCTGCTTGCCGCCAGCCGATACGCGGGCGACAAACGCTTATCGGCCGTTTTTCCGAGGACTGGAGGGCAAACGCCGCTTAATCAGGTGCGAAGCCCGTCAATGAATTCGAGCAGCCGCGCGCCGAGCTCGGCCGCCAGCGGCAGATTCGGGTCCTTGTAGGAGGCCAATTGCCGCTTCACGTCGTTGGGAACGATGCGCAGCACATGGTTCATGCCTTCGATCAGCGCCAGTTGCGCATCCGGTTTGGCGGCCTTGAGCAGACGGGCGTCATCGACCTGCACCTGGATGTCGTGGCTGCCCTGGACGATCAGCGCCGGCATCTTCAGCGCCGCGAAGGCCGCCGCCGGATCCTGGCGGAACAGGGAAATCAGGTAGGGCTGTACGCTCGGCCGGAAAATCACCTGCAACGGCGCCGGCACGCGGTCGTCGGTGTGACCGGCCTTGAGGCTGTCGAGCAGTTCGTTGCTGCGCAGCATCAAGGCCGGCGGCAGGCTGCGGGCCAGTTGCTGGCGCAGCACCTGATCGATGGGGCGGGCGCTGCCGGACAGGGAAATCACCGCCGCCGCATCGACTTTCGGCGCAGCGAGGCTGGCGATCAGCGCGCCTTCGCTGTGGCCGAGCAGGATCAACGGGCCGAAGCGCGGGTCAGCCTTGAGCTGGCGGCCCCAGGCCACGGCATCTGAAACGTAGGCCTCCACGGTCAGGTTGCGCTCGTCCGGCGTGGCCGCCAGGCTCGCGGCCACGCCGCGCTTGTCGAACCGGACGCTGGCGACATTGTGCTTGGCCAGCACCCACGCCAGCCGCTTGAGGCTGTCGTTGCGCCCGCCGTCGGGGTTGTTTCCGTCACGGTCCGTAGGCCCCGAGCCAGAAAGGATCAAGACGACGGGCACAGGCTTGTCGGACTTTGGCAGCAACAGCGAGCCGAAAAGTTCGCCGCTGTCGGTGGTCAAAGTGACCGGGCGTTGCAGGACGGTCGCCTGGGCAAAGCCGGTCAGAAGGGTCAGGCTCAAGATCAAAACTCGCAGCATCATCACGCCATCATTTGCAAAGGTGCCGGTTGGACTCGGCATCACCCGTAAGGTTCGAGGATGAACTAGTCGGTTAGCCTGCGTATACTGGCGCGCATCACGAATTTGGGTTCGATTTCACGGAGCGTCCTGCATGTCCGGCAATACCTACGGCAAGCTGTTCACTGTCACCACCGCAGGCGAGAGCCATGGACCGGCGTTGGTCGCCATTGTCGACGGCTGCCCGCCGGGCCTGGAGATCTCCCTGGACGACCTGCAGCGCGACCTCGACCGGCGCAAGCCGGGCACCAGCCGCCACACCACCCAGCGCCAGGAGGCCGACGAGGTCGAGATCCTGTCCGGCGTGTTCGAGGGCCGCACCACCGGTTGCGCCATCGGCCTGCTGATCCGCAACACCGACCAGAAGTCCAAGGACTACTCGGCGATCAAGGACCTGTTCCGCCCGGCCCACGCCGACTACACCTACCACCACAAGTACGGCGAGCGCGACTACCGCGGCGGCGGCCGCAGCTCGGCGCGGGAAACCGCGATGCGCGTGGCCGCTGGCGCCATCGCCAAGAAGTACCTGGCCAGCCAGGGCATCGTCGTGCGCGGCTACATGAGCCAGCTCGGCCCGATCGAAATCCCGTTCAAGACCTGGGACTCGGTGGAGCAGAACGCCTTCTTCAGCCCGGATCCGGACAAGGTGCCTGAGCTGGAGGCCTACATGGACCAGCTGCGTCGCGACCAGGATTCGGTCGGCGCCAAGATCACCGTCGTGGCCGAAGGCGTGATGCCGGGCCTGGGCGAGCCGATCTTCGACCGCCTCGACGCCGAACTGGCCCACGCGCTGATGAGCATCAACGCGGTGAAGGGTGTGGAGATCGGCGCCGGGTTCGCCTGCGTGGCCCAGCGCGGCACCGAGCACCGCGACGAGCTGACCCCGGAAGGCTTCCTGAGCAACAACGCCGGCGGCATCCTGGGCGGCATCTCCTCCGGCCAGCCGATCGTGGCGCACCTGGCGCTCAAGCCGACGTCCAGCATCACCACGCCGGGCCGCTCCATCGACATCCACGGCAACCCGGTGGACGTGATCACCAAGGGCCGCCACGACCCGTGCGTCGGCATCCGAGCCACGCCGATCGCCGAGGCGATGATGGCCATCGTGCTGATGGACCACCTGCTGCGCCACCGCGGGCAGAACGCCGACGTGAAGGTGAGCACCCCGGTGCTGGGCCAGCTCTGATGGGCCGCCTGACAGCCGCCGTGGCCTGACGGCATGGCGGCGCTCCCGTACTGGCGGCTGTCCAGTTTCTATCTGTTCTATTTCGCCTTGCTCGGCTCGACGGCGCCGTTCCTGGCGCTGTACTTCGATCATCTGGGGTTCAGCGCCGCACGCATCGGCGAGCTGGTGGCGATCCCGATGCTGATGCGTTGCGTGGCGCCGAACCTCTGGGGCTGGCTGGGCGACCACACCGGCAGGCGCCTGGCCATCGTGCGCTTCGGCGCGGTGTGCACGCTGCTGACGTTCTCGCTGATCTTCGTCAGCAAGAGCTACGCGTGGCTGGCGATGGTCATGGCGCTGCACGCGTTCTTCTGGCACGCGGTGCTGCCGCAGTTCGAGGTCATCACCCTGGCGCACCTGCAAGGCCAGACCTCCCGCTACAGCCAGATCCGCCTGTGGGGCTCCATCGGCTTCATCATCACCGTGGTCGCGCTGGGCCGGCTGTTCGAATGGCTGAGCCTGGACATCTATCCGGCGGCGTTGGTGCTGATCATGGCGGGCATCGTCCTCAGCAGCCTGTGGGTGCCGAACGCGCAGCCCGCCCAGGGCGACCGGCCGACGGGGGAGGGCTTTCTCAAGCAATTGCGCCGCCCCGGCGTGCTGGCGTTCTACGCGTGCGTGGCGCTGATGCAGATGAGCCACGGGCCGTACTACACGTTCCTGACCCTGCACCTGGAACGCCTGGGCTACAGCCGCGGCGTGATCGGCATGCTGTGGGCGCTGGGCGTGGTCGCCGAGGTGCTGATGTTCATGGCCATGAGCCGGATCCTGGCGCGCTTCTCCCTGCGTCGAGTGCTGATGGCCAGTTTCCTGCTGGCGGCGCTGCGCTGGCTGCTCTTGGGTTCGTTCGCCGAATTCCTCGGGGCGCTGCTGTTCGCCCAGGTGCTGCACGCCGCCACGTTCGGCAGCTTTCACGCCGCTGCCATCCAATTCGTGCAACGTAGCTTCGGCGCCCGCCAGCAAGGCCAGGGCCAGGCGCTGTACGCGGCGCTGGCCGGCACCGGCGGCGCGCTCGGCGCGTTGTACGCCGGGTACAGCTGGAACGCCCTCGGCGCGACATTGACCTTTAGTATCGCAAGCCTCGCAGCGTTCGCCGCTGCCGTTATCATTGCCACTCGCATGCAAGAGGACAGGCCATGAGCCTTACCCGTGAACAGCTCGCCCAGCAGATCATCGACGCCGGGCGCTTCCTTTATGGCCGCGGCTGGTCGCCGGCCACCAGCAGCAACTACTCGGTGCGCCTGTCGCCGAGCGAGGCGTTGCTGACCGTGTCCGGCAAGCACAAGGGCCAACTGGGCCAGGACGACGTGCTCGCCACCGACCTTTCCGGCAATAGCCTGGAGCCGGGCAAGAAACCGTCCGCCGAAACCTTGCTGCACACCCAGCTCTACACCTGGCGCCCCGAAGTCGGCGCGGTGCTGCACACCCATTCGGTCAACGCTACGGTGCTGTCGCGCCTGACGCCGGGCGACTTCATCGATTTCGAAGACTACGAACTGCAGAAGGCCTTCAGCGGCGTTTCGACCCACGAGTCCCGGGTGCGGGTGCCGATCTTCGATAACGACCAGGACATTGCACGCCTGGCCGCCAAGGTGCAGCCTTGGCTGGACGCCCACCCCGACTGCGTCGGGTATCTGATCCGCGGCCACGGCCTCTACACCTGGGGCGCGCAGATGAGCGACGCGCTGCGCCAGATCGAGGCCTTCGAATTCCTGTTTGAATGCGAGCTCAAGACCCGCAGCGTATTGAACCGTTAACGGCAGACGCCGACGTCGCCGACCGCCTGATGCAGCGCTGCGCCCACCGGTGTCCACAAGCCGGACGGCGTGGCCGAAACCGAGGAATTGCCCCATGAGCAGCCTGTCCGTCTACCACGTTTCCAGCCCTGAGATTCCGAACAAGGTGCTGACCCATTTCGAAGACATCGCCGCGACCCTGGCCGAGCAGGGCGTGCGCTTCGACCGCTGGCAGGCCGCCACGAAGATCGAGCCCGGCGCCAGCCAGGACGAAGTCATCGGCGCCTACCGCGAGCAGATCGACAAACTGATGACCGAACGCGGTTACATCACCGTCGATGTGGTCAGCCTCAACAGCGACCACCCGCAGAAGGCCGAACTGCGCGCCAAGTTCCTTGACGAGCACCGCCACGGCGAGGACGAAGTGCGTTTCTTCGTCGCCGGCCGAGGCTTGTTCACCCTGCACATCGACGACTACGTGTACGCGGTGCTGTGCGAAAAGAACGACCTGATCTCGGTGCCCGCCGGCACCAAACACTGGTTCGACATGGGCGAGCACCCGCATTTCGTCGCGATCCGCCTGTTCAACAACCCCGAAGGGTGGGTCGCCAACTTCACCGGCGAAGACATCGCCGGCCGCTTCCCGCGCCTGGAGGACTGAGCCGATGTCGATCAAAGTCATCCTCACCGACATCGAAGGCACCACCAGCGCGGTGAGCTTCGTGTTCGACGTGCTGTTCCCGTATGCGGCCGAACATTTGCCGGATTTCGTCCGGCGCAACGCCGCACGGGCGGACGTCGCCGAACAGCTCGACGCCGTGCGCCGTGACAGCGGCGAGCCGCAGGCCGATGTCGAGCGCGCCATCGCGATCCTGCTGGGCTGGATCGCCGAAGACCGCAAGGCCACGCCGCTCAAGGCGTTGCAGGGCATGGTCTGGGAGCAGGGCTATCAGGCCGGGCAACTGAAGGGCCATGTCTATCCGGATGCCGTCGAGGCGCTCAAGCGCTGGCATCAGGCGGGCCATCAACTGTTCGTTTATTCCTCCGGCTCGATCCAGGCGCAGAAACTGATCTTCGGCTGCTCGGAGGCGGGGGATCTGACGCCGCTGTTCGACGGCTACTTCGACACCACGTCGGGGCCCAAGCGTGAAGAACAGTCCTACCGCAACATTCAACAGGCCATTGGCGCCCGGCCGGAGCAGATCCTGTTCCTGTCGGACATCGTCCAGGAACTCGATGCCGCCCAGGCCGCCGGCCTCAAGACCTGCGGCCTGGCCCGCGACGGCGGCGAACTGGAAGGGCACGTGACCGTCGACAGCTTCACCGGCATCGAACCGGAAGCGTTCTGACCTTTAGTCCGCGCATAAGCAAACAGGCCGTGAAGCGAACCTTCACGGCCTGTTTGCTTATGCGGTCGGGTTACAGCGAGTGATACGTCGGCAGGGCAAAGCGCTGCTGGCTCTGCAGCATGGAGATCTGCGGAAGTTCGCTGGCCTGTTCGGCCAGGTCGCGGCGGATCGCGCTGATCGCCCACGACAGTTGGTCGCCGTTGTGCAGTTGCTGATACGTGAGCGCCCGTTTGAACACTTTGCCTTCACCATCGCGCAGCGTCAGCAGGATGCCGCCGTCGGGGCGTGCCTGGGTGGTGACGTTGTACTGGGAGAACAGGGAGGAGAATTTTTCTTGGATCAGGCTCATGTCGTTCAGCTCCGTATGCACATGAATGGCAAGCATGCACAGAGGGTTGCAGCGATTGTGCCAGCATTTCTTTTTTGTAAAATTACTTATAAATCAATAACTTAAAAAATATCTGTGATTCGGTTGTCGTGCAATCTGCATGAATGGCCATCGTGCATCCTGCATTTTGCGGGATCGCGACCGATGGGAAGGAACCTTTGCGCCGCCACCGTGATCGCGTCCCGGCCGGGGCGGACGACGGATACAAAACATTGCAAAAACCGCGTGTACAGCCCGAGAAGCGCTGACGTATTTTCGGTCTCGGCCCTCGCTGCCCAAGCGCCGGTCGCCGCACAGGATTGCCCGACAATAAAAAAGCCGGCCTGCACGCCAAGGCCGAACGGGAGCTGCCATGAGTCACGCGCCAAGCGACACGATCACCTGGAGCATGATGCTCCGCAAACTGCCGGCCATCGCCAAAGCCCTCCCGCGGGTGGTGAAGGGCATGAAGGCGGCCAACGTCAAGGATCCGACCCAGACGTGTGGCTTGGGCTGGACGTTCGAGCAAGCGGCCCTGCGCAACCCCGACGGCCCCGCGCTGCTGTGCGGCGACGTCGTGCTCAGTTATGCCCAGACCAACCGCTGGGCCAACCGCATCGCCCACTACCTGATCGGGCAGGGCATCGGCAAGGGCGACGTGGTGGCGGTGTTCATCGAGAACCGTCCGGAGCTGCTGGTGACCATTCTGGCGCTGGCCAAGGTGGGCGCCGTCAGCGCGCTGCTCAACACCTCCCAGACCCGCGACACGCTGATCCACAGCGTGAACCTGGTGGCGCCGGTGGCGATCGTCGTCGGCGCGGAACTGTTGCCGGCCTATGCGGCGGTGCGCGAACAGGTGTCGATCCCTGCGCCGCGCACCTGGTTCGTGGCCGACCAGGACACCTCCCGCCATCCGGGCATCGCGCCCGACGGCTACGTCAACCTCATCAGCGCCAGCGCCGATGCCTGCAGCGACAACCCGGCCAGCAGCCGCGACATCCATTTCGACGACCCGTGCTTCTATATCTACACCTCCGGCACCACCGGCCTGCCCAAGGCCGGGGTGTTCAAGCACGGCCGCTGGATGCGCAGCTCGGCCAGCTTCGGCATGATCGCCCTGAACATGGGCCCCGACGACGTCGTCTACTGCACCTTGCCGCTGTACCACGCCACCGGCCTGTGCGTGTGCTGGGGGTCGGCGGTCAACGGCGCCTCGGGCTTCGCCATCCGCCGCAAGTTCAGCGCCAGCCAGTTCTGGGGGGACGTACGCCGCTACCGGGCGACCACCATCGGCTACGTCGGCGAGCTGTGCCGCTATCTGGTGGACCAGCCGGCCAGCGCCGACGACGGCCGCCACGAGGTGCGCAAGATGATCGGCAACGGTCTGCGCCCAGGTGCCTGGGCCGAGTTCAAGACTCGGTTCGCGGTGGAGCACATCTGCGAACTGTACGCGGCGAGCGACGGCAACATCGGCTTCAGCAACATCCTCAATTTCGACAACACCATCGGGTTCTCGCTGATGGCCTGGGAGCTGGTCGCCTACGATCACGACAGCGGCCAGCCGGTGCGCGGCGGCGACGGCTTCATGCGCAAGGTCGGCAAGGGCGAGCAGGGCCTGCTGCTGGCGCGGATCGACGACAAGGCGCCGCTGGACGGCTACACCGACCCGCAGAAGACCGCCAAGGTGGTGCTGCAGGATGTGTTCGCCCGCGGCGACCGCTTCTTCAACACCGGCGACCTGCTGCGCAACATCGGTTTCGGCCATGCGCAGTTCGTCGACCGGCTCGGCGACACCTACCGCTGGAAGGGCGAGAACGTCTCGACCACCGAGGTGGAGAACCTGCTGCTGCAGCACCCGAACATTTCCGAGGCGGTGGCCTACGGCGTGGAGATCCCCAACACCAACGGCCGTGCCGGCATGGCGGCGATCACCCCGGCCGAATCGCTGGCCACCCTGGATTTCGCCGAACTGCTGGCCTTCGCCCGCCAGCGCATGCCGGCCTATGCGGTGCCGCTGTTCTTGCGGGTGAAGGTGAAGATGGAAACCACCGGCACGTTCAAGTACCAGAAGACCCGCCTCAAGAGCGAGGGCTTCGACCCGGGCCTGACGGGGGACGATCCGGTGTACGCGTGGCTGCCCGGCAGCCAGACGTATGTGCAGGTCAGCGGGCAGGTATTGGCCGACATCGGCGCCGGGAAATACCGTTATTGAGTTTGGCTATTGGCTGGCTTGGAAAAAAGAGGGTGACAGCTATCGTTCGGCTCGGGAAACTGTCGCCATTCCGATCGACCGAAAGTGGAGTTTCCCATGTCCGACCAAAACCGCCAGATGACCCCGGAAGAGGCCGCCGCCTTCACCGAGCAGGTGTTCAACAAGGCCCGCGAGGGCGACGCGGTGATGCTCGACCGGCTGATCGGCGCGGGGCTGCCGGTGAACCTGCGCAACGGCAAGGGCGACACGCTGCTGATGCTGGCCAGCTATTACGGGCACCTGGACGCGGTGCAGGTGCTGCTCAAGCACAAGGCCGACCCGGAGCAACGCAACGGCAACGGTCAGAGCCCGATCGCCGGCGCGGCGTTCAAGGGTGACCTGGCGGTGGTCAAGGCCTTGGTCGACGGCGGCGCCGACATCGACGGCGCCTCGTTCGACGGCCGTACGGCGCTGATGATGGCGGCCATGTTCAACCGGGTGGAAATCGTCGAGTACCTGATCGGCAAGGGCGCCGACCCGAAAGCCAAGGACGCCAACGGCGTCACCGCCCTCGACGCGGCCCGCACCATGGGCGCGGCCGACACCACGGCGCTGCTGGAAAAGCTTCTGGGCTGAAACCGGCCTCAGGTCGGAACCGGGCCTGTGGCGCAGGCGAGAATGCGCTATCCTGCGCGCCCTCGAAAAACCTTCGCCACAGGATCCGCCCCCCATGAAAGCCGCACTCGCCGAACTCATCAGCAAAATCAGCTCCGGCTGCATGGCCGAGGACGAAATCCTGAAGGTCGCCGATGAAGCGGCGCAGGCCTACGCCGATGCTGACGCCTTCCTGGCCGCCAACACCGACATCAACTACGACGACACCTTCCCGATCCCCCTGGGCGAGTGGGTGGTGGTCGGCAGCCTGCCGGACACCGTGCTGTTCCAGGCCGACACCTATGCGGACCTGTTCGCGCAGATCGTCGCGTCGTTCGGCCCCGGCGTGGAATTCAACCTCAAGCCCAAGCAACTGGCCAAGACCGAAGCCCTGACCGCGCTCAACCGCATCCAGATCCAGATGAGCAGCCTGAACAAGGAAAACGGCGGCTACACGCTGATGAACTTCAGCCAGCTGCTCGATGACGAACTGCAAGTGGTGCTGGTGTACGGCAACGACGTGCCGCGGGTGCTGGAACTGTGCGCCGAAACCGGCATCGCCGCCGCGCCGGCGCTGGAGGCCCTGAAGGTCGCGGTGCACGTCTGAGGCAATAAAAAGGAACCCCGGCCGGCGCCGTCTATCCTAAGGGTGCATGCCACCACTTCGGAGCGACGCCATGGGTTCCACGTTCAACGGCCTGGTCGGGCTGATCATCCTTGCCCTGGACATCTGGGCGATCATCAATGTGCTGAAAAGCGGCGCCGAGACCGGGATGAAGATCCTCTGGGTGCTGCTGATCATCCTCCTGCCGGTGCTGGGCCTGATCATCTGGGCGATCGCGGGCCCCAGGGGCAATGTGCGGCTTTGACCCGAACCTGCGGGAGCGTTTGACTGATCCGGCCCTCAAGTGCCTGGGCGGACGCCATCGCCAGCAGGCTGGCTCCCACAATGGACTGCAGTGACCGCAGATTCGGCATTCGACCGCGATCCCGGTGGGAGCCAGCCTGCTGGCGATGGCGTCAGCCGGGGCGCCGCCCGGCCGGATCGATGCCGTCTCTCGCGCAAGGATCGCGCCCGGCCGATGAACCGGGGTTCGACCTGTCATCTTGCGCAACGTAGAATGCGCGCCTTTCCCGGGCAGTCGTCACTGCGACCGTCGCCCCAGCATTCACCGGAGCACGTCCCATGAGCACCACCAAGACCAGCGAGTACCTGGAAACCCTCTACGAAGGCTACGGCCAGCGTTTTCGCATGGAAAAAATGCTGCACGAAGTGCGCACCGAACATCAGCACCTGGTGATCTTCCAGAACCCGCGCATGGGCCGGGTGATGGCGCTGGACGGCGTGATCCAGACCACCGAGGCGGATGAGTTCATCTACCACGAGATGCTCACCCACGTGCCGATCCTCGCCCACGGCACCGCCAAGCGCGTGCTGATCATCGGCGGCGGCGACGGCGGCATGCTGCGCGAAGTGACCAAGCACGCCAGCGTCGAGCACATCACCATGGTCGAGATCGACGGCACCGTGGTTGACATGTGCAAGGAATTTTTGCCGAACCACTCCAAGGGCGCCTACGATGACCCGCGCCTGAACCTGGTGATCGACGACGGCATGCGTTTCGTCGCCACCACCACCGAGAAGTTCGACGTGATCATTTCCGACTCCACCGACCCGATCGGCCCGGGCGAGGTGCTGTTCTCGGAAAATTTCTACCAGGCCTGCCACCGTTGCCTGAACGAGGGCGGCATCCTCGTGACCCAGAACGGCACGCCGTTCATGCAGATCGACGAAGTGAAGACCACCGCCGGCCGCCTGCGCAGCCTGTTCCCGGACTGGCACTTCTATCAGGCGGCCGTGCCGACCTACATCGGCGGCTCGATGACCTTCGCCTGGGGTTCGACCGACCCGGCCTACCGCAAGCTGAGCCGCGAGACCCTGCAGCAGCGCTTCATCGGCAGCGGCATCGTCACCCGCTACTACAACCCGGAAATCCACATCGGCGCCTTCGCCCTGCCGCAATACGTGCTGCAGGCGGTGAACAAGCCGGCCAACGACTGAGCCTGTGCGCAAGCGGCGGGCCGCACCGCCGCTTGCGCATGCCAGACCGCCCTCCGAACCTGTAGGAGCCAGCCTGCTGGCGATGGCGCCCGCCAAGGCGCCGCCTACCGGCCCCCGCATGAAAGGTTTTTCATCTGCGTCGGCGACAATCCTCGGGAACGATCAAATCGGCTAAAAGTCGAGATAGGTGTAGGCCCATTTGCGGGCTTGACCGAGGAGGCTCCGATGTCAAAGTGGAAAGTCACTTTCGTGGATGATCATGGCGAAACCGTCGACGAAGTCTTCGAGTGCGAGGAGTGCCCGAGCCACGAGCACGCCGCCCGTCTCATCAAGGAACGATTCCTTCCCGTGGCCGCCGAGCTGGATCTGAACGATCTGGAGGGGCGCACCGCCGATGCCGGCGTCAAGAGCCTCAAGGCTCAGCACAGCATCGAAATCCGCAGCATCACCCTAGTCTGAATCTTTCTGACAGCTGACCGCCAGGCCTTGGCAGCGGGTCTGTCATGGGGCTAATCTGCAGGCGAGATCAGCGAACGGATCGCTAAGGTCTGGTCTTGTCAGCTCCATGCTTGTTTCCCGTGGGCAACCCGGTTGCCGCAACGCTTGAGTGCAGGGAATACGGAAAGTCTATCCATCTGTCAGAGGGGGACGTTTCATGAGCACAGCCTATCAAGAAGACATCAGCAGCAACGTGCTGCGCCGCATGAAAGAAGGCGGTTTCGATTTCTCCAGGATCCATCCCATCGAGTTCTACGCCATTTTCCCGAACGAGGAGCGGGCGCGCAGGGCGGCAGGTCATTTTCGCGGTGAATCCTTCAATGCCCAGGTCAGCGTGCGCGACGACGGCGCGTGGTACCTGGAACTGAGCAAGGTCATGCACGCGACCTACGGTGGCATCGGCGATTTCGAGCAGCGTTTCTCCGCCGTGGTGGAGCCGTTGGGCGGCGTCATCGAAGGCTGGGGTGTGAAGCACGAGCTGCGCAACCGGCGGCGCCTGCACTGATCTTTCGCAAGAGCGTCGGGCAACGGCTGACCTTCGGGTCGGCCGTTGTCGTTTCCGGAGCCCGGAAACGCCGTGGCAAAACCCTGAAACAAGAATCCGAGGCAAAAAAAAGCCACCGTCGAAGGTGGCTCAAAGGGAAGACCGGAAGGAGAGGGAACCGGTCAGGGTTACGGCTGGGCGGGCTGCGGTCGCGGCCATCGATCGGTTGGGCTGCACACTTGGCGGGGGAACTCGTGCAGCGGATGCGCGGATTATCCGCAGCCGCTCCCGGGCAGTGAAATCAACTCTGACTATGCTGGTGATAGGCGACGGCGTTGCGTCGCCATGGAGCGGGGGCGATCGGGTAGGGGCGTTTGTCGCACAGCAATGGTGCGGTGTTCGCGGCGCGATTATCCAACCGATTGAAATCAAAGCGTTTCTGCCGATGGCACGGGCCTTGCGAAGGTTCGGATGTCCGGAGCGACAAGGAGTACGGCATGAACCGCACCAGTTTTGACGAGATGTACGATGCCGGCGGCCAGGTCCGCCCGCATTACCGGGAATTCGCCCGCTGGCTGGCCGAGACGCCCGACGAACTGCTGGCCCAGCGGCGACGCGAGGCCGATCTGCTGTTCCACCGTGCCGGCATCACCTTCACCCTCTACGGGGACGAGCAGGGCACCGAGCGCCTGATCCCCTTCGACACCATTCCGCGCAGCATCCCCGCCAGCGAATGGCGGACCGTCGAGCGCGGCTGCATCCAGCGGGTCAAGGCGCTGAACCTGTTCCTCGCCGACCTCTACCACGGCCAGCGCATCATCAAGGCCGGGATCATTCCCGCCGAGCAGGTGCTGGCCAACGAGCAGTACCAGTTGGCGATGCAGGGGCTGGACCTGCACCGCGACATCTATTCGCACATCTCCGGCGTCGACCTGGTGCGCGACGGCGACGGCACCTACTACGTGCTGGAGGACAACCTGCGCACCCCCAGCGGCGTGAGCTACATGCTCGAAGACCGCAAGATGATGATGCGCCTGTTCCCCGAACTGTTCGCCGCCCAGCGCATCGCCCCCATCGACCATTACCCGAACCTGTTGCTCGACACGCTCAAGAGCTCCAGCCCCCTGGACGACCCGAGCGTAGTGGTACTGACGCCGGGGCGGTTCAACAGCGCGTTTTTCGAGCATGCGTTCCTCGCCCGGGAAATGGGCGTCGAGCTGGTGGAGGGCGCGGATCTTTTCGTGCGCGACGACAAGGTCTACATGCGCACCACCGACGGCCCGAAGGCCGTGGACGTGATCTACCGCCGTCTCGACGACGCCTTCCTCGACCCGCTGGCGTTCCGCCCGGACTCGATGCTGGGCGTGCCGGGGCTGCTGTCGTCGTACCGCTCCGGCAACGTGGTGCTCGCCAATGCGATCGGCACCGGCGTGGCCGACGACAAGTCGGTGTATCCGTACGTCACCGAAATGATCCGCTTCTACCTCGACGAGGAGCCGATCCTCAAGAACGTGCCGACGTGGCAATGCCGCAATCCGTCGGAACTGTCCCACGTGCTGGCCCATCTGCCGGATCTGGTGGTCAAGGAGACCCAGGGCTCCGGCGGCTACGGCATGCTGGTGGGGCCGGCGGCGACGGGCGCGGAGATCGACGCGTTCCGCGAGCGGATCAAGGCCAGGCCGCATGCATACATCGCGCAGCCGACGCTGTCGCTGTCGACTTGTCCGACCTTTGTCGAGAACGGCATCGCGCCGCGCCACATCGACCTGCGCCCGTTCGTGCTGTCCGGCCGGGAAACCCGGGTGGTGCCCGGTGGCCTGACCCGTGTCGCCCTGCGTGAAGGCTCCCTGGTGGTGAATTCCTCCCAGGGCGGCGGCACCAAGGACACCTGGGTGGTCGAGGATTGAAGGAAACCTGCCATGTTAAGTAGAACTGCCTCGGATCTGTACTGGATGTCGCGTTACCTGGAGCGTGCGGAAAACCTCGCGCGGATGCTCGACGTCAGCTATTCGCTGTCGCTGATGCCGCAGGACGGCCGCGGCGACGGCCTGCACGAACTCGCCATGCCGCTGATGATCACCGGCACCTTGGACGACTACCTGGAGCGCCACGGCGAGCTGCACGCCGAGCGGCTGCTGCACTTCTTCGCCCTCGATGCGGCCAACCCGGCCAGCATCTACAGCTGCCTCGGCGCGGCCCGGGCCAGCGCCCATGCGGTGCGCGGGCGGATCACCGCCGACATGTGGGAAAACATCAACGCCACGTGGCTTGAGATCCGCGGGATCGCCGACCAGGGCCTGAGCCGCTACGGCATGAGCCGGTTCTGCGAATGGATCAAGGAGCGCTCGCACCTGTTCCGCGGCGCCTCCTACGGCACCATCATGCGCAACGACGCGTTCCGCTTCATCCGCCTGGGCACGTTCATCGAACGGGCGGACAACACCCTGCGCCTGCTCGACGCCCGCTACGAGATGGCCGGCGACCAGGCCGAAGCGGTCAGCGACGGCACCGCGCACGCCTATTACCAGTGGAGCGCGCTGCTGCGGGCCTTGTCGTCGTTCGAGGCCTACACCGAAATCTACCGCGATGCGCCCGGCGCCCGGCATGTCGCCGAGCTTTTGCTGTTGCGCGCCGACGTGCCGCGTTCGCTGCGGGCCTGCACCGAGGAGATCGACCAGATCCTCGCCCAGTTGCCGGGGGCCAACGGCCGGCCGGCGCAACGGCTGGCGGCGGAAATGGACGCCCGCCTGCGCTACACCGGCATCCACGAAATCCTCGAGGAGGGCCTGCACGCCTGGCTCACCGAATTCATCCCGCTGGTGCGCCAGTTGGGCAACGCCATTCACAGTTCCTACCTGGAGGCCGCATGAGACTTTCCGTCAGCCACGAGACCACCTATCACTACGACGATCAGGTGCGGGCGAGCATTCAGTACCTGCGCCTGACCCCGCACGACAGCGAGCGCCAGCAAGTGCTGAACTGGCAACTGAACATGCCGCGCCCGGTGCGCGCGCAGCTCGATCCGTTCGGCAACATCCTGCATGTGCTGACCCTCGACGAACCCCACGAAGCGATCGTCATCGGCGCCCGGGGGGTAGTGGACATCGACGAACGGCGCGAGGCGGAACACGAGAGCCAGTCGGCGTTGCCGTTCCTGCGCTTCACCCGCCTGACCGAGGCCGACGAAGCGTTGCGCGCATTCGCCGGCCAAGCCTGCAAGCAGCGCCGCGACCGCACCGCGCTGATCGACCTGATGCACGGCCTGAACCAGCACATGGCCTACCTGCCGGGCTCGACCGAAGTCGACACCTGCGCCGCCGAGGCGTTCGCGGCACGGACCGGCGTCTGTCAGGACCACACCCACGCGTTTCTCGCCTGCGCGCGCAGCCTGGGGGTGCCGGCGCGTTATGTGTCGGGTTACCTGTACAGCGAGGACTGCGAGCACCTGGCCAGCCACGCCTGGGCCGAGGCCTGGCTGGATGACGCCTGGTACAGCTTCGACGTGACCAACCGGCTGGCCCGTCCGGAGCGTCACCTGAAGCTGGCGGTGGGCCTGGACTACCTCGACGCCTGCCCGGTGCGCGGCATGCGCCGGGGCGGCGGGTACGAGCAGATGCACGCCAAGGTGGTGGTGGCGCCGACGCCGGTGATCTCCGTCCAGCAACAGTGATGAGGCCCCCTGTAGGAGCGAGCCTGCTCGCGAAGGCGGATCGGCCACCTTTGCAGTGGCTGACGGATCGCTTCGCGAGCAGGCTCGCTCCTACAGGGATGGTGTGGTCTCAGGGCTTAACTTTGCGTCCGGCCATGTGCTTGAGGTAGCCCACCAGGTTCTGCAGCTCCGCGTCCGGCAGCACCTGGGCGGAGAA
Source organism: Pseudomonas sp. B7(2017) (assembly GCF_002112745.1). Taxonomy (NCBI): domain Bacteria; kingdom Pseudomonadati; phylum Pseudomonadota; class Gammaproteobacteria; order Pseudomonadales; family Pseudomonadaceae; genus Pseudomonas; species Pseudomonas sp. B7(2017). Next base: position 160,583 of record NZ_NEIP01000005.1, on the reverse strand, counting down.
ACCCGGCATCTTCGCCTGCGGCCATTGGCGCAGGCTCTGCGGGTCGCGAATGTAGCGCTTGAGGAAGTCCGCACCGAAGTACTCGGTCGGGTTGTACGGAATGTTCAGGTCCGGCCCGAACTGCGCATCCCCGGCACCGTTAAGGCGGTGGCAGGCCAGGCAGTTCTTCTGGAACAGCGCGAAGCCCTTGTTCACCGGGTCATCGGCCTTCAGCGCGGGATCCGGCAGCAGGGCGGGGAAGCGCTCGGCCACCGGCGCCATGCGCTTGATGCTGGCGACTTCGAACGGCCACTGCTCGGGGCTGATGTGGCCGGCCTCGGGGTCGGTCCAAACCAGATAGAACGGCCCGGCGCTGGGCTTGCCTTCCGACAGTGGCGGCCACGGCTGCGCCGGATCCTCGATGGCCAGCCAGGCCCGTGCGCCTTGGGTCTGGAGCAACGGCGCGGCGGCCAGTTCCGCGGCGAAGCCGTCCAGCGCCACCGCTTGCAGGTGGTCGCCCGGCTGGATGCCCGTCAACAGAGCAGCCACCGGCACGGCGCGGTAGGTCATGTCGCGCTTGTAGGAAACATCGTTCTTGATCGTGAGGGTCTGCACCTGAGGATGCTTGAGCAGTTCCTCGGTCTGCCAGGTGCGGCCGTTCGCGCCCAGCTCCAGGTTCAGCTGTGCGGCGTAGAGGGGCGTGCTCAGCAGCAGGGCCCCGAACAGTGTGAGCGCTTTCAAATGATCGCCGTCCATGTCGTGGAAGTGCGCAAAGAGTGGCACAGCCACGCTGGCCCGGATAGCGGGCCAGTCACAGGATAAGTGGCGATGAGCGAAACCTGCCGCTTGAGTCAGCCGAGCACCTTGGTCAGGTTGGGCAGAATCAACAACAGCGTCGTGGCAAAAAGAATGAGCCCCGCTTGACGAACTTTCGGTTGTTTGAACATGGCTTGACCGCCTTTTTTGTTATTTCCTGAGGCTTGCCTGATCTCCATGACGGCAAGCGTTGCACTTCCTGTAACGAACGGGTGCCTCGGCAAAACCCGACGACAACGACGTACTTGTTCACATTAGGGCCCGCGTCACGCTTGGCTTAGATCCATTTCGTATGGATTTGCTGCCAGTCGCGATAAAAACGGCATGAGGCCCATTGCCAGCTTCTTTGCCGCCCTTTTGCTAGACAGCTCGGTGGCCTGAACCGGTTAACCTGGCCGGGGATGACCGTCCGTCTGAGCGTGCGCGTCAACGCCATTGAGCGCTGCGGTCATTGAATCCGGGGCGGCGCGAGCCAACAGTGAGCGCACGAAATTCACTCACCGCACAGGTTCGAGACGTCATGACCCAAGCTTTGATTTTCGACGCGTTACGCACGCCCCGCGGCAAGGGCAAGGCCGATGGATCGCTGCACAGCGTCAAGCCGGTGAACCTGGTGGCCGGGCTGCTCACCGCACTGCAGCAGCGCACGGCGCTGGACACCAGCCAGGTCGATGACGTGGTGCTCGGTTGCGTCACGCCCATCGGCGATCAAGGCTCGGACATCGCCAAGACCGCCGTGCAGGTGGCCGACTGGGACATCAGTGTGGCGGGCGTGCAGATCAACCGCTTCTGCGCCTCGGGCCTGGAGGCGGTGAACCTCGGGGCCATGAAGGTGCGCTCGGGGTTCGAAGAGTTGGTGGTGGTCGGCGGCGTCGAATCCATGTCGCGGGTGCCGATGGGCAGCGACGGCGGTGCCTGGGCACTGGATCCGCAGACCAACCTGCACAGCCATTTCACGCCGCAGGGCGTGGGCGCCGACCTGATCGCCACCCTTGAGGGGTTCAGCCGCCAGGACGTCGACGCCTACGCTTTGCATTCGCAGCAAAAGGCCGCGCGGGCGCGGGCCGACGGATCGTTCAGCAAATCCCTGGTGCCGGTGCAGGACCAGAACGGCATCGTCCTGCTGGATCACGATGAATTCATCCGCGCCGAGTCCACCCTCGAAGGCCTGGGCAAGCTCAAGCCGAGCTTCGAAATGATCGGCCAGATGGGCTTCGACGCGACGGCGCTGCGGGTCTACAGCCATGTCGAGCGGATCAACCATGTGCACACGCCGGGCAACAGCTCCGGCATCGTCGATGGCGCGGCGCTGATGCTGATCGGCTCCGAAGCCCGCGGCAAGGCGCTGGGCCTCACGCCCCGGGCGCGGATCGTCGCCACGGCGGTCACCAGCACCGACCCGACCATCATGCTCACCGGCCCCGCGCCGGCCACCCGCAAGGCACTGGCCAAGGCCGGGCTGCGGGTCGAGGACATCGACCTGTTCGAAGTCAACGAAGCCTTCGCTTCCGTGGTGCTGAAGTTCATCAAGGACATGGCCGTCGACCCGGACAAGGTCAACGTCAACGGCGGCTCCATCGCCATGGGCCATCCGTTGGGCGCCACCGGCTGCGCGATCCTCGGCACCCTGCTCGATGAACTGGAAGCCCGGCGCCTGCGCTATGGCCTGGCGACGCTGTGCGTCGGCGGCGGCATGGGCATCGCCACCATCATCGAACGCCTCTGAGCCCGGACTTCAAGGAATCCACCCCCATGAACCAAGCCATCCGTTACGAACTGGGCCAGGACAACATCGTCACCCTGACCATCGACATGCCGGGCCAGAGCGCCAACACCATGAACGCGGTGTACCGCGAGGCCATGGCCGATTGCGTCGCCCGCCTGGCGGCGGAAAAGGACACGATCGCCGGCGTCATCGTCACCTCCGCCAAGAAGACCTTCTTCGCCGGCGGCGACCTCAACGAGCTGATCAAAGTCGGCAAGCCCGAAGCCCGGGCCTTCTACGACATGGTGCTGACCCTCAAGGGCCAGTTGCGCACCCTGGAGACCCTCGGCAAACCGGTGGTCGCCGCCATCAACGGCGCGGCGCTGGGGGGCGGCTGGGAAATCTGCCTGGCCTGCCATCACCGGGTGGCGCTGGACGACGCGTCGGTGCAGCTCGGTCTGCCCGAAGTGACCTTGGGCCTGTTGCCGGGCGGCGGCGGGGTGGTGCGCATGGTGCGCATGCTCGGCCTGGAAAAGGCGCTGCCATATCTGCTTGAAGGCAAGAAAGTCCGCCCGCAGCAAGCCTTGCAGGCCGGCCTGGTCGACGAACTGGCGGCCGACCGCGACGAACTGCTGGCCAAGTCCCGGGCCTGGATCCTGGCCAACCCGAACGCGGTGCAGCGTTGGGACGTGAAGGGCTACCAGATCCCCGGCGGCACGCCGTCGAACCCGAAGGTCGCGCAGATGCTGGCCATCGCCCCGTCGATCCTGCGCGCGAAAACCCAAGGCACCTTGCCTGCCCCGGAGAAGATCCTCTGCGCGGCGGTGGAAGGCGCGCAGGTGGATTTCGACACGGCGCACCTGATCGAGACCCGCTACTTCACCGAACTGACCACCGGCCAGGTCGCGAAGAACCTGATCGGCACGTTCTGGTTCCAGCTCAACGAAATCAATGCCGGCGGCTCGCGGCCGCAGGGGCATGCGCCTTACGTGACACGCCGGGTGGGCGTGCTCGGGGCCGGGATGATGGGGGCGGGGATCGCCTACGTCAGCGCGGCGGCTGGCATCGAGGTGGTGCTCAAGGACGTGAACCTGGCCGCCGCCGAGAAGGGCAAGGCCCATTCGGCGGCGTTGCTGGACAAGAAAGTCGCCCGCGGCCACATGAGCGCCGAGCAGCGCGATACGGTGCTGGCGCGGATCCGTCCCACCGAAAGCGATGCCGACCTGGATGGCTGCGACCTGATCATCGAGGCGGTGTTCGAGGACCGCGAACTCAAGGCCAAGGTATCGGCGGCCGCGCAACAGGTGGTCGGCGCCGACGCGGTGATCGCGTCCAACACCTCGACCCTGCCGATCACCGGCCTGGCGACGGCGGTGCCGGATCCGGGCAAGTTCATCGGGCTGCATTTCTTCAGCCCTGTGGACAAGATGCCGCTGGTGGAGATCATCAGGGGCGCGCAAACCCGCGACGAGACCCTGGCCCGTGGTTTCGACTTCGTCCTGCAGATCAAGAAGACCCCGATTGTCGTCAACGACAGCCGTGGCTTCTTCACCTCGCGGGTGTTCGGCACGTTCACCAACGAAGGCATCGCCATGCTCGGCGAAGGCGTCAGCGCGCCGATGATCGAGACCGAAGCGCGCAAGGCCGGGATGCCGGTGGGGCCGCTGGCGATCTCCGACGAAGTTTCCCTCAGCCTGATGAGCCATATCCGTCTGCAAACGGCCAAAGACCTGCAAGCGGAAGGGAAACCGCTGATTGAGCACCCGGCGTTCGCCGTGATTGACTTGCTGCTCAACGAATTCAAGCGGCCGGGCAAGGCCGCGGGAGGCGGTTTCTATGACTATCCGGCCGGCGGCCAGAAACACCTCTGGCCCGAGCTAAAGACCCGTTTCGAAAGGCCAGACGGGCAGATTCCGCCGAAGGACGTACGTGATCGCCTGCTGTTCGTGCAGGCCCTGGAAACCGTCCGTTGCGTGGAGGAGGGCGTGTTGATGTCCACGGCCGACGCCAACGTCGGCTCGGTCTTCGGCATCGGTTTCGCGGCGTGGACGGGCGGTGCCTTGCAGTTCATCAACCAGTACGGCGTGCAGGACTTCGTCGCCCGCGCGCAATACCTGGCCGAACAGTACGGCGAGCGTTTCGCGCCACCGGCCCTGCTGCTCGAAAAGGCGGCGAAGGGGGAACTGTTCTGACGGTGTCCTGACGGGGATCGGGCGCATTTCGGGGCTTGCCTTGCCGGGTGGTTTCAAGGCAGGCTCTGGGGTGTGCATTATTCCCATCACGTGTCAGGAATTTTTTATGTCGCTACGCATCTGCATTCTGGAAACCGACATCCTGCGTCCGGAACTGGTCGATCAGTATCAGGGTTACGGGCAGATGTTCCAGCGCCTGTTCTCGCAGCAGCCGATCGCCGCCGAGTTCACCGTCTACAACGTGATGCAGGGCGATTATCCGAGCGATGACCTGACCTTCGATGCTTACCTGGTCACCGGCAGCAAAGCCGATTCGTTCGGCACCGACCCGTGGATCCAGACCCTCAAGCAATACCTGCTGACCCGCTACGAGCGCGGCGACAAGCTGCTGGGCGTGTGCTTCGGCCATCAGTTGCTGGCGCTGCTGCTGGGCGGCAAGAGCGAGCGCGCCACCCAAGGCTGGGGCGTCGGCATCCACAATTACAAGATGGCCGCCAAGGCCCCGTGGATGAACCCGGTGCGTGAAGAGCTGACGCTTTTGATCAGCCACCAGGACCAGGTCACTGCACTGCCGGAGAACGCCACGGTGATCGCCTCCAGCGATTTCTGCCCGTTCGCGGCGTACCACATCAACGATCAGGTGCTGTGCTTCCAGGGCCATCCGGAATTCATTCACGACTATTCGCGTGCGCTGCTGGACCTGCGCCAGGAAGCCCTGGGCGAACAGGTCTACAGCAAAGGCGTGGCCAGCCTTGAGCATCAGCACCATGGCACCACGGTGGCGGAGTGGATGATGCGTTTCGTGGCACACAAACCGGCAACCGCCTGACCCGCGCCTGTAGCGAGGGAGTTTGCGTCCACCGGGCCGCGAAGCGGCCCCAGCCCTGGGTTCCCTACAGCCACCCCGACTTCTTGAAGCTCGCCCACAGCCCCACGCAGCCCACGGTGATGAACCCCAGCACGCCGAAATAGCCGTAGTGCCAACTCAGCTCAGGCATGTTCTGGAAGTTCATCCCGTAGATCCCGGCCACCGCCGTGGGGAACGCCAGGATCGCCGCCCACGCGGCGAACTTGCGCTGCACCACGCTCTGGCGTGACGCCTCCAGCAACACACCGATCTCGATGGTCTGGCTGGCGATGTCCGCCAGGGTCGTCAGATCCTCCATCTGCCGCGTCACGTGGATCTGCACATCCCGGAAGTAGGGGCGCATGTTCTTGTCGATGAACGGGAAGCTCAGCTTCTGCAGTTCCTCGCCGATCTCCACCATGGGCGCCGCATAACGCCGCAGGCGCAGGACGTCCCGGCGCAGGCCGTGAAGCTTCTGGATGTCATGTTCGTTCAAGGCGCTGCACAGCACGTTGCGCTCCAGCTCGTCGATTTCGGCATGGATCGCTTCGCCCACCGGCTGATAGTTCTCGATCACGAAATCCAGGATTGCATACAGTACGAAATCTTCCCCGTGCTCAAGCAGCAGCGGACGCGCCTCACAACGTTGGCGGACGTGGGCGTAGGACGCCGAGTGGCCGTTGCGGGCGGTGATGATGTAGCCCTTGCCGGCGAAGATATGGGTTTCGATAAATTGCAGGATGCCGTGCTGGCGCACCGGCGAGTAGGTGACGATGAACAGCGCGTCGCCGAAGGTTTCCAGCTTCGGTCGGCTGTGCTTTTCCAGGGCGTCTTCGATGGCCAGTTCGTGCAGGTTGAACTGGCGTTGCAGGTTGGCCAGCTCCTGGGCGTTCGGCTCTTCCAGGCCGATCCAAACGAAGTGCCCGGTTTTCGCGGCCCAGGCCGCGCCTTCGTCGAGGGTGATGTTGGTGACTTTCTTACCGGCACTGTAAACCGCAGCAGCGACAACTCGACCCATGGTGGTGATTCACTTCTTCTTGGCAGATGACAGGGGTTTCAGGCTTCAGCTTAGCCGTGTGGCTGCTTCAGAGTGCGTGCAATCTGCATCGTTCACCGGCAAAAGAAAACCCGCACGGGGCGGGTTTCATCTTCAGGCGGCCTGCAGCTGCCGATCCATGGCATCGATGCATTCGCGCATCTGCTCCTGGCACTGGGCCATGAGCCGAGGCATGTCGTCCATCGTCAGTCCTGCTGTAGGAATCGCCGGCAACGAACGGATGAGCACGTTGCCGCTGCGCCAGCGGTTCAGGCGCATATGGTTGATGTAGTTGCTGACGCACACCGGAACGATCGGCACGCCGGCGGCGATCGCCATCTGGAACGCGCCTTTCTTGAACGGCAGCAGTTCCTTGCCCAGGTTGCGGGTGCCTTCCGGAAACACCCAGATCGAGGTGTCCTCATGCTGCAGGGTATGGGTGGTGGTCAGCATCGACTTGCGCGCCTTGTGTGCGTTCCCACGGTCGATCAACACGTTGCCGGCCAGCCAGAACAGCTGGCCGAACAGCGGCACCCACTTCAGGCTCTTCTTGCCGATGCACACGGTGCGGTAAGGCACCACGTTGCCGAACACGAACAGGTCGTAGTTGGACTGATGGTTGGCGATGATCACGCAACTGGCAGGCTTGTTCATCAACCCGCTGACCTCGGCCTTGATTTTCAGCCGCAGGATGCACATGGCCGGCAGCGCATAGAGGCGGGCACACAGACGGCTGTTGTCCGGATTGAACGGACGGCACAGGCCGAGGATCACACCCAGCACACCGGCAAGAATAAAGTGCAGCCCCATCAACAACATACGTAACGCAAACAGCATTTTCACGCCCACCGGGACAAAAAGGTGGCGCAGTGTACGGATGTGCACTGTTTTCGGCAATTGCCGCTCAAGTGTCCGGAGATGGGCGATGTTTAAGCGCATGTTTCCGACTCGGTGGTCAGATGCGACCTAGAGCGTTGTCGGAGGATTCAAATGCCCGCGTAAGAAAAAGCCCGACACGACGGCCGGGCTCTCGGTTTGCTGCGCGATGGCGGGGGCAGGGGGTTATCCCAGATGCTCCTGATCCTGAATGATCGCGTTGTCCAGGGTTTCCAGCAGGGCCTTGCGCACCTTGAGCTTGGTGTTCTTGTGCGCGGTCATGTTGATCTTCTTCAACTGACGTGCAGCGGCGAGGGCGGCGCCCTGCAGTTCTTCGGCCGACACCACCTTATCCAGGAAGCCGGCGTCCACGGCGGATTGCGGATCGAACATCTCACCGTTGATCACCGAACGGTGGAAAGCCGAGCGGCGCAGGCGGTCACGGGCCAGCTCGATGCCGGCGTGGTGCATGGTCATGCCGATCTGCACTTCGTTCAAACCGATGCTGAACGGGCCGTCGACGCCGATGCGGTAGTCGGCGGACAACAGAATGAACGCCCCTTTGGCGACCGCATGGCCCGGGCAGGCCACGATCACCGGGAACGGGTGCGACAGCAGGCGACGGGCCAGGGTCGAACCGGCGGTCACCAGCGACACCGCCTCTTTAGGGCCGGCCGTCATTACCTTGAGGTCATAGCCGCCCGACAGGATGCCCGGCTGACCGGTGATGATCACCACGGCGCGATCGGTCACGGCCCGGTCCAGCGCTGCGTTGAACGCGGCGATCACGTCCGGGGAAATGGCATTGACCTTGCCGTTGCTCAGGGTCAGGGTCGCGATGCCGTCTTCGAGGTGATAGGCAACCAGGTCGCTCATGACGCTATTCCTTATAAGAAAGTTGAGGCAGACGTTACCCAGCGATGCAGGTCAGGTAAAGCACTGTGACTGACCCGCCGGTCACCGCATTCCGTTTGCCGATCCCTATGGAAGGCATTCCCGGTGCCGAAGATGGCCTGGCGCCGACCGGAGAATGGCCGGTTTGCCATGGGCCGGAACCCGCAGAAAAGGGTAAATGCCTTAACCGCATGAAAATTCTGAAAAAAACCTTTGCCATCGGAAAAGCTTTCGACTACATTAGCGCGCCTCGACAGACGCAACGCGAATGACGAGATACGGTGAAGTGTCCGAGTGGCTTAAGGAGCACGCCTGGAAAGTGTGTATACAGGAAACTGTATCGAGAGTTCGAATCTCTCCTTCACCGCCAAATTCTGAGAACGCAAACCCCTGATTTTCCTAGAGAAAGTCGGGGGTTTGTGGTTTTTGGCGTCCGAAAAATGGCCATATGGGACTGAGATGGGACTGGCGCGCTATTTTGGTGCAAAAAATGACGACTACCGCATGGGTGAATGACGTCGCCAGCGATTCGATGAGCTAGGATTCTGCGAACCAAACTCGATGGAAGCCTGCTATGCCAAATAACTCAGATTCCAACATTGCCACTGCAGATGCACTTACGCTGCTGCTGCACAACCAGCATGCGCTTGGGGCGGCGGTAGAAGAGGTCACCAAGTGGCTTTCAGAGAATGGCGTAGAGACTGTTGCGGAAAGCGCGGTTGGAGCTATGGAAACTCTGGATAAGAACGCGAAAGCGATCGAAGATGCGATTCTGCGACTTCGACAATCCTAGGTGGGATGCCATGCATTACGAACAAGCGTTGAATTACATGGAGCGCATCGTCAGTGTGTTTGCAGAGCGCGTCCCCGCTCCCCAAAAAGTTGAATTTAGAGATTCGTTTGTCTATCGACATGTTGAGAAAACGATCTATCAGGCGTTGGTGCAGAAGCTGGCGCGCATGGTGAGTAGCCTCCACGCGGCAAAGTTGTTGCTTGAAGCGGGGTTTATTCAAGAACAGGCCTCTCTACAACGTATCCTCGATGAAATTACCGAAGATATTTCGTTCTTGGCATACTCAGTAATCAACGGAGATTCGACTCCTATACTTGAGCAATACTTGGAGAATTTCTTTCAAGAGGAATTTCACTCCCACGCAGAGTCTGTCTCTTCGATAAACAAGGGAATGGTGCCAAGGAAAAAAATTCGTGCGTATTTGGATCGGTGCGTGAGCGGTCCAAAAGGTTGTAGCAAGCACTTGGATAGTGCCAGAACGCTTAGCAAGGCATATTCGGGTTACGTCCATGCAGCTTCACCCCAGATCATGGATATGTATGGGGGAGCACCACCCGGTTTTTTTATGCGAGGCATGCACGGGACTACGAGGCAAGCTGAGCATCGTGCGGATTTTTGGAATTATATGTATAGAGGCCTCATGGCCTGCTGTATGGCGGCGTTGGCATTCAGGGATAACGAGTTATTTACTTCGATTCGCGATTATGAGGCTAGCTTTCTGAAAGCAACGAGCACCGGCTTCCAGTCCAATGATTGGTCAGCACTGGAGTAGACAGCTACACATAATTACGTCCTATGTTCAGTCGGCCCCCACACCTTGCCTAGGTGCGGGGGCCTTTTCTTGGCATCCTGGAAACGAGACTCCCCCAGGCTGGTCTACCGCTGCGCCTCAGCGGATTCAGTGTAGAACTGTGACCGGTGACAACTTCAGGGCAAGTTGCAGCATCCCTACCACGTCCGGTCCGTCCTCGTTGATCCAGGTTCCATAGTGCTGACGGATCATATTGCCGTTGGTATGACCCATCTGCTCGGCGATCCAGTCGATCGATGCCACGCCAGTAGTGAGTAATTGACTGGCGTAGGTGTGCCGGCACTGCCCAGGCCCGCGGTAGCGTACCCCGGCCGCAAGCAGATGTGCCTTGAAAAAGCGGTCTCGCACGACAAAGTCGTTGGCATGCGGCAGACCGCTTTTCGTGTTGAGGAAGACGAAGTGCAGGGAGTGTCGGCGGATTGTCTTGTTGTCGCGCTCGACGACCTCGACGGTTTCCGCCTTGCGCCGGCGGGTCAGCGCATCAATCTTGCGTAGCGCCTCCCACGCCGGGGCCAGCAGACGCACCCGGCGCGTCGATCGGCGGGTCTTTGTGACCCGGTAGGCGCCGCGCACCTTGGAGCGGCGAAAGGTCACGGTGCCTTGTGCCAGGTCGACGTCTTCCCAGGCCAGGGCGATGGTTTCCGAGACCCGTGGCCCGGCCCACAGCATGAACTGCACCATCAGCAGCTCCAGTGTGCGGTCGGTTGGCGTGGTGAGGATCTGTTTGATTTCGGCACGGGTAAAAGGATCGGGCGCCTCCGGATCAGGTAGGCGGACCATCAGCCCTTCGGTCGGGTCATGGGCGACCTTCATCCGCGTGCGGTACAGGCGAAACACCTGGCGCACGTTGCTGATGATGTCGCGAATGGTCTTGTTCTTCAGGGTTTTCGACAGCGTGCCCTGAATCCATTCCTGCAGATCCAGGTGATCGATCTGGTTGATCTGGTGCTTGCCCCAGCGCGGGCGCACATGCACTTCGGCCTTGTTCGCATACCCGCGATAGCTGGACGCCGCCACGCTGTTGGCCTTGATCTTCAACCACAGGTCCAGGTAATGGCCGAAGGTGTTTTCCACCAGCCTTGAGGAGTGGGGAAAGTGCCGGGCGTAATCGAAGGTGCCGGTCTGGATCTCGTAATCGATGATGTCGAGCAGGCGCCTGGCCTGGGCGACGGTTGCCGGCGTGTTGCCCCCGGGGACGGATTCCCGGCATTTCTCCCCGTTGTATTGAAAGTAGATTCTCACGGAATTGCCGCGAGCTTCGACGCCACTCATGTAAACCCCTAACGCTGTACTCGTGTATCGACAGTCTGACGATCGGAAACAAAAAGGCCCGTTTCCGGGCCAAGTATCTGGATGCGCGTTTTCTAGTGGACGCAGCTATCGCTTCGGCGGCTGCTTGCGCCGGTGGGCATTGAGCAACTGCCGCGTGCGGCTGCACTGCGCGTGGCTGCCTTGTACGCGCCATTTACCGCACTGGTCGCACAGGCTGCTGGCGTCGAGGTCCCAGGGAAAGCGCGGTATGCCGTGGGCGCTGGATCGGTCAGACATGGGGCTCGCTCCCGGCGACCGCCGCTTCCCGCCGGCGGGGAGGGTGGGCGAGCAGGTCGGCCACGACGGCGGCGTCCCGATCGCTGAGCTGGCCCAAGGTGCCGGCGATCTGGCTCAGGTTTTCGAGGCGCGTGCGCGACTCCGGGGTTTTCTGAATCAGGTAACCGATCATGGCCGCGCCGATGATCGCGGTGGCCACCAGGTGCCGTGCCGGTGTGTTAGCCTTCGCGGCGCTGCTGCTGTGGTGCTGTGCTTGCATGGTATTGCCCTCGGTGGTGGTTGGGTGTCGGGGAGCTGCAACTCCTCGGCACTGTTTTTTCAGGTCAGTCCTTGCGCGCCAGGTGTATCACCAGGTCGTCAAAAACAGGCTCATGCTCCACGCATGATTGCCATTCCAAGACCCTCAAAATCTGTTGCCGGCTGCAGTCGTTGACCAGGATGTCGCGCTGGCCACCGGCGGCCCGCACCTCAAGAATCTGCAGCAGACCTTCTTCGCCGTAGGCGCCGGCCTGGATCACCGGTTGGGTGTGCCCCAACGCCTGCAACTGGTCGAAGACTGCCTGCAGCTTGTTCGTGTTGCCGTCGCCGGCATTGCCCATAAACACTTGGATTTGCATCGGTGTTGCCTCCTTCTCAGGCTTTGAAGATCCAGCACTTGACCGTCGTCGGACGGCCTGGAGCCAGTGGGGTTTTGGCGTTTAACGCTGCCCGAACGGCGCTATGGACGGCCTTGTTGGCCTCCACAAACTTGTGCGAGCGGGACTCTTTCAGCAGGTCGCGCAGGGTCGCCACGTCGGCCAGCTTCTGTTTGTGTTCGGCGGCGCGCTCGCTGAATTCGTTGAGGTTGATCGCAATCACATTCGGATCGCTGCTGTGGTCGACCACGGGGTCTTCGCTGAGCGATTGGAGGTAGTCGTATACCTCCCAAAACTCGGCGACCGCCGGGTGGTCGGAGCTGATCGAGGCCTGGCGCTCAATGGCCATGCGCACTATCTGGCGCTGGGTGGCGGCGACCTGGGGATCTTCCAGTTTCACAACAAAGCGCAAAGCATCGAGCAGCGAGAGCAGTTGCGCGTGGTTCTTGCTGATCCGCTCCACCCGGATGTACCCGCGCAGGTCATACCCGCAACTGCTGCAGCTGCCTTGCTCGCTGGGGTACTCCGTGCCGCAAGCGAAACAGTGGGTATGCAGGCGGCGCAGCCTGGCTTCGTGCTCGGGCATGCGCTGGGTGAAGAGCTCAAGCACGGCGGACTCCTTGCTGACCGCTCGAATCAGAAAGTGGCTCAAGGTTTTGCCGTCCAGGGCGTTGAGCCTGTCTGCCGCCACGCGGCTTTGCGGGGTGACGGTGGGACGGATGAAGTGCAGTTTGACGATCCGGGTCATGATCGCTTCGTGGGCGACCACGGGGGCGTTCTGGCTGATGGCGATCGTTCCGCGAAACGGAGGCTCGTAGGTCTCGTTGCCGGCAGTCTTCACCCCCTTGGTGGCCAGGGTGCCGCCGCCGTAGTAGTCCTTGAGTTCGTCCCACTCGAACGTCTTGGCATGCGATCGATCATCGCCGTGGCGGTCGGCCTCCAGGAACACGACGGGCATGCCGGACACCTGGCCCATCAAGCGTGAGCGACCGGCCTTTGTCGACTTCATGGGGTCGAAGCCTTCGTAACCCTCGCGGCCGAGCAGCTTCCACAGCAGATTGAGCAAGGTGGTCTTGCCGGCGCCGGCCTCGCCTGTGGCTTCCAAGAAGGGAAACGACTGGCAACGATTGCGGATCTGTTCGCAGAACAGCGAGCCGAAGAAGAACACCAGGGCGACCAGACCTTGGGCGCCGAAGCATGTCCAGAGCAATTTCAGCCAGGCTTCGTCGAAGTCCTTGCCATCTCGCTGCAGCGTGATGGACACACCTTTTTGCAGCGTCTTCAGACGCAGTTTTCCGAACTCGAAATAGTCCTCGCTGTTGACCTTGTAGGTAACGCCTTCCTTGATCGCGATATCGCCATAGACGTAGCAGCCGTATTCCTTGCTGTAGCCCACGTAGTCGATCGTCGAAACGGTTTTGATGCCGAACAATTGATCCTTCATAAGCTTGTCCAGCTGCTGCCCGCTGCCGGTGTACATGGCGCCGGCGGCCATGCCGAGCAGACGTTTCTTGAATTCGCTGGCGGCCGACAACTGACCGCTGGTGAAGGTGTTCTTCACGCTTTCGGCGTCATGCGGGAAGTCCACACGCAGGTAGTACCAGGACTCGTCGGTGACTTCGTTGCGCTGGAAATACAGGGCTTGCGGGTAGCAGTTAGCTATCTCGACGACGCTGCCTGACTGCTGCAGGGCCTTTTCGCGTTGCTGCGACTGGTTCAGCAACTGGTCGTCGTGGTTCTCGCTGTCCTCGATGTCCTGCATTGCCCGGTTAAATTTCTCCATGTCCAACTTGAACCAGTACAAGCGGCTACCGAAGCCCAGGTGGAATTCGCCGCGCTTGTTCCAGTCGTACATGAGCAGGGCTTTTTCTGCGGCGCTCTCGGCGAGCAGCAGGGCGCCCAGATGGCGGGCCTGTTTCAGATCTGCCGCCACCTGGTTGGCGCGATCGCTTTCGTCTTCGATGAAACCCCAGCGCTGGTGCAGATCGTTCCAGTCGGTCTTGCGGCCGTCACGAAGAGGGATCTGTGCCGCCTCACAGACGAACCCCAAGGCTCGCGCCTGCTTTGCCCAGCGTTTGGTGTAGGTGTGCGCGCCTGGTTCGTTATCCAGCGCCCACACCAGCTTCGGCAGCTTGCCTTCACGGTCACGGGCGAGCGCCCGTAGCGATTCCTCCGGAAATGCATTCGAAGACATGGCTGATACGGCTGCGATGTCGTTGTGCACCAGGGCGATCGCGTCGAATATGCCTTCCACAATCCAGAGTTCTTTGGCTTCCAGCAGATCCACGCAGGGCGGGCACCACCAGACGCCGCGGTAACTGTCCTTGGACTTGAAGCGCGCTTTCATCTTGCCGAAGCGGTGCGGGCGGTCGATCAGGCGTTCCCACCAGCCGCCTTTCTCCAATGCAAAGCGAACGGTGGCGCTGCCGGCGTTGTGTTCGACGGAGTAGAAACTTTCCTGGGTGAACCAGCCCTGGATCAGCTCAATGCGGAAGCCCCGGGCGAACTCCAGATAGGCGCGAGCCGTCGCGTTGGGGTGCTGATCGGTCGCCGGCGCACGCTTGCTCCAGTCTTCAAACAGATCCTCGTACAGCTCTTTCACATGCATCGTGTGAGCGCACTTCTCGGGTCTGCCGCAGATCACCAACCACGGAGCATCAAAACGGGTGTACAGCGTCTTCTGCCGGCACTTCGGGCAAGTGCCCCCGCGCATGTAGTGGGCGCCTGACCGTTGCTTAAGCCCATATTCTTTTTTCAGGCGCTCGATCACGTCGTCGCGCAATTGCTCTTTCATGGTTACTTCACTTTCTTGAGGCAGAGGGAGAGGGCGCCGATCAGATGTTTCTGAGCGGCCATCACGGGGGAATTGGCGAGAATCGAACCGTGACGCAGGCCTTCGGGGATAAAGCGGTATTGGTCTGCGTACCAAAGGTCATTGAGGCTGAGACGGTACTGTTCACGCAGGTTGGCCAGGAGCGCTTGAGCCTGATTCGGCGGCAGCTTTGCGTGGATATTCAGGGTGTTTTCCATCGTCAAACCTCAATTTCGGGCGCAGCTCACCCAAACCCACGGCGGTGGGGTAGGGGGACTTAGGGGTTGGTTGTTACGAAGCGGTAATGCGGAAGCGCCCGTTATCGGGAGCAACGAGGATGCGCTCGTAGATCAGGCTGACCGGGATTGCCCAGGTGTTGCCGGTGGAGGTGTCGAAAATTACGGTGTGTGTGGAGGTGCTGTTTACGACGTCCAATCGCTGCCGATCGCTCACCGCTGACAGTTCGCTATTGGCCAAATGCACCAGTCGTTCGGCATGCTGCGTCGTGGCGTTGTAATCAGTCACAAGGTGCTGGACGGCCCGCTTGAACAATTGCTGATCGTCGCCCAGGTGTTCGCACTGGTGCCGCTCAAGAAACGCGAGCGCTGCGGCTTTCAGCATGTCCTGATATTCCTGTACTGCCGGCAAGTTGTTCATTGGCTTTTCCCCGGTTTGGCGCGATACAGGTCGATAGCGGCAAGCACCTCAGCGTGACGCGCTGCCATGTGGAGGTTGTGGGCGGCTAGGATGTGTTCGGCTTCTTCAACGCTGATTGAGCCGTCCTCAAGCGCTTGGGCGATAGCCTGGTCAACACAGCCGCGCTTTGCCGATGCCTGAACCGATCGGGCATACAACTCGACGTTGTCCAGTTTCTCCGGAGCGGCGACGGCCACAAACAGACCGCCGTATAACTGCGCCACGTAACTCGGGAAATAGCTGGTGCCGCTGGCTTGCTCCAGCGTATGAATCTGAGCGTCTGTCAGTGGACTGCAGCCCGCATTTTCATAGGCGTGGTTGTCGAATTTTTTGACCTTCATTCCCAAACGAGCGGCAGCACCTTCGCGCCCATCCGGATGACTTCGAATAATCTCGCGCATGGCTTCCTTGCGCGTCTCTAGAACGGAGCTTTTCATCTTCTACTGTTCCCTGTTGAGTGATGCCATTACTGTTCGATAACACCGTCTTTGATGCCGAGTAACACTGCAGCTCGGTGTGCCTCCCCACGGCGACATTGGCTCTGGCCGCTCAGTACCGCGTATACGGTGCTGGGACTCAAGTGATGTAGAAGTGCAAAATCTTTCGCGGATTGCCCGCGCTTTTCCAAAGCTTTCCGCGCTTTCTGGCGGGCTTGCTCGCTGATACTCATCTTCGGCATAGTGCAAATCCATGCAATTTCATGTGGTGTGAAATGCAGAATGGTGCATCACAATGCATTTGTAAATATTTTGGATGAATAATTTTGCATCTTTCTGAAGAAATTGGTTCCCGCCTGCAGGAAGAACGGAAGCGCTGCGGTATGACCCAAGCTGAGATTGCGGACGCAATTGGCGTGGTAAAGCGTACTCAAGCGAACTATGAGGCAGGAACGAGCGATGCACCTGCGCCCTACCTGAGTAAGGTCGCTTTGCAGTTCGGCTTTGACGTTCCCTACATCCTTACTGGCGTTCGTACGAACCTGGCTGAAAGCACGTTGAACGAAATCGAGGACTGCTTGATTAAGCAGTTCCGCAGCATCACTACGGACGATCAAAAAGCGATCCGTCGTTTCCTTGAAGCCATGGCTGACGATGCGGCTCGCCATCGGTTGTAACTTGAAGCAAAGCTCATGACTCATTAGTCGTGCTCCCGTTCCAATGCGGTTGGCCGCTCCGATAACGTCGAATCAGCAATGCACGTTATGGAGTAGTAAGCATGTTGGATCGCAAGAAGAACGATCAGACCGCGTTCGAAAATATCGAGTCGGAAGCCATTGGACTCACCAAAATCGAATGTCGCCTGATCGATCTCTATCGTCGGCTCACCGAAGTGGAACAACAGCAAGTTCGCCGGTTAGCCGAGATAATGGCAATCAACCCAAAGGAGTCTGTAGGGGGCTGAAAGTCATTCGTTGAATGATCCCGATCGCCGGCCATGTGTCGGCGATTTGTCGCTATGCCACCGCCTGCGTTCCCAACTGCTCGAATAGCTCCCGCTGTTTCG
This sequence comes from Pseudomonas sp. B7(2017), assembly GCF_002112745.1. NCBI lineage: Bacteria > Pseudomonadati > Pseudomonadota > Gammaproteobacteria > Pseudomonadales > Pseudomonadaceae > Pseudomonas > Pseudomonas sp. B7(2017). The sequence goes on along the minus strand of NZ_NEIP01000005.1, from coordinate 143,440 downwards.
CCCTGGGCATTTCGCGCAGGCGATCGATGAGTAACCGTTCGAACGTCTGCGATGACGGACTGAGCGTGTGCGAAAACGTCAGGTTCGCCACCCAGGTATGCCCGCACTTTGCGTCCAGGCATTGGCAGTAAAGCTTCACGAACTCCGTTGTTACCTCTTCCCGCGAGGCAATCCGGCCCTTGTGGCCGCACTTGCATACAACTCTCATGGTGTCCCTCCCCAGGGGCAACTGATCGCCACCATAGTGCCATACTTTGTAGTGGTACTCGCTGCAAGGTGTCTTTCATGCAGTCGATTCCACTGTTTTTGGCGCAGGTATCCAGCTAAATCGCCTGTCATCTCGCAGTCGATCATTCAGCTGGTTGAACAGCTGGCAGATCGGCCTGATCTCGTTGCTGGTGTACACCCGATCGATCTTCTCGATGTCGCCGAAGCCGCCGGTGTTCTCCGGAATGATGCCGGCCAGCGCGGGGTTCATTCGCCAGGCCGCAATGACGTCGTTCCGGGTGATGTTCTTCACCTTCTCCAGTTCGTCTTTCGCCTGGAAGTCACCCACCGGGATGATCTGGATTGCGTTCTCCTTGCCGTTGGGGATGTTGACGAACATCGAACGGAAGTTGCCCACACCCTTGCTCGCGCTGATCTGGGCGCGCAGCTCGTCTTCGTCCTCTTCGGTCAGGTCGGGGTCGTTGGTGTAGAAGATGTAGCCGGCGTGCGCGCCGTTGCTGTAGTACCGCCGGCGGAAGAGGGTGGCGGCCTCGTTCAGCAGCAGCGCCTGCAGGCCGCCCAGGTAGTCGGGAATCCCATAGATGTTCTGTTCCACGTCGTAGTCCAGGACGTGGGAGACCTCGTGCGCCTCGAACTCCATTTCCTTGTTGTCGGGCAGCAGCATCACGAAGCCGCCGTCGACCTTCACCCGCATGTTGATCGCGGGCAGGTGCTGCAGCTCCAGCACCTGCCCGAACGCGTTGGTGTCGTTGTAGAGGTACGCTTCGCCGAACACCATGTAGTCCAGGCCGGCTCGCCCCATCGTCTCCGTGCTGCAGCCGGCCGAGGGAATGAACTCACGCAGCAGCAGGTTGCGCTTGAACTTCGGGATGGCGCCGTGGTGCGCGTTGGCGCGCAGCAGCTTGGCCAGGCCGACCCGCGACACCGGCGGCTTGTAGATCTTGCCGTCGTCGCTGGGAAACACGCCTACGTACTCGCCGATGTTGCCGGACAACACCTGCTCCGGTTCCCCGAACGTAAACGTGCGCATCGGCTGCTGCTTCGGTTTGGCTTCGTGTTGCATTCTGCGTTTGCGGTTGGCCATGGCTGTTCTGGTTACTCGTTACGTAGCGGCTGCGGCGCCGCTTGTTGGTGTTCAAAGGCTCGTTGGAAAGGGCGTGCATCACCGCCCAGGCGATGTCGGCGTGGCCGGTGGCATCGGTGCGCGAGGCGCTGTAGGTGATCTGGCCGCTGTTGGTGGCGCCGCGCTTGATGGTCAGGAAGGCCTGGGCGATGTCGTTCCAGCCTGCGTCCCATTCGATGCGGCTCCCCTGGATCGTGTCCTGGGCTTTCAGCACCAGGGCGTTTTTCGCCTCCAGGCTGTAGTGAATAGGCGTCGCCTTGGCATAGAAGTCGCGCACCAGGTCGAAAACGCCGTAACCCACGCCGGTGACATCGATGCCGATGTGCTGGACGTTGAAGCGCTCGGTCAGCTTCTTGACCTGGGCGGCCTGGTAGGTGAACGAGTGGCCCCGCCAGCTGTGCTTCTCCAGGATCCGGAACTTCGCCCCGGGTTCGAGCGGCGGCGCGACGACCACGCAGGTGGCGTCGTCGCGGGTGCGGCTCGGGTCGTAGCCCAGCCAGACCGGACTGTTGCCGAACGGCCGATCCAGTTCCGGGTTGAAGTCGTCCCACAACGACAGGTCCGAGTAGCAGCGCTCCAGGTCCTTGAGGCTGAACGCGCTTTGGGTGCTGTCGATGAACTTGCAGTAGAAGAGCTGCTGAAACTTGTCCTCGTCGTACTCCAGCTGCAGCTGCTCCAGGTCGAACAGGTCGCAGCCGCCGGCGATGGCATCGTCCAGGGTGATCGTCTTGCGCCACTGGCCGTCCGGGCACAGCGCGCCCTGCGTGTAGGCCGCTTCGCTCGGCCACTCCCCGCCGGCCTTCTTGCCGCGCTTGCTGTTGCGGAACTCCTCCCCCGACCAGAACGGGTACGCCTGGTGCGACACGGCGCTGGGCGTCGAGAAATAGGTCTTGCGCCATTTCTTGTGGGTGCCCATGGCGCTGGCCACAGTGCTGAGCTTCTCGAAGTCGCGGATCCAGAAGTATTCGTCCACGTAGACGTGGCCGTGGTAGCCCTGGGCGGTGCTGCTGTTGGTGCTGAGGAAACGCAGCTCGGCGCCGTTGCTCAGGGTGATCGGGTTGCCGGTCAGTTCGATGCCGAACCACTGCTGGGCGAATTGGACGATGTAGCTGCGGAAGATCTCCGACTGCGCACGGCTGGCGGACAGGAACACCTGGTTGTCGCCGCTCAGCACGGCGTCCATGAACGCCTCGCCGGCGAAGTAGTAGGTCAGGCCGACCTGGCGGCTCTTGAGGATGTTCCGGATGCGGCGGGTCAGCGGGTTCTGCTTCGCCGCGAACAGCTCTTTCTGGTAGGCGTACATCTTGGAGATGAACTTATCCAGGAAGTCCACTTCGGTCAGGCCGCTGACGTCGTTCTTGGCCTTCTTTTCGCGCTTCTTGCCGCCACCCTCGCCGCGCTCGCGGCGCTGCCCTGACGGGCGCTCCCGGGCCTGGTCCGGGCCGTCCGCAGACGGCGCCGGCGCCGGCTTGTTCGATTGCTTGATGAGGCGCTCCCGGAGCGTGGTCAGGCGCTCCAGCTCGTCGAGTTCGCCCTTTGCCAGCGTCTCGGCCTTCTCCAGGATCAAGGTGATCCGTCGGCTGACCGCGCTCAGCGGTTCCTCATCCGTCAGCATCTCGTCCCAGCACCCTTGGCGGATCCAGTAGTAGACGATTCGGATGTTGGGCAGCTTCAGGTGCGCCTGGATCTCCTTCACCGAACAGCGGCGCAGGTAGAGGCGTTTGGCGGCTTCTTTGACTTCGGTCGGGTAGTTCATGGGCCGCAGTCTATGCGGCGAAAACTCGGTAAACGCGGGGTTAAATTCCGCGAACCTCCTACATCACGGAAATAGGAGGAAGTCGGAATTCAACCGTTTGTTCGGGCCCCGACGGCTCCCTATCGTGGCGGTTCATTCAACGATTGAGCGCAGTCACCGACCATGCCCCGTTCCCTTGTCTCCTACTGGAAACGCGTAGCCACCAGCGGCCCGACCGTCGATGGACGCGAGATCCTGCCCCAGGAACTGCGCGACATCGCCGAGACCTACACGCCGACCCTGTACACCGCCGTTATCTGGTGTGAGCACGACCGCTGGTTCGGCTCGTTCGGCACCGTGTTCGCCGTGCGCCTGGTCGAGGAGGGCGAGGACCTGGAGCCTGGCCAAGTCGCCCTTGAAGCGCAGCTGAAGCCCAACGACAAGCTGCTGCGCCTGAACGACGCCGGCGAAAAGCTGTTCACCAGCATTGAAATCGCTCCGAATTTCCGGGGCCGTGGCAAGGCGTACATGACCGGCATCGCGGTCACCGACGAACCCGCCAGCGTCGGCACCCAGGAACTCTACTTTTCCAGCCGCACCAGCCGCGATTCCTACTTCGCGGCCTCCCATGAGCTTGGCTCATTCGGCCAAACCGAGCCGCAGGGCGAGATCGGGCGCCTTGCCGCGATGTTCACCCGCCTGTTCAAGCGTTTTGCGCTCGAAGACACCCCCCCCGAAACCACTCAGCAACCCCCAACCGAGAGCAAAACCCCAATGGATGAAGCTACCGCAACGGCCTTGAAAGCCCTGCTGGCCCAGCTGCTGGTCGTCGCCGCCGGCATCCAGGCCGTAATCGAGCCTGCCGCCGAAGAGGCGCCGGAACCTGACCAGTCGCTGGTCGATGATGTGAGCGCGGCCGTGGACGAAATCGTCACCACCGCCGAAGAGGAACGCGAGTTCAAGCGCAGCGCCAACGGCAACAAGGCTGTGATGGCCGCGCTGGGCAACCTGCAAAAGCAGTTCACCGCCCTGCAGAACACCACCGCCGGCCGCAACCTGCCGCGCACCACCGGCCCAGCCGGCAAAGCCAAACCTCGGGTGCTTTGACATGAGCCGTTCCCTGAGCGCCTACGGCGCCAAGATGTACGCCCAAATGCAGTTGGCCATCGCCGAGACCTACGGTGTCGAAGTGGCCAGCGAGATGTTCAGCGTCGAACCGTCGGTGGCCCAGGAGCTGAACGACGCCATCACCGCCAAGGCGGACTTCCTGGAGCGGATCAACGTCTTTCCGGTGGACGAGATCAAGGGCGAGAAGATCTTTATTGGCGTCTCCGGCCCGGTCACCGGCCGCACCAACACCAAGACCACCGACCGCGAGGCGAAGGACGCTTCGGCGCTGGAGAACAGCACCTACGAGCTGTCGCCCACCGAATCCGACGTGGGCCTGCCTTACGCGAAGATCGACGCCTGGGCCAAGTTTCCGGACTTCCATCAACGCTATTCGGCGGCAGTGCAGAAGCAGATCGCGCTGGATCGCATCATGGTCGGCTTCCACGGCGTGAAGGCGGCGGTACAGACCGACATCGTCGCCTATCCGATGCTGCAGGACGTGAACAAGGGCTGGCTGCAGCAACTGCGCGAGCAGGCACCGCAGCAGGTGCTCAAGGAAGGCAAGACCGCCGGCAAGGTCACCTTGGGGCAGGGCGGCGATTACGCCAACCTGGACGCCCTGGTGCACGACACCAAACAGATGGTGGACGAGCGCCTGCGCGACGGCGGCGACCTGGTCGCGATCATCGGTTCTGACCTCTTGGCCGCCGACAAGGCGAAGCTGTACGCCAAGCAGGGCGACGTGCCGACCGAAAAGGAACGCATCGAGGACGCCCAGGTGATCGCCACCTACGGCGGCCTGCCGAGCTTCAGCGTGCCGTTCTTCCCGGTCAACGCGGTGCTGGTCACCAGTTGGGACAACCTGTCGATCTACTTCCAGAGCTCCAGCTGGCGCAAGCAGACCGTGGACAACCCGAAGCGCTCCCGCGTCGAGGACTACAACAGCCGCAACGAAGGCTACGTGATCGAGCAGCTGGAAAAGATCGCGCTGACCGAGAACGTGGAGCTGGTGAAGTGAGCCTGGCCCTGGCGCACAAGCGCCGCACCTTGGCTATGGGAAGCGCTGCAGCGATCGCCGTTGCAGCGGCTCCCCAGGCGTATTCGCCGGCGGAAGCCCTGAGCAGCCCGGCCAACGCCAAGAAGCACCTGCTGCTGATGGAAGCGGCGCTGAACCAGGACCTGGAGCGGCTGAGCAACCTCAAGAACCTGGCCAGCAAACAGGCGCTCAAGCGCGACGAGCTGCTGCCTAAGTACCAGGACTTTATCCAGCGCTACATGGATTCGGGGCTGGTGATGGAAAACCGCGTCCTGGTGCAGGTGATGGTCTGGCTGTTCGACACGGTGCAGTTCGAAGACGGCCTGGAGCTGGCGGACTTTGCCATTGGGCAGGGCCAGCAGATGCCGGAGCGATTCAAGCGCCGCGACGTGCAGACCTTCGTCGCGGACGCGGTGATCGACTGGGCCTATGCCGAACACAACGGCGGCCGCAGCCCGGAACCCTACCTGTCGAACCTGCTGCCGCGTGTGGACGGCGAATGGGATCTGACGGAGCAGATCCCGAGCAAGTACCACAAGCTGGTCGGCATCCGCGCCATGGAGGCCGAGCAGTGGGAAACCGCGCTCCATCACCTGGAACGCTCCACCGCGCTCTACGCCAAGGCCGGCAACGAGACGCGCATCGCGAAGTGCCGCAAGGCCCTGACCAAGCAAGCACCCGCCGTCACCGGCGCCCAATAACCGACTACCCCCCCAGCGGGGAACTGTGGACGTGAGTCTGCCATTTATGGCCAGCCCCATGAGAAACAGTCTCCCCGCCCTATTCGAGCGGTCAGCAATGAGCTTTTCCGGGAAACCCACCACCTTTGTGGAACAGATCATCGAGAACGACGGCTTTTGGCCGGACCTCTCCGTGTCCGAGTTCCAGAAGGGCTACCGCCTGCCGGCGGAGTTCCTGGGCGACCTGCTGACCGACGCCCTGGCCATCGCCATGGTCGAGGTCAACGCCGACCTGGCCGCCGTGAAGGCCGCCCTGCAGGACAGTGGCGTGCCGGACCTGGACTCCGTGGCAGGCATCGCCACCCCTGCAGCCTGGGCCCATGCGCATAAGGCCAGGCTCTACAAGCGCGCGGTGTACTGCCGCGCCAAGGCCAGCGCCCTGCAGCAGTTCGCCACCGTGACGCGCCGGGAAAGCGCCGAGAACACCGGCAAGGAAGCCCCCGAGCGCGAGGACACTTTCCTGGCCTACAGCCAATCGGCCGTGCGCGTCCTGCAGGGACGCGGCCGCATCACGGCGGCGCTGCTATGACCAAGCTGCAGGCACTCACCGCGTACCTGCTGCAGCGCCGCCTGGTCGAGCCTGAGCAGCTGGACAGCTTCACCGAGCAGGTAAAGCTGCAGCTCATTTGGAAACCCGACGTGGACGGCATGCACCTGGGCGACATGCGCTACCGCGCCGCGATCATCCTGGAGCGCTTCGCCGACCACCCGGCGCGCCTGATGGCTCTGGTCGGCAGTTGGCTGGAGAACCACGACGCCGACCGCGACCTGCACGAACTGCCGGCGCCGGAGTTCGCCGTGGAGCCGGACGACAACGACCTGTTCGACGTGGAAATCACGCTGGAATTCGTCGAACCGCAGTACCTGGCCGAAGACCCGGCCGGCGAGATCGAGGCCTTCGGCAAGGCCTGGGCGTTCGTCCCGTTTGACCTGTGGGTCGCCGAGCGCGGCGAGGTGGCCACCAATGGCGGGACGTAGCACCTTCGAACTCGACGTCCGGGGCCACCTGGGCGTGCGCGAGCAACTGGCGTTGCTCAGCCTGCCGCCTCAACTGCGCCGCCGGCTGCTGAACCAGGTCACCAAGCGCGTGCGGACGATGAGCCGCCAGCGCGTGCGTGAGCAGCGGAACCTGGACGGCTCGCCGTTCGCCCCGCGCAAGGGCGACGGCAAGGGCAAAAAGAAGATGGAAGCCGGCCTGGCCAAGCTGATGGTCGTCACGCGGCTGACCGCTGACGAAGCGGAACTGGGCTGGAAAAACGCCCTGACCCGCTGGGTCGCCGCCCAGCAGCACAACGGCGTCAGCGAGCGGCGAACCGCCGCGCAGATGCGCCGCTGGAACAAGACGCCGCCGGGGCTCGCCGCCACCGACAAGCAGGCGAAGCGCCTGCGCCGGCTGGGCTTCCGCGTGCGCCAGGCGGGCAAGAAGGCCTTGGCCAGGCCGTCCGTGGCGTGGATCCAGGAGCATGTGAACTACGCCCAGGCGGGCCTGCTGATCCGGATCCTGGACGACCAGCGCAACGAGTCCAGCTGCGCGCAGAGCTGGGAAATCACCTTGCCCAAACGCCAGTTCATCGGCGCCGCCACCGAACGAGACACCAGCCTCCTGGTTAACCAGGTGCTGCAACAGATCCTAACTTCACCCCGCTAACGAGGCACTGCATGGCACTCGGAACAGTCACCGTCGACAATCTCAATCTGGGCCAGGGTGCCGTGACTGAGGTCGAGCGTTATTTCCTTTTCATCGGCCCGGCCGGCAAGAACGTCGGCCAGTTCATCGCGCTGAACACCGACAGCGACCTGGACGCCACCCTGGGCGCGCCGGCCAGCGACCTGAAGACCCAAATCACCGCGGCTCGGCTCAACGGCGGCCAGCGCTGGGCCTGCGTCGCCGCGCCCATCGGCTCGGAAGGCGACTGGGCCAGCGCGCTGGAGAAGGCCCAGCAACAGGGCTACTCCGTAGAAGGCGCGGTAATCACCAAGCCGGTGACCACCGCCGCCGAGCTGACGGCCATGAACGACGCGGCCGTCGCCATCAACAACAAATACGGCCGGCGCCTCTTCATCCTGGCGGCCACTCCCGGCGTCACCGCCCAGCAGACCTGGTCGCAGTACGTCACCGAGCAAAAGGCGCTGGTGGGCAACCTGGCGGCACCGCGTGTCTCGCCGGTGGCGCAACTGCACGGCAATGACCTGGGCGTGGTGGCCGGGCGCCTGGCCAACGCCTCCGTGAGCATCGCCGACAGCCCCATGCGCGTGGCCACCGGGCCGGTGCTGGGCCTTGGCCCTGTGCCTATCGACGCCGACAAGGTGCCGCTGCCTTCGGCCGTGCGCAGCGAGCTGGACCGCGCACGGATCTCAGTGTCGCAGACCTATCCGGATTACCCGGGCGTGTACTGGGGCGACGGCAACATGCTGGACGCCCCGGGCAGCGACTTCCAGGTGATCGAGTACCTGCGCATCACCGACAAGGCCGCCCGCCAGATCCGCCCGCTGCTGATCCGGCGCGTCGCCGACCGGCGCCTGAACAACACCCCCAACAGCATGGCGGTCAACACCAGCCAACTGATGGCGCCGCTGCGCGCCATGGCCAAGTCCGTCAAGTTCAACGGCGAGGTGTTCCCCGGCGACATCGAGCCGCCGAAGGACGGCGACCTGGTGCTGGAGTGGCTGAGCAAGACCAAGGTCGTGGCCTATTTCAAGCTCCGTCCCCTGAACTGCCCCAAGGATCTGCAGGCGAACATCGCCCTGGACCTTTCCACCGACAAAACGGAGTAACGCCCCATGGCAAAGATTGGCGGCAAGAATTTCGACGTGAACCTGGGCGACATCGCGCTGCACGTCGAGAGCTGCACCCTGGACATCACCGACAACTCCGCCGTGGCCCAAACCCGGGGCGTTCCGGACGGCTACGTGGACGGCGACGTCGCCGCCGCCGGCGAATTCGAGCTGGATACCTCCAACTTCAACCTGCTGGTGGATGCGGCGCGTTCGGCGGGCAGCTTCCGCGAGCTGAAACCCTTTGACGCCGTGTTCTTCGCCAAGGCCGGCGAGGACGAGGAAATGCGCGTCGAGGCGTTCGGGTGCCGGATCAAGGTGTCCAGCCTGCTGGCCATCGACCCGAAGGGCGGCGAGAAGAGCAAGCACAAGGTGCCGTTTGACGTCACCAGCCCGGACTTCATCCGCATCAACGGCGTGCCTTACCTGGCTGCAGCAGAGACCGAGGGGCTGCGCTGATGGTGGACTGGTTCGACCGCGCCCAGGTCCTGGAGCAGCGCCAGCGCGACCAGGCGATCAAGGCCCAGCTGGCCCGCAAGCGGCCGAGCGGGCCGAGCCTGACCCACTGCGAGGACTGCGACCAGCCGATCCCGGAAAAGCGCCAGGCGCTCGGCGGCATAACCCGCTGCGTGCCGTGCCAGACCCTTATCGAACAAGGACAGCGCCGATGACCCCACGCGCCACCCCGAAAGGCAACCAGGAAAGCCGCTTCGCCGTACTCGAACACCGGGTCACCGACCTGGAAAACCGCCATGAAACCGTCCCGACGCGGGTCACCCGATTGGAAGGCGAGTTCGAACACATGGCCGGCCAGCTCTCGGACCTGAACGACGGCCAGCGCGAGCTGACCGCCACCGTTGCCGACATCGGCACCAAGGTGACCCGGATGCTCGCCGTGCTGACCGTCCTGGGCGTTGTCGCGCAGATGGTCGGGCCGGCCTTGCTCAGGATCTGGTTCCCATGAGCCTGCGCGGACGTATCACCGCCGGCTTGATCGCGCTGGCCAGCACCCCGCTGGTGATCTTCCTAGGCACCTGGGAGGGCAACGGCCAGAACACCGTCTACGCCGACAAGCTGGCCGGCGGCCTGCCGACCGTGTGCAAGGGCATCACCCGGTACACCAGCCCGTACCCGGTCGTGGTCGGCGACTACTGGTCGCCCGCCAAGTGTGCCGAGGTGGAGCAGCTGGTGATCCGCAAGACGCAGCTGCAGCTGGCCGAGTGCATCACCAACCCGAACGTCAGCCAAACCACGTTCGACGCACTGACCAGCCATGGGCACAACTTCGGCGCGCCCAGCACCTGTTCCAGCCGTGCGGTGGCGCTGATCAACGCCGGACGCATCGCCGAGGGCTGCAGGGCCCTGGCCTGGGCGCCGGACGGCAGGACGCCGGTGTGGGCCTTCGTGACCGACGCCAAGGGCAAAAAGCAATTCGTCCCAGGCCTGCACAACCGCCGGCTGGCTGAGTCCCGGTTGTGCGCGGAGGGGCTGTGATGCTGCGCGTAGGCCTGTCTATCGCCGTGCTGTGCCTGATCACCTGGATCGGCTTCGACACGCTCACAGAACAACGCGACACGGCGCGGCAAGAGCGCGACAGCGCGCAACGGGAGGTGCGAGGCCTGCAGGAAGCGGCGCGCATCAGCGGCGAAATGCTCGCCGAGCGGGACGCCATCGACCAACGAAACACCACGGAACTGACCCATGCACGCACTGAAATCGAGCGCCTGCGCCGCGCTGTTGACGACGGCTCTCTACGGCTGCGGATCCGCGCCACCTGCTCCGTCCCAGGACCTGTGCCCGCCACCGCCGGCGCCGCCGGCGTGGCTGCTGCAGGAGGCGCCGAACTCGCTGCAGACGCTCGACCGGATTATTTCGCCCTCCGAGAAGAACTCGCCCTCAGCCGGCAAATGATCCTCGGACTGCAGCAATACGCCCTCGGCGTGTGCCGGCGGACGCCGGCGAACCCGGGCACCACTTTTCCCAACCCCAACGAGAGAACCACCCCATGAACGAGCAAAACGCAGCAATCACCCTGGAAGTCGGCGAACAGGAATTCACCTTCAACCTGACCCCGGCGGACGTGACCAAGTATTTCAACGCTTTGACCCAGACCAACAAGGTCGCCCCGGGCCACAACCTGCTGATGACCACCGTCCTGCAGGAGCAGAAGGCCACGCTGAAACCGCTGCTGGGCAACCCGGTGATGGTGATGCAGATCGCCGGCGCGCTGCTGGACGAATACGCCCCCAACGTTGAGGTGATCGTAAAAAAGCGCTCGAGCACGCTGAGCGCCTGAGTGAAAACGGCCTGGGCCAGCTGATGGCCCTGACGAACCGCTGGCTACCTGGTGCCGATCCCACGCCCGAGGCGATGGGGACGGCCAAGTGGCTTGAGGACGAACACTGGAGACGCATGGAATTTGCCGTGGCTAACGGCATCGCCCTTGCGCTGAACGGGTGACGACATTGGCAGACCGTAGCGCCAGCCTGGCTTTCATCCTGAGCCTGACCGACAAGGTCACCGCGCCCCTGGGCAAGGTGAAGGCGGGCTTTTCCGACCTTGCGGAACAGAGCGAAAAGCACATCAAGACCATCGGCCTGGGCGTCGGCGGGCTGACGGCTGGCGTGGTCGCCATCAGTGAATCCATGAAGCCGGCGCTGGAGGTGAACCGCGCCCTGGGCGACGTGCGGTCGCTCGGCGTGGCGGAGGATGCGCTGTCGGCGCTCAACGCCAAGTCGCTGGAGTTCGCCGTGGAGTACGGGGAGAACGCCAAGGATTTTGTGGCCTCGGCCTACCTGATCGAGGGCGCCATCAAGGGGTTGGCCGGCAATCAGCTGGCCATCTTCACCAACACCAGCAACCTGTTGGCCAAGGCCACCAAGACCGACGCCGAAACCATGGGCGAATACGTCGGCACGCTCTACAACCTGCAGAAGTCCCAGGCCGACGCCATGGGCAAAGGCGCGTGGGTGGAGCGGCTTGGCGGCCAGACGGCGCTGGCGGTGAAGCTGTTCCGCACCAGCGGCGCGGCCATGAAGGACGCCTTCAAGGAGGCCGGGGCCATCGCCACGACCTCCGGCGTTGACCTGGCCGAACAGATGGCGGTGATCGGCACCCTGAGCAGCACCATGGAGGGCGGCGACGCCGGCGGGCGCTACAAGGCGTTCTTCGAGAACATCGGCGCCGCTTCGGAAAAGCTCGGCATGAAGTTCACCGACCAGCAGGGCAAGATCCTGCCGATCATGACCATCCTGGACAAGCTGCAGGGCAAGTTCGGCGACCTGACCAGCGCGTCGGCCGGGGCCAAGCTCATGGAAGCCTTCGGCGGCGAAGGCGCCCAGGTGATCGGGGCGCTGGCCAAGGACAGCGACCGCCTGCGCAACGGCATCGAGCAGCTGGGCAAGGTGCGCGGGCTGGAGAACGCCGAGCAGATGGCGCGCGAGATGGTCGATCCGTGGCAGCAGTGGGCGTCCCTGGTGGAGGTCATGCGAACGGTGTTCGGCCAGGTGCTGATCCCGGTGCTGACGCCGTTCATGGACAAGATGGTGGACATCGGCAAGACCCTGGTCCGCTGGTCGAAGATGTTCCCCAACATCACCCGCGTGATCGGCATCACCTCGCTGGCCATCATGGGCATCATCGGCGCCTTGTCGATGCTTACCCTGGCGGTAGGCGTCGCCAAGATGACCTGGCTGGGCCTGCTGACGGTGTGGAAAGTCCTCCGCCTGATGGGGCTGCGCACCGTCGCGGTGTTCATCCTGCAGAAGATTGTGATGCTGGCTTATGTGGCCGTGATCTACACGCTGAACGCCGCTCTGGCGCTCATTCGCGGTGCCATGCTGCTGTGGCAGGGCGCTATCTGGCTCGTCAACGCGGCGCTGTTGGCCAACCCGGTGACTTGGATCGTGGTCGGCATCCTCGTCCTGGTCGCCGTCGTCGTTGCGGCGATCTACTACTGGGACACCTGGACCGCGGCGCTGATGAACACGGCCGCGTTCCAGTTCGTGTCCGAGAAGTTCCAGAAGCTCGCCGACTGGTTCAACTCCATGGGCGGCTGGTCAGGCATGGCCAAGGCCGCGTGGGACAGCATCGTCGGCATCTTCACCAAGGCCGTCAACGGCGTGATCGAGCTGCTGAACAGCATCCCCGGGGTGAACATCGAAGCGCGCTTCGGCGGGATGCCGGAGATCCCCGGCGCCGATGCCGCGACCGGTGCGTCCGACACCGCCAACGCCGCGCAGAAGGCGCAGCAGACCATCAATGCCGCTATCCCCAGCCTGTCGCCGGCGCGCCCTTCGGCGGTGCCGCCTGGCGGGCTGCTGACCAGCATCCAGAACAACAGCAGCAACCAGAGCAAGGGCACGCACGTGGAGAACGTGAACATTCACACCGGCAAGGCGATGACGCCGCTGGAGATGGAAAACATGGTCGCCATGGCGGTGGGCGGATGAGCGAATACGTGGACCTTCTGATCGTCGACAACGACCTGGCGCTGGATCCGTCGCACCAGCCGCTGCTGATCGACGACCGCGCCTGCATCGCCCAGGACATCGCCCACATGATCCGCGACAGCGGCCTGTTGGTCGTCCTGGTCGCCGAGCGCGACCGGCTGAAACAGCGCGACTGCGTGCAGCGGATGGAACTGCTGGTGGAAGACGACGTGCGCCTGGTGCCGGGGACGGCACGCATCACCGAGCAGTCGCCGGGCGTTTACCTGGTCACCGCCAAAACCCTGAAATTCGGATCGATGGAGGTAAGCCTGTGAGCGTCGATTTTAAAAAGGTGATCGCCGATGCCGGCATCCCGACCACCGAGGCGGGATTGAAAGCCGCCTGGGAAAAGGAGGTCGAGGCCCAGGGCGCCAAGGTCGCCAACACCAGCAGCTATTCGCCGTTCTGGCGGGTCATGACCGCGCTGGTCACCAAGCCGGTGCTGTGGCTGCTGGACTTCCTGTGCCTGACCGTGCTGCCGAACTTCTTCGTGAAGACGGCGGTGGACGCCTGGCTGGACATGCTGGCCTGGGCGGTCAATGTCGAGCGCAAGGGCGCCACCAAGGCCAAGGGCAAACTGCTGTTCACCCGGGCCACGCCGGACGGCGTCCTGGAGCTGGAGAAAGGCATTGTGGTGCAGTCGGCCGCGATCAACGGCAACGTCTATCAGCTGGTGACCACGGCGGCGGCGACTTTCCAGCAGGGCCAGCTGCAGCTGGACGTTCCGGTGGAGGCGGTCGAGGCCGGGAGCGGCTTCAACCTGGCGCCGGGCTACTACGCGATCCTGCCGGTGCCGATCCCCGGCATCGTCCAGGTGGTGAACCGCGACGGCTGGCTGGCGTCCCCGGGGGCGGATCCGGAGCCGAACGACCAGTTGCGCCTGCGCGTGCGCAACCAGTTCTCGGCGGTCAACCAGTGGCACACGGACGCGGTGTACCGCGCCATGATCTCCACCTTCCCGGGCGTGCGGCCGGACGGCGTGTACTTCGAACACGGCGCGCCCCGTGGGCCTGGTAGCGCGAACGCCTACGTGCTGTTTGACGCCGGCGTGCCGGCGGACACCTACCTGGCGCAGATCAACGCGCATATCCGCGACCAGGGGAACCACGGCCACGGCGACGACCTGATGACCTTCGTCATGCCGGAGGTGCCCGCCATGGTGAACCTTTTCCTGTGGCCGAAACCCAACCTCGGCGCCGAGCGCGTCAGCGCCCTGGTGAAAGAGGTGGAACTGTTCGTCCGGGCCGCGTTCCGCGAAAGCACGCTCACCGACTACCAGCCGACTCTGACCTACCCCCAGTCGCGGTTCAGCTACAGCCGTCTCAGCGAAGAGCTGCACCAGCAGTTCGCCGACATCACCTCGCTTCGTTTCATGCCCGGCCAGGACATCATCAGCGGCCTGAACATCCCGCGCCTGGCTCAGCTGAAGGTGACGGTGCAATGACCAAGCTGAAACTGCCTTTCTGGCTCGGCGGAACAGAGCTGAGCAAGCTGGTCGCCGCCGCCCAGGCCTGGTGGGAGACGGTCACCGGCTGGCTGCGCTGGCCATACCAGCAGATCGACCCCGACACCTGTCACCTGGCGATCCTGGAGCTGTGGGCCTGGCAGCGCGACGTGACGCGCTTCACCGGCGAGCCCGAAGCGCTGTTCCGCCTGCGCGTGAAATACGCCTTCATCAATTCGGTGGATGCCGGCAGCACCGTCGGCATGAAGCGCATCTTCGAGCGTCTGGGCGTCGGCTACGTCGAGATCGAGGAACGCCAGCCCGGCCGGGACTGGGACGTGGTGCTGCTGAAGTTCAGCAATGCACAGCTGTCGCTCAATCCCGAGCTGCTGCGCGTGCTGATCCAGCAGTACGGCCGCACCTGCCGGCGCTATGACTTCGTGACCATCACCCCCGTGGGCCTGAAATTGGGCCTGATCGACTTCAACGACGACCAGCAGACGCTGGTCGCCAGCCTGTAGGAGCGCACCGTGAGCGCCAGCATCACCTTGGCGGGCGAAAGCCAGATCGCCCTGAAGCAAAGCCAGAGAAAGCCCCTGATCATCACCCGGTTTGTCTTCGCCAACGTGCCCGGGCTGATCCCGGACGTACCGGTGGACCGCGCTGCGGGCAAGCCGCCGGCGGCGCAGATCGTCCACGTCTATGACGTCCCGAAAGAGAATTCCGGCTTCGTGAACCCCAACCAGGTGGTGTACAGCGCCCAGCTGGGATCCGACGTCGGCGACTGGGACTTCAACTGGGTTGGCCTGGAGGACGCCGACGGCGTCCTGTTCGCCGTGTCCTACGTGCCACTGCAGCAGAAGCGCAAGAACATCCCGCCGCTGCAGATCGGCAACAACGTCACCCGCAACTTCCTGGTGGCCTTCGACGGCGCCCAGGCGCTGACCGGCGTGACCATCGACGCCAGCACCTGGCAACACGACTTCACCGTGCGCCTGGCGGGCATCGATGAGCGCGAGCGCCAGAGCAACCGCAGCATGTACGGCCGCGCCTGCTTCTTCGCCGACTCGCTGGCCTTCGAGAAGACAGCCAACGGGTTCCAGCTGCGCCCGGGCACGGCGTACATCGAGGGGATTCGCGTGGCCTTGGTCGAAGCGCTGCCCATCACCGGCGTTATCCCGGTCGGCAGGATCAACCTGGACGTGTGCCTGGAACGCCAACTGAACGACCGGGTGGCGACCTGGAAAGTGGTGTACGGCGAACAGGCCGACTACACCGATTCCGCCGGCGCCCGCCATTACTGCGTGCCGGTGGCCTATTTCCTGTCCTCGGTGGGTTTTTCGGACATGCGTCAGCCCGAGCCGGTCACCGGCCCGCTGATCCAGCACTTCGCGGCGCGGGACGGCGACTACGCGAACCTCCGCGCCCGGGGCACGACGAAAGACGACGTCCAGCTGGGCAACCTGCCCAACGCCAAGAGCGACGACCCGGAAACCAACAGCAGCGAGATCCTGGCCACGACCGCCGCGCTGAACAAGGTGCAGAGGCTGGTCGGCGACTCCATGACCGGCATGGTGGCGGGGTTCGCTCTTTCCTCGGCGCCCACCGGCTGGCTCAAGTGCAACGGCGCGAACGTGTCCCGAACCACCTTCGCTACGCTCTTTGCCCGCCTCGGCACGTCATTCGGCGCCGGCGACGGAAGCACCACGTTTGGCTTACCGGATCTGCGCGGGCTGTTCCCCCGGGCCTGGGACGATGGCCGAGGCATCGATCCGGGACGCGCCCTGGGCAGCTATCAGGAAATGCTGCTGGCTTCCCACGCGCACTCCGCATCGGCCGCCACCGCCGGCGACCACGCGCACTTGGCCTCGACCGACGCACAGGGGGCACACACCCACGCGGCCTGGACCGACGCCCAGGGAAACCACGACCACGGCTTTCGGTACGTCGATAACGGCGCCGGCATCTCGATTGGCGCGTCCACCGCCGGCGGCAGCGCGGTCACGCTTGAGCTGCCGTATGGCCAGAACGCGGACAACCGCCCTTACCGCACGGACTACCAAGGCAACCACGCGCACAACGTCGGCATCGGCTGGGCGGAAGCGCACGTCCACAACGTTGGCGTGAACGTCGGCGGCGCCCACACCCACGGCATCGTCGTCACGCCTTCGGGCGGCAATGAAACCCGGCCGAAGAACATGGCCCTTCTTTTCTGCATCAAGTATTGAGATCGAGCATGACCGACAAACTCGTCTACCAGACCAACCACCTGGGCATCTTCGTGGCGGCCGTGACCGCCGACGAATCGCCGCTGGAGCCCGGCGTCTACCTGATCCCCGGCGGCTGCGTCGAAACCGCGCCGCCGGCGATCCCCGAACACAAGGCCGCATGGTGGAACGGCAAGGCCTGGCAGCTTGTGGACTACTTCGGCGGCGTCGTGGTGTACAGCATCGATACCGGCGAGCCGCGCACCCTGGAGGGCTTCGAGCCGGTGCCGGCCGGCTACACGATGAAGAAGCCCGGGCCGAACCAGGTCTGGAAGGACGGCGAATGGGTCGACGACATCGATGCCGTGCTGGCCGCGCTGCAGGCGAAGAAGCTGCAGCTGATCGAGAGTGAGTGCGCGGCCTACGTCGCCGGCGGCTTCAGTTCCAGCGCCCTGGGCGAGGCCTACCGCTACGGCAGCGCGATCGACGACCAGGTTAGCCTGAACGCCCAGGTGCTGCTGGGCCTGGACGACACCTATCCATGCTACGACGCCCACCAGGTGATGGCCTTCCGGCCGCACACCATCGCGCAACTGCAGAAAGTCAGCCATGACCTGGTGCGCTTCCGCCAGGCCGCGCAGCAGCGCGCCGAGAGCCTGCGCCAGGCGGTGGCCAAGGCCCTGCAGGACAAGGACCTGCAGGCGATGAAGGACATCGCCTGGACGGTGCCGGCATGACCTGGGCACCGGTGACGATGCGCTGGCCGGAGAAGGCCACGCAATGGATGGGCGGACTGGCGGCGGCTCAGGGCCTGGCCGGCGGGGAGCTGGCCGGCACCGCCCGCCGCCTGGCTGGGCTGGAGGGCCTGGCCAGCACCAACCCGGGGCCCGTCGGTGACGCGGCAAAGGACGCGATTGCGGCCGGCCGCGCCGCGCTCAACGAGCAGTTGGGCCAGGCGCCGGCGTGCCTGGTGGTGACGCCGTTCCAGAGCGGCATCGGCCAGGGCAAGGGCTACCAGCGCTTCCTGTCGGCGCCGAACGTGCTGGAACACCTGGCGAAAAAGCTGGAGGACGCCACCGACACGGGGCGCCCGGGCGGGCAGCAATACGCACTGTCGATCCTGTTCCTGGGCACGCGCCTGGAGCAGTTGGCCAGCGGCCTGTCGCGGTTCAACGCCCTTTTGCCGATCCCCGACCTGGTGCGCACGGAGCGCCGCGCCCAGCACCTGGCCAAGCTGGAGAACGACAAGTGGGAGATCCCCGGCGCCGGGCCGTTGCCACGCTGGCAGGCGCTGCCGCTGGAGCGCTGCACGGTGGTGAAGGCCGCCAAGCAGTCCATGGCGGGCCAGCTCGCCGTGCTGGAGGGCTACGCGGCCGACAGCTCGCCGTTGGGCGACCTGGCCGCGCTCGCCGCCCGCAAGAGCGCCCAGCAGCAAGGAAGGGATCGGCAGTTGGCTGAGCTGAAAGAACTGCTGGCCGGGGGATCGCCTGACGTCAGCATGCGGGCGCGCCTGATCGGCCCGGGCATCACCAGCGAGCTGCGCCGCGAGCTGCTGGCCGGAGACGCCCCGGGGCATGAGTGGGTGCAGTGCGCCGGCCTGTTGCTGGTGGGCACGAAAGAGGGATTGAGCTTCGTCCAAGAGCTGGTGGGCCTATGACGCTGTTGCTCGACGGACAGAAGGTCCAGGGGAAGAACCTCAAGGTCACCGCCAACCTGCGTATCGAGAGCGGCGACATGTCGGGGCAGACCAGCAACACCGACAAGGCGCACAAGGGCTTCAAGCCCAAGACCCTGGCCGTGTCGCTGACGATCCCGTTTGTCGATCAAACGCAACTGACCGACCTGATGCGCCTGGCCGAAGCCACGACGGGCGGTGGCCAGCTCCACCTGTACCGCGTCGTCAACGACACCGCCGAGGCCTTCGGCGTGCGCCAGGTGGAGTTCTCCGAGGGCGTCAGCGCCCGCGAGGCGGACAACCTGAAAGCCTGGCTGGTGCAGTTCACGCTGAGCGAGCGCGAGTCGAACCCGGAGAAGGTCGAAGAGCGCCGCGCCGGCAACAAGGTGAACGCCCAGGGCGCGCCTGGCAGCGCGGTCGGCGAAGGCGGCAACGCTTCGGGCGACAAGCCCGAGCTGAGCGGCTTTGAAAAGGTGCTGGGCCGTGTGGATAAGTGGCTGGGCGGGAGTGAGAAAGCATGAAGCTGCACAAGGTGTTGGCCGTCAACGGGTCGCAGGTGGCCTTGGTCAAGGAGGACGTCCGGCTGGACGCCACCAGCCCCGGCCGGGCGAACTTCACCGTTCAGTCCGCCGTTGCGCTGAAAGGCCTGGTGACGCTGGATATCGGCTACAACGACGGTCCGCTGCAGCGCCACTTCGTCGGCTACGTCGAACGCTGCACCGCGGCTAACGCGGTAGAGCAGGTGCTGTTCTGCCGCGAGCTGGCTGCAGTGCTGGCCAACCCGCTGCCGCTGAACCTGCGTCACGTCGATCTGCGCGTCGTGCTGGCCGCCATCAGCGAGCAGACCGGACTGCGCTTCCGCGTGCCGGACCGGCCCTATGCCGGCGTGAAGGCGCCGTACTTCTACAGCCTCGCCGCCGGCTACCAGGCGATGGACAGTCTTGCCCGGGTGTTCAGCATCCCCGACTTCACCTGGCACCAGGCGGGCGACGGCGAGGTGTTCGCCGGCAGTTGGGCCGACAGCTTCTTCGGCGCACGGGCGCCGCTGCAGATCCCCACGGAGCTCTTCGACGGCTACCAGGGCAACCAAAGCGCGATGGTCGCGGCCCTTCCCGGGCTGCGGCCAGGCGCAACGATCAACAACGGCGAGCGCATCACCAGCGTGGCGCTCACCAACGACCAGATGGCCATCCGATGGAAGACGCTTTCCGCCGCTCAGTAGAGCGCCAATTCCCCGAACTCACCGGCGGTTACCACCTGCCGCGCTTCGCCCAGGTCACCGCCGTGGCCGATGCGCCGGCGGATGCCGGCATCTGCGACGACTACCGCCCGCGCTACGCCGTGGACATCGTCGTCCTGGGCCCGGACGACCAGCCGGATCCGGCCATGCCGCCGCTCACCGGTGTTCCCTTGCCGTTGCCGACCGGCGGCGAGGAAATGGGCGTCTACGCCTTCCCGGAGGAGGGCACGCGAGTGGTGGTGTGCTTCGCCTACGGCCTGCCGAACAAGCCCTACATCCAGTCGATACTGCCCCACGGACTGAGCATGCCGAAGGTGCCGAAAGGCGACCAGGTCTGGCAGCACAGCGGCGCCGCCCAGCAGCGCGTCGATGCCGACGGCAACTGGCTGCGCCAGACGGACGGAAAAATCCGGGATCATGCGATAGAGCGCGAGGTGGAGGCCCTGGACAACCGGGAGCAGTTCCAGAGTCACACGCGGGCGGTCGATGACCACTCGACCGAGACGGTGGGCGGCGTGAAGAAGATCGAGGCGCTGGGCGCGCTCAAGCTGCTGTCGGGCGGGTCGGCTAGCCTTGCTGCGGTGGACGATCTGCACCAGGCTACCGGGCGGGATCTGAACTTGGTTGTGGGTCAGAAGCACAACACCACGGTGGGTGGCGACATGCAGGAACGAATTGAAGGTATGCGTCAGAGTTTGGCAGGTGCATGCCAGCGATTACAGGCGCCAAAAAACTGGGTGGGGTCTAGCGGTATTAATATTTTCACCGTTGTCTGTGACCTGCTCGATTTAGTGCAGGAGATGAATGGCCAGCTTGCCTCTCACACCCATGGGTCTACACCAATACCTTCCAATACAGCAGCTTTTGTTCAAGACGCTGCAAAGGCGGCTTTGATGTCTGCGCAATTGAGGACGGTCACTCTATAAAATCGCGTAGATGACTTACTTTCAAAAAAAATAGTATGCTCATTGTCATGCGGTATTAAACAGGCAGGTTGCGAGCGGAGCGGCGTTGCATGGAAGAAAATTTAGTAATGTCTGAGGCTGCTCGAGAAGTGGTTTTTGCATGGTGGAATACAAGTTTAGCGCCGTCGGGGGTTAGCAGATCTACTGCTGAGCAAAGGGCCGTTGCGTGCTCGGTTGTGATGTACTTAATAAAAAGTTGCGGGGCGGACTTTATCGCGCTTGGTGAAATGTCAGAAGTAGATCTAAAGTTTCTCGAGCAGGCATGTGATCTTCAAGATTATACGTTTTCGTCAGAGATAACTAATGCGGGTAGATCGGTTTTTGATATTTGCTATATTTACAATCGGCGGAAGATATTTGTAAGCGATAGTAAAGATGTTTTGTCTGTTAAAGGCGCTTCAATTTTGAAAGTTGCAAAAAAGCTCGAGCTTATAGTGAGTGGCTCTGAATCGCTGTTTTATATTTTTGTTTCACACTGGCCCAGTAGGCTTTGGTGTGCACAGAATGACGCGGACAGGCACGTTTTTGGTATACGACTTCGAGATTCGATTGATCAAGTTTCGTCGGAGACAGACAGGAACCAGTTTATTGTTTTGCTCGGGGATTATAATGATGATCCCTTTGATGCTTCTCTAAGTCAGCAGGTCATGGCGAGCAGAGATATAGATTTGGTGGAGCGCAGACCTCATCTGTTCTATAATCCATTTTGGAAATATTTGTCCAAGCAGAGTAGTGATCATAAAGTTTCAGGGAGTTATTTTTATAAATCAGGAAAAATAACGAGATGGCATACTTTTGATCAGATTATTTTCTCTCACGCATTTGTTAGCTCAAATGAGTGGGCTTTATCAAAAAAATGTGATCATGTTGTTGAGGTTCCAGGGTTTACCGATTTAGTAAAAAGCAAGGACTCACAATTTGATCATCTCCCAGTCTTTGGAATAATTGAGAAGGTTGCTCATAATGGTTGACTTTATTAGTTCATTCAACAAGGGGCAGGATGCTGCAAAAAAAGCTGAGGCAAATAAAGACGAAATTGACTCGGTTTTTGATAATATGAATAAGCAACTCGGGGAGGCAAGCTCTGGGGCTCTAAAGGTTGATATAGTTTTTAAATCCAATCCCTTTATGGATTTTCTTTCTGTAACCTCGAAGTCTAAAGCTGGTGGTAGTTATTGGGCATTAGCTGCCGTTAATCCTTTGGCTGAAAGTTATGAGCCTAAAGAAATTGCAAAGTGGAAAGCTGATCAGAACGGTTATCCATGTTTAGTTATTACGGATGCCGAAGAGATATATTGTGAAGATAAGTCAGCTTTGGAAAAGGCGCTCAGTTCACTCCTCGCTCGCCCAGAAGTTGGTAAAGTGTTCAGGTTAGTGATGAATCAAAAACAAAAGCTGGAGATCGATAATGAACCTGAGTCCTGATTTGTAGATGGCTTTAAATCTCAGATAACTAAAGCCGTCCCGTGTTGAGGCGGCTTTTTCTTATTCCGCCTTATCAGGCATCTAGGTTTTATACATTGCTATGATCCTGATCCTGATCCTGATCCTGATCCTGATCCTGATCCTGATCCTGCCATCCTCGGCAACCGTGTCGATTTTCGACACGGTTGAATCAAAGCGCTCTTCTCTATTTTACTTTGACCTTTGACGCAGCTGGCACCATTGACCGACTTGAGTAGGCATCTCATTCCCGCTGCTAGTCGTCTGTCCTGGATGTGCTGAAGGCACCTTGGAAAAAGTCGTCCAGGGAAGAAAAAACAGCTGGGGAATCACTTATCCCCCTCCCGCCAGCGCGGTTTATCTCGCCGTTTTTTGCGAAGGCAAGCGGGATAGTAGCTCGTCGAAGGTGGGCTCAGGCTTTAGCGGCCCCTCGAAAATCCAGCAACGTATCGTTTTTCCTTCGATGGAGCTGCCTTTAGGTCCGTTTGTCACGTACCGTGGCTGTTTACTCACTTTCATCGCATTTCGCAGTGCTGAGTCGAAGTGCAGGGTGATGTTGTGCTTTTTGAATAGTTCGGCCAATTGCGACAGTTTCAGATAGATCATCCCGCTCATCCACGGGGCGTGGTTGTACCTTTCGCCATTACGATCCAAGATCTCTAGCGCATCCCACAGTTGATTGGCTACATCAGACGCAGCAGGTGAGCTGAGACCTATGGTCTCAAGTGGCGGCACAGACAGCCCCAACTGTCGTGATATCTGCGCGAGCTGTTCGTGCAGCGCAATCCGCATACCGTTATCGCGGTTTCGATGCAGCTCCTTCAGCAGTGCTACACGATGCCTTGACAGAGCGATCTGCTGATTGACGTTCGGTATAGCCAACCGGGTTGCGCTTTCCTTTGTCCAATGTGCCCACAATATGTCATCGCATTCTTCCTGGTAGCGAGTGATCTTGCCCCGTAGCTCCGGTTTCACTTTGTTGGGACTGATGGAGTACAGCCAAGCTGGCAGCTTGCGCAGAGGCAGACAAGTCATCGCGTACTGCTTGCCATCTCCGCCAGTTGTCACCATTTCGGTGATAACTGAACCGAATCGTTCGCTTAGTTTGCGGTGTTGCACCTGCCAAGCGAGGCCTATGTTTTCAACGATCGGCTTCATGGATACATACGGTTCATCGTCCTGGCCTACGAGCACTACCGTGTCTTCGTAAAACGGAACGGCCATCAGTTGGTTCTGCATCATCTATTCCTTTAGCTCGCTCGCCGCGGCGAAATGTACCACTGACCGGCAGCGGCACGAAGCTCATGCCCGCCGGTGGCCGCTCGTCCCTGAGATACCGAAGGCATTGGCGGAAAAACGGCCAACGTCAAAAAAATCTATTGAAAAAGCACTTATCCCCCTCCCGCCGGCGGGCTATGCGTCCGTTTTTTTTGCAAAGGTCAGAGCGGTGCAAGTGTCGGCCCCGTCCAAGCCTGCTGCGGGGGCTGTGGGCGTTGTTGTGATTGCACACTGTGCAAGGTTTTGCAAAAAGGTGCAGAGGCCCTGCACAGCATTATGAAGCGGCGACGAGCTCGTCTGGAGAGTGAAACGCCCGGCGGGCAGGGGGTACGGTCCGGAAAACCTGCTGTACAGGGTATTTTCTTTTTCGGACCTGTTCACACCAACGGCTTATCCGGCACAGCCGAGTCCGCTTGCAAAGCGGCTGTAGGGCCCGGCGTGCTTGGCTCTCCGGTGTTTTACGGCATTGCATCGCGTCACCAAGAGTCCCCTGGCAATCAGTACCATTTGCATGATGCGAAAAGCGTCGGAAAGGGCTGTCGCCTGGGCCATTTTTCAGAGGTGGGCTGGGAAAAAGGTAATTTTGGTAAGCGAGTAGCAGAAATGGGCTACAGCCCTCGTGGTTCCTGGCTTCCAGGCATTACCTCAGGGGGTAATTTTAGGTAAGGGATGAGGTAATTTTTTCTCAACAGCCCTATTTTACTGGGGCTCGCTGATGTGACGTATTACCCATGTGAAAGGTAATTTCCTAACCTTTTGCTTACCAAATTATTACCTCAGCGAAATTCTCTGAACGCCCCGTTTTTCAAGGCCTCCAGAGGTGGCCTCACGCCGTATTACCAAAATTACCTTTTTCCCGTGGGTCAACATGAAACGTCGGGATGGCCTTCGCGACCCTGTTTTTCAGCCTGGCGCGCAAAACCCATGGGACTGGCATGGGACTGAGCTTGCGAGGCTCGCTCCTCTGCAGCCCTTGTAAACCGGGGGGGTGTGCTCCGAAAAACGCAAACGGGTAGTTTCGAATCTCTCCTTCACCGCCAAATTCGATGTAGACAAAACCCCTGGTTTCGAAAGGAACCAGGGGTTTTTGCGTTTAGGCGCCTCAATATGCATCCCGGCGCATTTGTATCGAAACCGTGACGCAATGGGCACGCTCAATCGTCGAGATCGATTGATTAATTGAATTGGGTAGTTAAACTTGCCGACCGGTGGCTCTGCACGTGACAAGGATGTATCGGAGTCGAGTTGAGTAGTCACGCTGAGGTCCGATGCGTTGGAATCTTTATTTGCAGTTGTCGCTACAACGGGATACTTGCTTCTGGTGGATCTGCACACCAGAAAAGTCACTCCGATCGAGAACGAACGCCCTGAATACTATGGTGTGTCATGGTTTCCGGGCGGCAAGGATCTCGTGTTGTCCCACTCGGGGCTGGATAATCTCACGCTGACCGACATTCAGGGGTATGCGAACTCCGAAGTCGGCTATCTTTCCCACGGCGCCCACTCCACCCAGCCGTTCCTGTCACAACCCCACCAGATTCTTTGCGCTTCCGATGGCCGGGTCGTCTGCACCAATACCGGCAGGAACGCCATCTCGGTCATCGACCTGAACAAGCCCGGGCACTTCCAGGAGAAGCGACTGACCAGCGTCCGTTGGGATCGGTTGTCGCTCAAGGAAATCACTGGCGATCACCTCAATTCCGTCTTCGAAAAAGACGGACGTCTCTATGTGATTGCCCACGGGCACCATAACGGTTCGGTGCTGGCGGTGCTGACCTATCCGGAACTGGAAGTGGTGAGCCTTGATCCCGTGGAGCAGCGAACGGGGCTGCACAACATATGGGTGTCGGACGAAGGCCAGAAGATCGCCTGCCACAGTTCCATCGGCTCCTTGGTCGATCTGGATTCCAATGAGGTCATCTGGCAGGCGGGCAGCCCGATCTACGCCCGGGGGCTGGCGGTGTCTTCCGATGTGATGCTCGTGGGCGAAAGCCAGATGACGGGGCGCGAATCGCGCCGCAGTTCCATGAGCGGCCTATGGGTGCTGGAGCGCAGCACGCTCAAACCGCTGGACTACCTCTCCCTGGGGCCCTACGGCGCGGTCAACGAAGTCAGGTTGCTGAACGTCAAAGACTTCGCGCACCACGGTCACGTCTTTTCGTCGGTCTCCGAACTGCTCGAAAAAGACCTGTACACCCGCCATTCGCAAGAGCGCCTGGACAGTTTCCATCGTCACCGCAAGATTCAGGATGCCTGGAAGGATTGGGAACTTGTGTTCGGTGCTCCGAACGCTCTCGAGTCGGGCGAAAGAGAGGCGAAGCCCGGTCAGTTGTGCTTGCTGAAACAACGTGAGGTCGCAGACGCTGCCGAACGTCGGATGTCCTTCAGTTATTCGATGGATCAGTCTTCTTCGGATGCGCATGTGGCGGTGGTCACCTATAAGGGCACCGGTGACGACACCGATATGAACGCTCTGCTGATTCAGCCTTCGAGCGCCACCGAAGCGCGTCTGGTGCTGTGGACCCAAGATGGAACGCAATGGGCGCCGGAGCCGGACATCGCGGTGCCGGGGCTTCCGCTCAGCGGAGACCTGAACGTGGTGGCCAATGCCCGTGGACTTGAGATTTACCTGAACACGAAACTGCTGCTCAGCATCGAGGCGGACAGACTGCCTTACCTGAGCGGTTCCCTGGGCGTGCGCTGGATCGGTTCGACCATCAGTCGTTCCGCTGAGTGAGGCTATCTTGTAGACGGGCTCAGACTCTTCTCGAGATGAGGAAACGGTATGAATAGAACAACAACGGATGCCATCGAAAATCTAGTGCTGCATCCGACCCGTGTGACACCGGCCGATCGTGAGCGACTTTTCTCGCAGCGACCGCTGACCCTTTGGTTCACGGGCTTGAGTGGTGCAGGCAAGTCGACATTGGCCTTTGCCCTGGAAAAACTGTTGGTCGACAGCGGCAGGCCGGCGTTTGTGCTGGATGGCGACAACGTCCGCCATGGATTGTGCAAGGGGTTGGGCTTTTCCACCGAGGATCGGTCGGAAAACATTCGTCGCATCGCAGAAGTGGCGCGTTTGATGAACGAGGCAGGATTGATCGCCATCGTTGCCTGCATTTCTCCCTGCCGGCTGCAGAGGGAACAGGCCCGAGAGATCATCGGCAACGAGCGATTCCTGGAAATCTATCTGAATACCCCGCTGAGCGTCTGCGAAGGCCTCGACCCGAAGGGGCTGTACCGTAAGGCCAGGGCAGGGCTGATCCCTGACTTCACAGGCGTCAGCGCGACCTATGAAGCGCCTGAGGCGCCGGCGTTGATGCTGGATGCCAGCGAGAAGTCCATTTCCGTGTGCCTGAGCGAGATCCTGGACAAGGTCGAAGGCTGGGGCGCTATGTCTTCCCCTCGCTGAGGGCGACAGGCCGTGAGTGATGGGCGACCTTGGGTCGCCCATTTTTTTGCCTGTTTCCATTGTGATGGCGCGCTCGCCTACAATCACCGCTTTCGTACTGACGCAAGGATCGCCTACATGATCATCACGACCACTCAAACGATCGAGGGGCGGCAAGTCGTGACCTATCTCGATATCGTCAGCGCCGAATCGGTGCAGGGCGTCAACGTGATCCGGGACATGTTCGCAGGCATGCGCGATTTTTTTGGCGGACGCTCGCAGACACTGGAGAGGGCCTTGAAAGAAGCGCGGATCCAGGCGACGGATGAAATCAAGGAAAGGGCGCGCGCGTTGCAGGCCGATGCGGTGATCGGACTGGACTTCGAAATCAGCATGCCGGCCGGCAAGGGCGGGATGGTCGTGGTGTTCGCCACCGGAACCGCGGTGAAATTGCGCTGATTCCAGGTGCGGTGATTTTTCTCAGGGGGCGCCCAGGCGCTGTTTAACCGGTGTAGGCCATTCGTCGGCTCCAGGCAATCTGAACCACGAGTCCAGTAATGACCGGCTAGTCTCAAAAGCCTTGGGGTCGTTATTTTTCAGGCAAAAGGCTTGCCGGTATCGACCCCGTTTTTGATAAGGGGCGATGAGATGACTGATCCGTATATCGAAGACGATGGTGCCGAGTTTCCGTTCAACAATTGCGTGCGTTGCGGCCAGACCGAGTATCAGGCTGGCTTTGGCGAAGATCCGGTGCAGACCGGCAAGATCAAGTCGATTGCACCCAAGGGGCCGAAAACGAAGTTTTTGCCCAAGGTGACGACACGTTCCAGGAAGTAAACCGCCGTAGCGAAACCCCGTCGATGAGCGGGGTTTTTTGACTGAGGTTGATTGTTTAAATGTCCTACAGGGTATGGCGATACGCCTGACAGTTTTCACAAACTTTTCACAGCTGCCGACGTAGGGTGAAGCCATCCGTTAGAAAGCAAGTCTCCAGCCCGTCTCCCCAGCGGGCTTTTTTTTGTCCGGCGTAAAACCTTTTCCAGAATGGTTGTCCAATCGGCGCGAAGTCCGCCTTGTCGTCGGATTTTGTCTGGACTTTAACGCCGCGTCGGCATTCAATCTCCGCCCTTTCGTCATCCCTAATTGTTGAGGTTTTCGTCATGCGTTTAACACTGCCTGCTCTGGTTCTGGGGCTTCTGGTCGCTCAAGGTGCAATGGCCGGCGACGGCACCGCCGCACTGGGTGGCGGCCTGGGTGGCGCGCTGGGTAATGTGGTCGGCCAGAAAATGGGCGGCAGCACAGGTGCCGCGATCGGCGCCGGCGTTGCGGGCGCTGCCGGCAGCGCCATGGCGGCAGGCAAGGGCAGCCGCACCAAGGCGGCCATCGGCGGCGGCATCGGCGCCGCTGGCGGTTCAGTGATCGGCAACAGCCTCGGCGGCAAGAACGGCGCGACCATCGGCGCCGGCCTCGGCGGTGCCGCCGGTGGCGCAGTGGGCAGCAACCTGTCCAAGCACAAGCGTCACTGATCGCGACTGCAGATCAAAAGGCCCGGCTCGATGCCGGGCTTTTTTGTGCCTGAACGTTTTGCCCGAACATGCCTCCAACGTAATACGGCCCGTCATTCGATCACTATCGGGCGAACCGTCCCGTTTCGGGAACTGTGAGGTGTGTATGCGCTTGACATTATCCGCACTGGTTTTGGGGTTGTTGGTGGCTCAGGGCGCCATGGCGGCGGGCGACGGCTCGGCAGCGGTGGGGGGCGGTCTGGGCGGTGTGCTGGGCAACGTGGTCGGCGGCCAGCTCGGCGGCAGCACCGGAGCGGCGGTAGGTGCCGGCGTGGGTGGCGCAGCCGGTAGCGCTGTCGGTGCACGCAAAGGCAATCGTACCGAAGCGGCCATCGGCGGCGGCTTGGGCTCGGCCGGCGGTTCGGTCATCGGCAACAGCCTCGGAGGCTCGACCGGATCCGCCATCGGCGCCGGCCTGGGCGGCGCAGCAGGTGGCGCCGTGGGCAGCAGCCTGGGTGACGACGGCGGCAAATCCCACTCAGGCGGTGGCCATAAGCACAAACACAAAAACCGGCACCGGTGACCCTGTGCCGCGTCAGCGAAAACCCGGCGAGATGCCGGGTTTTTTGCTTCTGCAGGGCCGCGGGAGGAACATGGGGTTGCAGAGGCCTTCGAATTTCATGCGTGACTGAACAGGGTGAGGTGTGCCGTGGATACCGACCGAGATGACCGTGAAGGGCAGGAGCCTGAGGAACTACCGCTCATCAATGACCCGGGGAATGAGGATCCGGGGTCATTGATGGATGATGTGTTGGTGCCGCTTTGGGAGGAGGATGATGCGGTGGATGTTGACTATGACGAATATGAAGATGATCAGTGAAAGTGATTTTTATGAAAGTTCGGAGAGGTTGTTTTTAGCGGTTTGAGTGTTTGCATTGAAAATCGTTAGAGTGTTGTTGCTTTGAGACTCGCTAATACTGTTTTTATGTGGCTTTCGAGGTGCAGTGTGCATGTCTCCGACATCGGGACTCATCCTGTCACTGAGTCGCCGATGTTGAAGTGGCGAAGCTAACCCTCCGGTAACAGCGGATGCTTTGGCGTTGGGTTTGCTTGCGAAGAAGCCTGCTCAAGCGAAAAGCCTTCAGGTGGGCCAGAAGCTCGCATCTATTCGTTCTACGGAAACCTTGATGCATAGTCCGTTTAGATCAGGATGTTCGTAATGAATATCCTGATCCGAGAAATCGACAAAAGATCGGAAAACTGCCCCGTCAAGTCGTCCGCTGAGCTCACAAGAAAAGCCGCTCCCTTTCATTTCAATTTTTTTCTTCTCGCAATCTGCTGCCGACACGCCCCCCTCATCAGGTAGTACCATTTCTAACTCGACATCATAGGTTTGGCCCACTTCTAGAGCGATTGGGCAGGAACCCGCAAAACACCTAACCGTATATCCTTCAACAAAAATCAGAACTGCCTCTTCTACGACAGGATCGATTTCGATAATCACCGCTCTGTATTTTTCACTCATAAATAGGTCTCACCGTTTTATCTCCTGCGTCGCCATTGATTATGCGCCAAAATTCCTTGCCGCTTTTTGTGTGCAGTGTGGTGATCTCGTTGTTTCGGTTGCTGCCGACGAACGCAAACTTTGTCTCTCCCCTGCGGTTGTTTCCCATCAGTTGAAAATAACCTGATCGGACTTCTCCCTTGTATAAGTACTCAACAACAGTACCTTGGTCGACAACGTCGCGAGCTATTAGCAAGTATTCCTCTTTGCTCGTGGCCTTAAATTCAGCTCCATGTTTTTCATAATGTTCAGTGAGCTTTCCTTCACTGCCAAAATATCGAGGAGCTGATTTTGGAAGCTTAGGCACCCCCTCATCAACAACCGAATCACCCACCCCATCCGGCACCGCACAACCCGGCCCATTTGGCGTCGGGCAGTTGGAGCTCAACCCCAATGGATCAACCCACCCCGTCGGATTCGGCACGTACCGGTATTGGTTCAATCCGCCCGCCAGCTTCACCGGGTCCGGCGTCAGGTAGCGGCCTGTCTCCGGGTCGTAGTAGCGGTGGCGGTTGTAGTGCAGTCCGCTTTCCGCGTCGAAGTACTGCCCTTGGAAGCGCAGCGGTTGGTCGAGGCGTTCGTCGGGGCTATGGCTCAGGCGGGTGGTTTTGCCGTAGGCGTCGTATTTCGCCGACCAGACGATTTCGCCGCTGTAGTCGGTGAGTTCCTGCGGGGTGCCGAGGTGGTCGAGTTGGTAGTAGAACGGGCAGGCCCTTTTCGGGCCGGGGCCGTCGAGCAGTGCCAGCGGGCGGAAGCTGCCGGGTTCGTAGACGTAGCTGCGGTGGTGCGCCGGGCCGCTTTCGGCGACGAGGGTGTCGCCCTGCCAGAAGAACTCGGTGGTCTGGCCGTCGACGGTCTTGGCGATGCGCCGGCCGAAGGCGTCGTAGCGGTAGCTGGCGGTTTGGCCGTCGGGACGGGTGAGGCCGATCAGGCGGTGTTGGCTGTCGTAGCGGTACAGCGTGACGAGCGGCAGTCCCTGGCCGTGACGCTCGCGGATCAGGTTGCCGAACGCATCGTAGTCGTAGAGCCGGTCGCCGTCGCTGAGCAGGCGGTTGCCCTTGATGCTCGCGGGGCCGGGCCGGTTCTGCATCAGCAGGTTGCCGGCCGGATCGTGGGCGTAGCGCTCCGGCGCCTCGTCCCGGGAGTGGCGCACGCGGATCAGCCGGTCGAGGGCGTCGTACTGGTAGCTGCGTTGGCCGTGGCGCGTGTCGGCGATGTGGTCGAGGTTGCCGTTGGCGCTGTAGGCGTAGTCGCGCCGGTACAGCGGATGGTGCTGTTGGCCGATGGCATGGGCCTTCAGCCGGCCCTGTTCGTCGTAGGTGTATTCGCTCAGGAGCAAGCCTTGCTGGCGCTGTTGTTCGCGGCCTGAGCGATAGACATGGCGGGTCAGGGGAGCCCCGTTGAGGTCAATCCCCTCCAGCGCGCCGCCTTTGGCATGGCGGTAATCGAGCTTGCTGTTGTCCGGCAGGCGCATGCGCGTGAGCCGGCCGCAGGCGTCGTAGGCGTAGCGCAGCGTGCCCCAGCCCTGGTGCTCGACGGTCAGGCGATCCTGGGTGTCGTATTCGAACGCCAGCGGATGATCCTGGCTGTCGTCCACCCCGACCAGCCGGCCGAGCAGGTCGTAGCGGTAGCTGATCTCCACCCCGTCGGGCAGCGTCTTGCGCAGAAGGCGCCCGGCCGTATCCCGCCGGTAGAGGGTGACGAGCGTTGAGCCGTCGTCGCCGAACTCGGTCTTCTCCAGCAGATGACCGTTGCGGTCGTAGGCGTAGCCGGTGCGTCGGCCGTCGAAGCCGGTCTCCTGGCGGATCAGCCCGGTGGGCGTGTAGTCCAGCGAATACGTTTCGCCGGACTCGTTCTCGATCTCCGTCAGCAGCAGTTGCGCATGGTCGTACCGGTACTGCACCCGCGTGCCGTCGGGGTTGATCCGGCGGCTGACCCGGTGCAGGTCGTCGTCATACTCGTAGCGGGTAATGCGACCCAGTTCGTCGCGTTCGGCGGTGACCTGGCCGTAGGCGCTGTAGCTGTAGTCGCGGCTTGCGCCGCCGGGGTGCGTGACCTGCACCAACCTGCCCACCGGATCCCATTGCCGGCGGGTGACGGCGCCATGCTCGTTCCGGGCGCTGACCTGCCGCCCCAGGGCATCGTAGGCGTACTGCCGCACGCCGCCGTCGGGCAGGGCCTCCTCCAGCAATTGGCCGAGGTCGTTCCAGGTGAAGGTGTGGCGGCCATTGTCCGGATAGCGAACCGACAGCAGGCGGCCTTGCGGGTCGTAATGGCAGTGGGTGACCTGGCCGTCAGGATCGACTGCCTCGGTAACGTCGCCCTGGGCGTTGCGCCGGTAAGTCCAGACCGCCTCGCCCCGGCGTCGCCTGTGCAGGAAACCGTCGCGGTACTCGTAGGAGGTCGGGGCATCCTGGGGCGGAATCAGCGCCACCAACCGTCCGGCGTCGTCGTAGCGATACTCGGTGACGGCACCCAGCGCATCCTGCTCGGCGGTCAGGCGGCCGGCCCCGTCGTAGGTCATGAGTCGTTCGCCGCCGTCCGCCGCGACCTGGCGCACCAGCCGCGCGCGTTCGTCGTGGACGTAGGCTTCCTCGCGGCCATCGGCGTAGCGCACCGTCACCTGGCCTGCGTCGTCCCAGACGTAGCGGGTGTCCATTTGCGCGAACGAGGCCCAGTGGCGCACGCAGCGCGCCGCCTTGCCGACGCGCTCCCAGGCCCAATAGAAGCTGGCGCCGCCGGCCAACTGACGCTGGAGGATGACGTGGGCGTCGTCGTAGTCGTAGCGTTCGCTTTCGCCGGCGGCGTTGGTGGCTTCGGTGAGGCGGTGGCGGGCGTCGTAGCGGTAGCTGGCGAGGGTCTGTCCGGTGTGCCAGGCGTCGTCGCGGAACACCTGGTATTCGAGGGCCGTCACGTGCCGGCGCTCGTAGCGCAGCAGCAGGGAGCGTCCGGCGCCGTTGTCGAGGCGCCGGATCCGACCTGACGTGTCGCGCTGCACGCTCAGCCGGTTGCCGTAGGCATCGCTGATGGCGGTCAGGCACCCGTCCCGGAAGTGGTGGAACCGCACCGTTTCGCCCGCTGGCGCGACGATCAGTTCCTCCGGGTCTTCGCCGAGGTAGATCGCCGCCCGCGACAGGCTGTTGTGGATCGCCGGGCGCTCGCGGTCCGGCAGGGGAAAGCGGGTGCGTCGGTTTTCGTCGTCGATCCAGACGACCCCGTCGCCGTCGGGCTCCAGCCGGTGGGCCAGCGAATGACTCCAGCCGAACCCGAGGCCCAGGTCGATCTCGGCGGCGCTGTTGCGGTAGAGCCGGGTGAACGCAAACGGCAGCAGGCCGTCGAGGGTACCGTCGGTGAGGGTAAGCAGTTCTTCGCCGGTGACCATCGACACCGGGCAGCCGTTGGTGCAGGTGCGGGCGGCGCAGTCGGCGCTGTCGCCGTTGGGGTTCTTTGCCTGGTCCGGGGCGTCGTGGTGGGGTTCGTGCCGCTCCAGCAGCGTCATGTCCCGGGATTTGCCACGGGCCACCGCGGCCGGATTGGGCACCCTCAAGACCAGCGGGCCGGCCGTGCGGATTTCCAGTGGAACGGCAGGCGTCGGCTTCAGCGGCGCCGGTCGCGCGTTGACCATCAAAGGTTTCAGTGCGTTCGCGTGCCGGGCCAGACCGGGAGCCGCCGCCTGTTCGGACAGCCGCAAGGCCGCAGCCGCCAGCCATTGCCGGGCCCGGGGCGACTTGACCTTGTCCAGCACCTTGTCGCTCAACCGCAAGGGCAGGCCCACGCCGCCGGAGATGCTCGTCAGCAGGAAACCGACCAGCAGTTCGGCCCGAACCTCCGCCACCACTTCGGCCAGGCACTGCGGCGGCAGCATCTTCAGCCAACTGGTGAAGGCGGCGAGATGGATGAACAGCAAAGGCTCATCGCCGAGCACCAGCAAACCGTTGGCAATGGCCTCGGAGGAAGCCTTCAGCAAAGCCTCCAGTTCGACCTCGGTCAGATACTGCAGCAGTTTTTCGCTGTTGGCCTGCAGGTCGGCGAGCAGGCCGAACACCTGCTTGATGTCGTCCCAGACGCTTTGCAGCGCGCGCTCGAAGCCACGCCAGTCCGCCCGTTGCAGTTGGCCGTAGCGTTCACGGAAGCCGGCGTCGGAAAACTCCGTCCACAAGGGCTGGAACCCCGTCCATTCCTCACGCAGCCAGGCTTCCAGGCCGTTGACGACGTCCTGATAGGAGGCATGCAGCGCCTTGACATGGTCGGAGGAAACATCGGGAAAGAAGGTGATGCGATAACGCTGGCCCCGTTCGCAGTCGTCGACTTCCAGAATGCCGCTCGGACCGATGGTGCGGTGCAGCGGCTCGCCGTATGTCAGGACTCCGCCCTTGTCGGCCAGCACCGGTTCCAGCATGACCGGCGTGTCGCCGATCGGCACGAAGCGTGCGGCTTCGAACAGATGGACCAGGGTCAGCGGCCCGGTGGCCGGGCACATGACCACCGAGGAGCTGACGGGTTGGGTGGGGCTGACCGGCGCGCTGAGGCGCACGTCGTTGCCGACCTTGAACACCTGCCCGACATCCAGCGCGGTGCCGTCCCAGAACTGCTCGGCCCAGCTGTCGTAGTCGTTGAGGCACAGGCGGAACTCGGCGATCAGCGATTCGAAGTCGGGACGGTCGGGGTTCAGGGCGGCGACCACCAGCAGGCCGATGCTGTTGTTCAAGGCCAGGAGGCGGTCGGATGGAAGCATGGGCAGTCACTCGCGCAGATCAATGGATAGGCGCGGAACTTTGCTGGGGATCGAAAAGTAAATAAGCCGGGAAAGGAGGCAATGCTTGTAGGGCAATTCCTTAAATGTTCCGGGTGCCCGCAGACCGGCGGCGAGATTGCCCGTTGCCCAATCCGCGCGGCTCTCGTTATGCTGCTGAACCCTTTAATCAGATCCGAGCAGCGGCCCGTTCGAGCCGCCTGGGATGTCTTTGATAACGGATCCTGTGATGAATGCACCGATGAAGGCGTTCGGCCCGGTCAAGGCCGTGATTTTCGATATGGACGGTTTGCTGCTGGACACCGAGGGCATCTACACCGAGGTCACGTCCATCATCGCCGGGCGGTACGGGCGGACCTTCGACTGGAGCGTCAAGCAGAACATCATCGGCCGCGGGGCGGAGGATCTGGCGCGGTATGTGGTCGAGGCGCTGGACCTGCCGATCACCGCCGAGGAGTTCCTGGTCATCCGCGAGCCGCTGATGCGCGAGCGTTTCCCGACCGCCCAGGCCATGCCCGGCGCCGAGGAGCTGATCCGCCACCTCAAGGCGCACGATGTGCCGATCGCGGTGGGCACCAGTTCCTCGCGCCAGTCGTTCGGCCAGAAAACCACCCTGCACCGTGACTGGTTCGCGCTGTTCGATTTCATCGTCACCGCCGACGACCCGGAAGTCGGTGCGGCCAAACCTGCGCCGGACATTTTCCTCACCGCCGCCCGACGTCTGGGCGTGGCGCCCGAGGATTGCCTGGTGTTCGAGGACTCGCCGTTCGGCGTGACGGCGGCGAAGGCGGCCGGCATGACGGCCATCGCGATTCCCGACGCGGCCATGGCCGATGAGAAGTACGCCCATGCCGACGGGATTCTCCGTTCGTTGAAAGCGTTCACTCCGGGCGCCTGCGGTTTGCCGGCGCTGGACTGGGCCTGACCGGCCCGTAAAGCCCGGGCACGAAAAAACGCCGCCCCTCCTGGCCAGGAGGGGCGGCGTTTTTCGTTCTGGGCAGAAGAGGGCGGATCAGGCGCCGAAACCGCCGTCGATGGTCAGGCTGGCCCCGGTGATGTAACCGGCTTCGGGGCCTGCGAGGTAGGCGACGAAACTGGCGATCTCATCGGCGGTGCCGTAACGGCCGACGGCCATCAGCGGGATCAGGCTGTCTGCGAAGTCGCCGTGGGCCGGGTTCATGTCGGTGTCGACCGGGCCCGGCTGCACGTTGTTGACGGTGATGCCGCGGGGGCCAAGATCCCGTGCCAGGCCTTTGGTCAGGCCCACCAGCGCGGATTTGCTCATGGCGTACACACCGCCGCCGGCGAAGGGCATGCGGTCGGCGTTGGTGCTGCCGATGTTGATGACGCGGGCGCCTTCGCCCATGTGCCGGGCCGCTTCCTGGGTGGCGATGAACACGCTGCGCACGTTGATGGCCAGGGTCTGGTCGAAGTCTTCCAGTTTGAAGTCTTCCAGCGGGGCGACCGCGAGGACGCCGGCGTTGTTGACCAGGATGTCGAGGCGGCCAAAGGTTTCGACGGTGGCGCTCACCGCGTGGCGGATGGCATCGGCGTCGGCGCTGTCGGCCTTGATCGCCAGGGCTTTGCCGCCGGTGGCGGTGATGCTGTTCTGCAGTTCCTCGGCCTTGGCGGCGGAGCTGACGTAGGTGAAGGCCACGGCGGCGCCTTCGGCGGCCAGGCGTTTGACGATGGCGGCGCCGATGCCACGGGATCCGCCTTGAATCAGAGCGACTTTGCCGCTGAGGGTTTGAGTGGTCATGTTCGATCTCCGGAAAATTCAAGGCGGGATGCCTTGTTGTTGGAGCCGAGTATCGGCTTCGGGCCTAGAGCAGGGTAGACCATGGTTGCTATAGTCTGTGTAAACCAAAAGTTTATAGTGATGCCCATGGAAACCTTCAGCAGTATCGAATGCTTTGTCCGCAGCGCCGAGGTCGGCAGCTTCGCCGAGGCTGCCCGGCGCCTGAGCCTGACGCCGGCGGCGGTCGGCAAGAGTGTGGCGAAACTGGAAGCGCGCCTGGGGGTACGGCTGTTCCAGCGCAGCACCCGCAGCCTGACGCTGACCGAGGCGGGGCAGCTGTTCCTGAGTGAAGTCAGCGCCAGCCTCACCACCATCCAGAACGCCGTCGCCAACCTGGCCAGCGCCGGCGGGCAGCCGGCCGGCACGCTGAAGGTCAGCATGGGCACGGTGTTCGGGCGGCTGTACATCGTGCCGTTGCTGGGGGAATTCCTGCGGCGGTTTCCGGCGATCAGTCCGGACTGGCATTTCGATAACCGCCAGGTCGATCTGATCGGACAGGGGGTCGATGCGGCGATCGGCGGCGGCTTCGAGCTGCCGCAAGGTGTGGTCGCCCGCCGGTTGACCCCGGCGCACCGGGTGCTGGTGGCGGCGGAGGACTATCTGGACAGGCGCGCCATGATCCAAGGGCCGGAGGATCTGACGGACCACGACGGGATCCTGATCCGCTCGCCGCAGACCGGCCGGGTGCGCTCCTGGCAACTGACCCACCGCAACCGTCAGCACAGCCCGTTGACCCTCAAGGCACGCATGACCATGAGCGATTCCGAAGCGGCCTGCGCCACGGCGGTGCAGGGGTTGGGAATCGCCTTGGTGAGCATGCCGTTCGCCGTGCCTTACCTTGAGGCCGGCACGTTGCGGCGGGTACTGCCGGACTGGTACGTCGACGACGGCAACATCTCCATCTATTACGCCGAGCACAGGCTGCTGCCGGGCAAGACCCGGGCGTTCGTCGATTTCATCATCGAGCAGTTCGCCGGGCAGGGGCTGGCGCAGCGGTTCAGTGCGGTCTGAGTCTGGTTCGGAGGCGAGGCGCGGCCGATCGCCAGCAGGCTGGCTCCAACAGTGGTTGCCGACGGCCCGCAAGATTTCTGCCCATCACAAAACCTGTAGGAGCTTGCCTGCAAGCGATGAGGCCGGCACATCCAGCATCACCAGTGCCTGACCCACCGCCATCGCCAGCTGCTGGTTCCCACAGGGTGAGAGGCGATTCGAATGCGGGAGCCCGCCTGCCGGCGATGAACGATGACGCGGCCTAGCGGCCGAACCGCCCGCCCCAGCCGATGATGGTCTTCGGCCGCGGCGTCGCATAGGTGCGCACCTTGGACGTCGACAGCCCCAGCCGCACCAGCGATTCGGCGACTGTCACCGCGGCGGTCACGCCGTCCACCACCGGCACGCCGGTGCGCTGGCGGATCTGTTCGTCGAGCCCGGCCATGCCGCCGCAGCCCAGGCAGATGACTTCGGCCTTGTCCTGGGTCACCGCCAGCTCGGCCTGGCGGACAATGGCCTCCACTGCGCGCTGCGGCTCGTGCTCCAGCTCCAGCACCGCCAGGCCGCTGGCCCGCACCGAGGCGCAACGGTCCCACAGGCCCGACAGCTTGAGCCGGTCTTCGATCAGCGGCACGGTGCGGTCCAGGGTGGTGACCACCGAATAGGCGTGGCCCAGGTACATCGCGGTGCTGGCGGCGGCGTCGGTGATGTCCACCACCGGCACGTTGAGCAGCTCCTGCAGGCCTTCGCGGCCGTGCTCGCCGTAGCCGGCCTGGATCACGGCGTCGAACGGTTGGTCGTAGGCCATCACCCGGTCCATCACGGCGAGGGCGGCCAGGTAGCTTTCGAAATTGCCTTCGACCGAGTCGGCGCCGAAGTACGGGGTCAGGCCGACGATTTCGGTGCCGGGGGCCGCGACCGCCTGGGCGGAACGGGCGATGGCCTGGGTGATGGATTCGGTGGTGTTGACGTTGACCACGAGAATGCGCATGGAAAGTCCTTATTGCTGTGGGTGCTGCGGCCCGTCGGCGGGCCGCCGGAAGGTTCAGTGGCTGACGTTGTCGACGGCGATGGCCTCGCCGCTGACGTCGGCGTAGTGCGGCTGGCGCTGGGCGATGATCAGGTAGAGCAGTGCGGCGATGCCGGCGCCGGTCAGCCAGGAGAACGGCGAAACGCTGTGGAAGCCCGGCACCAGCGCCAGGACGATGGCGATCAGCGCCGCAGGAATGAACGCCGCCACGGCGCGCAGATTGACCCCGCGGCTGTAGTAATAGGCGCCGGCAGGGTGTTCGCTGTAGAGCTGCGGCACGTGGATCCGGCCTTTGCGGATCAGCCAGTAGTCGACCATGATCACCCCGTATAGCGGACCGAGCAGGGCGCCCAGGCCCGACAGGAAATACACGATCACCAACGGGCTGTTGTAGAGGTTCCACGGCAGGATCAGCACGGCGAGGGTGGCGCTGATCAGGCCGGCGCGGCGGAAGGTCAGGTATTTCGGTGCCAGGTTGCTGAGCACGAAGGCCGGGGCGACGAAGTTGGCCATGATGTTCACCGCCACGGTGACGATCAGGAACGCCAGGCAGCCGAGCACCAGAAAGAAGGTGTTCGGGATCGAGGCGATGATTTCGGTCGGGCTTTCGATGATCTTCCCGTTGATCTGGAACTGCGCGCCGCACAGCAGCACGGTGATGCCGGCGAACACCAGGATGTTCACCGGCAGCCCCCAGAAATTGCCGACCTTGATGGTCTTGCGGCACGGCGAGGAACGGGCGAAGTCACAGAAGTTGAGGATCAGCGTGCCGTAGATCGCCAGCCACAGCGCGCCGCCGGCGAAGATGTTGCGCCACATCTCGGCGCCGGTCAGCGGTTCGCGGATCGACCAGGCGATGGTCGCGTCGGCCTGGGTGTACATCCACGCGGCGAGGCAGGCGACGGTCAGCAGGATGACCGGGCCGGCGAAGGCTTCGTAGCGCCGCACCATTTCCATGCCGTAGGCCAGGATCGTCAGTTGCACCAGCCAGATCGCCACGAAACACACCCAGCCCAGGCTCGACAGGCCGAGGATCGAGTTGTGGTCGTAGTCGGCGAAGCCCGGATGGATCGCCGTGAGCAGCACGCGGAACACCACCGAGGCGAGGTAGGTCTGGATGCCGAACCAGGCGATGGCGATCACCGCCCGGATCAGGGCCGGAATCTGCGCTCCGTGGATGCCGAAGCTGATCCGGCTGATGACCGGGAACGGCACGCCGGTCTTCTGCCCCATATAGCCGGACAGGTTCATGAAGAAGTACACCAGCGTCGCGCCGATGCCCAGCGACAGCAGGATCTGCCAGCCGCCCAGGCCCATGGCGTACAGGCCGATGGCGAACGAGTAGTTGGCGATGTTGTGCACATCGTTGGTCCACAGGGCGAAGATGCTGTAGCGGCCCCAGCGCCGGCCTTCGGCCTTGGTCGGCGCGAGGTCGCGGTTGTGCAGGCGCGGGCTCAGTTGCAGCGGTTCAGCGGCATCGTCGCCGGTCACGGTTCGGTCGGGGGAAGCGGCGGGCAGATTCAGCGCGATGTTGTTGGAGAGACTTGTACGCATTCCGGCAGGCTCCTGATGTCCGGGCCGCGATGACTGTGCATGAGCGTTGGGGCTCGACAAATCTTCGTCGCGGCCAGTGAGGCATCACTGGTGATGGGGCGTCTGCAGCCTGTACGGGATAGGGCGCTTCAGGCGTGCGGATCGAAAGTGTGTGTATGTCTTGAATAGTTTTGTATACAAAACATGCATGCACTTAAGCCAGATGCGTGCCAGTCGGCGATCTATGGAAAGCGTCGCTCATTTCGAAAAGTTATCGATCTGCGATAAGTGACTGAAATGGAGACGATATAAATTGACCGGTTGAACAGGTATTTATTTTTCGCAGGGGATTTCGAGGGGGAATGAAAGAAGGGCGGGGGAGCGGCGGGTGTAACTTTTCAGGGCGCAGAAACGAAAAGTGCACACATAAATGGCACGGATGGTGACATTCCTGTGTACACATTTTTGAGACGGGTGAAATCTGTGTAGGAGCTTGCCTGCAAGCGATGAGGCCGGCACTGCCGACATCGATGTTGCGTGACGTAGCGTTATCGCCAGCCTGCTGGCGAAGGGCGTTACGCCTTGCTGATGATGTTCCCCGCGTGCAGCCCGCATTCCTTCTGGGTCGCTTCCTCCCACCACCAGCGGCCTTCGCGCTCGTGCTGGTTCGGCAGCACGGGGCGGGTGCAGGGCTCGCAGCCGATGCTGATGAAGCCGCGCTCGTGCAGGCTGTTGTAAGGCAGTTCCAGCATGCGGATGTAGCCCCAGATCTCTTCGCTGGTCATCTGCGCCAGCGGGTTGAACTTGTACAGGGTGCGCTCCGGTGTGGAGAACGCCGAGTCGATCTCCATGACCGCCACCGCGCTGCGGGTGCCGGGGCTCTGGTCGCGGCGCTGGCCGGTGGCCCAGGCCTTGACGTCGGACAGCTTGCGCCGCAGCGGCTCGATCTTGCGGATGCCGCAGCATTCGCCATGGCCGTCCTTGTAGAAGCTGAACAGGCCCTTTTCCTTCACGAACGGTTCCAGTTTCGTGTGGTCCGGCGAGACGATGTCGATGTCGATCTTGTAGAAGTCGCGCACCTGATCGATGAAGCGGTAGGTTTCCGGGTGCAGGCGGCCGGTGTCGAGGCTGAACACCTTGACGTTCTTGTTCAGCTTCCAGGCCATGTCCACCAGCACCACGTCCTCGGCGCCGCTGAAGGATATCCACAGGTCGTCGCCGAACTCGGCGAAGGCGAGCTTCAGGATGTCCTGCGGGGATTTGCTGGCATAGGTCGTGGCGAGTTCCACGATGTCGAACGTTGCACTCATCAGGGCGGCTTCCTACAGGTCGGTGGCGCTGGGCGCTCTATGTGGCGCCGATGGTAACAAAAAGCGCGGCCCGCCGGGGCGCCCTCTGCGTTGCGCGGCCGGGGGCGAGCGGCTAGAGTTCGGGCTCGCTCGGCCCGATAAACATTAAAAAACGGAGTGTCGTTGTGGAAATTGCCTGTCTTGATCTTGAAGGGGTGCTGGTGCCGGAAATCTGGATCGCCTTCGCCGAAAAAACCGGAATCGAATCGCTCAAGGCCACCACCCGGGACATTCCCGACTACGACGTGCTGATGAGACAGCGCCTGCGGATCCTCGACGAGCACGGCCTCAAGCTTTCGGACATCCAGGAAGTGATCGCCACCCTCAAGCCGCTGGACGGCGCGGCGGAATTCGTCGACTGGCTGCGCGAGCGCTTCCAGGTGGTGATCCTGTCGGACACCTTCTATGAGTTTTCCCAGCCGCTGATGCGTCAGTTGGGCTTCCCGACCTTGCTCTGCCACCGTCTGGTCACCGATGACAGCGGGCGGGTGACCGGCTACCAACTGCGTCAGAAAGATCCCAAGCGTCAGTCGGTCCTGTCCTTCAAGAGTTTGTATTACCGGGTGATCGCCGCCGGCGATTCCTACAACGACACCAGCATGCTGGGCGAGGCGGACGCCGGGATCCTGTTCCACGCGCCGGACAACGTGATCCGTGAGTTCCCGCAGTTCCCGGCGGTGCACAGCTTTGCCGAACTGAAGCAGGAGTTCCTCAAGGCGTCGAACCGGGACTTGAGCCTGTAAGGCTTGTTGTGGCGAGGGCCCCAGGGCCCTCGCCACACCGCTCAGAGGTTCTGCAAGGTCTCGAGCAGGACCTTCACCTTGGTGATCGATTCCTGGTATTCCGCCTGCCAGTCCGAGTCGGCGACGATCCCGCCCCCGCCCCAGCAGCACACCTGCCCGTCCTTGACCAACAGGCTGCGGATGGCGATGGAGCTGTCCATCTCGCCGCGCACGTCCAGATACAGCAACGAGCCGCAGTACAGGCCGCGCCGGGTCGGCTCCAGTTCGTCGATGATCTGCATCGAGCGGATCTTCGGCGCGCCGGTGATCGAACCGCCGGGGAAGCTGCCGGCGATCAGGTCCAGCGCGTCGCGGCCGTCCGCCAGTTCGCCGGTCACGCTGCTGACCAGGTGATGCACGTTCGGATAGCTTTCCAGGCTGAACAGCTCCGGCACCCGCACCGACCCGGTGCGGCAGGTGCGGCCCAGGTCGTTGCGCAGCAGGTCAACGATCATCAGGTTTTCCGCGCGGTCCTTGGGGCTGTCCAGCAGTTCGGCGGCGTTGGCGGCATCTTCGGCCGCCGTTGCGCCGCGGGGGCGGGTGCCCTTGATCGGCCGGGTCTCCACCTGGCGCCGGCTGACCTTGACGAAACGCTCCGGCGACAGGCTCAGCACCGCGCCGCCGTCGGGCAGGCGCTGGAAGCCGGAAAACGGCGTCGGGCAGGCTGCGCGCAACGCCTTGTACGCCAGCCATGGATCGCCTTCGCACGGGGCGCGGAAGCGCTGGGCGAAGTTGACCTGATAGCAGTCGCCGGCCTGAATGTACTGTTGGATGCGCTCGAAGGCCTGACGGTAGTCATCGGCCGAGAGGTCGGCCGCCATCGGCGACTTCAGGCCAAAAGGCGCGTCTGCCGCGTTCGCGGGC
Organism: Pseudomonas sp. B7(2017); assembly: GCF_002112745.1. NCBI lineage: Bacteria > Pseudomonadati > Pseudomonadota > Gammaproteobacteria > Pseudomonadales > Pseudomonadaceae > Pseudomonas > Pseudomonas sp. B7(2017). Next base: position 100,392 of record NZ_NEIP01000005.1, on the reverse strand, counting down.
CGGCTGAACAGCTCGATCAGGCGCTGCCTTTCGTTGTCGTTCACTGACGGATGGAACACCAGCTGACTGGTGGCCGCCAGGTGATCGCTGATCAGGGCCCAGTCGTACAGGCCGAAGCGTGCGTCGGGCAATTGCAGGTCATCCATGGCCTGGCTCGGCAGGTTCTCCAGGTGCCGGCCGAAGTCGTAGCTCAGGTAGCCGATCAGGCCGCCGGCGAACGGCAGTTCGCTGCCGTCGGGCAGTGCGGCGTCGCCCAGGCGCGCCAGTTGGCTGCGCAGGCGTTGCAGGAAGCGCTCGCCGCTTTCGTCCGGCAACACCGCCAGTTGCTCCAGCGGCCAGGCGCTGAGCAGGTCGAAGCGGCCGCGGTCGGCGCTCGGGCGGCCGCTGTCGAGCAGCACGGCGCCGGGGGCGTGGCGGACAGCCGCGAAGTAGTCGGCGGGATCGGCGCGGTAGGGCAGCAGGTGTACGGAACAGGTCGGCATGGGCGGGGCAAATCGGCCATCGAGGCGGGGTGGGGATTGTAGTCCCCTCAGGGGTTCGCTCCTAGAGGGGATGTCGGGGATTGGCAGATCGGGGGCCGTTCTGCAGGGCGCGCCAATGCACATGAGCCCTGTGGGAGCGAGCCTGCTCGAAGGTCGCGACGCGGCGCCGGATCAGCCCTCGACCGTCGGGATGTGCCCGAACATTTCCTGGGTGAACGCCACGCGCTCCGCCGCCGTCTCGGTGATGCCCCGGGCCTTGAGCTGCTCCAGGTGCGCCTCGACCGCATGGGTGCGCGACGTCAGCCCGCAGTCGTTGGCGATCTGGATGTTCAGCCCCGGCCGGGCGTTGAGTTCGAGGATCAGCGGGCCCTTGTCCTGGTCCAGCACCATGTCCACGCCGATGTAGCCCAGGCCGCACAGTTCGTAGCAGCCGGCGGCCAGCTTCATGAAGCCGTCCCAGTAGGGCAGCTGTACGCCGTCCACCGCGTTGGTGGTGTCCGGGTGCTTGCTGATGAAGTTGTTCAGCCAGGTGCCGCGCAGGGTCAGGCCGGTGGCCAGGTCGACGCCGACGCCGATGGCGCCCTGGTGCAGGTTGGCCTTGCCGTTGGACTGGCGGGTCGGCAGGCGCAGCATGGCCATCACCGGGTAGCCCATCAGCACGATGATGCGGATGTCCGGCACGCCTTCGTAGCTGATGCTGCGGAAGATCTGGTCCGGGGTCACCCGGTACTCGATCAGCGCCCGGTCGCGGTGCCCGCCCAGGGAATACAGGCCGGTGAGGATGCTGGAGATGTGGTGCTCGATCTCCTCGTGGCTGATGATCTTGCCCGACACCGTGCGGTAGCGGCCCTCGAAGCGGTCGGCGACCACGATGATGCCGTCGCCGCCGGCACCCTGGGCCGGCTTGATCACGAAATCGTTGCGCCCGCCGATGATCTCGCCGAGCTTGTCGATTTCCTTCTCGGTGGAGATCACGCCATACAGTTCCGGCACATGGATGCCGGCCTGGAGCGCGCGCTCCTTGGTGATGATCTTGTCGTCGACGATCGGGTACAGGCTGCGCTTGTTGTACTTGAGCACGTAGTCCGCGTTGCGCCGGTTGATGCCCATGATGCCGCGGGCTTCCAGGGCCTTCCAGGTCTTCCAGAAACCGAACATCAGGCGTCAGCCTTCTTCAGGAAAGCCTTGAAGCGCACCAGTTCGGTCAGGCGGTAGCCGCGGTAGCGACCCATGGCCAGCATGAAGCCCACCAGGATCAGCAGCACCGCCGGGAAGGTGAACACGAAGTACACCAGCTCCGGCACGGTCATGATCAGGTGCGCCAGGGACGCGGCGAACAGCGTGCCGATGGCCACTTTCATCGCATGGCTGGCGCCGCGCTCTTCCCAGGTGATCGACAGGCGTTCGATGGTCATGGTCAGGATCACCATCGGGAACAGCGCCACCGACAGCCCGCGCTCAAGCCCCAGCTTGTGGCTGAACAGGCTGATGGCGGCGATCAGCACGACCACGAAGGTCAGCACCACCGACAGGCGCGGCAGCATCTGCAGCTTCAGGTGTTCCAGGTACGAGCGCAGCGAAAGGCCCAGCGCCGTGATCACGGTGAACAGCAAGATGCCGAAGCCCAGTTGCGTCTCGCGAAAGGCCAGGGCGATCAGCACCGGGGTGAACGTGCCCAGGGTCTGCAGGCCGATCAGGTTGCGCAGGATGAGGATCACCAGCACGCCGATCGGGATCATCACCATGATCATGAAGGTCTGCTGGGTCTGCAGCGGCAGGCCGTACAGCGAGTATTCGAGGAAGTTGGCGTCGGTGTTCTCGTCGGTCAGCTTGGCCAGGCGGATGGCGTTCATTTCGCTGTTGTTCAGGCTGAAGGTCACGTTGGCCTTCTTGCCGCCGTCGACGGTGATCAGGTTCTCGTCGCCGATCCACCACAGCAGACGGTCGGTCGGCAGGCCCTGTTCGCCGGTTTCCGGGTTGAAGTACAGCCAGTCGGTGCCGTTGAAGCTGCGCAGCCACAGTTCAGGCATCTGCGGCTGGTCGGCCACCAGGCGGATGGTGTGCACCTTTTCCACCGGCACGTGGGCGATGGACAGCAGCAGCTCGACGATCTTGGCCTTGTGCGCGGTGGACGGATCGCCCGCCAGCAGCAGTTTCACGTTGTCGTCGTTGACGTTATTGACCCGCTTGATCGCCTCGCCGATGAAGGTCTCGACGTCGGCCGAGTGCTGGCGGATCGGCGCGAGCAGGGCTTCGGCGGCGATCTTTTCGGGGCCTTCGATGGCCATGCTGTCGCGGAAGGTCGGGCCTTTGACCTTGGATTTCTCGGCGGTGTAGCGCTTGGTCAGCACCAGGCGGTAGTAGAGGGTCTGGTTGCCCTTGGCCCGACGCGCCGACCAGGTGACCTTGCGGTTGCCGTCGATGCGGTTGACCGCCACCCCGTAGTTGTTGGAGATGAAGCTCTCGTTGAGGCTGACGTAGTCGCGGCTCAGGGGCGGCACGAACATCTGGATCTTGACCGGGTCCTTGGTGCTGGCGACGAACTCGACCTTGGCGTCGATGTTCCACAGGTCGTCGGTGGCGTCTTCGGTGACCGGGATGCCGAGCACGAAAATCTGATAGGCCGTGACCGAGACGCCCAGCAGCACGAGGACGGCGATCAGGATTTTCAGGTGGAAGGTAAGAGAACGCATTGAAATTACTCGGCGGTATGAGCGGCGATGGCGCAGGCAGGCTTGCCGGCAGCGTATTTAAGACTGGGGTCGACCAGCGCATCGAAGCGCTTGAGCGCTTCGGAGCCGATCAGAAGCGGGTATTGGAACGCACTGCGGTCGGTCAGGTTCACTTCGATGCTGCGCATCGCCGCGCCCATGCAGATGTCGAGCTCGATCACCGGGCGGGCGGTGTACTGCTTGCCCTCTTCGGGGTCGTAGTCGCCGGCGCGGCGCTTGATCTTGCTGACCCGGGCCAGCGGCCGCTCGATCGGGTGCGAATGCGCCTTGTCGATGGCCAGGTAGAAGCGCACCCACGACTCACCGTTGCGCTTGAAGCGCTTGATGTCGCGGGCGCTCAGCGAGGCGGTCTTGGCGCCGGTGTCGAGCTTGGCCGCGACTTCCAGGTTGATGCCGTCCAGCGCCGCGTACTCGTTGAGGCCGTACACGGTCTTCTCCCCGGCGGCGGCAAGGGCGGGCAAGCAGAACAGCGCGAAGAATGTGGGGAAGGGCTTGAGTCTCATAAATCCTGGCGAGCAGCGTTCCGTTCTCGGTTCAGGGCCACGGCATCAGGAGGTCCTGTCTGCCCGTGTGCCTTCGTGTGCCTATCAGCTTTTTATGACAAGCCGTGCAAATGACCCGCAAATGCGGGCGGCATTCTAGCACGACGCATTTATGGCGCCAGCGCCGGGGGCGGTCTATAACCCATGGGGTTGGAATCGCGGGTTATTAGACGATTGTCGACAATGTCTATTTATCCTTTGACTGATGCGGGCTAATTGGCTAGTTTTTGCCGCATTGGAATTCAAGGTGTCGACAATATGCTGGATCAACTCGATCCTCCGGTCGCCAGCGGCGACGATTCGGAAACGCTCTCGGAAAACGTCTTCCGGCGCATCCAGGCCGCCATCGTCAAGGGGGAGATCGCCCCGGGCAGCAAGATCTCCGAACCTGAGCTGGCGCGCACCTACGGCATCAGCCGCGGCCCGCTGCGCGAGGCCATTCATCGCCTGGAAGGCCAGCGTCTGCTGGTGCGGGTGCCGCACGTCGGGGCGCGGGTGGTGTCGCTGAGCCACGCCGAACTGCTGGAGCTCTACGAGATCCGCGAATCCCTCGAAGGCATGGCGTGCCGCCTGGCGGCCGAACGCATGAGCAGCGAAGAAATCGACGAGCTGCGCCAGGTGCTGGAGACCCACGAGCGCGACGCGGCGTTCCAGGCCGGGCTCGGCTACTACCAGCAGGAAGGCGATTTCGACTTCCATTACCGGATCATCCAGGGCAGCGGCAACCGCACCCTGACCCAGATGCTCTGCGGCGAGCTCTACCAATTGGTGCGCATGTACCGCATCCAGTTCTCCACCACGCCCAACCGTCCGCGCCAGGCCTTTGCCGAACACCACCGGATCCTCGACGCCATCGCCGACCGTGACGGCGAACTGGCCGAACTTCTGATGCGCCGCCACATCGGCGCCTCCAAACGCAACATCGCCCGTCACTACCAGGACGGCGCCAACCCGACAGCCACTGAACGAGGTGAGTCATGAGTTCCAACCAGAACACTCCAGGCCAGCGTTTTCGCGACGCGGTCGCCAGCGAGCATCCGCTGCAAGTGGTCGGCGCGATCAACGCCAACCATGCGCTGCTGGCCAAGCGCGCCGGCTTCAAGGCGATCTACCTGTCCGGCGGCGGGGTGGCCGCCGGCTCCCTCGGCGTGCCGGACCTGGGCATCACCGGCCTGGATGACGTGCTGACCGACGTGCGCCGCATCACCGACGTCTGCGACCTGCCGCTGCTGGTGGACGTGGACACCGGCTTCGGCGCCTCGGCGTTCAACGTCGCGCGCACCGTCAAGTCGATGATCAAGTTCGGCGCCGCCGCCATCCACATCGAAGACCAGGTCGGCGCCAAGCGCTGCGGCCACCGTCCGAACAAAGAGATCGTCACCCAGCAGGAGATGGTCGACCGCATCAAGGCCGCCGTCGATGCCCGCACCGACGACAGCTTCGTGATCATGGCCCGCACCGACGCCTTGGCCGTCGAAGGCCTGGAGTCCGCCCTGGACCGCGCTGCGGCGTGCATCGAGGCCGGCGCCGACATGATCTTCCCGGAAGCCATCACCGAACTTGAGATGTACAAACTGTTCGCCAGCCGCGTGAAGGCGCCGATCCTGGCCAACATCACCGAATTCGGCTCGACGCCGCTCTACACCACCGAGCAACTGGCCGGCGCCGACGTGTCGTTGGTGCTGTACCCGCTGTCGGCGTTCCGCGCCATGAACAAGGCGGCCGAAAACGTCTACACGGCGATCCGCCGCGACGGCACCCAGCAGAACGTCATCGACACCATGCAGACGCGCATGGAGCTCTATGACCGCATCGACTACCACACCTTCGAGCAGAAGCTCGATGCGCTGTTCGCGCAGAAGAAAGGCTGAACCAGATCCTGTGGGACGGGCAGGCCCGCTCCCGCAAGTTTCCCAAACAAATTCAAGAAGATTGGAGACAGCAATGGCCGAAGCAAAAGTACTCAGCGGCGCCGGGCTCCGGGGCCAGGTCGCCGGGCAGACCGCCCTGTCCACCGTGGGCCAGGCCGGTGCCGGCCTGACCTACCGCGGCTACGACGTGCGCGAACTGGCGGCGGATGCGCAATTCGAAGAGGTGGCGTACCTGCTGCTCTACGGAGAACTGCCGACCCAGGCCCAGCTCGCCGCCTACCAAGGCAAGCTGAGCAAGCTGCGCGACCTGCCGCAGGCGCTCAAGGAAGTGTTGGAGCGCATTCCCGCCGACGCCCACCCGATGGACGTGATGCGCACCGGTTGCTCGTTCCTGGGCAACATCGAGCCGGAGAAGGACTTTTCCGAGCAGCGCGACAAGACCGACCGCCTGCTGGCCGCGTTCCCGGCGATCATGTGCTACTGGTACCGCTTCAGCCACGACGGCAAACGCATCGACTGCGTCAGCGACGAGCCGTCCATCGGCGGCCACTTCCTGCACCTGCTGCACGGCAAGAAGCCGAGCGAGCTGCACGTCAAGGTGATGAACGTCTCGCTGATCCTCTACGCCGAGCACGAGTTCAACGCCTCGACCTTCACCGCCCGCGTGTGCGCCTCGACCCTGTCGGATCTGTATTCCTGCGTGACGGCGGCCATCGGCTCGCTGCGCGGCCCGCTGCACGGCGGCGCCAACGAAGCGGCGATGGAAATGATCGAGCGTTTCTCGTCGCCGGAAGAGGCAATCAAAGGCACCCTCGGCATGCTTGAGCGCAAGGACAAGATCATGGGCTTCGGCCACGCGATCTATAAGGACAGCGACCCGCGCAACGAGGTGATCAAGGGCTGGTCGAAGAAGCTCGCCGACGAAGTGGGCGACAAGGTGCTGTTCCCGGTCTCCGAGGCCATCGACAAGACCATGTGGGAGCAGAAGAAGCTGTTCCCCAACGCCGACTTCTACCATGCCTCGGCGTACCACTTCATGGGCATCCCGACCAAGCTGTTCACCCCGATCTTCGTCTGCTCGCGCCTGACCGGCTGGGCGGCGCACGTGTTCGAGCAGCGCGCCAACAACCGCATCATCCGTCCGAGCGCCGAGTACACCGGCGTCGAACAGCGCAAGTTCGTGCCAATCGAACGTCGCTGAATGGTGGAGGTCAGGCACCGATACCGACGTTCACCGAAGTCCTTGTGGGAGCTGGCTTGCCAGCGATGACGGAGTCATATCCAGCATCGATGGCGGCTGACCCGCCGCAATCGCTGGCAAGCCAGCTCCCACAGGGTTCGTGTGAATTTCGAGGTTGATGCCAGGCCTCGCCCTTTGAAACTACCGTGCCCCGAGTCCTGACCGATGAACACACAATTTCGTAAACCGCTCCCCGGCACCGCCCTGGACTACTTCGATGTCCGCGCCGCGGTCGAGGCGATCCAGCCCGGCAGCTACGACACCCTGCCGTACACCTCCCGGGTGCTGGCGGAAAACCTGGTGCGCCGCTGCGACCCGGCCACGCTCACCGATTCGCTCAAGCAACTGATCGAGCGTAAGCGCGACCTCGACTTCCCGTGGTTCCCGGCCCGGGTGGTGTGCCACGACATCCTCGGCCAGACCGCGCTGGTGGACCTGGCCGGCCTGCGCGACGCGATCGCCCGGCAGGGCGGAGACCCGGCGCAGGTCAACCCGGTGGTGCCGACCCAACTGATCGTCGACCACTCGCTGGCGGTGGAGGCGGGCGGGTTCGATGCGCAGGCGTTCGAGAAGAACCGCGCCATCGAGGACCGTCGCAACGAGGACCGTTTCCATTTCATCAACTGGACCAAGAAAGCGTTCAAGAACGTCGACGTGATCCCGCCGGGCAACGGCATCATGCACCAGATCAACCTGGAGAAAATGTCCCCGGTGATTCAGGTGCGCCCCGATGAAAACGGAAAACGCGTGGCGTTCCCCGACACCTGCGTGGGCACCGACAGCCACACCCCGCACGTCGATGCGCTGGGCGTGATCGCCATCGGCGTCGGCGGCCTTGAGGCCGAAAGCGTGATGCTCGGCCGCGCCTCGTGGATGCGCCTGCCGGAAAGCGTCGGCGTCGAACTGACCGGCAAGCTGCAGCCGGGCATCACCGCCACCGACATGGTGCTGGCGCTGACCGAATACCTGCGCAAGCAGAAGGTCGTCGGCGCGTGGCTGGAGTTCTTCGGCGAGGGCGCCTCGGCCCTGACCCTGGGCGACCGCGCGACCATCTCCAACATGGCCCCGGAATACGGCGCCACGGCGGCGATGTTCTACATCGACCGGCAGACCATCGACTACCTCAAGCTCACCGGCCGCGACGACGAGCAGGTGCAGTTGGTCGAGAACTACGCCCGCACCACCGGCCTGTGGGCCGACAGCCTGACAGGCGCGCAGTACGAGCGCAGCCTGAGCTTCGACCTGTCCTCGGTGGTGCGCAACATGGCCGGCCCGAGCAACCCCCACGCCCGCGTGGCGGTGGCGGATCTGGCCGCCAAGGGCATCTCCGGACAGTGGGACGACGTGCCGGGGCAAATGCCCGACGGCGCGGTGATCATCGCCGCCATCACCAGTTGCACCAACACCAGCAACCCGCGCAACGTGATCGCCGCCGGCCTGCTGGCGCGCAACGCCAACAAGCTGGGGCTGACCCGCAAGCCGTGGGTCAAGTCGTCGCTGGCGCCGGGCTCCAAGACCGTGGCGCTGTACCTGGACGAAGCGGGGCTGGGCCAGGAGCTGGAGCAGCTCGGCTTCGGCGTCGTGGCGTTCGCCTGCACCACCTGCAACGGCATGTCCGGCGCGCTGGATCCGGTGATCCAGCAGGAAATCATCGACCGTGACCTGTACGCCACCGCCGTGCTCTCGGGCAACCGCAACTTCGACGGGCGGATCCACCCGTACGCCAAGCAGGCGTTCCTTGCTTCGCCGCCGCTGGTGGTCGCCTACGCCATCGCCGGCACCATCCGTTTCGACATCGAGAAAGACGTGCTGGGCGTGGCCGACGGCAAGGAAATCCGCCTGAAGGACATCTGGCCGAGCGACGAAGAGATCGAAGCGGTGGTCAAGGCGGCGGTGAAGCCTGAGCAGTTCCGCCAGGTCTACATCCCGATGTTCGCGATCCACGAAGACACCGGCCCCAAGGTCGCGCCGCTGTACGACTGGCGCGAGATGAGCACCTACATCCGCCGTCCGCCGTACTGGGAAGGCGCGCTGGCCGGGGCCCGTCCGCTCAAGGGCATGCGCCCGCTGGCGGTGCTGCCGGACAACATCACCACCGACCACCTGTCGCCGTCCAACGCGATCATGCTCGACAGCGCCGCCGGCGAATACCTGGCGAAAATGGGCCTGCCGGAGGAGGACTTCAACTCCTACGCGACCCACCGCGGCGACCACCTCACCGCCCAGCGCGCGACCTTCGCCAACCCGAAACTGTTCAACGAAATGGTGCAGGAGAACGGCAAGGTCAAGCAGGGCTCGCTGGCCCGGGTGGAGCCGGAAGGCAAGGTGATGCGCATGTGGGAAGCCATCGAGACCTACATGGACCGCAAGCAGCCGCTGATCATCATCGCCGGCGCCGACTACGGCCAGGGTTCGTCCCGTGACTGGGCGGCCAAGGGCGTGCGGCTGGCCGGGGTCGAGGCCATCGTCGCCGAAGGCTTCGAGCGCATCCACCGCACCAACCTCGTGGGCATGGGCGTGCTGCCGCTGGAGTTCAAGCCGGGCACCGACCGCAAGACCCTGGGCATCGACGGCAGCGAGACCTACGACGTGATCGGCGACCGCACGCCGCGCGCCGACCTGACGCTGGTGATCCACCGCAAGAACGGCGAACGCGTCGAGGTGCCGGTGACCTGCCGCCTCGACACCGCCGAAGAAGTGTCGATCTACGAGGCCGGCGGCGTGCTGCAGCGCTTTGCCCAGGACTTCCTCGAAGAGTCGGCGGCCGCCGTCTAATCCACGCTGTGCCGGCGCGGGCCTCAAGGTCCGCGCCGGCGATTAAGGAGCACCATGGCTCACGCACCACAGATCAAGATCCCCGCCACCTACATGCGCGGCGGCACCAGCAAGGGCGTGTTCTTCAGCCTGCAGGACCTGCCCGAAGCGGCGCAGGTGCCGGGCCCGGCCCGCGATGCGTTGCTGCTGCGGGTGATCGGCAGCCCCGACCCTTACGAGAAACAGATCGACGGCATGGGCGGCGCCACGTCCAGCACCAGCAAGACCGTGATCCTGTCCAAGAGCATCAAGGCCGACCACGACGTCGACTACCTGTTCGGCCAGGTCGCCATCGACAAGCCGTTCGTGGACTGGAGCGGCAACTGCGGCAACCTCTCGGCGGCGGTCGGTTCGTTCGCCGTCAGCAACGGCCTGGTCGACCCCGACCGCATTCCCCGCAACGGCGTGGCGGTGGTGCGGGTGTGGCAGGCCAACATCGGCAAGACCATCATCGCCCACGTGCCGATCACCAACGGCGAAGTCCAGGAGACCGGTGACTTCGAGCTCGACGGCGTGACCTTTCCGGCGGCCGAAGTGCAGCTGGAATTCATGGATCCGGCGGCGGAAGAAGAGGGCGGCGGCGGTTCGATGTTCCCCACCGGCAACCTGGTCGACGACCTGGAAGTGCCCGGCGTCGGCACCTTCAAGGCGACGATGATCAACGCCGGCATTCCGACGATCTTCGTCAACGCCGAGGACATCGGCTACAAGGGCACCGAGCTGCAAGGCGCGATCAACGGCGACCCGAAGGCGCTGGCGATGTTCGAGACCATCCGCGCCCACGGCGCGCTGCGCATGGGCCTGATTTCCCGTCTGGAAGAGGCGGCCCAGCGCCAGCACACGCCGAAGGTGGCGTTCGTCGCGCGGCCTGCGGATTACCTGGCCTCCAGCGGCAAGGCAGTGGCGGCCGAGGGCGTCGATCTGCTGGTGCGCGCCCTGTCCATGGGCAAGCTGCACCACGCGATGATGGGCACGGCGGCGGTGGCCATCGGCACGGCGGCGGCGATCTCCGGGACGCTGGTGAACCTGGCGGCCGGCGGCACCGAGCGCAATTCCGTGCGCTTCGGCCATCCGTCCGGGACGCTGCGGGTCGGCGCCGAGGCGAGCCTGGAGAACGGCGAGTGGGTCGTGAAGAAAGCCATCATGAGCCGCAGCGCGCGGGTGCTGATGGAAGGTTTCGTCCGGGTGCCCGGCGACGCTTTCTGACCTGACCGGAACACGGTGTGGGAGCCTGTCGGGCGGTGCTTTCGCTGGCGTCATCGCCAGCAGGCTGGCTCCCACCTTGTTTTGCGGCGACCGCGCAGGTTGCTCCACCCGAGATCCCTGTGGGAGCCAGCCTGCTGGCGATAGCGTCAGCCCAGACGCCACAGCAGAATCGATACAGCCGCATTTCCACAATAAGAAAGCGTTAGCCCTGAACCGAGGTCCCCTCAACGAACCACTTCACGGAGTGAATCGACCATGAGCGCCAACGTCGACCAGAACAACCGCCCCGACTACGACCGTGTCCTGCAGGACATCGCCGACTACGTCCTCACCTTCAAGACCGAATCCGCCGAGGCCCTCGACACCGCCCGCCACTGCCTGATGGACACCCTGGGCTGCGGCCTGCTGGCCTTGCGCTTTCCGGAGTGCACCAAGCATCTGGGCCCGCTCGTGGAGGGCACCGTCGTGCCGTTCGGTGCGCGGGTGCCGGGCACGCCTTACCGGCTCGATCCGGTGAAGGCCGCGTGGGACATCGGCTGCGCCGTGCGCTGGCTGGACTACAACGACACCTGGTTGGCCGCCGAGTGGGGGCATCCGTCCGACAACCTCGGCGCGATTTTGGCGGTGGCCGATCACCTGTCGCAGCAGCGCGTGGCCCGGGGCGAGACGCCGCTGGACATGCGTGCGGTGCTCGAAGCGATGATCATGGCCCATGAGATCCAGGGCGTGATCGCCCTGGAAAACTCGTTCAACCGCGTAGGGCTCGATCACGTCATCCTGGTGAAAGTCGCCTCCACCGCCGTCAGCGCCAAACTGATGGGCGCCAACCGCGAGCAATTGCTGTCGGCGCTGTCCCATGCCTTCGCCGACGGCCAGGCGCTGCGCACGTACCGCCATGCGCCGAACGCCGGCTCGCGCAAGTCTTGGGCGGCGGGGGACGCGTCGAGCCGGGGCGTCAGGCTGGCCGACATCGCGATGCGCGGCGAGATGGGCATCCCCGGCGTGCTGAGCGCCCGGCAGTGGGGCTTCTACGACGTGTCGTTCAGCCACACCAACAGCGATCTGGCGCTCAAGCCTGAAGACCGGCGCTCCTTCAGCCTCTCACGGCCGTTCGGCAGTTATGTGATGGAGAACGTGCTGTTCAAGGTCAGCTTCCCCGCCGAGTTCCATGCGCAGACCGCCTGCGAAGCCGCCGTGGCCCTGCATCCGCAGGTGCGCGACCGTCTGCGCGAGATCGACCGGATCGTCATCACCACCCACGAATCGGCGATCCGCATCATTTCCAAAGTCGGCCCTTTGGCCAATGCCGCCGACCGCGACCATTGCCTGCAATACATGACCGCCGTGCCGCTGGCGTTCGGCGACCTGGTGGCCGAGCACTACGAGGACGGCTTCCACGCGGCGCATCCGATCATCGATGAGCTGCGGGACAAGATGATCATCGTCGAGGATCCGCGCTTCACCCGCGAGTACCTGGAGGCGGACAAGCGTTCCATCGCCAATGCGGTGCAAGTGTTCTTCAAGGACGGCACCCACACCGACAATGTGCGGGTGGAGTACCCGATCGGCCACCGCCGGCGCCGGGCCGAGGGGATTCCCCTGCTGGAGGACAAGTTCAGGGCCAACCTGGCGACGCGTTTTGGCGGGCAGCGGTGCGGGGAGATCGTGGCGTTGTGCAGGGATCAGGCGCGGCTGGAGGGGACGGCGGTGAACCGGTTTGTCGATCTGTTCGTCATCTGAGCGACTGCGTCATCGTTCAATCGCGAGCAGGCTCGCTCCCACAATGTCGTGCGTGGCACAGAAACTGTGGGAGCGAGCCTGCTCGCGATGGCGCCGGTGCGGGCGCCGCAGTACTACTTGAAGCGCCGCTCGACGCCTTTCTCCACCAGGATCTTGGCCGAGATCTCTTCCACCGAGAAATGCGTGGAGTTGATGTGCGGGATGTTCTCGCGGCGGAACAGGTTCTCCACTTCGCGCACTTCGAACTCGCACTGGGCGTAGCTCGAATAGCGGCTGTTGGGCTTGCGTTCGTTGCGGATCGCGGTGAGGCGGTCCGGGTCGATGGTCAGGCCGAACAGCTTGTGCTGGTGGGCGCGCAGGGCGGCCGGCAACTGCAGGCGCTCCATGTCGTCTTCGGTCAGCGGATAGTTGGCGGCGCGGATGCCGAACTGCATGGCCATGTACAGACACGTCGGCGTCTTGCCGCAGCGCGACACGCCCACTAGGATCAGGTCCGCCTTGTCGTAATAATGCGTGCGGGCGCCGTCGTCGTTGTCCAGGGCGAAGTTCACCGCCTCGATGCGCTCCATGTAGTTGGAGTTGTGGCCGATGGAGTGGGACTTGCCGACGGTGTAGGAGGAATGCTCGGTCAGTTCCTGTTCGAGCGGCGCCAGGAAGGTCGAGAAGATGTCGATCATGAAACCATTGGACGTGGCCAGGATCTCACGGATGTCCTGGTTGACGATGGTGTCGAAGATGATCGGCCGCAGGCCGTCCGCTTCGGCGGCCTTGTTGATTTGCTGTACCATGGCCCGCGCCTTTTCGACGGTGTCGATGTAGGGCCGCGTGAGTTTGCTGAAGGTAATGTTCTCGAACTGCGCCAGAAGGCTTTGACCCAGGGTTTCGGCGGTGATGCCGGTGCCATCGGAGATGAAGAAAGCGGATCGTTTCATGTGCACCCTGGACCTTAAGTGAGTGTCCTGCGTCATTCGCCACACAGGACGCTTGATTCTTGGATATGATAGGCGCGGTTTGCCGGCCGCCATCGGCCCGCATTCTCACTTATTTTCCAGGTCCAGGCCATACAGCCGGCCGACGCTCCCCCGAGCCGCCGGTTTCTGAGCTTTTCCAACACAGTTAGTGGAGAGATCACCTTGGTAGAGTACGTAGTTTCCCTCGATAAGCTCGGCAAACACGATGTTGAGCATGTGGGGGGCAAGAACGCATCCCTGGGCGAGATGATCAGCAACCTGGCAGGCGCCGGCGTTTCCGTTCCCGGCGGCTTCGCCACCACCGCTCAGGCCTATCGCGATTTCCTGGAACTGAGCGGTCTGAACGACCGGATCCACGAAGCCCTCGACGCGCTCGACGTCGACGACGTCAATGCGCTGGCCAAGACCGGCGCCCAGATCCGCCAATGGATCATGGAAGCCGAATTCCCCGAAAAGCTGAACGCCGAAATCCGCACCGCGTTCGCCGCGTTGTCGGCCGGCAACCCTGACGTGGCCGTGGCCGTGCGTTCCTCCGCCACCGCCGAAGACCTGCCGGACGCTTCCTTCGCCGGCCAGCAGGAAACCTTCCTGAACATCCGTGGCGTGGACAACGTGATCCGCGCCGCCAAAGAGGTGTTCGCTTCGCTGTTCAACGACCGTGCGATCTCCTACCGCGTGCACCAGGGCTTCGACCACAAACTGGTCGCCCTGTCGGCCGGCGTGCAGCGCATGGTGCGTTCGGAGACCGGCACCGCCGGCGTGATGTTCACCCTCGACACCGAATCCGGTTTCCGTGACGTGGTGTTCATCACCGGCGCCTACGGCCTGGGCGAAACCGTCGTGCAGGGCGCGGTGAACCCGGACGAGTTCTACGTCCACAAGGGCACGCTCTCGGCCGGCCGTCCGGCGATCCTGCGCCGCAACCTGGGCAGCAAGGCGATCAAGATGATCTACGGCGACGAGGCCAAGGCCGGTCGTTCGGTCAAGACCGTCGATGTCGACAAGGCCGACCGCGCGCGTTTCTGCCTGACCGACGCCGAAGTCAGCGAACTGGCCAAGCAGGCGATGATCATCGAGAAGCACTACGGCTGCCCGATGGACATCGAGTGGGCCAAGGACGGTGACGACGGCAAGCTGTACATCGTGCAGGCCCGTCCGGAAACCGTGAAGAGCCGCACCCAGGCCAACGTCATGGAACGTTACCTGCTCAAGGAAACCGGCACCGTGCTGGTGGAAGGCCGCGCCATCGGCCAGCGCATCGGCGCCGGCAAGGTGCGGATCATCAAGGACGTGTCCGAGATGGACAAGGTTCAGGTCGGCGACGTGCTGGTCTCCGACATGACCGACCCGGACTGGGAACCGGTCATGAAGCGCGCCAGCGCCATCGTCACCAACCGTGGCGGCCGTACCTGCCACGCGGCGATCATCGCCCGTGAGCTGGGCATTCCGGCGGTGGTGGGCTGCGGCAACGCCACCCAGCTGCTCAAGGACGGCCAGGGCGTGACCGTGTCCTGCGCCGAAGGCGACACCGGCTACATCTTCGAAGGCGAGCTGGGCTTCGACGTCAAGAAGAACTCCGTGGACGCCATGCCGGAGCTGCCGTTCAAGATCATGATGAACGTCGGCAACCCGGACCGCGCCTTCGACTTCGCGCAGCTGCCGAACGCCGGCGTGGGCCTGGCCCGCCTGGAGTTCATCATCAACCGCATGATCGGCGTGCACCCCAAGGCGCTGCTGAACTACGACGGCCTGCCGCAGGACATCAAGGAAAGCGTCGACAAGCGCATCGCCGGCTACAGCGACCCGGTCGGCTTCTACGTCGAGAAACTGGTCGAGGGCATCAGCACCCTGGCCGCGGCGTTCTACCCGAAGAAGGTCATCGTGCGTCTGTCGGACTTCAAGTCCAACGAATACGCCAACCTGATCGGCGGCAAGCTGTACGAGCCGGAAGAAGAGAACCCGATGCTGGGCTTCCGCGGCGCCTCGCGCTACATCAGCGAATCGTTCCGCGACTGCTTCGAGCTCGAGTGCCGTGCGCTCAAGCGTGTGCGCAACGAGATGGGCCTGACCAACGTCGAGATCATGGTGCCGTTCGTGCGCACCCTGGGCGAAGCCTCTCAAGTCGTCGAGCTGTTGGCCGAAAACGGTCTGGCCCGCGGCGACAACGGCCTGCGCGTGATCATGATGTGCGAGCTGCCGTCCAACGCCATCCTGGCCGAAGAGTTCCTCGAATTCTTCGACGGCTTCTCGATCGGTTCCAACGACCTGACCCAGCTCACCCTGGGCCTGGACCGGGACTCGGGCATCATCGCCCACCTGTTCGACGAGCGTAACCCGGCGGTCAAGAAACTGCTGGCCAACGCCATTGCCGCATGCAACAAGGCCGGCAAGTACATCGGCATCTGCGGTCAGGGCCCGTCGGACCACCCGGACCTGGCCAAGTGGCTGATGGAGCAGGGCATCGAAAGCGTGTCGCTGAACCCGGACACCGTGCTGGAAACCTGGTTCTTCCTCGCCGAAGGCCAGGCTTGATAACGATGTGAACGGACCGCTCCCTCCGGGGGGCGGTCTTTCAGTGATTGAAACAGGGCGAGCGCCTTCGGATGCCGCCCTTTTTTGTGCAAGAGCATTATGCAAAGCAGCAGCAACCTGTTTCCCGTCGCCCTGATCAGCGCCGAGCGGCGCGGCGATCTGAGCGAAGACATCTACCGGCTGAAACCGGGCAACAGCCCGGACTCGACCGTCGAACTGGCCGTCACCCGCCTGGGCATGGCCGACGAACCGGCCGCGCGCGGCGTGCCGGTGATCCTGCTGCACGGCAGCTTTTCCAACCGGCGGTTCTGGTTCTCTCCCAAGGGGCTGGGGCTGGGCGCCTACCTGACGCGCCTGGGCTTCGACGTGTGGATACCGGAGATGCGCGGCCATGGCCTGTCCCGGCGCAACGAGGACTACCGCCGCAACCGCGTCGCCGACTACGCCCGCTACGACCTGCCGGCCATCGCCGCGTTCGTGCGTGAGCAGAGCGGGCAGGTCCCGCACTGGATCGGCCATTCCCTGGGCGGCATCACCTTGGCGGCGGCGCTGGGCGGCGAGTACCTCGGCGAACCGGCGGTGGCGTCGGCGGCGTTCTTCGGCACCCAGGTCAGCCGCACCTACTGGCCGCTGAAGATTCCGCCGGTGGAGTGGAGCGGGCGTTTCATCCTCAAGCGCTTTGCCCAGCTGTCCGGCTCGCGGCTCAAGCGCGGCCCGGAGGACGAGCCGATCGGCCTGGCCCTGGAAAGCATGCGCTGGTACGGCCTGTTCGGGCGTTTCGGCGACAAGGACAAGGACTGGTGGGCCGGCCTTGCCGACGTGAAGGTGCCGGTGTTGGCGGTGAGCGCGGCGGGGGACCATCAAGATCCGGCGTGGGCCTGCCGCAAGCTGTACGAGCAGATCGGTTCCGAAACCAAGCAATTCATCAATCTGGGGCGCGAGCAGGGCTTCAGCGAGAATTTCGGCCATGTCGAGATGCTGGTGAGCAAAGCCGCGCAGGCCGACGTGTGGCCGTTGGTGGCGCGTTGGCTGGCGGATCAGCAGACGCCGTTGCTGGGCGAGAAACCGGATCTGGCTGCGGCGGTATGAGCGCAAGGCTCTGACAAGGGCATTTCGTTCAGGGCCGCTTGCGGCTAAGATATGACGCATTGCGTGGTTCTGGTCACAAATGGTGACTGTTTAGCTATTACGTTTCAGCGTTTGTTCAGGTTCGGTCGGCGACCATGGCGCAAGCCAAGGTAAACGGCGGCCACCGGAACTCGTTTCAACAGCATGCGGCATCCCTGATCGTTTTCCTCTTTACAGGAGTTTTTCGATGATCCATTACCTCACCCCTGACCTGTGCGACGCCTACCCGGAGCTGGTGCAGGTGCTGGAGCCGATGTTCAGCAATTTCGGCGGCCGCGATTCGTTCGGCGGCGAAATCGTGACCATCAAGTGCTTCGAAGACAACTCGCTGGTCAAGGAGCAGGTCGAGCTCAAGGGCAACGGCAAGGTGCTGGTGGTCGATGGCGGCGGTTCCCTGCGCCGCGCGCTGCTGGGCGACATGCTGGCCGAGAAGGCGTCGAAGAACGGTTGGGAAGGGCTGGTGATCTACGGCTGCATCCGTGACGTCGACGTCATCGCCCAGACCGACCTGGGTGTCCAGGCGCTCGCCAGCCACCCGATGAAGACCGACAAGCGCGGCATCGGCGACCTCAACGTCGCGGTGACCTTCGCCGGCGTCACGTTCCATCCGGGCCAGTACATCTATGCGGACAACAACGGCGTGATCATCTCGCCGAGCCCGCTGAAGATGCCGGAATAAGTCGCCGTACGCACAGGGGTGAGGATGTTCGAGGAAGACAACGCGCAGTGGGGGCTGGTGCATGCCCTGGTGCTGGACGGCAAGGGCGGTGCGCGTTCGATAGCCCGGACGGACCTGGACGACCTGCAGCTGCAGGCCCATGAAAGCCTGTGGCTGCACTGGGACCGCAGCCATCCGCAGACCCAGACCTGGCTGCGCAAGTCCAGCGGACTCAACGAATTCGCCTGCGACCTGCTGCTGGAAGAGAACACCCGGCCCCGCCTGCTGCCGCTGGCGGATTCCGAATTGCTGCTGTTCCTGCGCGGGGTCAACCTCAACCCGGGGGCCGAACCCGAGGACATGGTGTCGGTGCGTATCTTCGCGTCGGCCCAGCGGGTGATCTCCCTGCGCCTGCGTCCGTTGCGCGCCACCGATGAACTGCTGGCGCAGTTGGCGGAAGGCAAGGGGCCGAAAACGTCTTCCGAGCTCATCCTCTACCTGGCGCAGTACCTCACCAACAAGGTGCAGGATCTGGTCACCTGCCTCTCGGAAATGGTCGATGACGAGGAAGAAAAGCTGGATGCCGACGAACGGTATACCCCCGAGCATGGCGCCAATCTGCACATCCGTCGACGCGCGGCGGGACTGAAGCGTTTTCTGGCCCCGCAGCGGGATATTTTCGGACAGTTGTCCCGGATAAGGCTGCCATGGTTCGTCGATGACGACGGCGATTACTGGAACGAACTGAACAACAGCCTGACCCGCTACCTCGAAGAGCTCGAATTGACCCGAGAGCGCGTGGGGCTTGTGCTGGAGGCCGAAGACCGGCGCCTGAGCGTGCGGATGAACCGCACCATGTACCGCTTCGGCATCATCACCGGGATCTTCCTGCCGATGAGTTTCCTCACCGGCCTGTTGGGGATCAACGTCGGCGGGATTCCGTTCTCCACCAGCCCCTACGGCTTCCTGATCGCCTGCCTGACCGTGGTCGCCGTGGCGCTCGGGCAGTGGTGGCTGTTCCGCCGTTTGCGCTGGGTGTGAACATGGCGCATGTGACCCGACCAAATTTGCCCGCGTCTTTCACAGACATCACGAGAGGTGCGTATGCACGATCCGTTTGAACAGTCTTTGCGCGACATGCTCAACGCCTCGCCGTCCAGCCGTGACGACGACGCCTGCCTTGGCCGCGTGCTCAAAACCGCCAACCGCCAGGTCGGCGCCGGCGACCTGTTCAGCCTGCTGGGCCGCTGGCTGCCCGCGCTGATGATCGCCCTGAACAACGGCTCGGCCCATGTCGCGCCGGTCTCCCGTCTTCGTAAACCCACCGCCCGCACCGCTGATAAGGCTGATTGAATATGGAACTTGACCTCTGGACCCAGAGCCTCGTCACTGCAATGACTGCGTTGTGGACAAAAGTCGCCAACTTCATCCCGAACCTGTTCGGCGCGCTCGTCGTGTTGCTGCTCGGTTTCGTAGTGGCCAAGCTGCTGGACACCTTGCTGTCCAAATTGCTGGCCAAACTGGGCCTGGATCGCCTGATGGCCGGCACCGGCCTGACCAAGCTGATGTCCCGCGCGGGGCTGCAAGTGCCGATCTCTACCCTGATCGGCAAGATCGTGTATTGGTTCGTCCTGCTGATTTTCCTGGTTTCTGCGGCAGAATCCCTTGGCCTTGAGCGGGTTTCGGCTACGCTGGACATGCTGGCGCTGTATGTGCCGAAGGTGTTCGGTGCAGCGCTGGTGCTGCTCGTCGGCGTCCTCTTGGCCCAACTGGCCAACGGATTGGTGCGCGGGGCGGCGGAAGGCGTCGGTCTGGACTACGCTTCAGGACTTGGACGCATCGCACAGGGGCTGGTGATCATCATCAGCATCTCGGTCGCGATCAGCCAGCTTGAGGTCAAGACCGACCTGCTGAACCATGTGATCGTCATCGTATTGATTACCGTTGGTCTGGCGGTTGCGCTGGCCATGGGCCTGGGAAGCCGGGAAATCGCCGGTCAGATCCTGGCGGGCATCTATGTGCGTGAGTTGTATCAGGTAGGGCAACAAGTGCGTGTTGGCGAGGTCGAAGGGCAGATCGAGGAGATCGGCACGGTTAAAACCACATTGCTGACCGATGAGGGTGAGCTAGTCTCTCTCTCCAATCGGATCCTTTTGGAGCAGCATGTGAGTAGCCGCTAACCCGGCAAACCCTGCTAATGTATGCCGCCGCAAAATGCCAGCCGTCGCTGGCGGCGGTGGACATTGACCTGACTGTCGGCCCGACCTGTTTTGAATAAAGCCCAAACGCTATCCACGCGCTACGACCCCCGCGAGCTCTCTGACGAGGAGTTGGTCGCGCGCTCGCACACCGAGCTGTTTCACGTGACGCGCGCGTATGAAGAACTGATGCGGCGTTACCAGCGGACATTATTTAACGTTTGTGCGCGGTATCTCGGGAACGATCGCGACGCAGACGATGTCTGTCAGGAAGTGATGCTCAAGGTGCTGTACGGCCTGAAGAATTTCGAGGGCAAGTCGAAGTTCAAGACATGGCTATACAGCATCACCTACAACGAATGCATCACGCAGTATCGCAAGGAACGGCGAAAGCGTCGCTTGATGGACGCACTGAGTCTTGACCCCCTCGAAGAAGCGTCGGAAGAGAAGGCGCCGAAACCCGAGGAGAAGGGTGGACTGGATCGCTGGCTGGTGTATGTGAACCCGATCGACCGTGAAATCCTGGTGCTACGATTTGTCGCAGAGCTGGAGTTTCAGGAGATCGCAGACATCATGCACATGGGCCTGAGCGCGACCAAAATGCGGTACAAGCGCGCTCTTGATAAATTGCGTGAGAAATTTGCAGGCATTGCTGAAACTTAGTTCGGCGCAAATATCTCTTACGTGTAGGCAAGTTCTGATAGACTTGCCGCCGAGTTGTCCCCCGGTTTGCGGGACTGCTTCACAATCACCAGATGGGGATTTAACGGATGAAACTGAAAAACACCTTGGGCTTGGCCATTGGTTCTTTGATTGCCGCCACTTCGTTCGGCGCTCTGGCACAAGGCCAAGGCGCAGTTGAAATCGAAGGCTTCGCAAAGAAAGAGCAATTCGACAGCGCTCGTGACTACAAGAACAACGGCAACCTGTTCGGCGGTTCCGTTGGTTACTTCCTGACCGACGACGTTGAGCTGCGTCTGGCCTACGACGAAGTGCACAACGTGCGTTCCGACGACGGTCGTAACATCAAGGGCGCAAACACCGCCCTGGACGCTCTGTACCACTTCAACAACCCGGGCGACATGCTGCGTCCGTACGTATCGGCTGGCTTCTCCGACCAGAGCATCGGTCAGAACGGCACCGGCGGTCGTGACCGCTCCACCTTCGCCAACGTTGGCGGCGGCGCCAAGCTGTACTTCACTGACAACTTCTACGCCCGTGCCGGCGTTGAAGCTCAGTACAACATCGACAAAGGCGACACCGAGTGGGCTCCAAGCATCGGTATCGGCGTGAACTTCGGTGGCGGCTCCAAGCCAGCAGCCGCTCCGGTTCCAGCTCCTGCTGAAGTCTGCTCCGACAGCGACAACGACGGCGTTTGCGACAACGTCGACAAGTGCCCGGACACCCCAGCCAACGTAACCGTTGACGCTGATGGCTGCCCAGCAGTTGCTGAAGTCGTACGTGTTGAGCTGGACGTGAAGTTCGACTTCGACAAGTCGGTTGTTAAGCCAAACAGCTACGGCGACATCAAGAACCTGGCTGACTTCATGAAGCAGTACCCTTCGACCACCACCACCGTTGAAGGTCACACTGACTCCGTAGGTCCAGACGCTTACAACCAAAAACTGTCCGAGCGTCGTGCAAACGCCGTTAAGCAAGTTCTGGTTAACCAGTACGGCGTTGGCGCTAACCGCGTTCAGTCCGTTGGCTACGGCGAATCCCGCCCAGTGGCTGACAACAAAACCGAAGCTGGCCGCGCCGTTAACCGTCGCGTAGAAGCTCAGGTTGAAGCCCAAGCTAAGTAATTAGCTCGCCGCTTTGAGAAAAGCCCGGCTCAGGCCGGGCTTTTCTTTGCCTGCGATTTGCTGAGGCGGGGCGCCTCAGGCTGACTGATGCGCCGCCGCTGCCGGCGAACCGCGCTCCCACACGAGTTGGGCCGAATGGCCGGCCACCGCGCCAATCACCAGGATCGCAGGGCTTTTCAGCCCGAACGCCCGGGCCGCTTCCTCCATGGCCGCCAGATCGCTGCAGCATTCCCGCTGCTGCGCCAAGGAGGCGTTCTCGATCATGGCCACCGGTGTATCCGCCGCCATGCCGCCTGCCAGCAGCTGTTCCCGAATCTCGCCGAGTTTGGCCACCCCCATGTAGATCACCAGGGTCGTCCCGCCCTGCGCCAGAGCCTGCCAGTTCAGTCGGCTGTCGTCCTGGGTGTGCGCCGTGACCAACGTCACGCCCCGCGCCACGCCGCGCAGCGTCAGCGGTATGTCGCAGCGCGTCGCCCCGGCCAGCCCGGCGGTGATGCCATTGACCAGTTCCACCTCGACGCCGCGCTCACGCAGCCACTGCGCCTCCTCGCCGCCGCGCCCGAATATGCACGGATCGCCGCCCTTGAGCCGCACCGTGCATTTGCCTTGGCGGGCGTAGCGCAGCATCAGCCGGTGGATGAAGGCCTGGGGCGTGGAACGGCAACCGCCGCGCTTGCCCACGGCGATGACCCGCGCGGCGGGGCAATGCTCCAGCACCGCCGGATTGACCAGGTCGTCGATCAGCACAACGGCCGCTTCACGCAGGGCGCGGACGGCCTTGAGGGTCAGCAGTTCCGGGTCGCCGGGGCCGGCACCCACCAGCCAGACTTTTGCGTTCATGGTGTTTTCCTCATCAGATGACCGCGACCGGCTGGCTGCGGGAAGCCAGCAGGCGCTTGATTTCAGGGACGCAGGAGCCGCATTGCGTGCCGCAGCCCAGCTCTTTTTTCAACCCCGGCAGATCCAGCCCTTGATCGATGCCGGCGCAGACCGCGCTGTGGCTGACGTTCTTGCAGTTGCACAGGGTCTTGTCTTGCGTGGCGTGCGCCGGGGCGCTGCCCGGCGGCGCGCTCATCGGCGCCAGCAGCCAACGGCGCAGCTGTTCGTCCGTGCGGCCCTCCAACCACAGCCCCTTTAGCCAATGCTGAGCGAGCGTCTCGCCGGCCAGGCGGATCGCGGTGATCCGGCCGTGTTCGATGCGCACCCGTTTGCCGATGGCGCGGCGCGGGTCGTCATAGGCCAGCACGGGGCCCTCGATCAGGGCCAGGCACACGTCGATTTCACGCAGCAAGCGTGGATCCGGTGCGCCGGAACTGGCGGCACGGATCAGCAATGCCGGACGTTCGCGTCCGATCAAGCTGAAACTTGCGTAGGAAAATGCCTCACAAAGGGAGCGCAGCGCATCGAAATGTCGCTGTACATCGCCTTCGATGAGTGCGAACAGTTGCCACGGCAGTTCCACCGGTTCCAGGCGTACGCCGCTGTGCTTGAGTTCCGGCTGCTTGGACAGGGGATCGAAGGCGGGCAGGGTCAGGCTGTTAACGCCGCCCTTGAGGAAACGGTCGCCCCAGTGCATCGGCAGAAAGGCCTGGCCGGGCCGCACGCTGTCGTCGCTCTCGACGGCGACGATCACCGCACCCCGGCGGCTTTTCAGGTTGACCAGGCTCCCCGGTTGCAGGCGGTGCCGACGCAGTTCGTCCGGGTGCAGGCTCAGAACGGCCTCGCCGACATGGCCGAACAGCTGCGCAGCGGTGCCGGTGCGGCTCATGCCGTGCCATTGGTCACGCAGGCGCCCGGTGATCAGGGTCAGGGGGAAGCGTGCGTCGCGCTGTTCCTTGGCGGCGCGGTACGGATCGGCCACGAACTGCGCCCGGCCGCTGGCGGTAGGAAAAATGCCGTCTTCGTACAGCCGGGGTGTGCCCTGGCGGGCGTCGGCGGGGAAGGGCCATTGCTGCGGGCCGATCCGGTCGATCAGCGCGTGGCTGATGCCGGACAGATCCAGGTCGCGGCCACGGGTCAGTTGTTTGTATTCGTCGAACAACTGGGCCGGCTGCTCGAAGGCAAACAGGCTCGGTTGCCGAGGGCGCAGACGTTTCTCCAGGCGTTGTGCGAAATCCACGGTGATCGCCCAGTCCGGGCGCGCTTCGCCGGGTGCGGAAATGGCTTTGCGCACGTGGGAAATCCGCCGCTCGGAGTTGGTCACCGAGCCTTCCTTCTCACCCCAACTGGCCGCCGGCAGCAGCAAGTCGGCAAAGGCGGCGGTTTCCGTGGTGCGAAAGGCTTCCTGCAACACCACGAACGGACACGCCTCCAGCGCCGTCCGGACAGCTTTCTGGTCGGGCATCGACTGTGCGGGGTTGGTGCAGGCGATCCACAGCGCCTTGATCTTGCCGCTGCGCACCTGCTCGAACAGTTCGACGGCGCTCAGGCCGGGGGCGTCCGGCAGGCGCTCCACCCCCCAGTATTCGGCGACCTGGGCGCGGTGTTGCGCATTGGCCGCGTCCCGGTGGCCGGGCAGCAGGTTGGACAGGCTGCCGGTTTCCCGCCCGCCCATGGCATTCGGCTGACCGGTCAGGGAGAAAGGGCCTGCACCGGGACGGCCGATCTGCCCGGTGGCCAGGTGCAGGTTGATCAATGCGCTGTTCTTGGCGCTGCCGGCGGTGGATTGGTTCAGACCCATGCACCACAGCGACAGGAAGCTGGGCGACGTGCCGATCCATTGAGCACATTGCTGCAATTGCTCGACGCTGATGCCGCACAGTTGCGACACCATCGCCGGGGTGTAGTCGCGCACCAGGCTTTTCAGTTCGGCGAGGCCGTCGGTGTGGGCCTGGATGAAGTCCCGGTCGATCCAGTCTTCCCACACCAGCAGGTGCAAAATCCCATGGAACAAGGCGACGTCGGTGCCCGGCAGGATCGCCAGATGCAGGTCCGCCAGGTCGCAGGTGTCGGTGCGCCGGGGGTCGATGACGATGACTTTCATCTGCGGGCGGCGGGATTTGGCGTCTTCCAGGCGACGAAACAGCACCGGGTGGGCGTAGGCCATGTTGCTGCCGACGATCATCACGCAATCGCTCAGCTCCAGATCCTCATAGCTGCACGGCGGCGCGTCGGCGCCGAGGCTGCGCTTGTAGCCCACCACCGCCGACGACATGCACAGCCGCGAGTTGCTGTCGATGTTGTTGGTGCCGACCAGCGCTCGCGCCAGTTTGTTGAAGGCGTAGTAGTCCTCGGTGAGCAATTGCCCGGAGATGTAGAACGCCACGCTGTCGGGGCCGTGTTCGGCGACGGTGTCGGCGAACACGTTGGCGGCGTGTTCCAGCGCGGTGTCCCAGTCGCAGCGGCTGCGCGCCAGGCCTTTGCCCAGGCGCAGTTCCGGGTGCAGCGCCCGTGCCGCGAGGTCGCCGGTCAGGTGCAGGGTCGAGCCCTTGCTGCACAGCTTGCCGAAGTTGGCCGGATGCGCCGGATCGCCGCTGACGCCGAGGATCCGCTCGCCGTCATGCTCGATCAGCACGCCGCAGCCGACCCCGCAGTAGCAGCAGGTCGAGGCGGTCGTCTGGCGGTCCATCAGACGGCGTCCCGCAGGGCCAGCAGCACCCGACCGTTCTCGACCCGGGCCGGATGGTGGTGGGCGCAACCGACGTCCGGGGCCAGGGCCTCGCCGGACTCAAGGTCGATCTGCCAGTTGTGCAGCGGGCAGGCCACGCGCTTGCCGTAGATCAACCCTTGGGACAGCGGCCCGCCCTTGTGCGGGCAGCGGTCGTCGAGGGCGAACACGTCATCGTCGCTGGTGCGGAAGATCGCGATGTCGCCTTTGGGCCCGGCGATGATCCGCGAACCG
Source organism: Pseudomonas sp. B7(2017) (assembly GCF_002112745.1). Taxonomy (NCBI): domain Bacteria; kingdom Pseudomonadati; phylum Pseudomonadota; class Gammaproteobacteria; order Pseudomonadales; family Pseudomonadaceae; genus Pseudomonas; species Pseudomonas sp. B7(2017). Next base: position 74,632 of record NZ_NEIP01000005.1, on the reverse strand, counting down.
AGGGCGTTGATCTCTTCCAGGGCACAGATATCGAGCCAGTTCATGCCGGCACCTCCAGGTTTTTCACGGGGATCACGTCGAATTCTTTCTTCAGCTGCGGCTGCGCCAGGCGTTCCTTCCACGGATCCTGTTCGAACGACAGGGAGAACTGCAGGCGCTCGTTCAACGCCCTGCGGCGTTCCGGATCCTCCAGCACGGCCTTCTTGATGTGCTCCATGCCGACCCGTTGCAGGTAATGCACGGTGCGTTCGAGGTAGAAGGCCTCTTCCCGGTACAGCTGCAGGAACGCGCCGTTGTATTCGCGCACTTCCTCGGCGGTCTTGAGCTTGACGAAGAACTCGGCGACTTCGGTCTTGATCCCGCCGTTGCCGCCGATGTACATCTCCCAGCCGGAATCGACGCCGATGATGCCGACGTCCTTGATCCCCGCTTCCGAACAGTTGCGCGGGCAGCCGGAGACCGCCAGCTTCACCTTGTGCGGCGACCACATGTTGAACAGGTCGTGTTCGAGGTCGATGCCCAGTTGCGTCGAGTTCTGGGTGCCGAAGCGGCAGAACTCGCTGCCGACGCAGGTCTTCACGGTGCGGATGGACTTGCCGTAGGCGTGGCCGGACGGCATGTCGAGGTCTTTCCACACCCCCGGCAGATCCTGTTTCCTGATCCCCAGCAGGTCGATGCGCTGGCCGCCGGTGACCTTGACCATCGGCACGTTGTACTTGTCGGCCACGTCGGCGATCCGGCGCAGTTCCGACGGGTTGGTCACGCCGCCCCACATCCGCGGCACCACCGAGTAGGTGCCGTCCTTCTGGATGTTGGCGTGGGCCCGCTCGTTGATCAGGCGCGACTGCGGATCGTCCTTGGCTTCGCCGGGCCAGGTGGAGATCAGGTAATAGTTGAGGGCCGGGCGGCAGGTGGCGCAGCCGTTGGGGGTGCGCCAGTTGAGGTAGCTCATGGTGCCGGCGATGGTCAGCAGGTGCTCCTGGCGGATGGCCTGGCGGATCTGGCCGTGGTTGAGGTCGCTGCAGCCGCAGATGGCCTTTTCGCTTTTCGGCTTGACGTCCGCCGCGCCGCCGACGGTGTTGATCAGGATCTGCTCCACTAGGCCGGCGCAGGAGCCACAGGAACTGGCGGCCTTGGTGTGCTTCTTCACCTCATCGACGCTGAACAGCCCGTGCTCCTGGATCGCCTTGACGATGGTGCCTTTGCACACGCCGTTGCAGCCGCAGACTTCGGCGTTGTCGGCCATGCTCATGGCTTTGTCCTGGCCTTGGTGTCCTACGTCGCCGAGGGCGTTTTCGCCGAACATCAGGTGGTCGCGGATCTCGCCGATGGCATGGTTCTCACGAATCTGCCGGAAATACCAACCGCCATCTGCCGTATCGCCGTACAGACAGGCCCCGACCAGCACGTCATCCTTGATCACCAGTTTCTTGTACACCCCGCCGATCGGGTCGGAGAGGGTGATGGTCTCGGTGCCTTCGCCGCCCATGAAGTCGCCGGCGGAAAACAGGTCGATGCCGGTGACCTTCAGTTTGGTGGACGTGACCGAACCCTGATAGCGGGCAAAACCCAGTTGCGCCAGGTGGTTGGCGCACACCTTGGCCTGTTCGAACAGCGGCGCGACCAGGCCGTAGGCGATGCCTCGGTGGCTGGCGCACTCGCCGATGGCATAGATGCGCGGGTCGTAGGTCTGCAGGGTGTCGTTGACCAGGATGCCGCGGTTGCACGGGATGCCGGCCTTTTCCGCCAGTTCGGTGTTGGGGCGGATGCCGGCGGCCATCACCACCAGGTCGGCGGGGATGATGTCGCCGTTCTTGAACTGCACGGAGCCGACCCGGCCGTTGCCGGCGTCGTGCAGGGCCTGGGTCTGCTCGCATAGGCGAAAGTGCAGGCCGCGAGCCTCCAGGGCGGTCTGCAGGAGCTGGCCGCTGGTCTTGTCCAGTTGCCGTTCCAGCAGCCACTCGCCCAGGTGCACCACGGTGACGTGCATGCCGCGCAGCATCAGGCCGTTGGCGGCCTCCAGCCCCAGCAGGCCGCCGCCGATGACCACGGCGTGCTTGTGGGTCTTGGCAGTGTCGATCATCGCCTGGGTGTCGGCGATGTCGCGGTAGCCGATCACGCCCTGCAAGGTGTTGCCGGGGATCGGCAGGATGAACGGCGTGGAGCCGGTGGCGATCAGCAGGCGGTCGTATTCGGCTTCGGTGCCGTCTTCGGCGATCACCCGGCGCTTGACCCGGTCGATTTCCACCACCTTGCGGTTGAGGAGCAGTTGGATGCCGTTTTCCAGGTACCAGTCCAGGTCGTTCAGCACGATCTCTTCGAAGGTCTGCTCGCCGGCCAGCACCGGCGACAACAGGATGCGGTTGTAGTTGGTGTGCGGTTCGGCGCCGAAGACCGTGATGTCGTAGAGCTCGTCGCTCAGCTTGAGCAGTTCCTCCAGGGTGCGGACCCCGGCCATGCCATTGCCGATCATCACCAGTTTGAGTTTTTTCATCAGGTTCTCCGGGAGCGTGGGGCTTGCCTCTTGTGGGCAGTCGGGCCGTGCTCGGCAAATGTGGCGCAAACAAAAAAGGCGTCCCGTCAGTGGCCTGACGAGGACGCCTTTGTCCTGATCCCGTTCGCTCGGGAAGCGCGGCCTTCGTCGTTGAAGGCTGCGCTTTATGTGTGTTGCAAACGGTAATGCAGCGGTTGTGCCAACTGGCTGCATCCGGCGGTTTTCAAGGGGTGGGCCGTGATCGGGGTGGCGGGAGGCCCGTGGTTTCGCACTGAATCGAAGCGGGTTGCCCGCAAATGGGGCGCACGTCCGCGAAAGAAGCGCCCCGGTGTCAGCCATGGAACAACAGGAACAGCAGCGCCAGGTTGCCCAGCAACCCCACCAGCGCCAACGTCCGCCAGACCTTCAGCGGTTCCCGCTCCAGCAAAGGCCGGGGCCGGACGCTCAGGCTGCGGCGTTCGCCGTGCTCCAGCACCAGCAACCATTCTTCGGCGGTCTCGTAGCGTTGCGCGGGATCGGCCTCCACCCCGCGCGCAAGGCACTGCGCCAGCCATTCCGGCACGTCCGGCCGGTAGCGGGCGGCGCTGACCGGCACCCCGAAGCGCGGGCGCTGGAACGCTTCGACCTCGCCGAAGGGGTAATGCCCGGTGAGCAGAAAGTACAGGGTCACGCCCACCGCATAGAGATCTTGCGACGGTGCGGGCGCTTCTCCGCGAAAGGCCTCGGGGGCGATGTAGCTGGGCGTGCCCGGCAGCGTGTCGGTGCTTTCCCGCGACAGCCCCGGGCAGTGGGCAAGGCCGAAATCCAGCAGACGCAGCTCGCCGTCGTCACCCAGCAGCAGGTTCTCCGGCTTGATGTCGCGGTGCAGGATCTGCCGGCGGTGCAGCAGGCCCACCGCGCGCAGCAGGCGTTCGGCCAACTCGCGCCATTGCGCCAGCGGCAACGGGCCGTGCTGTTCGAACAGCCGGGCTAGGGTCGTCCCGGCGTATTCGCGCATCACGTAGTACAGATGCTGACGCTGGGTTGCCGCATGGACTTCGGGAAAGTGCCGCCCGGCGACCCGTTTCAGGAACCATTCCTCGGACAGCAGGGCTTGGCCTGCGTGGGAATCGTCCGTCAAGTGTGTCGGCAGGGTCTTGAGCAGCCAGGCCTGACCCTGCGGGTCGAGCACGCGGTACAGCATCGATTGCTGGCTGTGGCCGATGAGGCCTTGCACCTGCCAGCCTTCGAAGGCCTGTCCGGGTTTCAGCGGCGGCGGCAGCGGCCACTGCTGCAGATGGATCAGCGCATCGCCGATATTCGCTTCGCCCAGTGCGTCCACCCGCACCAGCAAGGCGCTGGCGTTGTCCTGGCTGCCGGCCAGGTGGGCGGCGGCGACCAGCGTGCGGGCGGCCACGGCCAGGTCCGGCTGGTCGCGCAATGTCGCCGCAATCGCCGTGTCGCCTAGCGTGGACCACACGCCGTCGCTGAGCAGCACGAAGCACTCGCCGGCACGCAGTTCGCCGTCGAGAAAATCCAGCACCAGATGCTGATCCAGGCCCAGGGCGCGCTTGAGCACGTGCTGCATGCCCGGTTGCTCCCAGACGTGATCCTCGGTGACCCGTTGCAAGGTGTCGGCGTGCCAGCGGTACACCCGGCAATCGCCGACGTGGGCGAGGGTGAAACGCTGGCCGCGCATGACCAGCGCGCTGACGGTGGTGAGCAGCGGCTGACCGCCGCCGTTGGCCTGCAGCCAGCGGTTCTGCGCCAGCAGCAGGCGGTCCAGGGCCTGGGCCGCGCTCCAGGTCTCCGGGGTGGCGTAGTAGTCCAGCGCCAACGCCTGCAAGGTCGAACGGGCGGCCAGGCCGCCGTCGGCGCACTGGCTGACGCCGTCGGCGATGGCGAACAGAAAGCCTTTGCTCGCCGCCAGCGCCGGGGCCGGGGTGACCAGGCGCAAGGCGTCCTGGTTCTCCGGGCGCGGGCCGGTGGCGGTGGCTTCGGCGAAACTCAGTTGCAGCGCCATGGTCGGCTCAGACCCGCGCGGCGGTCACGGCGGCCGAACCCCATGTGGTTCTCCAGCGGCGCTTGACGCCGTGCAGGCCGAACCAGGCCAGTACGCCCAGGCTCGCGAACAGCCACAGCGCCAGTTGATAACTGCCGGTGCTCTGCTTGATGGCGCCCATGCCCGCCGCCAGGGCGAAGCCGCCGATGCCGCCGGCCATGCCGATCAGCCCGGTCATCACACCGATCTCCCGGCGAAAGCGCTGCGGCACCAGTTGGAACACCGCGCCGTTGCCCGCGCCCAGGCCCAGCATGGTGCAGACGAACAGCGCCAGCGCCGCGTAGGAGTTCGGCAGGTTGAAGCCGACCAACGCGATGCAGATCGCTGCCACGGTGTACATCGCCAGCAAGGTGCGGATGCCGCCGAAGCGGTCGGCCAGCGCACCGCCCAAGGGCCGCATCAGGCTGCCGCCGAACACGCAGGCGGCGGTGTAGTAGCCGGCGGTCACCGGGTTCAGGCCGTATTGATCGTTGAAGTAGCCGGGCAGGGCGCTGGCCAGGCCGATGAAGCCGCCGAAGGTGACGCTGTAGAAAAACATGAACCACCAGCTGTCGCGATCGCCCAGCGCCTTGAAGTAGTCGGCCATGGCCTTGGCCTTCGGGCGTTCCGGCGCGTTCTTCGCCAGCCAGGCGAACACCGCGAGCGTCAGCAGCAGCGGGATCAGGGCGAAGCCGAACACGTTGTTCCAGCCGAACGAGGCGGCCAGCACCGGGGCGATCAGCGCGGCGAACACCGTGCCGGAGTTGCCGGCCCCGGCGATGCCCATCGCCTTGCCCTGGTGCTGCGGCGGATACCACTGCGAGGCCAGCGGCAGGGCCACGGCGAAGGAGGCGCCGGCCATGCCGAGGAACAGGCCCAGCAGCAACGCCTGTTCGTAGCTGTGGATGCCCAGTTTCCAGGCACCGAACAATGCGCCGATCACGATCACCTGGCCGATCAGCCCGGCGGTCTTGGGCGACAACCGGTCGGCGAGCATGCCCATCAGAAAGCGCAGCACCGCGCCGGCCAGGATCGGCGTCGCCACCATGAGGCCGCGCTGCTGAGTGGTCAGGTGCAGGTCGGCGGCGATCTGCACCGCCAGCGGGCCGAGCAGGTACCAGACCATGAAGCTCAGGTCGAAATAGAGGAAGGCCGCGAACAGGGTCGGGGCATGGCCGGATTTCCAGAAGCTTGAATTCATCGCGCACCTCAGCTGTGAATGGCTCGGGAGCCGTCGTCCCGAGAAGGGGTCATGCCAGCCGGTGGCGCGCCGCCACGGCCGCACCACCGGCCCCGGTCAGTGGGGCCAAAACGCAAAGACGCCGCTATCCGGATCGCCGCAGGGGCGAGGCAGATGAGCGACGTCTTTGTCGTAGGGTGGGGCAACCGCCGTTGGTTACCTGTGAGGAGTGCTTAGCCAGATTTGTGCCAACCGCAGGCAACCCGTAGCGGCTTGCAGGGTGGTTTCAGCCCAGCAGCTCGCTCATGGCAATGATCTGCTCCGCCACCTGGATCAGTTTCTGCTGGCGGCTCATGGCCTGGCGGCGCATCAGGGTGTAGGCGTCTTCCTCGTTGCAGTCCTTCATTTTCATCAGCAGTCCTTTGGCCAGTTCGATGCGCTTGCGCTCGGCCAACTGTTGGTCGCGGGCCAGCAATTGGGCGCGCAGGGCCTGGTCGCTTTCGAAGCGGGCCATGGCCACATCGAGAATCGGCTGCAGGCGCTGTGCGTGAATGCCTTCGACGATGTAGGCACTGACCCCGGACTTGATTGCCTGGCGCATCACGCCGGGGTCGTGCTCGTCGGTGAACATCACGATCGGCCGGGGCCGGTCGCGGGTGACCAGCACCACTTGCTCCATCACATCGCGGCCCGGTGACTCGGTATCGATCAGGATCACGTCGGGGCGCACCGTTTCGACGCGTGCGGGCAGGTCGATGGTCAGGCCGGATTCGTCGATGACGTCGAAGCCGGCTTCGGTCAGCGCGGCCTTCAGGCGTCCGACTTTTTTTGCGGTGTCGTTGATCAGCAGAATGCGCAGCATGTTCGCGGTCTCCTGTCAGCGGCGGGCCAGCGACGGCGCGCTGTCGCAGAGGGCGTGCAGCCGGAAGCTGCGGGCATAGCCGGCCGGGTCGCTGCCGTCCCAGACCTTGCCGTCGATCAGTTGGCTGCTGCGCATGTCGGCGAAGCCTGCCGGTACGCCCACGGCAGCGGCGGCGTCGCGGTACAGCGCCAGTTGCTGCACCTGGCGGGCGACGCCGAGGTAGTCCGGGTCGTCGCGCAGCAGACCCCAGCGACGGAACTGGGTCATGAACCACATGCCGTCGGAGAGGTACGGCAGGTTGACGGCGCCTTCGCGGTGGAAACTCAATGCATGCGGATCCTGCCAGCGGTGGCCGAGGCCGTCGGCGTAGTCGCCGAGGAAGCGCGGCTCGATGCACGAGGCCGGCGCGTCCAGGTAGGGCGGCGCGCTCAGGAGTTGCGCGGTGCTGCGCCGGTTTTCCGTACTGGCCTCGATGAAGCGGCTGGCTTCCAACACGGCCATCACCAGGGCCCGGGCGGTGTTGGGGTATTGCTCGACGAACGCTTGGGTGCAGCCCAGCACTTTCTCGGGGTGATCGGGCCACAGGGCCTGGGTGGTCGCCATCGTGAAGCCGAGGTCCTGCTGCACGGCTGCGGCGGCCCAAGGCTCGCCGGCACAGAAGCCGTCGATGCGCCCGGCCTGCAGGTGGGCGACCATCTGCGGCGGCGGCACCACCACGCTGTCGACGTCCCGCAACGGGTGAATGCCCTGGCTCGCCAGCCAGTAATAGAGCCACAGGGCGTGGGTGCCGGTGGGGAAGGTCTGGGCGAAGGTCAGTTTTGCCCGGGATTGGTGCACATGGGCCGCCAGCGCTTCAGGAGCGGTCACCCCCAGGCGTTGCAGACCGTGGGACAGGTTCAGGCTCTGGCCGTTCTGGTTCAGGCCCATCAGTACCGCCATGTCGGTGGGCGCCACGCCGCCGATGCCCAGGTGCACGGCATAGATCAGGCCGTACAGGCTATGGGCGGCGTCCAGTTCGCCGCTGACCAGCCTGTCGCGCAGGTTGGCCCAGGAGCTCTGGCGCTTGAGGTTCAGGGTCAGGCCATAGGGCTGGGCGAAGCCCTGGGTGGCGGCGACCACCACCGAGGCGCAGTCGCTCAGGGCCATGAAGCCGAGGTCGATCGCGTTCTTTTCCGGAGCGTCGCTGCCGTTGACCCAGGCCAAGGGCCCGGCGGAGGGTTCATTCATCGCAAGCACCTGCCAAAGCGGCTTCAAAAAAAACGTCGTCCCCCGGCCTTGTCCGTGCAATGCCGGGTGACGACGCCCTTGTCTTTGCCCGCCGGCCGACGTTGGCTCGTGGGCGGATGGAATGGTGGGTGCAAGGCATATGCCAGCGCGGGCCGATTTGCGCGTGCGCCTCGCGCGCCAGGCGGATGCCCGGCTATAATCGCCGCCTCTTTTCGCCGCCCGAGTCATCGCCGACCATGTACACCCTGGCCCGTCAGCTGTTGTTCAAACTCTCCCCGGAAACCTCCCACGATCTGTCGCTGGACCTGATCGGCGCGGGCGGGCGTTTGGGCCTCAACGGCTTGCTGTGCAAGGCCCCGGCGCAGGTGCCGGTGAATGTCATGGGCCTGGACTTCCCCAACCCGGTGGGCCTGGCGGCCGGCCTGGACAAGAACGGCGCGGCCATCGACGGTTTCTCGCAGCTGGGCTTCGGCTTCGTCGAGATCGGCACCGTCACCCCGCGCGCGCAGCCGGGCAACCCCAAGCCCCGGCTGTTCCGCCTGCCGGAGGCCGAGGCGATCATCAACCGCATGGGCTTCAACAACCTCGGCGTGGACAACCTGCTGGCGCGGGTCGCGGCGGCCAAGTACAAGGGCGTGCTGGGGATCAACATCGGCAAGAACTTCGACACCCCGGTCGAGCGCGCGGTGGACGACTACCTGATCTGCCTGGACAAGGTCTACGCCCACGCCAGTTACGTCACGGTCAACGTCAGTTCGCCGAACACCCCGGGCCTGCGCAGCCTGCAGTTCGGCGATTCGCTCAAGCAATTGCTGGCGGATCTGGCGACGCGCCGCGCCGAACTGGCCCTGCAGCACGGCAAGCATGTGCCGCTGGCGATCAAGATCGCGCCGGACATGAGCGATGAGGAAACCGCCCAGGTGGCGCAGGCGCTGATCGAGACCGGGATGGACGCGGTGATCGCCACCAACACCACCCTGAGCCGCGCGGGCGTCGAAGGCATGGAGCACGGCGACGAGGCGGGCGGCCTCTCCGGCGCCCCGGTTCGCGACAAGAGCACCCACACCGTCAAGGTGCTGGCTGCCGAGCTGGGCGGCCGTCTGCCGATCATCGCGGCCGGCGGCATCACCGAAGGCAAGCACGCGGCGGAGAAGATTACTGCGGGCGCGAGCCTGGTGCAGATCTATTCCGGCTTCATCTACAAGGGCCCGGCGCTGATCCGCGAGTCCGTGGACGCGATCGCCGCCCTGCGCTGAAGCCTAGGACGCCATCGCCGGCGGGCTGGCTCCCACAGGGATTTTTGGCGACCGCCGGATTCTGTAGGAGCCAGCCTGCTGGCGATGGCATCGGCGGGAGCGCTGCCGGGATACGGTCAGGCATAAAAAAGGGCTCCTCGAAGGAGCCCCTGGGCCGTAGCCCGCCGTCCGGGAAGGACGTGCGTGGTTAAATCGTTGCGAATTCAGATTGTCGTGTCGGAATAAGTGCCCTGTGTCAGCCGACGGCGTGAAGTTCGTTGAGTCTGTGGATTCCCGCAGTGCCGGTCATACCGTCCCAGTTGTCGCCGCGTCCTTCCCGCCAGCCGTTGATCCAGGCTTGGCGTACCGACGGTAGAGTAAATGGGCAAAGCTCACGGGATTTGCCACCAACGCCATATTGATATCCGCGCAAAAATGCTCTTTCCAACGGATCACGCTTAAGTCTTCTCATAGGGTGTTTCCCTCACTTGTTGACTGTTTGTGTCGCGTCGACCCCCATCGGGGTCAGGCAGAAAAACTCTGCCGTTGGCGGCTCGCTGCCGGCGTGGCGAGCCAAGGTGTTGACGCCGTTGCGACGTCAACCTGGAGTCAGTTCTAACCAATGAGTCACATCGAGGGAATGACCGTTTTGTCATAAGGACGTAACGAAAAGCGTGCTATGGCGATAAGTAACAGCGTATTTTTCCAATGTTTATTGGCTAAACCCCGGTATGATCGGCGCTGCGTCGGATGATGGGGTTAATCCATTAGTGAGAATGACCCACGCTTGCAGTCAGGTACTATTCGACGAAGGGTTGCTTTGAGTCATTTTGTTGCATCAACTTTTTTATCTGTCCCGGCATCTAAGCTCTTTTGACCCGAGCAGCGGGGGATGGAACGGCACACCTTCGTGCCACGCGGGCGCTCTTGCAGAAAAGCGCCTGATTGAAAACCGGGTCGGCGATGCGTTGCCGGCCCACACAGCCAAAGGCTCTGGAAATACCATGTCCGATCGTTTCGAACTCTTCCTCACCTGCCCAAAAGGCCTTGAAGGCCTGCTCATCGAGGAAGCCGTCGGGCTTGGCCTTGAAGAGGCCCGCGAACACACCTCCGCGGTGCGTGGCATGGCCACCATGGAAACCGCCTACCGCCTGTGCCTCTGGTCGCGCCTGGCCAACCGCGTGCTGCTGGTGCTCAAACGCTTTTCGATGAAGAACGCCGACGACCTGTACGACGGCGTGCACGACATCGACTGGCAGGATCACATGCTCAGCGACGGCACCCTGGCCGTCGAGTTCAGCGGCCACGGCTCGGGCATCGACAACACCCATTTCGGCGCCCTGAAAGTCAAGGACGCCATCGTCGACAAGCTGCGCACGCCGCAGGGCGACCGTCCTTCCATCGACAAGCTGAACCCGGACCTGCGCATCCACCTGCGCCTGGACCGCGGCGAAGCGATCCTGTCCCTCGACCTTTCCGGCCACAGCCTGCACCAGCGCGGCTACCGTCTGCAGCAGGGCGCGGCGCCGCTCAAGGAAAACCTGGCGGCCGCGGTGCTGATCCGCGCCGGCTGGCCGCGCATCGCCGCCGAGGGCGGCGCGCTGGCCGACCCGATGTGCGGCGTCGGCACGTTCCTGGTCGAAGCGGGGATGATCGCCGCCGACATGGCGCCCAACCTGCGCCGCGAGCACTGGGGCTTCACCCACTGGCTGGGCCATGTGCCGGCGCTGTGGCGCAAGCTCCATGACGAAGCCCAGGAACGCGCCGCCGCCGGCCTGGCCAAGCCGCCGCTGTGGATCCGCGGCTACGAGGCCGATCCGCGGCTGATCCAGCCGGGCCGCAACAACGTCGAGCGCGCCGGCCTGAGCGAGTGGATCAAGATCTACCAGGGCGAAGTGGCGACCTTCGAGCCGCGCCCGGATCAGAACCAGAAAGGCCTGGTGATCTGCAACCCGCCGTACGGTGAGCGTCTGGGCGACGAAGCCAGCCTGCTGTACCTCTACCAGAATCTCGGCGAACGCCTGCGCCAAGCCTGCCTGAACTGGGAGGCGGCGGTGTTCACCGGCGCGCCGGACCTGGGCAAGCGCATGGGCATCCGCAGCCACAAGCAATATTCCTTCTGGAACGGTGCGCTGCCGTGCAAGCTGCTGCTGATCAAGGTGCGCCCTGACCAGTTCGTCACCGGCGAGCGCCGCACCCCGGAGCAGCGCCAGGCCGAGCGCGAGCAGGCGGCCTACGACCAACTGCCGGACGCGCCGCAGGAACGCCAGTTCAACAAGAACGGCAACCCGATCAAGCCGGCGCCGGCCCCGGCGGTCGAGCAGCCGCGCCTGAGCGAAGGCGGGCAGATGTTCGCCAACCGCCTGCAGAAGAACCTCAAGGCGCTGGGCAAGTGGGTCAAGCGCGAGGGCATCGATTGCTACCGGGTCTACGATGCGGACATGCCGGAATACGCCATGGCCATCGACCTGTACCAGGACTGGGTGCACGTCCAGGAATACGCCGCGCCGAAATCGGTCGATCCGGAAAAGGCCTCGGTGCGCATGTTCGACGCCCTGGCGGCGATTCCCCAGGCGCTGAACATCGACAAGAGCCGCGTGGTGGTCAAGCGCCGCGAGCGTCAGAGCGGCACCAAGCAGTACGAACGCCAGAGCGCCCAGGGCAAGTTCAATGAAGTGACCGAGGGCGGCGTGAAGCTGCTGGTCAACCTCACCGACTACCTCGACACCGGGCTGTTCCTCGACCACCGTCCGATCCGCATGCGCATCCAGAAGGAGGCCGCCGGCAAGCGGTTCCTCAACCTGTTCTGCTACACCGCGACCGCCAGCGTGCACGCGGCCAAGGGCGGGGCGCGCAGCACCACCAGCGTCGACCTGTCCAAGACCTATCTCGACTGGGCGCGGCGCAACCTGTCGCTCAACGGGTTCTCCGACAAGAACCGCCTGGAACAGGGCGACGTGATGGCGTGGCTGGAGAACAGCCGTGACGAATACGACCTGATCTTCATCGATCCGCCGACCTTCTCCAACTCCAAGCGCATGGAAGGGGTGTTCGACGTGCAGCGCGACCAGGTGCAACTGATCGACCTGGCCATGGCCCGCCTGGCGCCGGGGGGCGTGCTGTACTTCTCCAACAACTTCCGCAAGTTCCAGCTGGAGGACAACCTGGCCGAGCGGTATGCGGTCGAGGAGATCACCGCCAGCACCATCGATCCGGATTTCGCCCGTAACGGCAAAATCCACCGCGCCTGGAAAATCACGGCCCGTTGACGCCCGGCCTGATTGGATCCACAGAGCCTTGATTTTTAAAGGCTCCTGGATCCGATCAGTGCTAGCCAAATTAGTGGCTAATAGCTATAACTCAACTCACGGCCAATGAGGGTTTCCAAGGAAACACTGGCGTAGTGAGTGGCCTCTATGTCGTTGCACCCCGTGCGCCCAAAGATCCTGGGTTTCATCAGCGAAGAAGTCTCGGCCTGGCTGGTCGCGCTGCTGGTTCTGCTCGCCGGTGCGATTCTCACGGGGTTGCTGGCCTGGGCCACCGTCAATCAGTTCCACAACCAGTTGCGCCAGCGCTTTCAGTTGCTGGCCAGCGAACGCTACAGCCGCATCGAAGAACGCTTTCAGGACCAGGAGCAGCGTCTGGACGGCCTGCGCCGGTTCTTCACCAATTCCGATTCCGTGTCCCGCGCCGAATTCGACGGCTATGCCAAGCCGCTTCTGCTGCGCACCCAAGCCTATTCCTACGCGCCCCGGGTGAGCCGTGCGCAACGTCCGGCGCTGGAGCAAGCGGTGCGCGACGAGGGCCTGCCGACGTTCACGTTCCGTGAGCTTAACGCCGACGGTCAATTGCAGGTGGCCGGGGATCGCGACGTCTATGTGCCGGTGCTCTACACGCAGACCCAAAGCCGCCTGCCCACGCCGCTGGGCTACGACCTGCTGGCCCAGCCGCTGCGCCGCACCACCCTGGAGCGCGCCGACCGCAGCGGGCGCATGGCGGTGTCGCAGCCGCTGCACCTGGTGGGCATCGAGCCGGCCTATGCCCGGGGCGTGCTGCTGCTGGCGCCGGTCATCCGCGCGGGGGCGGCGGATCGCCAGCCGCAGGGGTACGTGATGGCGGTGATCAGCATGCGCCAGTTGCTGGCGGACGGCTTGCCGGCCGAAGACCATGACTTCCTGACGGTGCGCATCCTCGACCTGTCCACCGACGACCAACATGAGGTGCTGTACGAATCCTCCAACAAACCGGGGGACAGCGATCTGTCGTCCACCCAGTTGCTGCGCTTGGCCGACCACGACTACCAGGTGGACATCCAGCCCAGCGCCGCCTTCATGCAGGCCAACCATTCCTCGGTGAGCAGCCAGATCGTCCTGGGGATTTTGCTCAGCGTGCTGTTGAGCGCCTTGCTGTACGTGCTGGTCAGCCAGCGTCAGCGCGCCCTGCGCATGGTTGAGCAGCGGACTCAGGAACTGCACGCCAGCGAGCGGGAACTGCGCGGCACCCACGGCCAGTTGCGCGGCGTGCTCAACGCGGCGACCCAGGTGGCGATCATCGCCACCGACCTGCGCGGGGTAATCAACACCTTCAACCCCGGCGCCGAACAGATGCTCGGCTACCGCAGCAGCGAAGTCATCGGCCACATGACCCTGGAGAACCTGCACTTTCCCCGGGAACTGAGCGCACGGGCCGCGGAGTTGAGCGCCCGCTACGGCAAGACCATCCCGGCCTGCCAGGCGATGCTGGTGGAGGGCGGCGAGGTCGGCGGCCACGAGGCCCGGGAGTGGACGCTGGTGCGCAAGGACGGCAGCCACATCCCGGTGAACATGCTGGCCACGCCGGTGCTCGACGAGCAGGGGCTGTGGGTCGGGCATCTGGCGATCTGCATCGACATCACCGAACGCAAGCGCGTGCACGAAGCCCTGGCGGCGCGGGACGTGCTGCTCAAGAAGCTCAGCGCCCACGTTCCCGGCGGCATCTATCAGTTCAAGATGGAGTTCGACGGCCGCTTCAGCGTGATCTACGCCAGCGACGGGATCCGCGAGATCTACGAACTGGAGCCGGACGTGCTGCTGCTCAACGCCGAGGCGATCTTCACCCGCATCCACCCCCAGGACACCACGCGCGTGCGCTCATCGATCCGCGCCTCGGCCGACAACCTCAGCCCGTGGCGCGAGGAATACCGCGTGCAATTGCCCGAGCGCGGCCTGCGCTGGGTGCGCGGCGAAGCGACCCCGGAAGAGCTGCCGGGCGGCGGGGTGCTGTGGCACGGCTACATTTCCGACATTTCCGACCTCAAGCGGGTAGAAGAGGAACTGCGCGCCCTGTCGGTGACCGACGCCCTGACCGGCATCCACAACCGGCGCTACTTCCAGGAGCGGCTGACCACTGAGATGGCCCGGGTCGAGCGGGGCGGCGGGGAGCTGTCGGTGATCATGCTCGACATCGACCATTTCAAGCGGATCAACGACCAGTACGGGCATGCGGTGGGCGACAGGGTCCTGCAGGCCGTGTGCGAGCGCATCGGCCATCGCCTGCGGCGCACCGACGTGTTCTGCCGTCTGGGCGGCGAGGAGTTCATGGTGCTGTGCCCGGACATCGACGGCGACCACGCCTACATGCTGGCGGTGGAGCTGTGGCAGGGCCTGCGCAGTGCGCCGGTGGACGTGGTCGGCACGGTGACCGCCAGTTTCGGCATCGCCAGCTGGCGTCCGGGAGAGGGCGCCGACGCCTTGCTGCTGCGGGCAGACTCCGGGGTGTATGCGGCGAAGCAGGGCGGCCGCGACCGGGTGGAGCGGCAGACGAACTGAGCACCGATCCCTGGTAGGCGCGAGCCTGCTCGCGATGGCGTCACCCGTCCACCGCTGGCACACGGCTGTGCGGCGACCACGGGTTCTGGCGTCGCCGATGTCCCGGTGGGAGCCAGCCCGCTGGCGATGGCGTCAGCCAAGGCGCCGCCCGGCAGGCGCCCCCACAGAGAAAACGCTTAAAGAACCGACGCGGTCTGCGGCGCCTTCGGCTGGCGGTACAGGTCCAGCAGCACCTGGTCGAGCACCGACGAGGCGCCGAACGGGGCTTTGTCGTTGAGGATCGCCACCACCGCCCAGGTGTTGCCGTTGTTGTCGCGGCTGAAGCCGGCGATCGCCCGCACGGTGTTCAGGGTGCCGGTCTTGATGTGGGCCTCGCCGCGCATCGCGGTGTTCTTCAGGCGCTTGCGCATGGTGCCGTCGGTGCCGACGATCGGCATCGAGCTGATGTACTCGGCGGCATACGGGCTGTGCCACGCGGCCTGCAGCATGCTGGCCATCTCGCGGGCGCTGACGCGCTCGGCGCGGGACAGGCCGGAGCCGTTCTCCATCACCAGGTGAGGCGCGGTGATGCCTTTCTTCGCCAGCCACTGGCGCACCACGCGCTGGGCCGCCTTGGCGTCGTCGCCGTCAGCCTCGTTGCGAAAGCGCTGGCCCAGGCTCAGGAACAGCTGCTGGGCCATGGTGTTGTTGCTGTACTTGTTGATGTCGCGGATGACTTCCGCCAGGTCCGGCGAGAAGGCACGGGCCAGCACCTTGGCGTTGCCCGGCGTCGCGCCCTGGCGGTCCTTGCCCTGGATGCTGCCGCCCAGTTCCTTCCAGATCGCCCGCACGGCGCCGGCGGTGTAGGTGGCGTGGTCGAGCAGCGACAGGTAGGTCTGCGAGCTGCAGCCTTCGCCCAACTGGCCGCCGACGGTCACGGTCACGCTGCCGTCGGCCTGAGGCACCGGGTTGTAGCGCACGCCGCCGGTGCATTGCTTGGAATTGAGCGCCTTGACCTGGTTGTCGATGCGGATGCTGGCGATCGGCGGCTCCACGGACACCAGCACCCGGCCGTCGTCATTGCGGGCCACGAAGCGCAGGGCCTTGAGGTTGACCAGCAGGGCGTCCGGCTTGACCAGGAACGGTTTGTTCTCGTCGTTGCCGTCGTCGTTGAATTCCGGTAACTGCGGCTGGACGAAGAAGTTGCGGTCCAGCACCAGGTCGCCGGTGATCTGGGTCACGCCGTTGGCGCGCAGGTCGCGCATCAGCAGCCAGAGCTTCTCCATGTTCAGCTTCGGATCGCCGCCGCCCTTGAGGTAGAGGTTGCCGTTGAGGATGCCGCCGCTCAGGTCGCCGTCGGTGTAGAACTCGGTTTTCCACTGGTGGTTGGGGCCGAGCATTTCCAGGGCCGCGTAGGTGGTCACCAGTTTCATGGTCGAGGCCGGGTTGACCGAAACGTCGGCGTTGTACACGGTCGGGGTGCCGGGGCCTTCCAGCGGCACCATCACCAGCGACAGCGCGCTGGGCGGCAGCTTGCTGGCCTTGAGGGCCTTTTCGACGTTGGGGGTCAGGGACGTGTTGATGGCGGCGGCGGAAACGGGCAGGGCCAGGGGCAGGAGAAGGCTGGCCAACAGCAGGGGACGCAACGATTTGATCATGTGAAATAAAACCCTACAGCCGAGGGGAAAAAAGAAGGAGGCATGGATGAAAAGGCCCCCGATGGTCATGAAAGTGTCGGCATTATGCCCCAAGGTGTAACAGCTTGTGCCTTTCGCAGGCGGGCCATTTCATGATTTTTTTTACAGGTGGCCGGGTGCTCGCGCCAGAGAGTCGGGCAATCGGCGCCTTAAACTGCTAAAGTGCCGCCCGTATTTACTCAAGAGGATTGTTCCAATGGCGACTAACCGTTCCCGGCGTCTGCGCAAAAAACTGTGCGTCGATGAATTTCAAGAGCTGGGATGCGAGCTGAACCTGGAGTTCAAAGAAGACCTGTCCGAAGAGGCCATTGATGCGTTCCTCGACGCTTTCCTCAAGGAAGGCATGGAAGCCAACGGTCTGGGCTACGTCGGCGGCGACGACTACGGTCTGATCTGCTCGATCAAGCGCGGTTCGGTCAGCGAAGAGCAGCGCGCCAAGGTTGAAGCCTGGCTGAAGGCCCGCTCGGAACTGACCAGCGTCGAAGTCAGCCCGCTGCTGGACGTGTGGTACCCGGAAAAGCCGATCAATCAGGCTTGATTCCATGAAAGACGGCGACCTGAGGGTCGCCGTTTTTTTATGCCCGGATTTTCGCGCTCACGCCTTGCGGCCGTTGAGGATCAGCAGGGTCAGCACACCGGCGACGATGCCCCAGAAGGCCGAACCGATGGAAAACAGCGTCAGCCCCGATGCCGTGACCATGAAGGTGATCAGCGCCGCTTCCCGTTCCTTGACCTCGCTCATGGCGATGCTCAGGCCGTTGATGATCGAGCCGAACAGCGCCAGCGCGGCGATCGACAGCACCAGTTCCTTGGGCAGCGCGGCGAACAGCGCCGCCAGCGTGGCGCCGAACACCCCGGCGATGCCGTAGAACACCCCGCACCACACCGCGGCGGTGTAGCGCTTGTTGCGGTCTTCATGGGCGTGGGGGCCGGTGCAGATCGCTGCGCTGATGGCCGCCAGGTTGATGCCGTGGGAGCCGAACGGCGCCAGCAGCAGCGACGCCACCCCGGTGGCGGTGATCAGCGGCGAGGCCG
Organism: Pseudomonas sp. B7(2017); assembly: GCF_002112745.1. NCBI lineage: Bacteria > Pseudomonadati > Pseudomonadota > Gammaproteobacteria > Pseudomonadales > Pseudomonadaceae > Pseudomonas > Pseudomonas sp. B7(2017). Next base: position 57,096 of record NZ_NEIP01000005.1, on the reverse strand, counting down.
GCACGTTGTAGCCGTCGGCGCGCAGCACGGCGACGCCGGGCATGTTCTGCGAGGTCATGGCCACCACGAACAGCGGGATGCCGATGCTGATGGTGGCGGCGAGGGAGAAGTGCGGGGTGGTCCAGACCGGCGTCGCCACTTCCAGGCGGAAACCGCTGAAATCGAGCAGGCCCAGGACTCCCGACAGCGCGGTGCCCACCAGCAGCGCGGCCAGCACCGCATAGCGCGGCGACAGGCGCTTGACCGCCAGATAGGTGAAGAACATCCCCAGCACCAGCCCGGTGCGGTGCTGCGCGGCGACGAAGATTTCGCTGCCGATCTTGAACAGGATCCCCGCCAGCAGCGCCGCCGCCAGCGATGCCGGGATCTTTTTCACCAGCCGCTCGAAGCTGCCGGTCAGGCCGCAGACCGTCACCAGCGCGGCGCAGGTGATGTAGGCGCCGATGGCCTCGCCGTAGCTGACGCCGCCCAGGCTTGTGATCAGCAGCGCCGCGCCCGGCGTGGACCAGGCGATGGTGATCGGTGTGCGGTAGCGCAGGGACAGGCCGATGGAGCACACCGCCATGCCGATGGAAATCGCCCAGATCCACGAGGAGATCTGCCCGCTGGTCAGGCCCGCCGCTTGCCCGGCCTGGAACATCAGCACCAGCGAACTGGTGTAGCCGGTCATCATCGCGATGAACCCGGCGACGATGGCCGAAGGGGAGGTGTCGGCCAGCGGGCGCAGCCGGGCGTGGGTGGCGTCGTTCATGACGGCGGTGTTCCTTGTACTGATGAAGAGGCCCCGCCATCGCCCGCAGGCTGGCGCCCACAGGGGACGGGGACAGGGGCGGGCGGCGGATTCTGCGAACAAGCCTAAACTCAAACGTAACGAAGCGTTGCGATACAGCCGAAGCCGCAAACAGCCGTACAGTCGTGTTGCCACCTTCCATTGTGTACAATCGCGCTGTTTTTTACGCGATACTTGCCAGCGACCCACTGCGCCGTATTACAGTTTCCGCTAATCCGCCGCCGTTCTCCCGACCCGAGTGCCCATGAACGATCAGTTGCAACCCCTCAAGAAACAACCGCGAGCAGGCAAAGCCGGCCGCAGCGGAACCCAGGACGACATCGTCTATGCGCATATCTTCGAGGCCATCCTCGAACAGCGCCTGGCGCCCGGCACCAAATTGAGCGAAGAAGCGCTGGGGGAAATCTTCGGGGTCAGCCGCACCATCATCCGCCGCGCGCTGTCGCGCCTGGCCCATGAAGGCGTGGTGCTGTTGCGGCCGAACCGTGGCGCGGTGGTGGCCAGCCCGAGCGTCGAAGAGGCGCGGCAAGTGTTCCTGGCCCGTCGCCTGGTGGAGCGGGCGATCACCGAGCTCGCCGTGCAGCACGCGACCGCCGAGCAGATCGCCGAACTGCGCCAGATGGTCAACGACGAACGCGACAGCTTCTCCCGCGGCGACCGCGGCGCCGGCATCCGGCTGTCGGGCGAGTTCCACCTGAAACTGGCCGAAGCGGCGAAGAACGCGCCGTTGATCAGCTTCCAGCGCAGCCTGGTCTCGCAGACTTCGCTGATCATCGCCCAGTACGAAAGCGGCAACCGTTCCCACTGTTCCTACGACGAACACACCCAACTGATCGACGCCATCGAAAAGCGCGACGGCGAGCTGGCGGTGAACCTGATGATGCACCACATGGATCACATCGACAGCAAGCTCAACCTCGATGAGGAAAGCGCGTCGGACGACCTGCACGCGGTGTTCTCGCACCTGTTGCAGACCAAGAAGCCGGGGCGTCCTGCGGCCAAGCTCTGAGCCGCAGGCATCCTCAGCCCCCTGCGGTGCCCTGACTGACGCCATCGCCAGCAGGCTGGCTCCCACGGTGTCATGCAGTGGCGACAGATTCTGCAAACACCCCAACTCCTGTGGGTTCCAGCCTGTTGGCGATGGCTGCATGCACAATCCTGTGGGAGCTGGCTTGCCAGCGATGAGGCCCTGACCGGCAACAAAAATCCCCCGGACCGAAAAGGCCCGGGGGATTTTTTATGCCTCAACGACTCAGCGCTGATGCACCAGCGCACCGGCGGCGTAGGTCTGCGCCACAGTGCGGTCATCCCCCAGCGTCATCAGCACGAACAGCGTCTCGGCGATGTTGTTCGCCTGCTTCAGGCGATAGCCCAGCAGCGGCGTGGCGTTGTAGTCCAGCACCAGGAAATCGGCGTCGGTGCCCGGCTGCAGGTTGCCGATCTTGTCTTCCAGGCGCAGCGCCCGGGCACCGCCGAGGGTGGCCAGGTACAGCGACTTGAACGGGCTCAGGCGGGCGCCTTGCAGCTGCATCACCTTGTAGGCTTCGTTCAGGGTCTGCAGCAGCGAGAAACTGGTGCCGCCGCCCACGTCCGTGCCCAGGCCGACGTTGAGCTTGTGCTTCTCGGCCATCGGCAGGTTGAACAGGCCGCTGCCGAGGAAGAAGTTCGAGGTCGGGCAGAACGAAATCGCCGAGCCGGTCTCCGCCAGCCGCGCGCATTCCTCGTCGCACAGGTGCACGCCGTGGGCGAACACCGAGCGCTCGCCGAGCAGCCGGTAGTGGTCGTAGACGTCCAGGTAGCCCTTGCGCTCCGGGAACAGTGCCTTGACCCACTCGATTTCCTTGAGGTTTTCGCTGATGTGGGTCTGCATGTACAGATCCGGGTATTCGGTGAGCAACTGGCCGGCGAGGGTGAGCTGTTCCGGGGTGCTGGTGGGGGCGAAGCGCGGGGTGACCGCGTAGTGCAGGCGGCCCTTGCCGTGCCAGCGCTCGATCAGCGCCTTGCTGTCCAGGTAGCTGGATTCGGCGGTGTCGGTCAGGTAGTCCGGCGCGTTGCGATCCATCATCACCTTGCCGGCGATCATGCGCAGGTCCAGCTTCTCGGCGGCCTCGAAGAATGAGTTCACCGACTGCGGGTGCACGCTGCCGAACACCAGCGCGGTGGTGGTGCCGTTACGCAGCAGTTCCTTGATGAAGATGTCGGCCACCTCGTCGGCGTGGGCCTTGTCGCCGAACTGGCTTTCGCATGGGAAGGTGTAGGTGTTCAGCCAGTCCAGCAGTTGCTCGCCGTAGGCGCCGACCATGCCGGTCTGCGGCAGGTGGATGTGGGTGTCGATGAAGCCCGGGGTGATCAGCGCGTCCTGGTAGTGGGTGATCTCGATGTCCGCCGCCAGGGTCGGCAGCAGTTCGCTGGCGTGGCCCAGGGCGCTGATCTTGCCGTCGTCGACCACCAGCAGGCCGTCCTCGAAGTATTCGTAGGAGGCTTCGATGCCGACCTCGGCGGGGTCGGCGATGCTGTGCAGGATGGCGGCGCGGTAGGCTTTGCGGGTCAAAGGCATGACGGTTCTCAATTTGAGGCTTTAAGGTGGGCGGCCTGGCTGCGGCGGGAAACCGGCAGCAGCTTGGCGATCGGTTCGGCGCCGGCGGTGTGCTGGCCGAAGTTGGCGTTGTAGGTGGCGATGATCTCGCCGGCGATGGAGATGGCGATTTCCGCAGGCAGCTTGCCTTTGACTTCGCCGATGCCCATCGGGCAGCGCATGCGTTGCACGACGCCGGCGTCGAAGCCGCGGTCACGCAGGCGGTGTTCGAACTTGGCGCGCTTGGTCTTGGAGCCGATCAGGCCGAAGTAGGCGAAGTCGTTGCGCTTGAGGATCGCGGCGGTGAGCTCCAGGTCCAGCTGATGGTTGTGGGTCATGACGATGCAGTAGCTGCCGGCGGGCAGGTCGTCGATTTCATCCACAGGCTCTTCGGCGACGATCTTGCGCACGCCGTGGGGGATCTGTCCGGGGAATTCCTCTTCCCGCGAATCGATCCAGCGCACCCGGCACGGCAGGCCGGCGAGCAGCGGCACCAGCGCCCGGCCGACATGGCCGGCGCCGAACACGGCGACCTGCGCCTGCACCTGGCCCATCGGCTCGAACAGCAGCACGGTGGCGCCGCCGCAGCACTGGCCGAGGCTGGCGCCGAGGCAGAAGCGCTCCAGGTGGGTGTCCTGCCGGCCGCTGGCGAGCATGTCGCGGGCGATCTGCATGGCCTTGTATTCCAGGTGCCCGCCGCCGATGGTGTCGAACGCCTGACGGGCGCTGACGACCATTTTCGAGCCGGCGTTGCGCGGCGTCGAGCCGAGCTCTTCGATGATGGTCACCAGCACGCAGGGCTCGCCCTGGTTCTGCAGGTCGGCGAGGGCGTCGATCCAGTTGTACATGTTCACCTCGACATCGTCGTTGTCTGTTCGGGCCTTATCGCTGGCAAGCCAGCTCCCACAGTGTTTGGTGGTGCTCACAGAATCCGAAATCTATTCGGACCTGTCGGAGCTGGCTCCACAGTGTTTGGTGGTGCTCACAGAATCCGGAATCTATCCGGACCTGTCGGAGCTGGCTCCACAGTGTTTGGTGGTGCTCACAGAGTCCGGAATCTATCCGGACCTGTCGGAGCTGGCTCCACAGTGTTTGGTGGTGCTCACAGAATCCGAAATCTATTCGGACCTGTCGGAGCTGGCTCCACAGTGTTTGGTGGTGCTCACAGAGTCCGGAATCTATCCGGACCTGTCGGAGCTGGCTCCCACAGTGTTTTGTGGTGTCCACAGAAACCGGATTCCACCCGGATCCTGTGGGAGCTGGCTTGCCAGCGATCGGCGCGCCTCGGTCTCAGAGCGGAGCCAGCTCGGTTTCGGCCTCGACCGCTTTCGCGACCTTCAGCCGGCGCATCTGCTCGCAGCCCCACAGCACCCGCTCCGGCGTCGCCGGGGCGTCGATCTTGGGCTGGTGCCTGTAGTCGCCGAGGCTCGCCACGGCATCCTTGATCGCGCACCAGGCCGCGATGCCGAGCATGAACGGCGGCTCGCCCACGGCCTTGGAATGGAACACGGTGTCTTCCGGGTTCTTGCGGTTCTCCACCAGCTTCACCCGCAGGTCCACTGGCATGTCCGCCACGGCCGGGATCTTGTAGCTGGCCGGGCCGTTGGTCATCAGCTTGCCCTTGTTGTTCCACACCAGCTCTTCGGTGGTCAGCCAACCCATGCCCTGGACGAAGCCGCCCTCGACCTGGCCGATGTCGATGGCCGGGTTCAGCGAGGCGCCGACGTCGTGGAGGATGTCGGTGCGCAGCATCTTGTACTCGCCGGTCAGGGTGTCGACGATCACCTCGCAGCACGCCGCGCCGAAGGCGAAGTAGTAGAACGGCCGGCCGCGGGCCTGGCTGCGGTCGTAGTAGATCTTCGGGGTCTTGTAGAACCCGGTGCTCGACAGCGACACCTGATTGAAATACGCCTGCTGGATCAGCGCCTCGAAGGTCAGGATGTGATCGCGGATGCGCACATGGCCGTTGTGGAACACCACGTCCTCTTCGCTGACCTTGTACTGGCGGGCGGCGAATTCGATCAGGCGTTTCTTGATGGTCTCGGCGGCGTTCTGCGCAGCCTTGCCGTTGAGGTCGGCGCCGCTGGAGGCGGCGGTCGGCGAGGTGTTCGGCACTTTGTCGGTGTTGGTCGCGGTGATCTGCACCCGGTCGATCTCGACCTGGAACACTTCGGCCACCACCTGGGCGACCTTGGTGTTCAGGCCCTGGCCCATTTCCGTGCCGCCGTGGTTCAGGTGGATGCTGCCGTCGGTGTAGACGTGCACCAAGGCCCCGGCCTGGTTGAGGAAGCTGGCGGTGAAGGAAATGCCGAACTTCACCGGGGTCAGCGCCAGGCCTTTCTTCAGGATCGGGCTGTTGGCGTTGTAGCGGCGGATCGCTTCGCGGCGCTCGGCGTACTGGCTGCTCTCTTCCAGCTCGGCGGTCATTTCCTCGAGCATGTTGTGCTCGACCGTCTGGTAGTAGTGGGTGACGTTGCGCTCGGTCTTGCCGTAGTAGTTGGCTTTGCGCACCGCCAGCGGATCGAGGTTCAGGTGGCGGGCGATGGCGTCCATCACCTCTTCGATGGCGACCATCCCCTGCGGGCCGCCGAAGCCGCGGTAGGCGGTGTTCGAGGCGGTGTTGGTCTTGCAGCGGTGACCGTTGATGGTCGCGTCGCCCAGGTAGTACGAGTTGTCGGAGTGGAACATCGCCCGGTCGACGATGGACGCCGACAGGTCCGGTGAGCAGCCGCAGTTGCCGGCCAGTTCCATGGCGATGCCGTGCAGGCGCCCGGTGCTGTCGAAGCCGACGTCGTACTCGACGTAGAAGGGGTGGCGCTTGCCGGTCATCAGCATGTCCTCGACCCGCGGCAGGCGCATCTTGGTCGGCTGGCCGGTGAGGTGCGCGACCACCGCGCACAGGCACGCGGGGCTGGCGGCCTGGGTTTCCTTGCCGCCGAAGCCGCCGCCCATGCGGCGCATGTCAACCACCACCTTGTTCATCGACACGTCCAGCACTTCGGCCACCAGCTTCTGCACTTCGGTGGGGTTCTGCGTGGAGCAGTAGACGATCATGCCGCCGTCTTCGGTGGGCATCACCGAGGAAATCTGCGTCTCCAGGTAGAAATGCTCCTGGCCGCCGATGTGCAAGGTGCCCTGGATGCGGTGTTCGGCGGTGGCCAGCGCGTTGGCCGAGTCGCCGCGTTGGTGGGTGTGGCTGTCCAGGACGAAATGGCGTTTGCGCAGGGCTTCGACCACGTCCAGCACCGGCTCCAGGTCTTCGTATTCGACGATCGCGGCCATGGCGGCCTTGCGAGCGGTCTCAAGGTCCCTGGCGGCCACGGCCAGCACCGGCTGACCGACGAACTGCACGTCATCGATGGCCAGCAGCGGGTCGCCCGGCAGCAGCGGGCCGATGTCCTTCAGGCCCGGCACGTCCTCGTGGGTGATGGCGATGCGCACGCCTTCGAAGGCGTAGCAGGGGCTGGTGTCGATGCGCAGGATCTTCGCGTGGGCGCGGTCCGACAGCCGCGCGTAGACGTGCAGCTGGTTGGGGAATTCCAGGCGGTCGTCGATGTACTGCGCTTCACCGGACACATGCTTGGCGGCGCTGTCGTGCTTGACGCTGCGGCCGACACCGGTGGTCAGGTCCTGGGCGAACAGTTGCGCCAGCTCGGCCTGGGACTTCTCTGCGGCGTGATGGTTAGACATAAGCGGTCACCCGGGTCTCGATGTGCGGTGTTTGCAGTTCGATGAAGTACTTGCGCAGCAGGTTCTGCGCGCTGAGCAGGCGGTATTCCTTGCTGGCGCGGAAGTCCGAGAGCGGCGTGAAGTCATCGGCCAGGGCGGCGCAGGCGCGTTCGACCACGGCGTTGCCGAACGGCTGGCCCAAAAGGACGGCTTCGCAGTGGGCGGCGCGTTTGGGGATCGCGGCCATGCCGCCGAAGGCGACGCGGGCGTCGGCGATCACGCCGTTGTCGATGCGCAGGTTGAACGCGGCGCAGACGGCGGAGATGTCATCGTCCAGGCGCTTGGACACCTTGTACGCACGGAAAAGCTGCTCGGCGCTGGCGCGGGGCACGATGATCTTCTCGATGAATTCGCTTTCCTGGCGGGCGGTCACCCGGTAATCGATGAAGTAATCCTCCAGGGCCAGGGTGCGCCGGGTGTCGCCCTTGCACAGCACGATCTGCGCGCCGAGGGCGATCAGCAGGGGCGGGGAGTCGCCGATCGGCGAGGCGTTGCCGATGTTGCCACCCAGGGTGCCCTGGTTGCGGATCTGCAGGGAGGCGAAGCGGTGCAGCAGTTCGCCGAAGTCCGGGTATTCGGCGTTCAGGGCGTCGTAGCAGTCGGAGAGGGCGGCGGCCGCGCCGATCTCCAGGCGGTCGTCGAAGCGCTCGATGCGCTTCATTTCGGCGACATTGCCCACGTAGATCATCACCGGCAGCGGCCGGTGGAACTGGGTGACCTCCAGCGCCAGGTCAGTGCCGCCGGCCAGCAGGCGGGCCTGTGGATAAGCGTCGTAGAGGTCGGCCAGGTCGGCGACGGTCAGCGGCACCAGGCAACGCTTGTCGCCGCTGTTGAGTTCGCCGATGTCGGTGGGGGCGATGGCCTTGAGGCGGGCGATGGTCTCGGCTTCGCGGGCGTCGAACTGGTCCGCCTGCTTGCCGCAGCACGACTGCTCGGCGGCGGCCAGGATCGGCCGGTAGCCGGTGCAGCGGCAGAGGTTGCCGGCCAGCGCTTCGTGGGCCTTGTGGGTGTCCGGCGCGTCGCTGTTCTTTTGCAGGGCGAACAGCGACATCACGAAACCGGGGGTGCAGAAGCCGCACTGCGAACCGTGGCACTCGACCATGGCCTTCTGCACGCTGTGCAGTTCGCCTTTGTGCTTGAGGTCTTCGACGCTGATCAACTGCTTGCCGTGCAGGGACGAAACGAACGTCAGGCACGAGTTGAGGCTGCGGTAGCGGATGCGTTCGCGGCCATCGTCATCCGTCTGCAGTTCGCCGACCACCACGGTGCACGCGCCGCAGTCGCCGCTGGCGCAGCCTTCTTTGGTGCCGGTCTTGCCCACGTGTTCGCGCAGGTAGTTGAGCACCGTCAGGTTCGGGTCCAGGGCGTGCTCGCTTCGGAGTTCCTGGTTGAGTAAAAACTGGATCACGGATGGCCTCGCAGACTCATTATTGTTGTTGACCGATGGGAACCGAATTTAGCAGGTCTGACTTTTCGGTCAATGGTTTTCTGACTTAAAGGTCAGGAAAACTGCTTTTGTCGATCGGCAACGTGTCTCTTCAGTATTGACCCTTGCCGGGATACCCGCTTTTTTGCGGGATTCGTGCCAAAAACCGCCGAGTGGGCACTCCGCCACACCCCCTCAATTGCGCTACACTGCGCCGCTTGTGCAGATCGAAGAGTTTGAAGGACAACCATGACGTTCAAGGCGCCGGACAGCCTCGCCGAGCAAATCGCTCACCACCTCGCCGAACGGATCATCCGCGGCGAAATGAAGCCGGGAGAGCGCATCCAGGAACAGAAGGTCACGCAGGCGCTCAACGTCAGCCGCGGTTCGGTCCGCGAAGCCTTGCTGATCCTCGAACGCCGCCACCTGATCGCGATCCTGCCGCGCCGCGGCGCCCACGTGACCGAGCTGACCGCGCACAAGGTGCGCAGCCTGTGCACGCTGATGAGCGAGCTGTACATCCTGCTCGGCAACTCGGTGGCCAACGGCTGGCAGGTGCAGGCCGACATGGCGCCGTTCGTGCAGATCCAGCAGCGCCTGGCCGCCAGCTACGCGCGCCAGGACATCCGCTCCTTCGTCGACGACAGCTTCAGCGTGATGCGCGCCGCCTACCCGTTCGCCGACAACCCGTACCTGCAGGAAACCGTCGAGAACCTGCAGCCGGCCATGAGCCGCGCCTACTTCCTGGCGCTGGAGCAGCGCAAGGCCGAGATGAGCGAGTTCCTCGAACTGTTCGAACGCCTGCTGGCCGCGGTGCTCGCCCGTGACCTGCCGCAGATCCGCATCGTGCTGACGGCGTACGCCCAGCGCAGCTGCGATCTGGTGGTGTCTGCCCTGACGGCGGCCTGACCTTGCGGCTCAAGTGCATCAAACTGGCGGGGTTCAAGTCCTTCGTCGACCCGACCACGGTCAACTTCCCCAGCAACATGGCGGCGGTGGTCGGGCCGAACGGCTGCGGCAAGTCGAACATCATCGACGCCGTGCGCTGGGTCATGGGCGAGAGCTCGGCCAAGAACCTGCGCGGCGAGTCGATGACCGACGTCATCTTCAACGGTTCGACCAGCCGCAAGCCGGTGAGCCAGGCCAGCATCGAACTGGTGTTCGATAACGCCGACGGCACGCTGGTCGGCGAGTACGCGGCCTACGCCGAGATCTCGATCCGCCGCAAAGTCACCCGCGACAGCCAGAACAGCTATTACCTCAACGGCGCCAAGTGCCGCCGCAAGGACATCACCGACATTTTCCTCGGCACCGGCCTCGGCCCGCGCAGCTACTCGATCATCGAGCAGGGGATGATCTCCAAGCTGATCGAGGCCAAGCCGGAAGACCTGCGCAACTTCATCGAAGAGGCGGCGGGGATCTCCAAGTACAAGGAGCGCCGGCGCGAGACGGAAAACCGCATCCGCCGCACCCACGAGAACCTCGCCCGCCTGACCGACCTGCGCGAAGAGCTCGAGCGCCAGCTCGAACGCCTGCACCGCCAGGCCCAGTCCGCCGAGAAGTATCAGGAATACAAGGCCGAAGAGCGTCAGCTCAAGGCGCAACTGTCGGCCCTGCGCTGGCAGGACCTGAACGATCAGGTCGGCCAGCGCGAATCGGTGATCGGCAGCCAGGAAGTCAGCTTCGAGGCGCTGGTCGCCGAGCAGCGCAACGCCGATGCGGCCATCGAACGCCTGCGCGACGGTCACCATGACTTGTCCGAGCGCTTCAATCTGGTGCAGGGGCGCTTCTATTCGGTCGGCGGCGACATCGCCCGGGTCGAGCAGAGCATCCAGCACGGCCAGCAGCGCCTGCGCCAGTTGCAGGACGACCTGAAAGAGGCCGAGCGCGCAAGGCTTGAAACCGAATCGCACCTGGGCCACGACCGCACGCTGCTGCTGACCCTGGCCGAAGAGCTGGACATGCTCACCCCCGAGCAGGAAGTCACCAGCGCCGCCGCCGAGGAATCCGCCGCGGCCCTGGAAGAAGCCGAGCTGACCATGCACGGCTGGCAGGAGCAGTGGGACACCTTCAACCTGGCGTCCGCCGAGCCCCGGCGTCAGGCCGAGGTGCAGCAGGCGCGGATCCAGCAGCTCGAAACCAGCCTGGAGCGCCTGGCCGACCGTCAGAAGCGTCTTGGCGAGGAGCGGGCGCTGCTGTCGGCCGATCCGGAAGACGCGGCGATCATGGAATTGAGCGAGCAGCTCGCCGAATCCGAAGCGACCCTCGAGGATCTGCAGACCAGCGAAGAGGCGCAGGTCGAGAAGCTCGAACAGCTGCGCCAGGACCTGCAACAGGCGTTGACCGCCCAGCAGCAGGCCCAGGGCGACCTGCAACGGCTCAACGGCCGTCTGGCGTCGCTGGAGGCCTTGCAGCAGGCGGCGCTCGATCCGGGCACCGGCACCGCCGAGTGGCTGCGCGAGCACCACCTGGCCGAGCGTCCGCGTCTGGTCGAAGGGCTGAAGGTGGAAGCCGGTTGGGAGCTGGCGGTGGAAACCGTGCTTGGCGCCGACCTGCAAGCGGTGCTGGTGGATGATTTCGCCGGTTTGGACCTGTCCGGGTTCGAGCAGGGCGACCTGCGGCTGCTCACCCTGGCCGGCGACGGCGCGCGGATGCCGGGCAGCCTGCTGGACAAGGTCGAGGCGCAGGCCGATCTGTCGCCGTGGCTGGGCCAGGTCAAGCCGGTGGACAGCCTGGAGCAGGCCCTGGCCCTGCGCGCTCAGTTGGGCGCCGGGCAAAGCGCGATCAGCCGCGACGGCTACTGGGTCGGTCGGCATTTCCTGCGGGTGCGCCGTGCCAGCGAGGCCGAAAGTGGCGTGTTGGCGCGGGGGCAGGAAATCGACAACCTGCAGCTCGAACGCGAAGAGCGCGAAGCCACGGTCGAGGCCATGGAAACCCGCCTGCAGAACCTGCGTGCGCAACAGCGCCAGCAGGAGAACGGCCGCGAGCATCTGCGCCGGCTGCTGCAGGACGAGGCCCGTCAGCAAGGCGAGCTCAAGGCTCAGCTATCCGCCGGCAAGGCCAAGATCGAACAATTGACCCTGCGCCGCACCCGCCTGGACGAAGAGCTGATCGAGCTCGACGAGCAGCGGGCGCTGGAGCACGAACACATCGGCGAATCGCGGATGCAGCTGCAGGACGCCCTCGATGCCATGGCCCTGGACACCGAGCAGCGCGAACTGCTGCTGGCCCAGCGCGACAGCCTGCGCGAGCGGCTCGACCGGGTGCGCCAGGAGGCCCGCCAGCACAAGGATCACGCCCATCAACTGGCGGTGCGCCTGGGGTCGTTGCGCGCCCAGCATGATTCCACCCGGCAGGCGCTGGAGCGCCTGGAGATGCAGGCCGAGCGCCTCACGGAAAAGCGTGAGCAGCTGAACCTGAACCTGGAGGAGGGCGAGGCGCCGCTGGAGGAGCTGCGCCTCAAGCTGGAAGAGTTGCTCGAAAAGCGCATGAGCGTCGACGAAGAGCTCAAGACCGCCCAGATCGCCCTGGAAGACGCCGACCGCGAACTGCGCGACGCGGAAAAGCGCCGCACCCAGGCCGAGCAGCAATCGCACCTGATCCGCGGCCAGCTCGAACAGCAGCGCATGGAATGGCAAGCCCTGACCGTGCGCCGCACGGCCCTGCAGGACCAACTGCTGGCCGACGGCTACGACCTGCACGGCGTGCTCAATACCCTGAGCGCCGAAGCCAACGAGAAGGACGCCGAAGAGGAACTGGAACGCATCGCCGCGCGCATTCAGCGCCTGGGTGCGATCAACCTCGCGGCGATCGACGAATATCAGCAACAATCCGAGCGTAAACGTTATCTGGATGCCCAGGACGCCGATCTGGTGGAAGCGCTGGAGACCCTGGAAAACGTCATCCGCAAGATCGACAAGGAGACCCGCAACCGCTTCAAGGATACCTTTGATCAGATCAACGGCGGTTTGCAGGCCCTTTTCCCGAAAGTTTTCGGTGGCGGCAGCGCGTATTTGGAACTGACGGGCGAAGATCTACTCGATACAGGGGTGACGATCATGGCGCGGCCGCCAGGAAAGAAGAACAGCACCATCCATTTGCTCTCCGGCGGCGAAAAGGCCCTGACCGCGTTGGCACTGGTCTTTGCGATCTTCAAGTTGAATCCGGCGCCGTTCTGCATGCTCGATGAAGTTGACGCGCCACTGGATGACGCTAACGTTGGACGCTACGCACGATTGGTCAAAGAGATGTCGCAGACGGTGCAGTTCATCTATATCACCCACAACAAGATCGCCATGGAAATGGCCGATCAGCTGATGGGGGTGACGATGCACGAGCCCGGTTGCTCGCGGTTGGTGGCGGTGGATGTCGAGGAGGCGATGGCGATGGTGGATGCCTGAGCCGGTGGGTTGTCGGAAAGGTGTTTTCGGTCTGTAGGACTTCATAACCGGTTCCGACTTGCTGGCCAATCGACATAAACGCGCAAGCCAATGTGACAGACGGTGTAAAGTTGCCTTTGGTCGTGCTAGTTTAATGTCAATTTTTCGTATACGTGGGCAAAACGCCTGTCAGAACATAGAGTTGGCGCCACGTTTTAAAGCGGTTTGCACAATGTAAACCCCTTATTTTTCAGCATTTTTCATAGAGGCACGGGATTACATGGAAATCGGTCTGCGCGAGTGGCTGATCGTCATCGGCATCATTGTGATAGCCGGTATTCTTTTCGATGGCTGGCGCCGCATGCGCGGCGGCAAGGGAAAACTGAAATTCCGTCTTGACCGCAATCTGTCCAACCTGCCGGACGAGGACAGCAATGCCGAGTTGCTGGGCCCGGCCCGCGTGCTGGAAACCCACAAGGAACCGCAGCTGGACGAGCATGATTTGCCGTCGGTGAGCATGCCCGCCCGTGAGCCGCGCGAGCCGCGTGAGTCCGGCTCCAAGCGCAGCAAGCGCGGCAGCAACAGCCCGGCCCAGGGCGACCTCGACCTGGACGTGGACGCCGGCCCGAGCTTCAGCAGCCGTGACGACGACTTCATCGCCGACACCAAGCCGTCGCCGGCGGTGGGCGACAAGGATCAGCCGCAGGCCGAGGAAGTGCTGGTGATCAGCGTGATCTGCCGCGACCCGGCCGGCTTCAAGGGCCCTGCGCTGTTGCAGAACATCCTGGAAAGCGGCCTGCGCTTCGGCGAGATGGACATCTTCCACCGCCACGAAAGCATGGCCGGCAACGGCGAAGTGCTGTTCTCCATGGCCAACGCGGTCAAGCCGGGCATCTTCGATCTGGACGACATCGACCATTTCAGCACCCCGGCCGTGAGCTTCTTCCTCGGCCTGCCGGGCCCGCGTCATCCGAAACAGGCCTTCGACGTGATGGTGGCCGCCGCCCGCAAGCTGTCCCAGGAACTGAACGGCGAGCTCAAAGACGACCAGCGCAGCGTCCTGACCGCGCAGACCATCGAGCACTACCGTCAGCGCATCGTCGAGTTCGAACGTCGCGCCCTGACCCAGAAACGTTGATCCAAAAGGTTGCCCTGCGATGCACCGGGCAATCGGCAAAACAGATTGAGCAGCTTCGGCTGCTCTTTTGCTTTATGAGAGAACACCCATGACTGCCGTCGAAACCCGCATTCTAGAGCTGCGCGCCGAGCTCGATCAGCACAACTACCGTTACCACGTCCTCGACGAGCCGAGCATTCCGGACGCCGAGTACGACCGGCTGTTCCACGAGCTCAAGGCCCTGGAAGCGGCCCACCCGGAACTGGTCACCCGCGACTCGCCGACCCAGCGCGTCGGCAGCGTGGCGCTGACGGCATTCACCCAGGTGCGCCATGAAGTGCCGATGCTCAGCCTCGGCAACGCCTTCGAAGAGACCGACATGCGCGAGTTCGACCGACGGGTGACCGAAGGCCTGGACCTGCCGGCCGGCGACCTGTTCGGCGGCGGTGCGGCGGTGGAGTACAGCTGCGAGCCGAAGCTCGACGGCCTGGCCGTCAGCCTGCTGTACCAGGACGGCCTGCTGGTGCGCGGCGCCACCCGTGGCGACGGCACCACCGGCGAAGACATCAGCGTCAACGTGCGCACCGTGCGCAACATCCCGCTGAAGCTGCACGGCAGCGGCTGGCCGGCGACCCTGGAAGTGCGCGGCGAAGTGTTCATGTCCAAGGCCGGTTTCGAGCGCCTCAACGAGTCTCAGCTGGAGAGCGGCGGCAAGACCTTCGCCAACCCGCGCAACGCCGCCGCCGGCAGCCTGCGTCAGCTCGACTCGAAGATCACCGCCAACCGCCCGCTGGAATTCTGCTGCTACGGCATCGGCCAGGTGTCCCACGACATCGCCGACACCCACATCGGCAATCTCAAGCAGCTCCAGGCCTGGGGCATGCCGATCAGCCACGAGCTGAAACTGGCCAAGGGCATCGACCAGTGCCTGGACTACTACCGCGACATCGGCGAGCGGCGCAACGGGCTGGCCTACGAGATCGACGGCGTGGTGTTCAAGGTCAACAGCATCGCCGACCAGCGCGAGCTGGGTTTCCGCGCACGGGAGCCGCGCTGGGCCATCGCACACAAGTTTCCGGCCATGGAAGAGCTCACCGAACTGCTCGACGTGGAATTCCAGGTCGGCCGCACCGGCGCCGTCACGCCGGTGGCGCGCCTCAAACCGGTCAAGGTCGCCGGCGTCACCGTGGCCAACGCCACGCTGCACAACATGGACGAAGTGGCGCGCCTGGGCCTGATGATCGGCGACACCGTGATCATCCGCCGCGCCGGCGACGTGATCCCGCAGGTGGTGCAGGTCGTCGCCGAGCGCCGGCCCCACGATGCGCGTCCGGTGCAGATCCCCGAGAACTGTCCGGTCTGCGGCTCCCATGTCGAGCGCACGCAACTGGTCAAGCGCAGCAAGGGCCGCGAAACCGTCAGCGAGGGCGCGGTGTACCGCTGCGTCGGCCGTCTGGCCTGCGGGGCGCAGCTCAAGCAGGCGATCATCCACTTCGTGTCCCGTCGGGCCATGGACATCGAAGGGCTGGGCGACAAGAGCGTCGAGCAGTTGGTGGATGAAGGGCTGGTGAATTCGCCGGCCGATCTTTACGCGCTCAAGTTCGACGACATCGTCGATCTGGAAGGCTTCGCCGAGGTGTCGAGCAACAAGCTGCTGGCCGCCATCGACGACAGCAAGAAGCCGGGGCTGGCGCGCTTCATCTATGCGCTCGGCATCCCTGACGTCGGCGAGGAGACGGCCAAGGTGCTGGCGCGTTCGCTGGGTTCCCTTGAGCGCGTGCAGCAGGCCTTGCCGCAGGTGCTGACCTACCTGCCGGACATCGGCCTGGAGGTGGCGCACGAAATCCACAGCTTCTTCGAAGACGACCACAACCGTCAGGTGATCGGCGAACTGCTGGGCCATGGCCTGCAGATTCAGGATCAAGGCGAGCTGGGGGCGGAATTCGCCGCCAGCACCACGCTGGGCGGTTTGCTCGACAAACTGCACATTCCGTCGGTCGGCCCGGGCGGAGCGCAGAAGCTGGCGGACAAGTTCGGTTCGCTCGAAGGGGTGATGAACGCCGACTGGCTGGACATGCGTCAGGCATTGCCGGAAAAGCAGGCCAATTCGGTTCGCGAGTTCTTCGCGTTGCCGGAGCACCGCCGGTTGGCCGAGTCCGCCGAGCGGCAATTGCGCGATTTCGGCATGCACTGGCAGAGCGAAAAGAAAGTCGTCGAAGGCCTGCCGCTGGCCGGTCAGACCTGGGTGCTGACCGGCACGCTGGAGCTGATGAGCCGCGACATCGCCAAGGAAAAGCTCGAAAGCCTCGGCGCCAAGGTGGCCGGTTCCGTGTCGGCCAAGACCCACTGCGTGGTCGCCGGCCCCGGCGCAGGCTCGAAGCTGGCCAAGGCCAATGAGCTGGGGCTCAAGGTGCTGGACGAAGAGGCGTTCGTGGCGTTCCTGAAGGGGCACGGTATCGCTGTTTGATCGAATGCCCTGCGGGAACGGTCAAGGCGCCGCAATGATCTAGTCTTGGCTAACCCCAGGGAGAGATCGCCATGTATCGCTTTTTCGAGCAGCTCGGTTCCCGCCTCATCGCGCCGTTCGCGGGCGAACCTTCGCGCAGCAGCAAAGTCTGGCCGTGCCGTTGCGGCCAGTCGCTGTTCTTCCGCAACAGCCAATGTCTGGCCTGCAATGCGGTGCTCGGCTACCAGCCGGGCCGGGCGCTGCTGACCTCGCTGCAGCCGGGGCCGGAGCAGGGCACCTGGACGCTGGATGCGGCCCCGGACGCCGGCCTGTTCCGCCGCTGCGCCAACCTCGACACGCCCGCCGCCTGCAACTGGCTGCTGCCGGCCATCGGCGATGATGTCCTTTGCGCTGCCTGCCGGCTCAACCGCACCGTTCCGGACTTGTCCGATGCGCAGAACCCCGAGCGCTGGCGCAAGGTGGAGATCGCCAAACGACGGCTGGTGGCGCAACTGATCAGCCTCGGCCTGCCGGTGATCCCCAAGACCGTGGATGAGGACACCGGCCTGGCCTTCGACTTCATCGGCATCGACCGCGAGGGCAACGCGCCCGTCACCGGCCATGCCAACGGCCTGATCACCCTCGACATCAAAGAAGCCGACGACGCCCACCGCGAGCAGGTGCGGGCGGCGATGCACGAACCCTACCGCACGCTGCTCGGGCACTTCCGTCATGAGGTCGGGCACTATTACTGGGATCGGCTGATCGCCGACGGGCCCTGGCTGGGGGCGTTCCGCAACCTGTTCGGCGACGAGCGGGCCAGCTACGCCGAAGCATTGGAGCGGCACTATCGGGAAGGCGCCCCGGCGGACTGGCAGCAGAGCCACGTCAGCGCCTACGCCACCATGCACCCTTGGGAAGACTGGGCGGAAACCTGGGCGCACTACCTGCACATGATGGACGCCGTCGACACCGCGCTGGGCTTCGGCATGAGTGCGCGGGAGGTGGAGCTGGACTATCCGCCGTTCCCGGCCAGCGTGCTGTATGACCCGGAGCATCCCGAGGGGCCGGCGTTCCTTTCGTTCGTCAACGCCTGGATCGAGCTGGCGGGGATGCTCAACGAACTGTCGCGCAGCATGGGCCAACCGGATTTCTATCCCTTCGCGCTGCCGGCGGCGGTCATCGCCAAGCTGCATTTCATCCACCTGGTGACCCAGCAGGCGGGCGGCAGGGCGGACGAAGTGCTTCAGGCGCAATAGCAAGTGCTTGAACCTCTTCATGTTTTTATTCTGCAACCAGCGGTTGTAACTTCGCCTCAGATAGGTACAATGGCGCGGCTCGCCGACAGGTGAGCGTCGTTATGGTGACCCTATCGGTCCCCCCGCAACGATTACCCGTGAACCTGGTCAGAGCCGGAAGGCAGCAGCCACAGCGGGAACATTGTGTGCCGGGGTGTGGCTGGTAGGGTTGCCACCTTAACGAACACCGAACGCGTCAACACCGAACTGCATGGGTTTCGCCCACTGCGGTTTTTTTGTGTCTGCGATTTGCCTGTTTGGCCTCGATCCTTTGCGCAGGCGGGCCTGCCCGCGGTGGCGCCATCGTGGCGTTAATATTTCCAATCAGGTTCCCGTGCCTGCGTCGAGGACGGGGGTGGCATACTCCAGCACCTGTCATCGAGAAAGTGGAGCGGACGAAATGGATGACTTGATCCGAGAAAGGATCCGCGACTGGCAGTTCAGGCGCCTGGAGATCAAGGAGCGGATGCAGTCGCACCCCGAGGAGACGCTGGAGCTGGCGCAGGTGCTGGACCTGATGGATGAAGAGCATGCCGCGATCCTCAGCGGCGCGGCCGGCCATGAAGCGGACGCCGGCGTCGCAGCCGACGAGGCGCCGCAGCCGGCTGCCGGTGCGTTCAGCCTGCAACTGCATGTGGCTGCGCACAGCGGCGAGGACTTGAGCCGCCTGCTCGACCTGGCCGTCCACGAGCTGCAGAAGCGCATCCAGGCCAACGAGGCACCGGGAGGCTGCCCCGGCAACATGTCGGGCACCCTCGGCGACTATCGTTTCGAGCTTCACCTAAACGACGGGGTCGCCGATGAATGACCCTGTGACCCGTTTTCTGCCGGCGACGAGGGCGTATGCACCCGGAACACGTTGATCTGTCCAGCCCCGTGTACTTGCCGGTCACCGATGACACCTGCACAGGGCTGCTGCAGGCGGACGGCGCCACCCTGCTCGGCACCCTGACGGATCCGGAGCTGGCGGCGGTGCTGGTCATCCAGAACCTGGCGCAAGCGGCGCAGCAGGCGCTGACCGCCAGTGCGGCGGAAGCGGTGCTGACCAGGCTGATCGCCTGGTCCGTCGAGGCGCGGCCCGGTGGCGGGGCGGGCTTGCTGGCGGAGGCGCAACGGCTGTTCGACCCGCGCAAGCTGTACTTCGGCCTGAACGTCATCAAAGGCTTGGGACTGCGCCTCCTGCCGGCCGACGAGGTGGCGGCGAAGCGTTACCTGCTGCCCGACGGCCAATGGGATACCGGATTCAAGATCCGCCATTTCACCGCCAACAATCCGTTCAGCCAGCAGATGGTGACGCCCCGGCACCGCGAGCGCTGGCTGAGCCCTGCGCAAGACAAGCTGATTCGAACCTTCCGCGCCAACCTGGACGAAGACCTGCACGTGCAGGGCTACGCCGGCATCGGCAAAAGCCACGTGCTGGGCGCCCTGATGGAGTGCCTGCGGCCGGGCGCCACGCTGGTGCTGGCGCGCACCGCCGAAAAGCTGGCGACCCTGCGCGAGCGGGCTGGCCAGGGGCGGATGGGCAGCGCGTGCGCCACCTTCGAGGGGTTTGCGCGCAACCTGTTGCACGAGCCGGTTTCCCGATCGGCGGGTAAGCGCTCGGCAGGGTCGGGCCGGCAAGCGCTGTGCGAAGCGTTGAACATCCTCGGTTTTCAGGCCCGTGACGTTCAGGCGACTCTGGATCTTTGCCTCAAGGTGGTTGAAACCTACTGCGGCTCACGGGATCGCAGCCTGTCGAGCAGGCATTTCCCCGTGTTCAGGACGCCGTTGACCGGTCTGGAGGCCAACGTGCTGCTCGAGTATTCGAGTCGGCTGTGGGGCTATCTGCAGGCCGATCCGGCGTGGGCCGGCCAGACCGGCTTCGAGGCGCTGCTGCTGATCAAGCGGGCGAGCCTCGCAGGCTGCCGGGTGCCCGACCGTTACACGCATGTGCTGATCGACGAAAGCCAGGACGTTCCAGCCTCCCTGCTGCAGATGCTGGAGCGGGGCCGGCAGGTGCTGATCACTTTGGGGGATGAGTACCAGCACGCCAGCCGCGACATCGTCAAAAGAAAGCGTGAAGTGCGCCGCAGTGACATCAACTGCTCCGTGCGTTCTGGCCGCAGCGTCGAGCGCCTGGTCAACCCGTTGATCTTGCTGCACTCGCAAAAGAGCAAGGTGCCCTTTGAAGGCGCCCGCGACGCCGATGTCGGCATCGAGCATTACCCGCAAGGCTTTGTGCCGCCTGAAGGCTGCGTAGTGTTGACGGCCTCCCGCTGGGACACCATGAAGTGGGCCCTGGAGCTGCTCGACGCCAACTGCCCGTTCAGCTTTGCGGACGCGGCGGCGCAGGCGGGCTTCATGACGTCGGCCATCGAGCTGTTCAGGTCGGAGCGCTACGGCGGCGGATTGCGCGAAGGCGCGCTGCATCCGGCGTTCAGCGATCTGCCCGACTGGCGGCAGGTGCGTGAGGCCAACCGGTTCGACGGGTCGTTCCTGTGGGTCGAGGCCAGACTGGAAAAGGGCCTGACGGTAGCCGACCTGAACCGCATTCACCTGATGGCCGGCATCCCGGGCAAGCGCTGCCTGCTGATGCGGGCGGAGGAGGCGGGTGGCATGGAGTTCGACCGGGTTCTGCTGACGCCCGAGCTGCTCACCACCGAGCCATTCAGGGACGCCGACGAATTCGACCACCGGATCTGCGCCGTGTACATCGCCGTGTCCCGCGCCAGGCAGCAGCTTTACCTGCCGTTCGATGCCGTCGAATGGGTCGAGTACCACAAGGACCGGCCGTTCCGGGAGCGGCAGGGTTACTGACCGGGACCGCCACAAGGCCCCTGTGGGAGCCTGTTGGCGATGGCGATGGCGATGGCGGTGGGTCAGGCGCCGGCGATGTCGGCCGTGATGGCCCAATCGCTGGCAAGCCAGCTCCCACAGGTTTTTGTGGCGTACCTAGATCCTGCAAACACCCGGGATACCTGTGGGAGCCAGCCTGCTGGCGATGGCGGCGGGGCAGGCACTGGTGATGCCGGATGTGCCGGCCTCATCGCTTGCAGGCAAGCTCCTACAGGTTTGCGGTGGCCGCTGATCTGGCTTTCATAGGGTCATTTGGAGCTTTCGGGCGTGCCGGTGTAGAGCCGGATGATGTCATCGATCTCCCCCGACATTTTCATCCTCAGCAGCGTGCGCAGGATCCGCTGCGCCGGCACCTGCGGATCGTTCCTCACGTAGCAGCCGACATGCTGCTCCTGCAGCACCGCCACCCCTTGCAGTTGCTGCCCCGGCAGCAGGCGTTGGTTGAACCAGTCCAGGGTCCATTGATTGCTCACGGCGTAGCGGTAGCGCCCGGCGATGAGCTTCTCCAGCACCTGTTCCTGGTTGCGTGCGTCTTCGCGTTGCAGGCGGCCGCTGTCGAACAGCGGTTGCAGGGTGGGGTAGGCGTAACCCAGCACCGTGCCGACGGGTTGGTGCGCAAGGTCAGCGGGGTCGATGCCGGTGGGCGGGCCCTGAAGGCTGATCAGCAGGTCGCGCTGGAACAGCAGCGGCACGCTCCAGAGGTAGTCGCCGGACTGGTTGGGCAGCCAGGACTGCGCGGCATAGCAGCGCACGTCGACCTCGCCGTGCTCCATGGCGTTCTGCACCCGGGTGCGGGGTAGCACATGAAATTGCGCCGGCACGCCGACCTGGGTCGCGAGGCTGAGCATCATGTCGTACAGGATGCCCTGGGTCGGGCGGCCGCGTTCGAACTGCACCATCGGCATCGCCCAGCTGTCGGCGACGACGAAGCGCAGCGGCGCGTCCGACGCCGCCACATTCAGGCTGATCCCCAGCATTGTCCCCAAGGCCCACCGCATAAACGCTCCGGCAATTCCCGATCCCGAACCGATAAACGCCTCTGAGCATGCAGCTTAGCCAGATTAGGCGAGGACACCGGATGCAATTTTGCCCTTGCTCCGCTAGCATTAGCCGCTTCTGCTTCCTTTGCCGCGACGGTTTTCGATGAGTTATCAGGTTCTTGCACGTAAATGGCGTCCGCGCTCGTTCCGCGAAATGGTCGGCCAGACCCATGTGCTCAAGGCTCTGATCAATGCCTTGGACAGCCAGCGGCTGCACCACGCCTACCTGTTCACCGGCACCCGCGGGGTCGGCAAGACCACCATTGCGCGGATCATCGCCAAATGCCTGAACTGTGAGACAGGCATCACTTCCAGCCCCTGCGGCGAGTGTTCGGTGTGCCGCGAGATCGACGAAGGCCGTTTCGTCGACCTGATCGAGATCGACGCCGCGAGCCGCACCAAGGTCGAAGACACCCGCGAGCTGCTCGACAACGTGCAGTACGCCCCGAGCCGCGGACGCTTCAAGGTCTACCTGATCGACGAAGTGCACATGCTCTCCAGCCACTCGTTCAACGCGTTGCTCAAGACGCTCGAAGAGCCGCCGCCCTACGTCAAGTTCATCTTGGCGACCACCGATCCGCAGAAACTTCCGGCAACGATTCTGTCGCGCTGCCTGCAGTTCTCCCTGAAGAACATGACCCCGGAGCGGGTGGTCGAGCACCTGACCCACGTGCTCGGCGCCGAAAACGTGCCGTTCGAGGACGACGCCCTGTGGCTGCTGGGCCGCGCGGCGGACGGCTCGATGCGCGACGCCATGAGCCTGACCGACCAGGCCATCGCGTTCGGTGAAGGCAAGGTGCTGGCCGCCGATGTGCGGGCGATGCTCGGCACCCTGGATCACGGCCAGGTCTACGACGTGCTGCATGCGTTGATCGAAGGCGATGCCAAGGCCTTGCTCGAAGCCGTGCGCCATCTGGCCGAGCAAGGGCCTGACTGGAACGGCGTGCTCTCGGAGATGCTCAACGTGCTGCACCGCGTGGCCATCGCCCAGGCGCTGCCGGACGGCGTCGACAACGGCCACGGCGACCGTGACCGCGTGCTGGCGCTGGCACAGGCGTTGCCTGCCGAAGACGTGCAGTTCTATTACCAGATGGGCCTGATCGGCCGCCGCGACCTGCCGCTGGCGCCGGATCCGCGCGGCGGCTTCGAGATGGTGCTGTTGCGGATGCTGGCCTTCCGGCCTGCCGACGCGACGGACGCCCCGAGGCAAACGCTAAAGCCGGTGGGGATCAGCCAGGCCACAGTTGATTCCGCGAACGCAGTGGCTGCCGCGCCGAAGGCTGCTTCGGTGGCGGCGGTTGCTCCCGATCCTGAGCCGGCCCCCGCGCCGGCGGCCGTTGCGCCGGTGCCCGCACCTGCGCCTGCCCCGGAACCGGCCCCGGAGCCTGTCCAGGCCGCTCCAGCAGCGGAGCCCGAGCCGGAACCCGTCGCCGAGCCCGAGCCGGTCGTCGACCTGCCGTGGAACGATCCGGTGGACGCGGTTCCGGTGCAGCAGCCGGCCGTCGAGCCGGTGCTGGATACCGTCGCCGAGCAGCCGGACCTGCCGCCGGTGCTGTCGCCGACCCCGGACAGCGTGGTGCCGGACGCGCCGGAGTGGGCTTCGGCGGCGATTCCCGAGCCGTCCATGGCCGATGTCGATGTCGCGACCCCCGGCATGGACGCCGACGACGAACCGCCGCTGGACGAGGACTACATCGAGCCGGACATGGATTCGGCCTACAGTTACCTGGATGACCTGGCTAGCGAACACGCCGCCGAACCTGCGCCGGAGCCCGAGCCTGAACCCGCTGCGGCGCCGGCCACCGGCCTGGCCCTGCAATGGCTGGAGCTGTTCCCGAAACTGCCGGTCTCCGGCATGACCGGCAGCATCGCCGCCAACTGCACGCTGATCGCGGTCGACGGCGACCATTGGCTGCTGCACCTGGACCCGGCCCACAGCGCGCTGTTCAACGCCACCCAGCAACGCCGGCTCAACGATGCGCTGAACCAGTACCACGGGCGCACGCTGAGCCTGTCCATCGAGCTGATCAAGCCTGAGCAGGAAACGCCGGCCCAGGCCGCGTCCCGCCGACGCGCCGACCGTCAGCGCGAGGCGGAGGAGTCGATCCACGGCGATCCGTTCATCCAGCAGATGGTGCAGCAGTTCGGCGCGGTCGTGCGGCACGATACTATTGAACCTGTCGATGCCCTGGTCGCCCAGGGCTAACCAATGAAGGCGCCGGGCCGCGAACGCCGGGCGCCGTTTTGATCCAAGTACTTTTTGAGGTGATTCCCATGATGAAAGGTGGCATGGCCGGCCTGATGAAGCAGGCGCAGCAGATGCAGGAAAAAATGGCCAAGATGCAGGAAGAGCTGGCCAACGCCGAAGTCACCGGCAAGGCGGGCGGCGACATGGTGAGCGTGGTCATGACCGGCCGTCACGACCTCAAGCGCGTCAGCATCGACCCGAGCCTGCTGCCGGGCCTGGACGATGACGACCGCGAAGTGATCGAAGACCTGGTGGCCGCCGCCGTCAACGACGCCGTGCGCAAGATCGAAGCCAACAGCCAGGAGAAAATGGGCAGCATGACCGCCGGCATGCAACTGCCGCCGGGCATGAAACTGCCGTTCTGATCGGCTTCGCGCATCGCACGCAACACGAAAATGCCAGGCGTTTGCCTGGCATTTTTGCAGGTGCCGCCTTCAAGAGGCGTCCCGGGCCCGTAGGGCCGGACAATTGACGCTGTCCGGAGGCGCGGGTATAAACCGCGTCTCGTTGTTTTGTCGGACTTTTCCCCATGAGCTTCAGCCCTTTGATTCGCCAACTGATCGACGCCCTGCGAACCTTGCCGGGAGTGGGTCAGAAAACTGCCCAGCGCATGGCGTTGCAGTTGCTCGAACGCGACCGCAGCGGCGGTACGCGTCTGGCCCAGGCGCTGAGCCAGGCCATGGAGGGGGTCGGGCATTGCCGCCAGTGCCGCACGCTGACCGAAGACGACCTGTGCCCGCAATGCGCCGATCCGCGCCGCGACGACACGCTGCTGTGCGTGGTGGAAGGGCCGATGGATGTCTACGCGGTCGAGCAGACCGGGTTCCGCGGGCGCTACTTCGTGCTCAAGGGGCACCTGTCGCCGCTGGACGGCCTGGGTCCTGAGGCCATCGGCATTCCCCAGCTGATGGCGCGCATCGAAGAGGCGGGCACCTTCACCGAAGTCATTCTCGCCACCAACCCGACGGTGGAAGGCGAGGCCACGGCGCACTACATCGCCCAACTGCTGCACAACAAAGGCCTGGTCGCCTCGCGCATCGCCCATGGCGTACCGCTGGGCGGCGAGCTGGAGCTGGTGGACGGCGGGACGCTGGCCCACTCGTTCGCCGGGCGCAAGCCGATTTCCCTCTGAAGGTCGGCTGCCGGTTTCGGCCCCATCGCCAGCAGGCTGGCTCCCACACTATTTCAATGTGGGAGCCAGCCTGCTGGCGATAGAATCCCCTCGATCCCCCTGATACCCACACAATCCTGTTGAAAACCAAGCAAGCGCTCGGTTAACGTCGGCGAACCTTTCCGTGGAGTTCGCCGATGCCCGCCTTCCAGGAATACTTCGACCCCAGCCACCAGATGATCCGCGACAGCGTCAGACGTTTCGTCGAGCGCGAGATCCTGCCTGACATCGATGCGTGGGAAGAAGCCGAAAGCTTCCCCCGTGAGCTGTATCTGAAGGCCGGCGCCGCCGGCATCCTCGGCATCGGCTATCCAGAGGCGCTGGGCGGCAGCCACGAAGGCGACCTGTTCGCCAAGGTCGCCGCCAGCGAAGAATTGATGCGCTGCGGCTCCGGCGGCCTGGTGGCGGGCCTCGGCTCGCTGGACATCGGTTTGCCGCCGATCCTCAAGTGGGCCAGGCCCCACGTGCGTGACCGCGTGGTGCCGGCGGTGCTGCGCGGCGAGAAAATCTGTGCCTTGGCCGTCACCGAGCCCGGCGGCGGATCCGACGTCGCCAACCTGCAGACCCGTGCCGTGCGCGACGGGGACGTCTACCGGGTCAGCGGCAGCAAGACCTTCATCACCAGCGGCGTGCGCGCGGACGTCTACACCGTCGCGGTGCGCACCGGCGCGCCCGGGTTCGGCGGCATCAGCCTGCTGATGATCGAGAAGGGCACGCCGGGGTTCACCGTGGGCCGGCAACTGAAGAAGATGGGCTGGTGGGCGTCGGATACGGCCGAGTTGTTCTTCGACGATTGCCCCGTGCCGGCGGGCAACCTGATCGGGGCCGAAAACATGGGCTTCGCCTGCATCATGGGCAACTTCCAGAGCGAGCGCCTGGCCCTGGCGCTGATGGCCAACATGACCTCGCAGATGGCCCTGGAGGACAGCCTGGCCTGGGCCCGGGAGCGTGAGGCGTTCGGCAAGCCCATCGGCAAGTTCCAGGTGATCCGGCACAAGCTGGCCGAAATGGCCACGGCGCTGGAGGTGTCGCGGGAGTTCACTTACCGGCAGGCGGCGAAGATGGCGGCGGGGCAGAGCGTGATCAAGGAGATCTCCATGGCCAAGAACTTCGCCACGGACACCTCGGAGCGCATCACCACCGAAGCCGTGCAGATCCTCGGCGGCCTGGGCTACATGCGCGAGAGCCGGGTGGAGCGGCTGTACCGGGACAACCGGATCCTGTCCATCGGCGGCGGGACGCGGGAAGTGATGAACGAGATCATCGGCAAGCAGATGGGGCTTTGAGGCTGCGGTGCTGCAACAAGGGGGGAACACGATCCCCCCCTGTGGGAGCCAGCCTGCTGGCGCTGACGGCCGAAAAGGCGCCGCTTACTTGTCGGTCAGGGCGAACCGGGTCAGGCAGAACGTAGGAATCCCCATGTCCTGCAGACGCTGGGAACCGCCCAGTTCCGGCAGGTCGATGATCGCGGCCGCCTCGTGCACCCGGGCGCCCATGCGGCGGATCAGGTTGGCGGCTGCGATCAGGGTGCCGCCGGTGGCGATCAGGTCATCGAACATCACCACCGAATCGCCTTCGCACAGGCTGTCGGCATGCACTTCCAGGAAGGCTTCGCCGTACTCGGTCGCGTAACCCTCGGCCAGCACGTCGGCCGGCAGCTTGCCCTGTTTGCGGAACAGCACCAGCGGCTTGTTCAGCTGGTAGGCCAGCACCGAACCGATCAGGAACCCGCGCGCGTCCATTGCCCCGATGTGGGTGAAGTCGGCTTCCACGTAGCGGTGGGCGAAACTGTCCATCACCTGGCGCAGGGCGGTCGGGGACTGGAACAGCGGGGTGATGTCGCGAAAGATCACGCCCGGTTTCGGAAAGTCGATCACAGGGCGGATCAGGGATTTGATGTCGAAGGAATCGAAGGGCATCGTCGAGGTGTCCTGGCAGGGCTGCAAACGGCGCAGTATACCCGCGGCTGAAACGGTTCGCTCGGCCGCGGGTCGAGATCAGCCTTCGATGGAGCCGCCGGCCAGCGCGCACAGCTGGATCGGGTCGAGGATGTGGATTTCCTTGCCTTCGGCGGCGATCAGCTCGTTCTGCTGGAAGCGGGTGAAGACCCGGGACACGGTTTCCACCGCCAGGCCCAGGTAGTTGCCGATCTCGTTGCGCGACATGCTCAGGCGGAACTGGTTGGCCGAGAAGCCGCGGGCGCGGAAGCGGGCGGACAGGTTGACCAGGAACGTGGCGATGCGCTCGTCGGCGGTCTTCTTCGACAGCAGCAGCATCATCTGCTGGTCGTCGCGGATCTCGCGGCTCATCACCCGCATCAGTTGGCGGCGCAGCTGCGGCAGTTGCAGGGCCAGTTCGTCGAGGCGCTCGAACGGGATCTCGCAGACCGACGTGGTCTCCAGGGCCTGGGCGGACACCGGGTGCTTCTCGGTGTCCATGCCGGACAGGCCGACCAGTTCGCTGGGCAGATGGAAGCCGGTCAGTTGCTCCTCGCCGGTGTCGCTCAGGCTGAAGGTCTTGAGGGCGCCGGAGCGTACTGCAAAGACGGAATCGAACACGTCGCCCTGGCGGAACAGGAACTCGCCCTTTTTCAGCGGACGGCCGCGTTTGACGATTTCGTCCAGCGCATCCATGTCTTCCAGATTCAGAGAAAGTGGCAGGCAGAGAGGGGCCAGGCTGCAGTCCTTGCAATGGGCCTGGTTGTGAGCGCGCAGTTTAACTGGCTCGGACATTTCTTTGATCCTTGTGGGAAAACACACATAAGGCGTAAGGGTAACTCAGCACAGGACATTCAGGCCAGTCTGTGGCGAGACGGCCCCAGGGATGTAAAGCCCACGGGGCTGTGGCCGATAACCTGCTATCAGAAGGCATGCAAGGAACCGTTCCGATGGCCGCCATTGGCACGTTGAACCCCGGCAGCAGCGGTGTTGTGCCGTTGCCGGAAGGTGTTAGAGACTCCGCCGGCGCCGAGCCGGAAACCGTATCGGCGCTGTCGGCAACCCCGACCTTGGTCGAGAGCGTCAAAGTGTCGCTGTCCGGCGAGGCCTTGGAGAAGTCCGCCGGTTTCGGCGGCGACAACCATGACATCGAAGGCAGCGACTTGCCGGAGAACGTCCAGCAGTTGCTCAAGATGATCCGCAAGTTTCGGCAGCAGATCACCGAGAAGAACGCGCGCATCAACGCCGTGATGGCCGACAAGACCCTCTCCAACGAAGAGCGGACGGCCAAGATCGCCGCACTCAAGAGCGCCATCTCCGCCCTCAACACTGGCCTGATCACGGCCAACCTGTCCCTCGCCAAGGTTGTGGATCAATCGGGCCTGACCTCGGAGCAGAACATGAAGACCGCCTCGCTGCTGACGAAGGACTAGATCACCCGGGAAAAGCGCTGGCGGTTCTGCTGCTCAAGGTAGGCGTCGAACACCATGCACACCGAGCGCACCAGCAAGCGTCCTGCAGGCAGTACGTTGATCCGTTCGCTGTCCAACTCGATCAGGCCGTCCCGGGCCATGTCCTGCAGTTGCGGCCAGAGCGCGCCGAAGTAGCCTTGGAAGTCGATGTTGAAGGCGCGTTCGATGTCGGCGAAGTCCAGGCTGAAATTGCAGATCAACTGCTGGATCACCGCCCGGCGCAGGCGGTCGTCGGCGTTGCAGACCAGGCCGCGGCTGGTGGCCAGCTGGGCCCCGGCCAGGGTGTTCTGGTACTGGTTCAGGTCGCTGCTGTTCTGGCAGTACAGATCGCCCACCTGGCTGATCGCCGACACGCCAAGGCCGATCAGGTCGCAATGGCCGTGGGTGGTGTAGCCCTGAAAGTTGCGTTGCAGGGTCGACTCTTCCTGGGCCACCGCCAGTTCGTCGTCGGGCAGGGCGAAATGGTCCATGCCGATGTAGCGGTAACCGGCGGCGGTCAGTTGCTCGATGCTGCGTTGCAGCATCTCCAGCTTCTGCGCCGGGCTCGGCAGCTCGTTGCCGTTGATCCGCCGCTGCGGCATGAAGCGTTCCGGCAGGTGCGCGTAGTTGAACACCGAGAGCCGGTCCGGTTGCAGGTGGATGACTTCCTCGACGGTGCGGGCGAAGTTGTCCGGGGTCTGCTTCGGCAGGCCGTAGATCAGGTCGATGTTGATCGAGCGAAATTGCAGGGTGCGTGCCGCATCGATCACCGCACGGGTTTCCTCCAGGCTCTGCAGGCGGTTGACCGCCCGCTGCACGGCGGGGTCGAGGTCCTGCAACCCGATGCTGACCCGGTTGAAGCCCAGTTCGCGCAGAAGGCCCATGGTCGACCAGTCGGCTTCGCGGGGATCGATCTCGATGCCGTAGTCGCCGGAATCGTCGTCCAGCAGGTTGAAGTGCTTGCGCAGGTGCGCCATCAGTTGGCGCAGCTCGTCATGGCTGAGGAAGGTCGGGGTGCCGCCGCCGAAGTGCAGCTGCTCGACCTTCTGCGCAGGATCCAGGTGGCAGGCGATCAGCTGGATTTCCTGCTCCAGGCGTTGCAGGTAGGGCAGCGCGCGGCCGCGGTCCTTGGTGATGACTTTGTTGCAGGCGCAGTAGTAGCAGATGTTCGCGCAGAACGGCACGTGCACATACAGCGACAACGGGCGCAGGGCCTTGCGGCTGTCGCGCAGGGCGTGGAACAGGTCGAAGGTGCCGACCTGGCTGTTGAATTGGACGGCCGTCGGGTACGAGGTGTAGCGCGGCCCCGCCAGGTCGTAGCGGCGGATCAAATCGGTGTCCCAACGAATGGCGTCGAGCATGCGGGCATTCCCCCGGATAGGCTGGCAGTGTCGGCGAGTCTAGGGGAGACGGCGAGGGGGCATCTTGATTTGCATCAAAGCCGGTCGGCGGGCCGGCCTGGAACCTGTGGCGAGGGGGCAGGCTCCCTTGCCACTCAGTGGCCCATCAGCCAATGCTGATGCGGTCCGGGCAGGGTCCACAGGCCGAACAGCAGCACCAGCACACCGCCCGCCACACGTACGCTGCGCTGGCGCAGCAGCGCCGTGACCCGCTCGGCGGCCAGCCCGGTGGCCAGCAGCACGGGCCAGGTGCCGAGCCCGAAGGCGAGCATCAGCAGCGCGCTGTCCAGCGCATTGCCTTGGCTGGCCGACCACAGCAGGGTGCTGTAGACCAGCCCGCAGGGCAGCCAGCCCCACAGCGCCCCGAGCAGCAGGGCGCGGGGCAGGCTCGACACCGGCAGCAACCGGTTGGCCACAGGCTGGATATGGCGCCACAGCCCGCGGCCGAGGCTTTCGATGCGGGTCAGGCCGCTCCACCACCCGGCCAGGTACAGCCCCATGGCGATCAGCAGCAGCCCGGCCAGCACCCGCATGAACAGCGCGGCGGGGCTGTTGGCCACGGCCCAGCCCGCGAGGCCGATCAGCAGGCCGGCGGCGGCGTAGCTCAGGATGCGCCCCAGGTTGTAGGCCAGCAGCAGGCGAAAGCGCCGGCTGCGTTGTTCCTTGGGGATCGCCAGGGTCAAGGCGCCCATCAGGCCGCCGCACATCCCCAGGCAATGCCCGCCGCCCAGCAGGCCGAGGATCAGCGCAGACACCAGCAGCGGCGCAAGCTCAAGCATGGGGCGGCGCCTTGTCGTCCGGCGGGGTCGCCTTGGCTTCGTCCACCGCGGCGGTGTGGTTCGGGTCCTGGTCGTCGAACAGGATGCTGTGGGCCGGGCCGTCGAGGTCGTCGTACTGGCCGCTGTCCACCGCCCAGAAGAAGATGTACACGGCGATGGCCACGATCAGCAGCGCGGCCGGGATCATTACGTAAAGAGCTGGCATCTGTACTCCATGCCCGCGCGGCTCAGGCCGGCAGCGGGCGGGTTTCTGACGTGGCGTGGACGGCCGGCGCGCCCGGCAGGCGGGTCAGGCGCAGGGCGTTGAGCACCACGGTCAGCGAACTGATCGACATGCCGACCGCCGCCCACACCGGGGTGATCCAGCCGAGGGCGGCGAACGGCAACATGAGGCCATTGTACAGCGCGGCCCACAGCAGGTTCTCGATGATCACCCGGCGTGTGCGGCGGGCCAGGGTGAAGGCCTGCACCAAGGCGTCCAGACGGTTGGAGAGCAGCACCGCGTCGGCGCTGGTCTTGGCCAAGTCCGTGGCCGAGCCCATGGCCACGCTGATGTCGGCGGCGGCCAGCACCGGCACGTCGTTGACCCCGTCGCCGAGCATCAGCACCTTGCGGCCTTCCTTGTGCAACTGCTGCAGCACCTGCAGCTTGTCGTCCGGGCGCAGGCCGCCGCGGGCCTCGTCGATGCCCAACTCGGCGGCTACGCCGGCGACCATCGGCGAACTGTCGCCGGACAGCAGCAGCGTGCGCCAGCCCCGCGCCTTGCACGCGGCCAGCAAGGCCGGCGCATCGGCGCGCAGGCGGTCGTCGAGGACAAACCAGGCCAGCGGGCCTTGGGTGTCGCCCAGCAGCAGCCATTGGCCGGGCTCGTCCGGCATTGGCGGCACGCCGGCGCCGCTCAGGCCGCAGACGAAACCGGCCTGGCCGATCCGCAGCCGCTGTTCGCCGACTCGGCCTTCAAGGCCCAGCCCCGGCAGGCTGTGGACTTCCTCGGCGGCCAGCGGGGCGCGGCCGAAGGCCCGGGCGATCGGGTGTTCCGAGCGGTTCTCCAGGGCAGCGGCGAGGCTCAGGCAACGGTCGCCGTCCAGCGCGCCGAGAGGGCGCACCGCGCGCAGCATCAGACGTCCCTCGGTGAGGGTGCCGGTCTTGTCGAAGATCACCGTGTCGATCTGGTTGAGGCCTTCGAGCACATGGCCGCGGGTCAGCAGCAGGCCGAGCTTGTGCAGGGTGCCGGTGGCGGCGGTGAGCGCGGTCGGCGTGGCCAGGGACAGCGCGCAGGGGCAGGTCGCGACGAGCATCGCCAGCACGATCCAGAAGGCCCGCGACGCGTCCAGTTCCCACCATAGCAAGCCGATGGCGGCTGCGGCGATCAACGACAGCAGCAGGAACCATTGGGCGGCGCGGTCGGCGATTTCCGCCAGCCGGGGCTTTTCGGCCTGGGCGCGGTCGAGCAGGCGGACGATGGCCGACAGCCGGGTGTCCTGGCCCAGGGCCTGCACCTGCACGGTCAGCGCGCCTTCGACATTGAGGGTGCCGGCGGTGACCGCGTCGCCCACGCTGCGCGCCTGCGGCAGGTATTCGCCGGTCAGCAGCGACTCGTCGACGCTGGAGCGGCCGTCCAGGATCCTGCCGTCCGCCGGCAGGACTGCGCCGGGCGGCACCAGCACATGGTCGCCCAGGCACAGTTCGCTGAGCAGGATGCGCTCGCTCTGCCCGGCGGCGTCGAGCCGCAGGCACGAGGCCGGCAGCAGGTTCACCAGTTGCGCGGTGGCGGCGGCGGTGCGTTCCCGGGCGCGGCGCTCCAGGTAGCGTCCGGCGAGCAGGAACAGGGCGAACATGCCCACCGCATCGAAATACAGTTCGCCGACCCCGGTGATCGAGGTCCAGATCCCGGCGACGTAGGCCGCGCCGATGGCCAGCGACACCGAGACGTCCATGGTCAGGTGGCGGGTGCGCAGGTCGCGCATGGCGCCCTTGAAGAACGGCGCGCAGCTGTAGAACACGATGGGCGTGGTGAGGAACAGCGCGACCCAGCGCAGGATGGTGTGCAGTTCGGGGCTGAGGTCGATGTTGAACTCCGGCCAGGTGGCCATCGTCGCCATCATCGCCTGGAACCACAGCAGGCCGGCGACGCCGAGCTGACGCAGGGCCCGGCGGTTTTCGCCGGCCAACTGCTCGCTGGCGCGATCGGGCTGGTACGGGTGCGCGGCGTAACCGATCTGGCGCAGTTCGGCGAGGATCCGGCTCAGCGGCAGTTGCGCATCGGCCCAGCGAACATGCAGGCGATGGTTGGACAGGTTCAGGCGTGCCTCGGCCACGGCCGGCAGCGTGCGCAGGTGTTTCTCGATCAGCCAGCCGCAGGCGGCGCAACTGATGCCTTCCATCAGCAGCGTGGTTTCGGCCAGCTCGCCTTCGTGGCGCACGAACGGTTGCTGCACGTCGGCGCGGTCGTACAGCGCCAGTTCGTCCACCAGTTGCACCGGCAGCGCTTCGGGGTTGGCCGAGGCTTCGCTGCGGTGCCGGTAGTAGCTGTCCAGGCCGCCGGCGACGATGGCTTCGGCCACGGCCTGGCAGCCGGGGCAGCAGAACTCGCGGGGCTCCCCGAGCACGACGGCGGTGAAGCGGCTGCCGGGCGGGACGGGCAGGGCGCAGTGGTAGCAGGGGAGTGGGGTGGTCATCAGGTGGAGTCTTTCATGTCCGGGAGGGCCTCATTGCGAGCAGGCCCGCTCCCACAGGTTCTGTGAACGCCGCAGATCCGGTGTGGGAGCGGGGCTGCCCGCGAATGCACTTCGCGCAGCCTTTTACTTGTCCAGGTCTTCCGCGCCTTGCAGCGGCTCGTCGCCCAGCAGCAGGTCCTTGTCGTGGCTGACCAGCTCTTCTTCGAACATGCGCCAGACGTGGTCGTCCTGGCTGCCGAGCAGCTCGACGAACCGGCGTCCTTCGATCTTGTCCGCCAGCTGGCCGATGTAGCGGCCGTTCTCGGCCTCGCTGCGGGTCAGGACGATCTTGCGGTCCTTTTCCGGCTGGGTCGGCGAGATCAGGTTCAGCTCCAGGGTCTTGGGTTGGCTGTTGCCGCTCAGGCGCAGGTCGACCTCGCCGGTGACGCCGTCCAAGTGCACGCTGGCGCGCAGGTTCAGGGTCTGGGCCAGCAGCTCGCGGTCCAGCGAACGGTTGATGCCTTTGCCGGCCTCGTAGTAGTTGTCGTTGACCAGGTTGTCCGGGTGATTCACCGCAATGGTCACCATGGACAGGGTCAGGGTCACCGAGCAGGCCAGGATCCCGATGATGATCCAGGGCCAGAGGTGCTTGTACCATGGGTTTGCGGCAGTGGCTGCGGGCATGTTCACTTCTCTCAACGGTTTTGTGGGCCGATGAATCGGCTCTTGGCTTCAACGTGGACGCTGTCGTCATCGGCGTCCTTGAGGATGAATTTCACCTCGTTGGTGCTCGACGGCAGTTGCTCCGGTGCGCTCGACAGCTCGACCGGCATGCTGAAGATTTCGCCGGCAGGCACCTTGATCTCGCGCTTGCCCTGCAGGCGCAGATCCGGTAAGCCGGCCGCCTCCAGCACGTAGGTGTGGTCGCGCTGGTCCTTGTTCATGATCTTCAGGCTGTAGACGTTCTCGATCCGGCCTTCGGCGTTCTCGCGGTACAGCACGCGGTCCTTGCTGACGTCGAACCCGACCAGCGAGCGCATCAAGAACGCGGTCACCAGCAGGCTGATCATGGCCAGCAGCACCACGGCGTAGCCGATCAGGCGCGGACGCAGCTTGTGGGTCTTCTGTCCGGACAGGTTGTGCTCGGTGGTGTAGCTGATCAGGCCGCGCGGATAGTCCATCTTGTCCATGATGCTGTCGCAGGCGTCGATGCACGCGGCGCAGCCGATGCATTCGATCTGCAGGCCGTCGCGGATGTCGATGCCGGTCGGGCAGACCTGGACGCACATGGTGCAGTCGATGCAGTCGCCCAGGCCCTGGGCCTTGTAGTCCGTGCCTTTTTTGCGCGGGCCGCGGGTTTCGCCCCGGCGCGGGTCGTAGGAGACGATCAGGGTGTCCTTGTCGAACATCACGCTCTGGAAGCGGGCGTACGGGCACATGTAGATGCACACCTGCTCGCGCAGCCAGCCGGCGTTGCCGTAGGTGGCGAGGGTGAAGAACCCCACCCAGAAGTACGACCAGCCGTCGGCCTGGCCGGTGAAGAACTCGAACACCAGTTCGCGGATCGGCGAGAAGTAGCCGACGAAGGTCATGCCGGTGACGAAGCCGATCAGCAGCCACAGCGCATGCTTGGCGAACTTGCGCAGGAACTTGTTGGCGCTCATGGGCGCCTTGTCCAGCTTGATGCGCTGGTTGCGGTCGCCTTCGGTGACTTTCTCGCACCACATGAAGATCCACGTCCACACGCTTTGCGGGCAGGTGTAGCCGCACCAGACGCGGCCGGCGTACACGGTGATGAAGAACAGGCCGAACGCGGCGATGATCAGCATGCCCGACAGCAGGATGAAGTCCTGGGGCCAGAAGGTTGCGCCGAAGATGAAGAACTTGCGCTCCGGCAGGTTCCACCACACGGCCTGATGGCCGCCCCAGTCGAGCCAGACCGTGCCGAAGTACAGCAGGAACAGCACGGTGCCGCCCATCATCCGCAGGTTGCGGAACAGGCCGGTGAAGGCGCGGGTGTAGATCTTTTCTCGTGAGGCGTAAAGGTCGACGCTGGTGCTTGCGTTCTTGTTGGGGGGCGTGACGTCGTGTACCGGTATCTGGTTGCTCATCATTGCATCCCACGGCAGTGGAAAAATGCCTCGGTCGATGCGTGCCGACCGGGGTCAGAAAGGGGTGTTGCAGTGGCGCAATGATACGCCTGTCGCTCTGGCTCAAGGGTGCGACCTTTGGTCGCGTTGGGGAAAAATCTTGAATGGTGTAGCGAATGCAGCAAAGCATGATGCAGGTCAATTGACTATAGACGATTACGTCTGTCGACCTGGCGGTTGCCGGTGGAGCGCAGCACAGGTGCCGCGCTCCGTTGATCCCTGGAGTGATCAAGGAAGGTGACCGCCTCCCAGGCTGTCGAGCCCGCTATTGCGGGGTTTCTTGCGGGGAGGCTTTCGGGGTTCGTCGCTGTGTGCCCGGAAGGAAAGGGCGCCGAACTCCACCTTCGCCTCGATCAGGGGCGCAGGCCCTGGGTTCGGGATGTCGGTGTCTGCCGTTGAGGGTGTCTTGCGTCGGGTCATCGAGTTGCTTCCTTGCAGCTTGATTGGTGGGTGTCGAATGTGGGTGCCGGCCCGCCATACGGGGACGGAAACTATCGTCTTAGCCGGTTCGGGCCCAATCAATTTGGGTTGCGAAATGTAAGGGGATTGCAGGCTGGCGAGCGCGCCACCCAGCGGTGACGGCCGCCTGGAACGAAAAAGCCCCGCCAGGGATCTGGCGGGGCTTTTTGTTGCAGCATGCGTCGGGATTACTCGGCCTGAGTTTCCGGCGCCTTTTCACCGTGGGAGAGGCTGTAGACGTAGGCGGCCAGCAGGTGCACCTTGTCGTTGCCTTGCAGCTGTTCCTGGGCAGGCATCTGGCCCTGGCGGCCGTAGCGGATGGTCTGCTGCAGCTGGGCGAAGCTCGAACCGTAGATGAACGCCGCCGGGTGGGTCAGGTTGGGCGCGCCCATGGCAGGGGTGCCTTTGCCTTCCGGACCGTGGCAGGCCACGCAGTTGGCGGCGAACAGCTTCTGGCCGTTGGCCGGGTCGGCCTTGGTGCCTTCAGGCAGCTTGCGCCCGTCGAGGTTGGTCAGCACGAACGCGGCCACGTCGGCCACGCCTTGCTCGCCGATCACGTCGGCCCAGGCCGGCATCACCGCGTGGCGACCGCCCATGATGGTGGTCTTGATGGTTTCCGGCTCGCCGCCCCAGCGCCAGTCGGCGTCGGTCAGGTTCGGGAAGCCGTAGGCGCCCTTGGCGTCGGAGCCGTGGCAGACCGAGCAGTTGGAGGCGAACAGGCGGCCGCCCATCTTCAGGGCCTGGGGATCCTTGGCCACTTCTTCGATCGGCATGGCGGCGAACTTGGCGAAGATCGGACCGAACTTGGCGTCCGAACGGGCCATTTCCTTCTCCCATTCGTGCACGCCGGTCCAGCCGGTCTGGCCGTTGGCGAACGCGGTCTGCTTCTCGGTGTCGAGGTAGTTGTAGCCCGGCAGCAGGCCTTTCCAGTTGCCCAGGCCCGGGTACAGCACCAGGTAGCCCAAGGCGAAGACGATGGTGCCCACGAACAGCATGAACCACCATTTGGGCAGGGGGTTGTCGTACTCTTCGATCCCGTCGAAAGAGTGGCCGACGGTCTCGTCGGTCTGCTCGGCGCGCTGGCCCTTGCGGGTCGACAGCAACAGCCAGGTCAGGGAAAAGATCGTACCGAGACTGAGGACTGTGACGTACAGACTCCAGAATGTAGTCATTCTTTGTTACTCCTAGAAGCTTGCTCGACGTGCTTGATGGCTTCGGGATCATCCGCAAAAGGCAGCAAGGTCGCGTCTTCGAACTCTGACTTGCGCTTGGGGCTGAACACCCACAGCGCCAGACCGATGAAAGCCACCATTACGACAACGGTGCCCAGGCCGCGAATCATCCCGATATCCATGAAGAATCACCGTTTGCTTTTGATGATGGTGCCCAGGCCTTGCAGATAGGCCACCAGCGCGTCCATTTCGGTCTTGCCTTTTACGGCATCCTTCGCACCGGCGATGTCTTCGTCGGTGTAAGGGACGCCGAGCGAGCGCAGGACCTCCATTTTCTTGGCAGTGTCTTTGCCGTCGAGCTTGTTTTCCACGAGGAACGGGTAAGCCGGCATCTTCGACTCGGGGACGACGTTGCGCGGGTTGTACAGGTGCGCACGCTGCCAGTCGTCGGAGTAGCGGCCGCCGACGCGGGCCAGGTCCGGGCCGGTGCGCTTGGAGCCCCACAGGAACGGGTGGTCCCAGACGCTTTCGCCGGCGACGGAGTAGTGGCCGTAACGTTCGGTTTCGGCGCGGAACGGACGGATCATCTGCGAGTGGCAGCCGACGCATCCGTTGGCGATGTAGACGTCGCGGCCTTCCAGTTCAAGAGCGGTGCGCGGCTTCATGCCTTCGACCGGCTTGTTGGTGACATCCTGGAAAAACAGCGGGACGATCTGGGTCAGGCCGCCGACGCTGACGGCGATGACCATGAAGAAGGCCAGCAGGCCAATGTTCTTCTCAACGGCTTCATGCTTCATCAGTGAGCTCCAACGACAGCGATCTTGGCGGCGGCTTCGGCTTCAGCCGGGTTCGAGGCGCGCACGGTGCGCCATACGTTGTACGCCATCAGCAGCATGCCGCTGGCGAAGAACGCACCGCCCAGGGCGCGGACGATGAAGCCCGGATGGCTGGCCTGCAGCGCTTCGACGAACGAGTAGGTGAGGGTGCCGTCGTCGTTGATCGCACGCCACATCAGGCCTTGGGTGATGCCGTTGACCCACATCGAGGCGATGTACAGCACGGTGCCGATGGTGGCGAGCCAGAAGTGCGCGTTGATCAGGCCGGTGCTGTGCATCTGCGCGCGGCCGAACAGTTTCGGGATCATGTGGTAGATCGCGCCGATGGAGATCATCGCCACCCAGCCGAGGGCGCCGGCGTGCACGTGGCCGATGGTCCAGTCGGTGTAGTGGGAGAGCGAGTTGACGGTCTTGATGGCCATCATCGGGCCTTCGAAGGTCGACATGCCGTAGAACGCCAGGGAGACCACGAGGAAGCGCAGGATCGGGTCGGTGCGCAGCTTATGCCAGGCGCCCGACAGGGTCATCATGCCGTTGATCATGCCGCCCCAGCTCGGGGCCAGCAGGATGATCGACATCGCCATGCCCAGCGATTGTGCCCAATCCGGCAGCGCGGTGTAGTGCAGGTGGTGGGGACCTGCCCAGATATACAGGGTGATCAGGGCCCAGAAGTGCACGATGGACAGGCGATAGGAGTAGATCGGACGCTCGGCCTGCTTCGGCACGAAGTAGTACATCATCCCCAGGAAGCCGGTGGTCAGGAAGAAGCCCACGGCGTTGTGGCCGTACCACCACTGGATCATCGCGTCGGTCGCGCCGGAGTAGGCGGAGTAGGACTTGAACAGGCTGACCGGCAGCGACATGTGGTTGACGATGTGCAGCATCGCGGTCACGACGATGAATGCGCCGTAGAACCAGTTGCCCACGTAGATGTGCTTGGTCTTGCGCTTGGTGATGGTGCCGAAGAACACCAGACCGTAGGTGACCCAGACAATGGCCAGCAGAATGGCCAGCGGCCACTCCAGTTCAGCGTATTCCTTGGTGGTGGTGAAACCCATCGGCAAGGTAATGATCGCGCCGACGATCACCGCTTGCCAGCCCCAGAAGGTGAAGGCCGCGAGGCTGTCGGAAATCAGTCGCGTCTGGCAGGTTCGCTGCACGACATAGTAGGAAGTGGCAAACAGTGCACACCCGCCGAAGGCAAAAATCACCAGGTTTGTGTGCAACGGGCGAAGGCGTCCAAAGCTCGTCCACGGCAGACCGAAGTTCAGTTCCGGCCAGACCAGTTGCGAGGCGATGAAGACACCGAGCCCCATGCCAAGGATCCCCCAGACCACCGTCATGATGGCGAACTGGCGGACTACCTTATAGTTATAAGCAGTCGGACTGATTGCTGTGCTCATTCTAAGGTTCCACGGTTTGGGTGTTTTATTAGGATTGAAATCGGCCGCAAGTATGGAGAAAGCAGGGGGTCAATGCAACGCGCCATGACCTGGGTCAATGCTTTCCAACGCTGATTCTGCGGCCTTTCCATGTTCCGCGTAGGGACAAAATCACCCTCGGGAAAAATGTCCCGGCGGAGCGGAAAAGTGATCGGTCCAGAGCACCTGTAACGGGGTGTGTTCAAAAGCCCGGTTCGGGCGACGGACGGCATTCGGCACGACAGCCGGTATTCACCGGCGCTTGCGGCCATCCCGTCAGCCGATTCGTCGAACACATCCGTTAGGGTCGACCTGGAACCGGCACGGACCGGTCCGCATCGAGCAAGCGTAGTCGTGAATCCGGGGATTCGAAAGGCAGGCGCCAGACAGGGTGCGACAATGGGTCGCAAAGGGGAAGGGAACTGCCGCATCCGGACGGAGGCGGCAGTGGAGGGGCAGGGACTACTCTTTTTTGCCTTCGGCTTGCAGGTTATCTGTATTCAGTTTGTGTGACAGGCTGTACACATAAGCGGCCACTAACTGCACTTTATCGTTGCCGAGCAGTTCGCTCTGTGCCGGCATGTGGCCCTGGCGGCCATGGCGGATGGTCTGCTCCAGTTGGGTCAGGCCGGTGCCGTAGATGAAGCCGGCCGGGTGCGTCAGGTTCGGCGCGCCCATGGCTTCGGTGCCCTGGCCGTTGGCCCCGTGGCAGGCGACACAGGTGGTGCTGAACGCTTGCTGCCCGGCCTGCAGGTCGGCCTTGCTGTCCGCCGGCAGCGGCAGGCCGGCCAGGCTATGGCGCACGTACGCAGCGACGTTCTTCACGCCGGCCTCGCCCAGCACTTCGCCCCAGGCCGGCATCGCCGCCATCCGCCCGCCCATGATGGTGGCCTTGATGGTGTCGGCGCTGCCGCCCCAGCGCCAGTCGCTGTCGGTCAGGTTGGGGAAGCCGAAAGCGCCCTTGGCGTCGGAGCCGTGGCACACCGAGCAGTTGGAGGCGAACAGGCGGCCGCCCATCTTCAGCGCCTGGGGATCCTTCGCCACTTCTTCCACCGGCATCGCCGCGAACTTGGCGAAGATCGGCCCGAACTTGGCGTCGGCCTTGGCCATTTCCTTTTCCCACTCATGCTCGCCGGTCCAGCCGTTCTCGTAGCCGGGCAGGATGCCTTTCCAGTTGCCCAGGCCCGGATACAGGATCAGGTAGCCCACGGAAAACACCAGGGTGCCGGCGAACAGCATGAACCACCACTGCGGCAGCGGGTTGTCGTACTCCTCGATGCCGTCGAAGCTGTGGCCCATGGTCTGGTCGACGCTGCCTTTGGTCTCGCCCCGGCGGGTGCCGACCAGCAGCCAGGTCAGGCCGATCAGGCTGCCGATGGTCAGTACGCAGATCCACGTACTC
Organism: Pseudomonas sp. B7(2017); assembly: GCF_002112745.1. Lineage (NCBI taxonomy): Bacteria > Pseudomonadati > Pseudomonadota > Gammaproteobacteria > Pseudomonadales > Pseudomonadaceae > Pseudomonas > Pseudomonas sp. B7(2017). Next base: position 16,378 of record NZ_NEIP01000005.1, on the reverse strand, counting down.
CAGAAGGTGGTCATGGCCGGGTACTCCTTGTTGGTGCAGATTCTTGGGGGGTGTCGGGTTGCGGCTCGTCGGCGAACGGCAGCAGGCGCGCTTCGGCGAATTCCGGCTGGCGCTTGCCGTTGAACACCCACAGGGTCAGGCCGACGAAGGCCACGAACACGACAACGGTGCCCAGGCCGCGGATCAGCCCTGTGCTCATTTCAATGACCATGGCTCACCTCTTGCTCTTGATCGCAGTGCCGAGCACTTGCAGGTAGGAGACGAGGGCGTCCATTTCGGTTTTGCCCTTGAGGCTGGCCACCGCGCCGCCGATGTCGTCGTCGGTGTACGGCACGCCGAGGGTGCGCATGGCCTTGAGCTTGGTTTCGGTGTGGCTGCTGTCGACCGCTTGGGTCACCAGCCACGGGTAGGCCGGCATCTTCGACTCCGGCACCACGTTGCGCGGGTTGTACAGGTGCGCGCGGTGCCAGTCGTCGGAGTAGCGGCCGCCGACGCGGGCCAGGTCCGGGCCGGTGCGCTTGGAGCCCCACAGGAACGGGTGATCCCACACGCTTTCGCCGGCCACCGAGTAGTGGCCGTAGCGTTCGGTCTCGGCGCGGAACGGACGGACCATCTGCGAGTGGCAGCCCACGCACCCTTCGCGGATGTAGATGTCGCGGCCTTCCAGCTGCAGCGCGGTGTAGGGCTTCATGCCTTCGACCGGCTTGTTGGTCACGTCCTGGAAGAACAGCGGGACGATCTGGGTCAGGCCGCCGATGCTCACGGCGAACACCATCAGCAGCATCAGGAGGCCGACGTTCTTTTCAATCGTTTCGTGTTTCATGGCGGACTCCTCAGGCCATCTGCGCGGCGGCAACGACGTCTGCAGGCTGCGAGGCCCGCACGGTGCGCCAGGTGTTGTAAGCCATCAGCAGCATGCCGCTGAGGAAGATCGCGCCGCCGACCAGCCGCACGACGAAGCCTGGGTGGCTGGCCACCAGGGTCTCGACGAAGGAGTAGGTCAGGGTGCCGTCCTCGTTCACCGCACGCCACATCAGGCCCTGGGCGATGCCGTTGACCCACATCGAGGCGATGTACAGCACGGTGCCGATGGTGGCGAGCCAGAAGTGCGCGTTGATCAGGCCGATGCTGTGCATCTGCTCCTTGCCGAAGACTTTCGGGATCATGTGGTACAGCGCGCCGATGGAGATCATCGCCACCCAGCCGAGGGCGCCGGCGTGCACGTGGCCGATGGTCCAGTCGGTGTAGTGGGAGAGGGCGTTGACGGTCTTGATGGCCATCATCGGGCCTTCGAAGGTCGACATGCCGTAGAACGCCAGGGAGACCACGAGGAAGCGCAGGATCGGGTCGCTGCGCAGCTTATGCCAGGCGCCCGAGAGGGTCATCATGCCGTTGATCATGCCGCCCCAGCTCGGGGCCAGCAGCACCAGCGACATCACCATGCCCAGCGACTGCGCCCAGTCCGGCAGCGCGGTGTAGTGCAGGTGGTGGGGGCCTGCCCAGATGTACAGGGTGATCAGCGCCCAGAAGTGCACGATCGACAGGCGATACGAGTACACCGGACGTTCGGCCTGTTTCGGCACGAAGTAGTACATCATCCCCAGGAAGCCCGCGGTGAGGAAGAAGCCCACGGCGTTGTGGCCGTACCACCATTGCACCATGGCGTCGGTGGCGCCGGCGTACACCGAATAGGACTTGGTCAGGCTCACCGGCAACTCAAGGTTGTTGACGATGTGCAGGATCGCCACGGTGATGATGAAGCCGCCGAAGAACCAGTTGCCCACATAGATGTGCTTGGTGTTGCGCTTCATCACCGTGCCGAAGAACACGATGGCGTAGGCGACCCAGACGATGGTGATCAGGATGTCGATCGGCCATTCCAGCTCGGCGTATTCCTTGGAGCTGGTGTAGCCCAGCGGCAGGCTGATGGCCGCCAGCAGGATCACCAGTTGCCAGCCCCAGAAGCAGAACGCGGCGATCTTCGGCGCGAACAGTTGGGTCTGGCAGGTGCGCTGGACCGAGTAGAACGAACTGGCGAACAAGGCACAGCCGCCGAACGCGAAGATCACCGCGTTGGTGTGCAGCGGGCGCAGGCGGCCGAAGCTGGTCCACGGCAGGTTGAAGTTGAGTTCGGGCCAGACCAATTGGGCCGCGAGAAAAACCCCGAGGCCCATGCCGACGATGCCCCACACCACCGTCATAATGGCGAATTGGCGGACCACCTTGTAGTTGTAGGCGGTACTGATAGAAGTGTTCATGGTTCCCCATCCACGGTTCAGCCGAAGAGCGCGCGCGTGCAGAAAAGCCGCGCGCCCTTCGCCTGGAGTTATAGGCAGACTAAAAGCGAGGCAAGCATGGACAAACAGCACAAGGCCAGTATTGACGGGGATCAATGGGCGCAGTGCGTGCGGGATCATGGATGGCTGTGGGACGCGGCTGCGGGCGAGGCTCACGCGACGTTGATCCTCGCCCATGGCGCCGGCGCGCCGATGGACAGCGACTGGATGAACGACATGGCCCGGCGCCTTGCCGCGCAAGGCGTCAACGTGCTGCGTTTCGAGTTTCCCTACATGGCCCAGCGCCGCGTCGACGGCGGCAAACGACCGCCGAACCCGGCGGCAAAACTGCTGGAATGCTGGCGCGGGGTGTACGCCGACGTGCGACGACATGTCGCCGGCCCGCTGGCCATCGGCGGCAAGTCCATGGGCGGGCGCATGGCGAGTTTGCTGGCCGATGAGCTGGGCGCGGATGCGCTGGTGTGCCTGGGGTATCCGTTCTATGCGGCGGGCAAGCCTGAGAAACCGCGGGTCGAGCATCTGGCGGCTTTGAAGGCGCGGACGTTGATTGTTCAGGGGGAGCGGGATGCGCTTGGCAATCGCGAGACAGTCGAGGGGTATGCGTTATCGCCGAGTGTCGAGGTGTGTTGGCTGGCGGCGGGGGATCATGACCTGAAGCCGCTGAAGGCGTCGGGGTTCAGCCATGAGCAGCACTTGGCGACGGCGGCGGGGAAGGTGGCTGCGTTTCTTCGGTGAGCGTGAGGGCCTCCCACACGGGATCTGCGTCGTGCGCCTATCCCTGTGGGAGCCCGCCTGCTGGCGATGGCGTCAGCCCAGGCGCCGCCGTGTCGGATCAAGACGTTCCTGACAGCGGCAAAGCGAAGTGGCCCTCACGATGCCTCAGCTTTCTTCCTTGTTAGTAAATTGCGTCAGGGTGAATTCCCCCTCCGGAAAAAGGCGATAGCCATGGCTTTTGAACAGTGCCTTGAAATTGCCTTTGACGACTTTTGTGACAAGGTTATATTCGCTGATCTCCAGGGTTGCCGAATCGGCATCCTCAGCATGGAAACCTTCGAACCCGGGCGGGGCGGGGATGGAGTGGACGTGTGTGCATGTGAGGCCATTTTCCAGGTTGTAGGTGCCGACGAGCGATTCGTCCCCCTCATAGGGCAGGGTGAAGCTGAAGCTGAAATAGTCCTCGGCTTCAGACGTCCCCGTTCCGCCGCTGATTGACCAGTAGTACTTGCCATCTCCGGGAAACAGGAACCTATAGAATTCGCTGAATTCAGCAGTCTTTTCGATATCACCGTAAGTCCACTTAAAAGAGCTGTCATGCTTGGCCTTGGGCTTTTTTGCGATCAGCAGGGTTTGCGCAGTCATTTGGGCACCTTCCTTCTCAGGTTTGGATGATGTTCGACCGACTGCTCTAACGGTCACGCACTTAATATCCACTGATAGGGCGGGCGTCTACTGTCAAACCTGACAGGTGTTTTGCCTGTGAAGGCGGCAGCCAGGCGACGTCAGAAGAGAGGCGTGTCTGGCGTTTTCATGCGCGTAAACATGATTTCGTGAGCGCGTTTAAAGTACACGAGGCGTTACGTCATAAGGGCCACAGTGCCTTGCGTCGTTGCCTACGCCTACGCCAGAATCCGCCGGCTTACGCGGCTTGGAGAGGGCTCTATCGTGTCCCTGTCACTGAGAACAGTGATCGGGTTTGGTAGCCCGTCTGTAATAGCTGTGTGGCAACACCGTAAGCAGTCCCCTTTTGTGTGGGCTCGTTTTCATGGTGGTCATGCGTGGGGCTCATTCGTGAGCGCCGGGTTCCTATTGCAGCCGGTCTACCAACCCGCGTATGGCCGCCACCCATCGTTTGGTAGCGTGGGTGAAGGCTCCTTGAAATCTGCGATAGGAGTTACATCCATGTTCAAAGCCACACCCAACCCGCCAGAAACCGATCCAACCTCCCACGACCCCAAGCTTGAGTCTCAAAAGACAAAAGAAGCCGTCGACCGCGCACTCGACTATTACCTGGGCCCTGAAATCCCGGAATACTTCCCCCCGAAGGCCCGTCCCATCTACTTTGTCGATCCCACGCTGGATGACGAAACGCTGCTGGTCGAAGCCTGCGAATCGCTGTCGTCGGCCAACGCCATGGCCGGCAATATCGCCAACTCGGCGAGAGGCCCGGAGCGTAAACCGCTGCTGGCGCTGCAACAGCTGATCATGCTCAACGAACTGTTGGTCAATCGACTGCTGGATAAGCTGAAGTTGCCACAATAATTTCGCTGGCTGTTTTGGCCTCATCGCGAGCAGGCTCGCTCCTACAGTGGATTTGTGTACGACGCATTTCCCTTGTAGGAGCGAGCCTGCTCGCGATGGCGATTCACCCGTCAGCCTTGATTCCAGATTGGCAATAAAAAAACCGGAAGCGTTCGCTGTCCGGGTTTTCTTGTTGCCAGTCCAATCAGCGGTTGAACCGCTCCACCAACGAGTACTGCGTGTTCGCCGTCTTCGTCAGCTCTTCACTCAGCAGCGCCGAGTTGTGCGCCTGTTCCGAGGTCTGGTCCGCCAGTTCCGAGATGTTGCTGATGTTGCGGCTGATTTCTTCAGCCACGGCACTTTGCTCTTCGGTCGCGGCGGCGATCTGGGTCGTCATGTCGGTGATGTTGGCCACCGCTTCGCTGATGCCCACCAGGGCCTGGTCCGCTTCCAGCACCCTTGCCACGCCTTCTTCGGCCTGGCGGTGCCCGGCTTCCATGGTCTGTACGGCGCTGGTGGCGGTCTGTTGCAGCTTGGCGATCAGGGCGTGGATCTGCCCGGTGGATTCGCTGGTGCGCTGCGCCAGTTGACGGACCTCGTCGGCCACCACGGCGAAGCCGCGGCCCATCTCGCCGGCGCGGGCCGCTTCGATGGCTGCGTTGAGCGCCAGCAGGTTGGTCTGGTCGGCGATACCTTTGATCACGTCTACCACGCCGCCGATCTCGTCGCTGTCCCGGGCCAGTTGGGTCACGGTCAGGCCGGTTTCGCCCACCACCACCGACAGGCGCTGGATGGCTTCGCGGGTTTCGCCGGCGATGTCGCGGCCGCGGCCGGTCAGGCGATTGGCTTCCTGGGTGGCGTCGGCGGTACGCTGCACGTGGCTGGCCACTTCCTGGGTGGTGGCCGCCATCTGGTTGACGGCGGTGGCGACCTGTTCGGTCTCCACGCGCTGGCGTTCCAGGCCGCTGGAGCTGTTGTGCGCCAGGGCGTCGGACTGCTTGGCCTGATCGGTCAAGTGCTCGGCGGTGTCCTGCAGGCGGGTCAGGCAGGTCTTCAGGCGCGCTTCCTGGCTGAGGATCGACATCTCCAGGCGCGCCTGGGCGCCGCGGCTGTCGGTGTACATCTGCGCGATCAGCGGGTCGGAGGTGGTCTGCTCGGCCAGGCGCAGCAGGCGCTTGAGGCCGCGCTGCTGCCATTGCAGGCCCATCAGGCCCAGCGGCACCGAGAGGCCGGCGGCGAGGGCGAAGCCCCACTGGGAGTTGAGCGTGGCGCCGATCATGAAGCTCAGCTGGCTGACCAGGATGAACGGCAGCCAGTCCTGGAGCACCGGCAGCCATTTGTCCGCTTTGGGAATCGCCGACTTGCCCTGGTTGATGCGTTGGTAGAGCGCTTCGGCACGGCGGATCTGCTCGGCGGTGGGTTTGACCCGCACCGATTCGTAGCCGACCACCTGACTGCCTTCGAACACCGGTGTCACATAGGCGTTGACCCAATAGTGGTCACCGGTCTTGCAGCGGTTCTTGACAATGCCCATCCATGGCAAGCCTTGTTTCAGTGTGCCCCACATGTGCGAAAACACCGCGGCCGGGACGTCGGGGTGACGGACCAGGTTGTGCGGCGCACGGATCAGTTCCTCGCGCGAGAACCCGCTGATTTCGACGAAAGCGTCGTTGCAGTAGGTGATCACGCCCTTGGCGTCGGTTGTGGAGATCAACCGTTGCTGAGCCGGGAAAGTCCGTTCGCGCTGTGTAATGGGCTGGTTATTACGCATGGTTTTTCAATCCGCAAGGCTTTGAAAGGTTGTCGGCGGGCTTGGCCGTTTATTGAAGTTTTTTTTCATTAATCAGTACGGCGTCGCAAAACGGGGCTTGCCTCACCCGGCGAGCATCGGGTAGGTGAACAGTCCGAAATGCAGCAGGTTCAGCGCAAAATGCGTGGAGATCGCCGCGCCCAGGCCGCCGAAACGGTAGGCCAGACCATAGCCGACCCCCGCCAGGCTCGCCAGCAGCACCCACGTCCAGCCGGCGCCGATGTGCACCAGGCCGAACAGCAGCGACGCCAGCAGCAGCGCGAGGTTGTCGCCGTAGGGCAGGGACTTGAAGCGCTGGCTCAGGCCGCCCTGTATATAGCCGCGAAACAGCGCTTCCTCCACCAGCGTCACCAGCAGCAGGTTGTTCAGCACCCACAGCCAGGCCTGGTCCGGCCACTTCGGCGCCCAGGCGATGATGCCGAGCGCCAGCGCGCCGCCCAGAGCCAGCACCACGGTCAGCACCAAGGCCAGCGCGACGGCGTACACCTGCAGGCGCAGCGGCCTGCGCGCGACGATCCACGGGCAGGCCAGCAGCAGCCAGAAGCCGATCAGGGGTTTGTCCAGGTTCAGGTACATCGAGAACGGCACGGCGTCGTCGGTGAAGCGTTGCGGCTCGATGGCCCGACCGTTGTGAAAGCCCGGCAGCCAGTGCAGGGCCAACGCCAGCGCCAGCACGACAAACAGCCCGTGGCCGAGGTAACGGGCCACCGGCAGGTGCTGCTGGCGGACGGCGAAACCGGCGGCCAGCAACAGGCCCACGGAAATGAGCGCCAGCCAACCGAGGGCGCCGACGCTCAGCGCCCATCCGTAACCGAGGCCGAGAAGGCCGAGATAGAGCCATGGCAAGGCAGGCATGGGAAGTCCTTGTGCGCAGAATGTGGGGGTGCTTTCTACACGGCAAGGCACGGGGGGACAAGTGAAGATGCGCAGAGTCCCGGTATGCAGGTTGTACCTCTGGGACAGGGATTGCCCGCGTGGGTGGCATGTCAGCATCCATGTTGGAGGCTGACAGACCGTCATCGCGGGCAAGCCCGCTCCCACAGGGTTTTGCGGTGCCTCCTCACTTTGCATTCAATCGAGAACTCTGTGGGAGCTGGCTTGCCAGCGATGGCGGCAGCCCAGGCGCCGCAGGACAGAAGCAAGACAGTTGCTCCCACAGGGTTTGGCGGTGACCGCAGATTTTTCAGTCAACCAGGATAACTGTGGGAGCCAGCCTGCTGGCGATGGCGTCCGCCAAGGCGCCGCAGGGCTGGGGCAGATAATGAATCCTGGTGGTTCAGCGCAAGCCAAGCTTCGCCGCAGCGCGTTCGGTGATTTCCCGCCGCTTGCTCAGTGACGGCGCGGCGAGCCGCACGGCTTCTTCGACGATGTGGCCGGGCGCACGCTCCGGGCTGCCCGAATCGAACGGCGGCGCCGGCGCGTATTCCAGCTGCAGCTGCACCCGCTGCGCCGTGTCGGCGCCCACCAGCTCAGCCGCCAGCACCAGCGCAAAATCGATCCCGGCCGTGATGCCGCCACCGGTGAACAGGTTGCCGTCGCGCACCACGCGATCCTTTACCGGGATCGCCCCCAGCGTTTCCAGCAGGTCGTGATAGGCCCAATGGGTGGTCGCCCGTTTGCCCTTGAGCAGGCCGGCCGCCCCGAGCACCAGGGAGCCGGTGCACACCGAGGTCACGTACCGGGCCTGAGCGGCCTGCCGCTTGAGGAAGCTCAAGGTCTGATCGTCCTCCATCAACGGCCCGACGCCTGCGCCGCCGGGCACACACAGCACATCGAGCGCCGGGCAGTCGTCGAAGGTCACGGTCGGCTTGAGCACCAGGCCGGTGCTGGCGGTGACCGGAATCAGATCCTTCCACACCAGGTGCACCTGTACGCCCGGCAGCGAGGCCAGCACATCGTAGGGGCCGGTCAGGTCCAGTTGCTGCACCTGGGGAAACAACAGAAAGCCGATCTGCACGGTCATGGCGTTTTACTCCAGTAGTGGGGGTGGACGGCTTCACTGTAGGCGCGTAGCGTTTGGCGCATACGCCAATCAACCCACGAATCTCGCCAAATGCCCAAATCCATCCATGTCCTCGCGTTCGCCGACGTCCAGGTGCTCGATGTCACAGGTCCCTTGCAGGTGTTCGCCTCGGCCAACGACATCTTCCGTCGGCGCGGCCAGCCGCTGCCCTATGCGCCGTCGGTGGTCGCCAGTGGCGGCGGGGCGGTGAATTCGTCGGCCGGTCTGGCGCTGCTGGCCGAGCCGTTGCCGCAGGCGCCCAGCGACACGTTGATCATCGCCGGCGGCTGGGGCATCTACGCGGCCGCCGACCATGCGCCGCTGGTGGACTGGGTGCGCGTGCACGCCGCCACGTGCCGGCGCGTGGCGTCGGTGTGCACCGGCGCCTTCCTGCTGGCCGCCAGCGGCTGGCTGGACGGACGCCGGGTGGTCACCCATTGGACGCGCTGCGAGCAACTGGCCCGCCAGCACCCCAAGCTTCGGGTCGAAGCCAATCCGATCTTCATCAACGACGGCCCGGTCTGGACCTCGGCGGGCGTCACCGCCGGCATCGACCTGGCGCTGGCCATGGTGGAGGAGGATCTGGGCCGCGACATCGCCCTGGAGGTCGCCCGCCATCTGGTGGTGTTCCTCAAGCGGCCCGGCGGGCAGTCGCAGTTCAGCGTGATGCTGTCGCTGCAGAACCAGTCGCTGCACCGGCAAGGCAACCGGTTCGACAACCTGCATGTGTGGATCACCGAAAACCTCACCCGTGACCTGGGCATCGCCGCCCTGGCCGAGCAGGCCGGCATGAGCGAGCGCAGCTTCGTGCGCCACTACCGCGCCGACACCGGCCAGACCCCGGCCCGGGCCATCGAGCAAATCCGCGTCGAAACCGCCCGGCGGCTGCTGAGCGACACTGGACTTGCGGTCAAGCGGATCGCCGCCAACTGCGGCTTCGGCAGCGAAGAGACCCTGCGCCGCAGTTTCCTGAGGGCCATGGGGGTGACGCCGCAGGCGTACCGGGAGCGGTTTTCGGTGGGGTTGGCGCAGGCTTGATGACAGCAGGCGTCCCGCTCACACTGCCGTGCTCATGCTGGAGGGAGTGGCGGTCATGACATTGGGTGTTTCTTATTCCATCCATCAGCAACCTGTCGTGCTGGGGGATCTGTTGTTGTCGGGTGACGAACGGGAGCACGACGTGTTCGTCCCGTCGGTGGGCAACGTCGAGGAAGTGTTCTGCAAGGGGTCGGGCTATTCGATCACGGGCATGACCCAGAAAGTCATCGTGATCAGCAAGGACATGGCGATCACTTGGGCGGGCAACGAAGTGGCGGCCAGGCTGGCCATCGCAGAACTCAGGGCGCTGGCCGCCAAGGGGCTTGATCCGGATCGGGTTCAAGCATTGCTCGATGGATTGCCCGCGGTACTGATGACGCTGGACCTGGAATTGACGGGTTGGTACGTTTACGAGAACTGCGGTTATCCCATCGAGTTCAGGTCGAGCGAAGGCCACTCCTGCGACTGTGATCACCTACGTCTGGTCGGCAACGGCGCGCCGCTGTTCCAGGCGCTGCTGGACGGCCATCAATGGGTCACGGGCGCGAACCGTGGCATGGACGCCGAAGGGGGAAAGTGCCTGAGCACCACCTGCGCGTTTGCCGGCATGCTGCTGGAGTTGGAACTGAAGAAAAGCCCCACCTCATTGTTGAATTTCTTCGGTGGAGGTTATGAAGTGGCGCTGTTCGACGAGGGTAGCTTTCGCAAGCTGGATGATGTGACCCACGTCTACTGGAATGTTCAGGTGTCCGAAAAGGGTGTCGGAATCACCCAGCCCTTTCATATCCGCAAGCAGTTCTACCGCGACGCAAACCTGATGATCATGCCTGTGCGGTTCGTGCGGGACGGGGAGAAGACGGGCATCGTCCATCAGGAACTGTATGTGGTTCAGGAACCGGGAGGCACGCTCAAGCGTGAGGACGTGAGCGTCGACGATCTGCCTTCGCTCAACTCGCGGCACACCTGCCATTACTTCATTCAAGGCGAGGCTGCGCAGGTCTTCACGCGGGTGCAGTACCGCGAACGTCCGGAAGACAATGACTTGACGATCAAGGAGACCGCAACGGGCCTGCAATTGAAGATCCGCAAGCGCTTCTTCAACGAGATCGGCGCAATCCTACAAAGCGACCCCCGCTGGCATCCCCAAACCTGAACCTCAGGCGCGCAACAGATCCCGCAACGCCCTGAGCGTCTCCTGCGGCGCCTCTTCGGGAATGTTGTGCCCCACGCCCGCCAGCACCCGGCGCTCGTAGGGGCCGGTGAAGCGGTCGGCGTCTTCGTCTTCCTCCGGCGCGGGGCCGACGCCGTCGTCGGCGCCGCACAGTGAAACGGTCGGCACGCTGATCGCCGGCTGTTGCTCCAGGGCCTTTTCCATCCACTCCAGCGCGGGGTCACCCGGTGCGTACATGAAGCGGTGACGGTAGGAGTGGATCACCACTTCGACGAAGTCCGGATTGTCGAAGGCCGGGGCGGTCAGGGGATAGCGCTCGGCATTGCGGGCCCAGGTGGGCGACCACAGGCGCCAGAGCAGTTCGCACAGCGCCCGCCGGTTCTGCGTCAGGCCTTCGACGCCGCGGGGTGTGTGGAAGTAGTACTGATACCAGTACAGGTGCTCGGTGGCCGGATCCAGCGGCCGGACGGAGGCCGGAATGTTCTGCAGGTTGTAGCCGTCGCCGGTGACCAGCCCGCGCACCCGCTCGGGAAACAGCGCCGCGACGATGCACGCGGCCCGGCCGCCCCAGTCGTAGCCGCACAGCGTCGCCCGGTCGATACCCAGCGCATCCATCAGATCCAGCAGGTCCTGGGCCAGCGCCGCCTGTTGGCCGGAGCGCAACGTGTCCGCACGGTTGAACCGGGTCGGGCCGTAGCCGCGCAGGTACGGCACGATCACCCGGCAGCCCTCGGCGGCGAGGGCCGGGGCGACCTCGTCGTAGGCGCGGGGGGAGTAGGGGAAGCCGTGGAGGAGAATCACCGCAGGGCCGTCGCTCGGGCCGTGCTGCTCATAGGCGATGGTCAGGGTGGGCGTTGTGCTGAACAGGATCGCGTCACGGCTCATGCGGCACTCCTCGTTGTCAGGCCTCTTCCGCCACCTGATTGAAATACTTGCTCCGGTCCGGCGTGAACGTCACCACCATGCGGGTGCGTGAGCAGGTCAGCGCCCGTTCCTCACCCAGGTCGATGTCCAGAGGCTCGCCGCGCAGGCCCTGCCATTCGGCCAGGTATTTGAGGGAGCCGTACTTTTCGTTCTTCTTCAGGCTGCGGCTGACCCCGCCTTTCCAGCCCAGCACCGGCAGTTCGTCGGCCAGGCAGCGCTTGGCCAGATCGGGAAAGCGCACGGCGCGCTGGCGGCCGATCTCCCAGCATTTGATCAGGCCTTTGTCGTGGGCTTCCCACAACTGGCTGCGGGTCAGGCCCGTGCGAAGGGGAACGTCGATCTGACGGTGGATGCGCTGGCTCATTCTGGTTCCTTGAAATCGGGTTTTATTGGACAGCTCCGCTGTGCCCGTTGCGGTGGATGGTAGGGGCGGGCGACACGGCTGGCAACAAGGTATTTCAGGGTGTAAGTGCAAGTTACGGGGGGAGGCATTGCGCGACTTTTGTTGAACATTTGTAGGCCTTCACTTGTGCGCTTATGGCGAGGGCGCTGGCTCCCGCTCGACCGCGAAATAGCCGCAGATCAGGGCCCTGCGCTGTTCCAGTAAAAATCCGGTGGCACAAAGAGGGGGCCGCTTCGCCCACCTGCCGGAGCCAGAGTCTTCGCCGCAGAGGGGGTGAAATGTTTAATTGTTGTAGGAATTCATTCCGCTAACCGGGATTGATGCGGGAGATGTCTGACAGTCTCTGGCGAAAAACGATGACGCCTTACGGTTGCCAACAGTTCTTCGCCCCGCTCAGTTTGCGGTCGAGGAAGCACGCCGCGCTGATCAGCGCCAGGTGCGTCAGGGCCTGGGGCGTGTTGCCCAGGTGGCGGCCGCGGCTGTCGAACTCTTCGGCGTACAGGCCCAGCGGATTGGCGTAGCGCAGCAGCTGTTCGAATTCCAGGTGGGCCTTGTCCACTTGGCCTGCGCGGGCCAGGCATTCGACGTACCAGAACGAGCAGGCGGCGAACGCACCTTCGGTGCCGGGCAGGCCGTCGATGCCGGTGTCGTCATTGCGGTAGCGGTAGACCATGCCGTCGCGCACCAGGTGCCGTTCGATGGCGTCCAGGGTCGAGAGCCAGCGCGGATCCTTGGCGCTGACGAAGCGCACCAGGGGCATCAGCAGCATCGAGCCGTCCAGGGCGGTGCCGCCCAGGTACTGCACGAAATGGCCGCGCTCTTCGTTCCAGAAGTTGTCCCAGATGTCGCTGTGGATCGCCTGGCGCGTTTGGTCCCAGCGGGCGAACGGCGCCGGCAGCGAACGCTTCGAAGCCAGGCGGATGGCCCGGTCCAGCGCCACCCAGCCCATCAGCCGCGAGTGCAGGAAGTGATGCTGCTCACCGCGCATTTCCCAGATGCCCACGTCTTCGTTCTGCCAGGTCTCACAGACCTGATCGACCACTTCCTGCACGTGCTTCCAGCCCTCGTGGGAAATGGCGTCGCCGTACTTGTTGACCAGGTACACGGCATCCATCAGTTCACCGAAGATGTCCAGCTGGATCTGTTCATAGGCCTGGTTGCCGATGCGCACCGGCCGAGCCCCGCCGTGGCCGGACAAATGGGTGAGTTCGGTCTCCGGCAGTTCCTGGCGCCCGTCGACGCCATACAGGATGTTGAGTTTCATCGGCTGGCCCCGGCAGTCGCTGACCCGGCCACGCAGCCAGCGCATGTAGTCGTTGGCCTCGTCGACGAAGCCCAGGCGCATGAAGGCGTACACGGTGAAGGAGGCGTCGCGGATCCAGGTGTAGCGGTAGTCCCAGTTGCGTGTGCCGGCGGGCGTTTCCGGCAGGCCGAACGTGGCGGCGGCGAGGATCGCGCCGTGCTCGCGGGAGGTCAGCAGTTTCATCGCCAGGGCCGAGCGGTTGACCATTTCCCGCCAGCGTCCGCGGTAGGTGGATTGGCGGAGCCAGTCGCGCCAGAACTTCAGCGTGCGCTCCAGGTAGAGGTCGCCGTGGTCTTCGCCCAGGCGCGGGTCGTCGCCGGCGCCGAGCATGAAGGCGGCGCGCTGATCCTGCTTGAGGGTGAATTCGGCGACGGCGGCCTGCGCCTCGATGCGCATCGGCTGATCCGAGGTCAGGCGCAGGGTCGGCTGGCCGGCGGCGCTGAAGGTCACGTCCTGTTTGTCCACTTGGGCGCGGGTGGCGGCGCGGCCATAGTCGTGGCGCACCGCGCAGCGCAACCGGAACGTCGCCTGGCCGCTGACCACCCGCACCCGGCGCATCAGCAGCGGCAAGGTGTCGCTGCGGTCGCCGACCGGCAGCAGGTCAGTGATCTCGACCACGGCGCGCTCACTGAGCCAGCGCGTCTGCAGGACGTTGGTGTCCGGCAGGTAGATCTGTTCCCGGCGTGCCTCGGGCAGGTCCGGCGCCAGCTGGAAGATCCCCGCGTCGGGGGTGTCCAGCAGCGAGCAGAAGATCGACGGGCTGTCGAACTCGGGCCAGCAGAAGAAATCCACGCTGCCCTGGTCGTTGACCAGCGCGGCGCTGCGCATGTCGCCGATGATGCCGTGGGCATCGATGGCGCTCTGGCGTTCCGGTTGATGCTCGGCCATGGCGTGGGGGCTCCGGGGCAGGGGATGTATTCAGCTGACCGGAGCGTGGCGGTCAGAGTTCATCCCCGAACATGAAAACCCAGACCGCTCCAGAGCCGTTCGCGGCCGCTGTGGCGGTGCCGGTCGAGGCTGCCCGCCCCCCAGCGTTTGACCGCTCTCAGGTGGCGGGCCGGCAGCGGGCCGTTTCGGCCCAGCGTGCGACGGTGTCGACGCCGAACGTCTCGAAGATGCGTCGCAGCCAAACGGTGAAACGCTGCGGATCCGCTTGCAGTTGCTGCGTCAGCGTCTCCAGCGTCAGCCATTGCCAGTCCTGGGCCTCTTCGGGATTGGCCTGCGGGTCGGCCGTGCCGAGCCCGATCAGGATGTGGTCGTATTCATGTTCGATGAGCTGGTCGGTCACCTGTTCGCGATAGAGCATCGCGGTGACTTCTTGCAGTTCGCAGTCGAGCCCCATCTCCTCCCGGAGGCGCCGTCGGGCGGCCGCCGAGGTGCGTTCGCCCGGCCGGGGATGGCCGCAGCAGGTGTTGGTCCACAGGCCGGCGGAATGGTATTTGCCGGCCGCGCGCCGCTGCAGCAGCAAGCGCCCGTGCAGGTCGAAAATGAAGATGGAAAAGGCGCGGTGGCGCAGGCCTTGGCGGTGCACCTGCATCTTGGGCGCGCTGCCCGTGGGGCGGTCTTGGGGGGAGACCAGGATCAGCATCTCTTCCATGGCTTTGGCTCGCATGAAGGCCTTCGCGGCTGGGCGTGACGGCTGACCCGACTGGCGGGTGAACAACAGGCGCGGGTGATCGGTACCGTTGAAAAATAGCCCGACGCCACCGGTTTCGCCAAACGGCCCGACGGACGCGGGCTTCACACTCCACCAACAATTCGGCGCTTTTGCGCCCACGGGCCTTTGTGGCAAGTTGCATGCCCCTGACGAGACCGCACCCGATGGCCAACCCTTACCGCGAACTGTTCAACGCCCCCGGCGCCCGCAATTTTGTGATCGCCGGGATGATCGCGCGCATGCCGATCTCCATGACCGGCATCGGCGTGATCACCATGCTGTCCCAGCTCAAGGGCGGCTACAGCCTGGCCGGTGGGGTGGCGGCGACGTTCGCGCTCGCCACGGCGTTTTGTGCGCCGCAGGTGTCGCGGCTGGTGGACCGGTTCGGCCAGGGCCGGGTGCTGCCGGTGTCGGCGCTGATCGGCGGCGGGGCGCTGCTGATGTTGCTGCTGTGCACCCGCTTGCAGATGCCGTACTGGAGCTGTTCGTCTGCGCCGCGTTGGCCGGCTGCATGCCGAGCATGTCGGCGATGGTGCGGGCGCGCTGGACGGAGATCTACCGCGGCCAGCCGCAGTTGCAGACCGCCTATGCGCTGGAGTCGGTGCTCGACGAGGTCTGCTTCATCGTCGGCCCGCCGCTGTCGGTGGGCCTGTGCGTGGCGGTGTTCCCCGAGGCCGGGCCGCTGGCGGCGCTGCTGATGCTGGCGGTGGGCGTCACGGCGTTCGTGGCCCAGCGCGGCACCGAGCCGCCGGTGCATCCTCATGAAGAACACCATCAGGGCTCGATCATCCGTTCCCCGGATATCCGCCTGCTGTTGCTGCTGATGGTCGCGATGGGCGTCATCGTCGGCGTGGTGGATGTGGTCAGCGTGGCCTTCGCCCAGCAGCAGGGCCAGCCGGCGGCGGCGAGCATCGTGCTGTCGGTGTACGCCATCGGCTCGTGCCTGGCCGGCATCGCGTTCGGGGCGATGCGCTCGCGGCTGCCGCTGCCGCAACTGTTCATGTACGGCGGGATAGCGACGGCAGTGACCACGCTGCCGTTGTTGCTGGCGGGCAACATCGTCGGGCTGTCGGTGGCGGTGTTCATCGCCGGGCTGTTCTTCTCGCCGACCCTGATCGTCGCCATGGCGCTGGTCGAGCGCATCGTGCCGCCGGCCAAGCTCACCGAAGGGCTGACCTGGCTGGTCACGGGCCTGAGCATCGGCGTGGCGGTGGGCGCGGCCGGTTCCGGCGCGCTGGTGGATGCCTTCGGCGCCCGCAGCGGGTTCTGGCTGGCGATCGCGGCGGGGGCGGTGGTGCTGGGTTCTGCGATCCAGAGCTACCGACACCTCAAGTAACGCCCGATCTTCTGTGGAAGTCGCTGTCCGGCGGTGCCCATACTGACGTCATCGCTGGCAAGCCAGCTCCCACAGGTTAGCCTGCACGACACAGATCCGATGTGGGAGATTCTATGGTTGAGGCAAAGCCCTCAGCCTGCTTTCGGTTCATATTCGCTTTGTCCTTTGAGCAGGGCGAATACGATCCGGGCCAGTTTGC
>NZ_NEIP01000048.1:0-638 GCF_002112745.1 Pseudomonas sp. B7(2017) | reverse complement strand
GCCGAACGCGACGAACTCGGCCGCATCACCCGCTACGAGTACGCCGACAACCTGCACCTGGTCAGCCGCCGCATCAACCCGGACGGCAGCCAGTTGCGCTACCGCTACGACAATGCCGGCCTGCTGCTCACCGACATCGAAAACGAACGCGGCGAGCACTACCGCCTCGACTACTACAGCAACGGCCTGATCCAGCAGGAAACCGGCTTCGACGGCCGCCGCACCGCCTACGAATACGACCTCAACGGCCAACTGCTGAAGAAGACCGAGTTCGGCGACGACGCCAGCGAACTGGTCACCGAGTACCAGCGCGACGCCGCCGGCCGCCTGCTGGTGAAGACCCTGCCCGACGGCGAGGAAATCCACTACAGCTACGACGCCCTCGGCCGCCTGGTCAACGTCGACGACGGCCACTGGCCCCTCGCGTATGAGTACGACCTGCAGGATCGGCTGACCACCGAGCACCAGGGCTGGGGCACCCTGCGCTACGAATACGACAGCGTCGGCCAGCTCAAGCATTGCCGCCTCCCCGACGGCAGCACGCTCGACTACCGCCACCTGCCGGGCGGCCAGCTCAGCGGCATCGACCTCAACGGCTCGCGCCTCACCAGCCACCAGTTCAGCGCCGGCCGCGAACA
>NZ_NEIP01000047.1:0-705 GCF_002112745.1 Pseudomonas sp. B7(2017) | reverse complement strand
CTGTTCGCCGGCGCGCTGGCCGTGGGCGGCCTGACCGTCGAGGCGGTGCTCGGCTCGCGTTCGCCGTTCGACGCGCGCATCCACGCCGCCCGTGGCCAGAAAGGCCAGATCGATGCGGCTGCTGCTTACCGCCACCTGCTGGGCGAGCGCAGCGAGGTGTCCGACTCGCACCAGAACTGCGAGAAGGTGCAGGATCCGTACTCCCTGCGCTGCCAGCCGCAGGTCATGGGCGCGTGCCTGACCCAGTTCCGCCAGGCCGCCGAGGTGCTGGCGGTGGAGGCCAACGCCGTATCCGACAACCCGCTGGTGTTCGCCGCCGAGGGCGACGTGATCTCCGGCGGCAACTTCCACGCCGAGCCGGTGGCCATGGCCGCCGACAACATGGCCCTGGCCATCGCCGAGATCGGCTCCCTGAGCGAGCGGCGCATCTCGCTGATGATGGACAAGCACATGTCGCAGCTGCCGCCGTTCCTGGTGGCCAACGGCGGGGTGAACTCCGGCTTCATGATCGCCCAGGTGACGGCCGCGGCGCTGGCCAGCGAGAACAAGGCGCTGGCCCATCCGCACTCGGTGGACAGCCTGCCGACCTCCGCCAACCAGGAAGACCACGTGTCGATGGCCCCGGCCGCCGGCAAGCGCCTGTGGGAAATGGCCGAGAACACCCGGGGGATCCTCGCGGTGGAATGGCTGGCGGCGGCCCAGGGG
>NZ_NEIP01000046.1:0-1138 GCF_002112745.1 Pseudomonas sp. B7(2017) | reverse complement strand
CCAATGGAACGTGCTGGTCAACCGGCTGGGCGCCGCGCTGCTGTTGCTCAAGGGCGACAGCAGTTTCAGTGCGTCGTGGATGAGCCTCTTCATCGCCGCGAGGCTGGGCGGCGAAAGCCGCTTGCAGCGCGTGAACGAGGGCGCGCGGCAGGTGTGGAAGCTGCTGGGTCAACGGGCCGAAGCCCTGGATGAATGGGTGCGCAAGACCGGCAAGGCGATCGGGGCCGGGCGGGGAGAGCGGATCCTGAACTCGCCGGCGGTGGTCAACAGCGGCGGCGTGGTGCCGTTGGCGGCGTTGCTGGTGAACGTGGTGAATGTGCAGAACTACTTGCGCGAGGCTGCGGTGCTGGAGGGGATGGGAAGCCGGCGGGTGAATGACACGGTTTCGGCGAGCCTGTATGGGGCGGCGGCGTTGGTGGCGGTGGTGGATAGTCAGGTTAGGGTGGGGTTGGGGAGGGATAGATTCTTCATTCGTTTATCTGCGGCTCCAGTGCTTACGTTGTTTGGTGGGGTGATTGGTGGGTTGTCATTTGTGGCAGCGGGAGCAGAGTTCAAGTCTTTGCAAATGCAGATTGAAAACGCCCAAAACCAAGTCGATTCATGGCTGCAGATACGCCAGGCCGCGGTCGGAGGACAAATAGCGGCCTTTGGCACCCAAGCATTATTGGGCGCTTCTTACACCATGAGAGCCTTGGCCGGGTCAATAACCGTGGACGTCGCCATCCTGCGCTACACGCTGTGCATGGGCCCGCTGAACTGGGTCATCGCCGCATTGGGCGTGCTGTACCTGACGGCCTGGATCTTCGAGAGAACGCCGCTGCAGTATTTCCTGAGCACCTGCTGCTGGTCCAAGGCGCGGGCGGGCGATTTGGCGCCGATCGCGCCGAAAGCCCAGCAGGACGAGCTCGACCGCCTGTACCTGATCCTCTACACCCCCCGGGTCAGCATGAAGAGCAGCGCAAGGCCGGCCCGTGACGACAGCTTTGCCGGCCTGAAACACGTCAGCGCCGTTGACGCGCTGACCATCGACCTGCCGGGCGCCGAACCCGGCAGTGCCTACCTGGAGCTGAGCATGATCGGCGATCCCATCGACACCCAGGGCTACAGGCACCTGATCAAGAACAGCCCGGCCAACGGC
>NZ_NEIP01000045.1:0-1181 GCF_002112745.1 Pseudomonas sp. B7(2017) | reverse complement strand
AGCTTGTATGTTTAGACTTGAAGGGGTGGGCGGGACTAAAAGCAAGAATCCGACTCTAGCCAGTACGGACCGTGGGAGACTTCTCGTCCCGCCCTTTCTACCTGAAGCGCCGATAAGGAATGCATCGGATCGTCCGACGATAGAGGCAAGCCAGCGCTACGGTAGACCCCATCAAGCACTTAAACCCTAGCTCCGAGGATTCGTCATGACAATCCTTAATGCGCCAACGGTCGTGGGCATCGATGTGGCCAAGGCCGAGATCGTCGCCTACCGCGAAGACGTCCAGCTCACCCAAGCCATCGGCAACAACCGCGAATCCATCGGACGCTGGCTCAAAACGTTGCCGGCCCAGAGCGCCATAGCCCTGGAGGCCACCAGCCACTACCACCTGGACACCGCCGAACTGGCCTTTGGAATGGGGCATCGGGTGTACGTCGTGGATCCCTATCGGGTGAGCCACTACCGCGAAAGCGTCGGCTTGAGGGCAAAGACCGACCCCTGCGACGCACGCCTGCTGGCACGCTACCTGGCCAGCGAGCAGCAGCATCTGCGGGCCTGGAGCCCGCCTCCGCGGTTCTACGGCGTGCTGAAAAGCCTGCTCAGGAAGCGTGCTGAGCTGATCAAGACCCACGCTGCCGTCATGCTGAGCTGGTCTGGCGAGCCTCTTCTGAAAGACCTCATGGCCCAGCAGATGGAGCACTTCAAGCGGGTCGACCAAGCCCTGCAGAAGCTGCTGCGAGAAACCGCGCAAGAAGCCGGCATCACCGAGAACATCAGGCGCTGCAAGGCGATCGAGGGTATTGGCGACCTGACCGCTACCGGGTTGGCGACCACGTTCATGCGTGGCGACTTCGCCAGCGCCGATGCGTTCATCGCCTTCTTGGGGATGGACTTGAGGCCGAAGGACTCCGGGAAGAAGCACGGCTGCCGTCGCCTGAGCAAAAAAGGGGACGGGGAAATGCGGCGGCTTGCGCACAATGCAGCAATGGCCGCGTGCCGAAGCCCGGTCTGGAAGCCCTACTATGAGTCGTACCTGGCAAGAGGCCTGGCCAAGACCCAGGCCTTGGTGATCCTCGCCCGCAAGCTGTGCCGGGTGGCATTCGCCCTCATGAAAAGCGAGAGCGAATACCAACCGAACTTGAGGCTGCAGGGTTCCCTTGCAACATAGAATCTCCCACAGG
>NZ_NEIP01000044.1:0-1202 GCF_002112745.1 Pseudomonas sp. B7(2017) | reverse complement strand
CATCGCCAGCAGGCTGGCTTGTATGCTGGTACTTGAAGGGAGGAGGAGGGACTAGGCTGGATTCTGACTGTTGACGCAGTACAGACCGTGGGAGATTTCGCCCCTTCCTCCTTTCACCCAAGCGCCGATAAAGAATGCATCTGGCTCGACCGACGATAGGAACAAGCCTGCGCCCCTGGGTGATCCCTTCAAGTGCTCAAAACCATATCTCGGGGGGTGTTCAATGGCAATGCCGGTTTCTGCTTCCAGGCCAATTGTGGGTGTGGATGTCGCCAAGAACGAGTTGGTGATCTATCAGGCCGAGCCGGATCTGCTCGAGACCCTTCCCAACGACAAGCCAGCCATCAGGAAATGGCTAAAAGGCTTGCCGAGGCCGGTCGATGTGGCGATTGAGTCGACCAATATCTATCACCTGGAGTTCGCCGATCTGGCCCATGAGGCCGGCTGCACGATCTACATGGTCGGTGGCTATGAACTGAGCCACTACCGCAAGGGTGTGAAGGTTCGCGCCAAGACCGATGCGCTGGACGCAAGGTTGCTCGCCCGTTACCTGAAAAACGAACATGAGGAACTTCGCCCGTGGACTCCGCCATCGCCGCTGTACCGCCGACTCCTGAGCCTTTTCCGTCGGCGCGCGGCGCTGGTTCAGGCACGGGTCGGCCTGGTGCAGAGTTGGGCGAATGAGCCGCTGCTCAAAACTGCCTTTGCCGAACAAGTGGCCTCCATGCAGAGACTTGAGGTGTTGGTCGAGAAGATGATCGACGACCAGCTCAAGGAGGCCGGCCTGCTGGCTCTGCTGAGGCGCTGCATGAAAGTTGAAGGCATCGGCTTTCTGACCGGCGCCCGCTTGATCGCGGCGTTCCAGCGGGGCGATTTCAGGAGTGCCGATGCGTTCATCGCCTTTTTGGGGATGGACTTGCGAGTTTCCCAATCGGGGCAGAAGGACGGTCGCCGCAGCCTGACGAAACGCGGCGATCCGGAGGCGCGTCGGCTTCTGCACAACGCCGCCATGTCGGCCAGCCGAACGGCGGCCTGGAAAGGTTTTTATGAGGAGCAACGGGCCAAAGGGTTCAGCACCACGCAGGCGCTGGTGATACTGGCCCGCAAACTGGCCCGGATCGTATTCGCCCTGCTCAAAGGACAAAGCGAATATGAACCGAAAGCAGGCTGAGGGCTTTGCCTCAACCATAGAATCTCCCACA
>NZ_NEIP01000043.1:0-1318 GCF_002112745.1 Pseudomonas sp. B7(2017) | reverse complement strand
TTCGTGCAGCAGCACTTCGAGGCCCGGCGCGGGGAGACGCTGACGGCGAGCTACAGCATCCGGCGGGCCGAGACGGGCAAGGTGAGCTATTCCAATCCGCTGGGGTTCTTGATTGGTGTTGCGGTCGAACTGGAGCCGCCGACTCTCACGTCGGTGAAGGACTCAAAGGGCGTCGAGATCCCGGACGACGGCGTCACCGCCGACACAAGCCTAACGCTCACCGGCACAGCGACGGCGGGGCAGAAGGTCGAGGTGTTCGACGGCGATAGTTCAATTGCAGAGTCCAAAGGTACGGCGACCGCCGACGCCACCACCGGGATTTGGCAGTTGGCGGTCACACTACCGTTTGGCGTTCGGCGCCTCTTTGCCAAGTCGCTCTATCACGACACTGACACTTATTCGAACGTGCGGACACTGACAGTGCAAGAACTGTATGACTCAGTGGATTTCAACAATTTGTCACTAGGAGGCTGGAACAAAGGACCAGCAGGTGCAGAAATCATATTTGCTGGTTCACCGGGCGCCTATTACTTACACAACAACACTTCAAACGGCGAATACCATGCTGGTGTCGTCCTGCATAAAACCTACGACGTCATAGTGGGTAGAAGATACCGATTCCAGGCTGAAGCAAGAGCTTTCAATCTCTCATCAGGAAACCCCGCCGTGCTTTCAATACGGATTGGAGATTCGGTATCTCAAGCTTTTACCGTCAACAACGCCAACTGGTTCTACATTGCACATGAAGCGGTGGCGACAACAGGAACGGTATCGATCGAGATTGTGAATTCACGATCAGCCCGGCATGGCAATGACTACCACCTAGACAATTTTCTGGTCTGCGGTATGAGCTGACGGCAGTGAGGCATGCGCGGAAACGGGGACGGATAGATTTATCCGGATTTATTTATACGCCCCCATTTCAACCGAAATGGCTATGCACTTCATTTTTTATCGAGTCTGTTTACTTCCGTTTAAAACCACTCCCACCACCCCACGCCACCTTGCGCCATTGCCTACAGCTACGCCAGAATCCGCCGTCTTGTGCGCCTTGGGGGCGGGTTCTATCGTTTGGCGGTCGCTGACGAATCAGTGATCGGGTTTAGCAGCCCGGCAATTCTCAAGGCACGTAAGCTCCGCTGAATGCGTCATGGCGGCTTTGCGTGGGGCACTTCGGTGCGCCGGGATCCTTGAGCCTGGTCTGCTAACCCGCGTACAGCCGCCACCCATTCGTTTAGCAGCGATGGCTGACGGCTCCATTTCTCAAGGAGCTACACCATGTTCAAACCCACCCCCAACCCACCCGAAACCGACCCCA
>NZ_NEIP01000042.1:0-1588 GCF_002112745.1 Pseudomonas sp. B7(2017) | reverse complement strand
GACCAGCGGGCCGGTGTTGGTGCCTGTGGCGCTGATGCTGTTGGTGGAGTAGCTCGGTGCCGTCCATGCACCGGTGTTCGCATCCAACGCTGCGCCGCCACCCAGCGCGGTCGCGGTGTCCTGCCCGGCCTTGTTCAGTTGGCTGACGTTGACGGCATCGGTGGCGCTGGAGCCGGCGGCGAGGCCGGTGATGCGACGGCCGTCGGCGCCATTGGCGATGTTCACTTCGCCACCCGCCGTCGCCGTCCCGCCGACACCGTAAGCCGCATTGCCCAGCGTCGCGCCCGTGGCAGACGAGTTGGAGCCCAGGGCCACACCGTTGGCAAGGGTCGCACTCGCCAGCGGGCCGATGGCGACGCTGTCCTGGCCGGTCGCGCTGCTGTCGGCGAGGGTCGAGTTGCTGTGGAAGTATTTGATGCCCGCGCCGTTGTTGACGAGGCTGTCGACGGTCTGGTTGGTCGCGAACAGTTGCGAGCCGTTAACGGCGTCTGTGCTGGTGGCGTTCAGAGCGCCGGCTGCGACGTTGGTCAGCTTCACCGCCGTGCCGGCCGGGTTGAAGGTCACTTGGGTCTTGGTCGCGGCATCGTCGTACTTCACGGCCACGGCGGCGGTGTTGGTCACGCTGGTGTTGAGGTTGGTCAGCGCTGCGCCGACGTTGGTGCTGAGCAACGGACCGGTGTTGGCGCCCGTGGCGCTGATGCTGTTGGTCGAATAGCTCGGTGCCGTCCAGGTTCCGGTGTTCGCATCCAGCGTTGCGCCGCCGCCCAACGCGGTCGCGGTGTCCTGCCCTACCTTGTTCAGTTGGCTGACGTTGACGGCATCGGTTGCGCTGGAGCCGGCGGCGAGGCCGGTGATGCGGCGGCCGTCGGCGCCATTGGCGATGTTCACTTCGCCGCCCGCCGTTGCCGTCCCGCCGACGCCATAAGCGGCGTTGCCCAACGTCGCGCCCGTGGCGGACGAGTTGGCGCCCAGCGCCACACTATTGGCAATCGTCGCGCTCGCGAGCGGCCCGATGGCCACGCTGTCCTGGCCGGTCGCGCTGCTGTCAGCCAGAGTCGAGTTGCTGTGGAAGTACTTGATGCCTGTGCCGTTGTTGACGAGGTTGTCGACGGTTTGGTTGGTCGCGAACAGCTGCGAGCCGTTCACGGCGTCGGTGCTGGTGGCGTTCAGGGCACCGGCTGCGACGTTGGTCAATTTCACCGCTGCGCCGGCCGGGTTGAAGGTCACTTGGGTCTTGGTTGCAGCATCGTCGTACTTCACCGCCACGGCGGCGGTGTTGGTCACGCTGGTGTTGAGGTTGGTCAGGGCCGCACCGACGTTGGTGCTGACCAATGGGCCGGTGTTGGCGCCCGTGGTGCTGATGCTGTTGGTGGAGTAGCTCGGTGCCGTCCATGCACCGGTGTTCGCATCCAACGCTGCGCCGCCGCCCAGTGCGGTCGCGGTGTCCTGCCCTGTCTTGTTCAGTTGGCTGACGTTGACGGCATCGGTGGCGCTGGAGCCGGCGGCGAGGCCGGTGATGCGGCGGCCGTCGGCGCCATTGGCGATGTTCACTTCGCCGCCCGCCGTTGCCGTCCCGCCGACGCCATAA
>NZ_NEIP01000041.1:0-1647 GCF_002112745.1 Pseudomonas sp. B7(2017) | reverse complement strand
AGTGATCATCGGCAGGTTCAGGCCCTGCTCTTTGGCGCAGTCGATCGCAATCTGGTAACCGGCATCGGCGTGACGCATCACCCCGGTGCCCGGGTCGTTGTGCAGCACGCGGGCGATGCGCTCGGCCGCCTCGTCGGTGCCGTCGCAGACGATCACCATCCCCGAGTGCTGCGAGAAGCCCATACCCACACCGCCGCCGTGGTGCAGCGACACCCAGGTCGCGCCGCTCGCGGTGTTGAGCAGGGCGTTGAGCAGCGGCCAGTCGGACACGGCGTCGGAGCCGTCCTGCATCGATTCGGTCTCGCGGTTCGGGCTCGACACCGAACCGGAGTCCAGGTGGTCGCGGCCGATCACGATCGGCGCCGACAGCTCGCCGCTGCGCACCATCTCGTTGAACGCCAGGCCGAGCTTGGCGCGCAGGCCCAGGCCGACCCAGCAGATGCGCGCCGGCAGGCCCTGGAAGCTGATGCGCTCGCGCGCCATGTCCAGCCAGTTGTGCAGGTGCGCGTCGTCCGGGATCAGCTCCTTGACCTTGGCATCGGTCTTGTAGATGTCCTGCGGGTCGCCCGACAGCGCCGCCCAGCGGAACGGGCCGATGCCGCGGCAGAACAGCGGACGGATGTAGGCCGGCACGAAGCCGGGGAAGTCGAAGGCGTTCGCCACGCCCTCTTCCTGGGCCATCTGGCGGATGTTGTTGCCGTAGTCGAAGGTCGGCACGCCCATCTTCTGGAAGTCCAGCATCGCCTTCACGTGCACCGCCATCGACTGCTTGGCGGCCTTCACCACCGCCGCCGGCTCGGTCTTGGCCCGGGCGCGGTACTCGTCCCAGGTCCAGCCGGCCGGCAGGTAGCCGTTGAGCGGGTCGTGGGCGCTGGTCTGGTCGGTGACCATGTCCGGACGCACGCCGCGGCGCACCAGCTCCGGCAGGATCTCGGCGGCGTTGCCGCACAGGGCGATGGAGATGGCGCGGCCTTCGGCGGTGTACTTGGCGATGCGCGCCAGGGCGTCATCCAGGTCCTTGGCCTGCTCGTCGACGTAGCGGGTCTTGAGGCGGAAGTCGATGCTCACCTGCTGGCATTCGATGTTCAGCGAGCAGGCACCGGCCAGGGTCGCGGCCAGCGGCTGCGCGCCGCCCATGCCGCCCAGGCCTGCGGTCAGCACCCACTTGCCGGTGAGGTTGTCGTTGTAGTGCTGGCGGCCGGCCTCGACGAAGGTCTCGTAGGTGCCCTGGACGATGCCCTGGCTGCCGATGTAGATCCAGCTGCCGGCGGTCATCTGGCCGTACATGGCCAGGCCCTTGGCGTCCAGTTCGTTGAAGTGCTCCCAGGTCGCCCAGTGCGGCACCAGGTTGGAGTTGGCGATCAGCACGCGCGGGGCGTTGGCGTGGGTCTTGAACACGCCGACCGGCTTGCCCGACTGCACCAGCAGGGTCTCGTCGTCGTTGAGGTTGGTCAGGCTCTCGACGATCTTGTCGTAGCACTCCCAGTTGCGCGCCGCACGGCCGATGCCGCCGTAGACCACCAGCTCTTTCGGGTTCTCGGCCACTTGCGGGTCGAGGTTGTTCATCAGCATGCGCAGCGGCGCTTCGGTCAGCCAGCTCTTGGCGGTCAGCTGGTTGCCGCGGGGGGCGCGGATTTCGACGTCGCG
>NZ_NEIP01000040.1:0-1879 GCF_002112745.1 Pseudomonas sp. B7(2017) | reverse complement strand
GCGGCGATGAAGAGGCTCATCCACGACGCACTGAAACTGCTGTCGCCCTTGAGCAACAGCAGCGCGGCGCCCAGCCGGTTGACCAGCACGTTCCATTGGCTGGCGGTGTCCCGGGCCATGCCGGCGATGTCGTCGAGGATGTCGCTGCCCAGCGGCGCCAGTGCCTGATGGGTGGCGCTGAGGTTGTCGGCGGACAGCGCCGCCAGCAGTTCGCTCAGGCGCGAGGCGTTGTTGACGGCGGCTTCCAGCGACGGCGTCCAGGCGTTGAACAGTTGCCGCAGGGCGCCGCCGGCGGCCGAGCGCACATGGTCGGCGTACTGCTCGGCCCCCTGGGCGCGGATGCATTGGGCGCTCAGGCAGCCGGCGGCCAGTTCGCTCAGCCACCGGCGCGTCGGCAGGTCGTGGTAGTCGACGAACCAGGTGCCGCTGGCCGAGCGTTTGAGGTACACGCCACGGTCGGCGAACAGCACCGTGTGGCGCTGCTCCAGCTGCCGGAAATGCGCGGCGGCGGTATCGCTGAACCAGGTGTCCATCGCATCGAGGTCGATGCAGTCGCCGACCTTGGCGCTGAAGGCATGGTTGTCGCGGTTGGCGCTTTTCTGCGCCCGGTACTCGCGGACAACGGCCTGGATCTCGTGGTGCAGGTCGGCCGGGATGAAGCCGCGCACAGGGGCCAGGATCTCGGCGATCCGGGCATCGCGGGCCGCCGTTTCTGCCGGGCCCGGCTGCCCGCCGTACTGACGGGCGCGGGTCTCGGACTTCAGTTCCTCGTCCAGCCGATGCTGGCTGTCGAGGATGACCTGCCCCTGTTCGGGCGTGAGCCGGATGTCGCGGTCCTTGTAGCGGTAACTGAGGTCGCCGGCCAGTTCGGCGCCATCCTCGGTGATCAGGCTGCGCACGAAGCCGCCGATGCTCAGGCGCAGGCTGTTCTCGCCCAGCCACTGTTCGTGATCGGCTTCCAATCGCTCCTGTTCGTGGTTGATGTCGCGCAAGACGCCCAGGTCGTCGTCCAGGCAGGCGAACACCGCGTACAGCCCCTCGGCTTGGGTCTTGGCATTGTCCAGCCAGTCGCGGGTGCCCTGCCCGTCCCATGGTTCGGCGCTCCACTCGCCCGGCGGCTGGTCGCTGGCGCCGGGGTGTTGCGCGATGACACGCTCGCGCTCACGGGCGCGGTGCATGGCATCGGTGTAGGCCTTGATGTTGGCCCGGGTCGGATCCTTCAGCAGCGTCGCGCCGAGGGCGTCGGTGTCCTCGGCGTTGTCCTTGCGGTCGGCCTTCATCGAGCGGGCGTAGGTGCCGGGGATGAGTTCGGCCATGACCGCCTCGCCCTTGTCCAGCGGCGGGCAATGCGGCGCCTGCAGTTCGTCGGCCACGGTGCGCAAGGCGATCTGGCGCATGTGCTGGCGGCGCTTGGCTTCGCTGTCGCCCAGCGCCCGGCAGTGTTCGGCGTTCAACGGAAATTCGCTGTACAGCATCCAGGCGTCGTGGACTTTCGCCAATCGCAGGCCGGCCGACGGCGCGTCGGCCACCGGGCCGGGGGCAGCATCCAGCGCCTGCTCCTGCAACAGCCCCTGCGACGAGACGGCAAAACGCCTGAGCGGCCCCTGATGCTGCCAGAGGTACACGAACCCTTCCCGCAGGCGACGGGCCGCCATCGGGCGGCTCCCGGGGGTGACGCCGGGCATGACGCAGGCGTTTTCGGCCTGCTCGTGCGCCAGCGCATAACGCACCGGCACGACGAACAGCTCGGCCTGGCTCGCCGGGCACGGCATCACCGGGCTGTTGATGTCCACATGGGGCTGGGCTCTGGCCGCACGCTCGGCCTGAGCAGCCTGGTCAACCATGGCCAGTTTTTCGGCGCTCATGGGGCGAGGTCCTT
>NZ_NEIP01000004.1:0-451200 GCF_002112745.1 Pseudomonas sp. B7(2017) | reverse complement strand
GGGGAGCGGTGGCTACTGTCAGATCTGACAGGGGCGGGTGGGTTTGCGACCGGCGGTCATGCGCCTGCGGCGAGGGAGCAAGCGCCCTCGCCGCAGGTCAGGGGCGGATTTCGATCATCGTGCCGTCCGGCACCAGGTTCCAGACCTCACGCATGTCGACGTTGCGCATGGCGATGCAGCCGTCGGTCCAGTCGAGGGTGTGGAACAGGTTCTCCGGGTTCTCGGCGGAGTCCGGCGTGCCGTGGATCATGATCATCCCGCCGGGCTCGACGCCTTCGCGGCGGGCGCGGGCCGAGTCGCTGATGTTCGGGTAGGAGATGTGCATCGACAGGTTGAATTTGTCGCTGGTCTTGCGCCAGTCGATCCAATAGAAGCCTTCTGGCGTGCGTTTGTCGCCTTCAATCAGCTTCGGGCCTTTTTTCGCGCCTTTGCCCAAGGAGATGCGGTAGCTCTTGAGTGGCTTGCCGTCGGCGATCAGCTGCAGTTGATGGGCCGATTTGAGCACCAGCACCTTTTCGATCAACGGCGTGTTGGACGGTGTCACGGTGGTCACGAATGACGCCTGGGAGACGGTGACGAACGACAGGCAGAACAGGGCAAGCAACCAGCGCATTGAAACGATTCCCCAAAAATGAAGCAGATACTTTATTTATAGATGCCGTGCAGTCGCCGTCGCGGGCTGCGTACACGGGTTATCGGCCGGAGTGCGCGCAAATCAAGTGATGGCCGGCTGAACGAGCGGCGGGATCGACTCTGAGCGTACCGGGTAGGCCTCGGTGCGCCGGTCGGCGAAGAAGCATTCTAAGGTACGGCCCACGGTGCGGAAAGCCAGCTCGTCCCATGGAATGTCCGCTTCGTCGAACAGTTGCACCTCCAGGCTCTCGGGGCCGGCGGCGAAGTCCAGGTCCGCCAGTTCGGCGCGGAAGAACACGTGCACCTGGCTGATGTGCGGCACGTCGATCAAGGTGTAGATGCTCAAGTTGCGCACGCGGGCGCAGGCTTCCTCGGCGGTTTCGCGCATGGCGGCCTGTTCGAGGGTCTCGCCGTTCTCCATGAAGCCGGCCGGCAGCGTCCAGTAGCCCAGGCGCGGCTCGATGGCGCGGCGGCACAGCAGCACTTTCGTGCCCCAGGTCGGCACGCAGCCGGCGACGATGTTGGGGTTCTGGTAGTGAACGGTCTGACAGCTGTCGCAGACGAACCGCAGGCGCGAATCGCCTTCGGGAATGCGTTGGGTCACCGGGTTGCCGCACTGGCTGCAAAATTTCATGCTGGGGTTCCTGAAGGCTGCGCCTATCTTGGCGTGCGGCGGTGGCAGACGGCAAGTTGCCGTTTCGCGACATGGCGCCGTTCCAGGGGTTGGGCGGCTGCGGCGATTGGTGCATGATGCAGCGTAAGGCACAGATCGAGAACACTTATGCTGGATGAGCTGCTGCACCGGGTCAGCAATCACACGCCGCGCACGCTGGAGACCGACAAGCGTTTCCCCGAGGCCGCCGTCCTGGTGCCGATCACGCGCAACGACGAACCGGAACTTGTCCTCACCCTGCGCGCCAGCGGGCTCTCGACCCATGGCGGCGAGGTCGCCTTCCCCGGCGGCCGGCGCGACCCGGAGGATCCGGACCTGGTGTTCACGGCGTTGCGTGAGGCCGAAGAGGAAATCGGCCTGGCGCCGGGGTTGGTCGAAGTGATCGGGCCGCTCAGCCCGTTGATCTCCCTGCACGGCATCAAGGTCACGCCGTACGTCGGGGTGATTCCCGACTTCGTCGAGTATCAGGCCAACGACGCCGAGATCGCCGCCGTGTTCAGCGTGCCGCTGGCGTTCTTTCGCGAAGACCCGCGCGAACACACCCACCGCATCGATTATCAGGGCCGCAGTTGGTACGTGCCGAGCTACCGTTACGGTGGGTTCAAGATCTGGGGGCTGACGGCGATCATGATCGTCGAGTTGATCAATCTGCTGTATGACGCCAAGATCAGCCTGCACCGACCGCCCAAAAGCTTTATCAACACCTGAAGCCATCGTTCGAATGGCCGCCACCGTGAGCCCCGAGGAAAACACGATGAAATACCGCCTGGGCGACGCCCGCGTCGACACCCATCCGCAGAGCTGGGTCGCCCCCAATGCCGTGCTGGTGGGCAAGGTCAAGCTGGAAGAGGGCGCCAACGTCTGGTTCAACGCCGTGCTGCGCGGCGACAACGAACTGATCCTGATCGGCAAGAACAGCAACGTCCAGGACGGCACGGTGATGCACACCGACATGGGCTACCCGCTGACCGTCGGCACCGGCGTGACCATCGGCCACAATGCCATGCTCCACGGCTGCACCGTCGGCGACTACAGCCTGATCGGCATCAACGCGGTGATCCTCAACGGCGCGAAGATCGGCAAGCACTGCATCATCGGCGCCAACTCGCTGATCGGCGAGGGCAAGGAGATCCCGGACGGTTCGTTGGTGATGGGCTCGCCGGGCAAGGTCGTGCGCGAGCTGACCGAACCGCAGAAGAAAATGCTCGAAGCCAGCGCCGCGCACTATGTGCACAACTCGCAGCGTTACGCGCGCGACCTGGCCGAGCAGGAAGAATGACCACCCCAGAACGTCCGGTGGCGTCGCCCTGCGTGAGCATCTGCGCGCTGGACGATGACGACATCTGCACCGGCTGCCAGCGCACGGTGGAGGAAATCACCCGCTGGAGCCGCATGAGCAACGACGAGCGGCGGGTGGTGCTCGGGTTGTGCCATGAGCGGGCGAAGGCCAGCGGGTTGATCTGGATGTTGGGCGGCAAACCGGAACACTGAAGCGCGGCCATCGCCAGCAGGCTGGCTCCCATAGTGGATCCGTGTTGCCCATTGGTGTGGGAGCCAGCCTGCTGGCGATGGCGCCCGCTCCCTTGGCCCGGTGCCCGGCCTGAAGTACCCTGTGCGCCAATCCGACAGGTCGCCCCCCATGCTCTTTCTCATCGCCTACATCAGCAGCGTCGTGCTCATCAACTTCGCGTTCTCCACCGCGCCGCACCTGGACATCATCTGGTCGGCCTGGGGCGGGCTGGTGTTCGTGCTGCGGGACATGGTGCAGACCCGCTACGGCCACGGCGCGATCGTGGCGATGCTGGCGGCGCTGGTGCTGTCCTATGTCACGTCCGATCCGTCCATCGCGCTGGCCAGCGCCACGGCGTTCGCGGTGTCCGAGTGCATCGACTGGCTGGTATTCAGCATCACCAAGCGCCCGCTGCGCGATCGCCTGTGGATCAGTTCGGCCCTGAGCATTCCCCTCGATACGTTCATCTTCTTCGGCATGATCGACGCGCTGACCCCGCCGGTGATCATCACCGCGTTGGCCTCCAAGTTCGCCGGCGTCACGGCGGTCTGGCTGATCATGGCCTGGCGCGAGCGCAAACAGGCTGTCGCCGGCTGAAGCCAAAGCCTTCGGTTCATGTAAAATGCCGCGCTTTCTCCCCATGGGAAGTGCGCCTTTGGCCGCGACCCTCGACGATCCGCTGCTTTGAGGACCTGAGATGACCCGTATCGGAACGCCATTGTCGCCGACCGCGACCCGCGTATTGCTGTGTGGCTGTGGTGAGTTGGGCAAGGAGGTGGTGATCGAGCTGCAACGCCTGGGTGTCGAGGTGATTGCCGTTGACCGCTATGCCGATGCGCCGGCCATGCAGGTCGCCCATCGCAGCCACGTGATCAACATGCTCGACGGCGCCGCCCTGCGTGCGGTGATCGAGGCCGAAAAGCCGCATTTCATCGTGCCGGAAATCGAAGCCATCGCCACCGCCACCCTGGTCGAACTGGAAGCCGAAGGCTTCACCGTGATCCCGACCGCCCGCGCGGCGCAACTGACGATGAACCGCGAAGGCATCCGTCGCCTGGCCGCCGAAGAGCTGGATCTACCGACCTCGCCGTACCATTTCGCCGATACCTTCGAGGACTACAGCAAGGCGGTACAGGATCTGGGCTTCCCGTGCGTCGTCAAACCGGTGATGAGTTCTTCCGGCAAGGGCCAGAGCCTGCTGCGCAGCGCCGATGACGTGCAGAAGGCCTGGGACTACGCCCAAGAGGGCGGCCGTGCCGGCAAGGGCCGTGTGATCATCGAGGGCTTCATCGACTTCGACTACGAAATCACCCTGCTGACCGTGCGCCACGTCGGCGGCACCACATTCTGCGCGCCGGTCGGCCACCGTCAGGAGA
Source organism: Pseudomonas sp. B7(2017) (assembly GCF_002112745.1). Classification (NCBI taxonomy): domain Bacteria; kingdom Pseudomonadati; phylum Pseudomonadota; class Gammaproteobacteria; order Pseudomonadales; family Pseudomonadaceae; genus Pseudomonas; species Pseudomonas sp. B7(2017). The sequence goes on along the minus strand of NZ_NEIP01000004.1, from coordinate 447,008 downwards.
AGGGCGACTACCAGGAGTCCTGGCAGCCGCAGGCCATGAGCCCGGTGGCGCTGGCGGAGTCCGAGCGTGTGGCCAAGGCGGTGACCGAGGCCCTGGGCGGCCGCGGCCTGTTCGGCGTCGAGCTGTTCATCAAGGGTGATCAGGTGTGGTTCAGCGAAGTGTCGCCTCGTCCGCACGACACCGGTTTGGTGACGCTGATTTCCCAGGATCTGTCCCAGTTCGCCCTGCACGCCCGGGCGATCCTCGGCCTGCCGGTGCCGCTGATCCGTCAGTTCGGCCCGTCGGCGTCGGCGGTGATCCTGGTGGAAGGCCAGTCGACCCAGACCGCCTTCGCCAACCTCGGCGCCGCCCTGAGCGAGCCGGACACCGCGCTGCGCCTGTTCGGCAAGCCGGAAGTCAACGGCCAGCGCCGCATGGGCGTGGCCTTGGCCCGTGACGAGTCGATCGAGGCGGCCCGCGCCAAGGCGACCCGCGCGTCCAAGGCTGTTGTGGTCGAGCTGTAAACCGAGGCGCGCCTATCGCGGGCAAGCCCGCTCCCACAGATCAAGCGGTGTTCACAGCTTTTGTGTACGACACCGGCACTGTGGGAGCGGGCTTGCCCGCGATGCTTTTGATCTTCTGTCAGGCAACCTGATTCAGGTCGTTGTGGCGCGTTTCCTTCAGGCACAGCACGGCGATCAAGCTCAGCACCGCCGCCCCCGACACATACCCGCCGACGTAACCCAATCCCCCCATCGCCACCAGTTTCTGGGCAAAGAAGGGCGCCGCCGAGGCTCCGACGATGCCGCCCAGGTTGTACGCCGCCGAGGCCCCCGTGTACCGCACATGGGTCGGAAACAGCTCCGGCAGCAACGCGCCCATCGGGGCGAACGTCACGCCCATCAGGAACAGCTCGATGCACAGGAACAGCGCCACGCCCGCCGTCGAGCCCTGGGTCAGCAGCGGCTCCATCAGGAAGCCGGACAGGATCGCCAGCACCCCGCCGCCGACCAGCACCGGTTTGCGCCCGTAGCGGTCGCTCGCCCAGGCCGACAACGGTGTCGCCGCCGCCATGAACAGCACCGCGAAGCACAGCAGCCCGAGGAATGTTTCGCGACTGTAGCCGAGGGTGGATACCCCGTAGCTCAGGGAAAACACCGTCGAGATGTAGAACAGCGCGTAGCACACCACCATGGCCGCCGCCCCCAGCAGGGTCGGGGCCCAGTATTGGCTGAACAGCTCGACCAGCGGCGCCTTGACCCGCTCCTGGCGGGCGATGGCGTTGGCGAACACCGGGGTTTCGTGGAGCCTGAGGCGCACGTAGAGGCCGACCATCACCAGCGCCGCGCTGAGCAGGAACGGGATCCGCCAGCCCCAACTGCGGAACTGTTCGTCGCTCAGGCCCATGGCCAGCGCCAGGAACAGGCCGTTGGCCGCCAGAAACCCGATGGAAGGGCCAAGCTGCGGAAACATGCCGAACCACGCCCGTTTGCCCTTCGGCGCGTTTTCGGTGGCCAGCAGCGCCGCGCCGCCCCATTCGCCGCCCAATCCCAGCCCCTGGCCGAAACGCAGCACGCAGAGCAGGATCGGCGCCCAGGCCCCGATGCTGTCGTAGCCCGGCAGCACGCCGATCAGGGTGGTGCACACGCCCATCAGCAGCAGCGAGGCCACCAGCGTCGACTTGCGCCCGATGCGGTCGCCGAAATGGCCGAACAGCGCCGAGCCCAGGGGGCGGGCGAGGAACGCGATGCCGAAGGTGAGGAAGGCCGACAGCATCTGCGCCGTGCCGGAGGTCTGCGGAAAGAACACCGGTCCGATCACCAGCGCGGCGGCGGTGGCGTAGACATAGAAGTCGTAGAACTCGATGGCGGTGCCGATGAAGCTCGCCGTGGCCACGCGGGCGGTTGAGTTGGCCGGCTGGGCGGCGTCGGTTTCGCGGTAAGCGGTATGGGTCGTCATGCGGTGATCCCTGACAGTCATGAGCTCCATTGGAGCGAATTATTATGGTCGAACACCCAGGGATGTGGGATGGGGCGCGAGCGCTGTTTCAGGTAGGAACAGTCGTCGGTGTGGTGCGGACATTGCCGGTGGTCAGGCCGGAACCTGTCGGTTGCCGGGTAGGCGCGCGGTTCGGCGGGGCTGGGTAAGCGCCCCGATTATAGGAAGCCGGCTAACGATCAAACAAGAGGACAAGATCCTGAAGGGAGTCTGGCCCCTGTGGTGGTCAGACCGGCGCCGTTGCCGCGCTGGTGTGCCAGATCAGCACCTTGCTCACCCGGTTTTCCTCGGTTTCGAGGATCTCCAGCCGGTAGCGGCCGATCTTCAGGCACACCGCGCTTTCCGGGATGCTTTCCAGGGCTTCGGTCACCAGGCCGTTGAGGGTGCGCGGCCCGTCGCTCGGCAGGTGCCAGCCCAGGCACTTGTTCAGTTCGCGGATCGAGGCGGCGCCGTCGATCACCATCCGTCCGTCGGCCTGGGGGTGGATGTGCGGGTTGTCGAGGCTGTGCTCGCTTTCGAATTCGCCGACGATCTCTTCCAGGATGTCTTCCAGGGTGACGATGCCGAGCACTTCGCCGTACTCGTCCACCACCATGCCCAGGCGCCGCTGCTGCTTGTGGAAGTTCAGCAACTGCAGTTGCAGCGGGGTGCTTTCCGGCACGAAGTACGGCTCGTAGCTGGCGGCCAGCAGGGCGTCGCGGGTCAGTTGGCCGTTGTCCAGCAAGTGGCGGATCTGCCGGGTGTTGAGCACCGCTTCCACCTGGTTGATGTCGCTGTGGAACACCGGCAGGCGGGTGCGTTTGTTGTGGCGCAGTTGCTCGGTGATCTCCTCGATCGAGTCGTCGAGGTTGATGCCGTCGACGTCACTGCGGGGCACCAGGATGTCATTGACGGTGATGTTGTCCAGCGCGTGGATGCCCGCGACCGGGTGGGGCCGGCCGGCGGGGTGGTCTGTGGCCTCGCGGTCCGCCGGGGTGTCGTCCTCGCTCTGCTGCACGACCTGGGCCTTGCGTTCCAGCGGCCGCATCAGCAACCGGCTGGCGGCGGCGAACAGCCAGGCGAGTGGGTAGACGATCTTCAGCGGCACCGGCAGCAGCGCGTTGCCGAACGACAGCACGGCGTCGGGGTAGCGGCGGGCAAGGGTGCGCGGGAAGTGGTCGGCGAAGATCAGCAGCGCCGCGACGGCGCCGAGGCTCGCCGCCCAGGGGCCGTTCTCTGCGCAGAGAAAGATCGCCAGCAGCGTCGCCAGCACCACGGCCAGGGTTCGGCACAGGGTGTTGCAGAAGATCAGGCTGTCGAGCGGAAATGCGAGTCTGGCCAGCGGCTTGTCGCTGGCGCGGGACGCGGTGCGCTGCGCCAGCAGGTGCTGCTGTGCGGTTTCGACGGCGGTGAACAGGCCCGACCACAGAATCAGCAGGATGAACGCCGCGATCATAGGCCCTATGGGCAAACCGTCCATTTATGTCGCCCGTCAGATGTGCAGGATGTATTCGCGGACCAGTTTGCTGCCGAAGTACGCAAGCATCAGCAGGCAGAAACCGGCCAGGGTCCAGCGGATCGCCTTGTGGCCGCGCCAGCCCAGGCGGTTGCGGCCCCACAGCAGCACGCTGAACACGATCCAGGCCAGGCAAGCCAGCAGAGTCTTGTGCACCAGGTGCTGGGCGAACAGGTTCTCGACGAACAGCCAGCCGGAGATCAGCGACAGCGACAGCAGCGTCCAACCGGCCCACAGGAAGCCGAACAGCAGGCTTTCCATGGTCTGCAGCGGCGGGAAGTTGCGGATCAGCCCGGACGGGTGCTTGTGCTTGAGCTGATGGTCCTGCACCAGCAGCAGCAAGGCCTGGAACACCGCGATGGTGAACATGCCATAGGCGAGGATCGACAGCAGGATGTGGGCCAGGATGCCTGGCTCTTCGTCGATCACCTGCACCGTGCCGGTCGGGGCGAACTGGGCCAGCAGCACCGTGACGGCGCCGAGGGGGAACAGCAGCACCAGCAGGTTCTCCACCGGGATCCGCGAGCAGGCCAGCAGGGTCAGGGCGATGACGGCGGCGGCGATCAGGCTCGAGGCGCTGAAGAAGTCCAGGGCCAGGCCGACCGGGGTCAGCAGATGGGCGAGCAGGCTGGCGCCGTGGGCCAGCACGGCCAGCACGCCGAGCGTGACCAACCGGCGCTTGTCGGCCTTGGCGCCGGTGGCCAGGCGGGTGCCCTGATAAAGGGTCGCAGCGGCGTACAGAAGGGCGGCGGCGAGGGTAGTCAGCAAACTGGGTGACAAGGGGAGCATAAGTCCTGTTAGGCAAGCCCGAAAGGCGCTGAGTGTGGCATAGATCGGCCACGGCACGAAAGACCGCATGACCCGACGGCGAGGTGTCCGCCGGCCGCAGTCTTCGCTATAATCCGCCGCCTGCCCACGCCGCAGGCTCGCCGGCCACCTGTTTGATTCCGGTTCGGGCCGCCATTATCCCGGTCTACACAGGGCCTGAAAGGATCGCGCAATGTTTGAAAACCTAACCGACCGTCTCTCGCAGACGCTGCGCCATGTCACCGGCAAGGCGAAGCTGACCGAGGACAACATCAAAGACACCCTGCGCGAAGTGCGCATGGCGTTGCTCGAAGCCGACGTCGCCCTGCCGGTGGTCAAGGACTTCGTCAATTCGGTCAAGGAACGCGCCGTCGGCACCGAGGTGTCGCGCAGCCTGACGCCGGGCCAGGCGTTCGTGAAGATCGTCCAGGCCGAGCTCGAAAGCCTGATGGGCGCGGCCAACGAAGACCTGAACCTGAGCGCGGTGCCGCCGGCCGTGGTGCTGATGGCCGGCCTGCAGGGCGCCGGCAAGACCACGACCGCCGGCAAGCTGGCGCGCTTCCTCAAGGAGCGCAAGAAGAAGTCGGTGATGGTCGTGTCGGCGGACGTCTACCGCCCGGCCGCGATCAAGCAGCTGGAAACCCTGGCCAACGACATCGGCGTGACGTTCTTCCCGTCCGACCTGAGCCAGAAGCCGGTCGACATCGCCCAGGCGGCTATTAAGGAAGCGAAGCTCAAGTACATCGACGTGGTCATCGTCGACACCGCCGGCCGCCTGCACATCGACGAAGAGATGATGGTCGAGATCAAGGCGCTGCACGCCTCGGTCAAGCCGGTGGAGACCCTGTTCGTGGTCGACGCCATGACCGGCCAGGACGCCGCCAACACGGCCAAGGCCTTCGGCGATGCGCTGCCGCTGACCGGCGTGATCCTGACCAAGGTCGACGGTGACGCCCGGGGCGGCGCCGCGCTGTCGGTGCGCTCGATCACCGGCAAGCCGATCAAGTTCATCGGCATGGGCGAGAAGAGCGAAGCGCTCGAGCCGTTCCATCCTGAGCGGATCGCCTCGCGGATCCTCGGCATGGGCGACGTGCTCAGCCTGATCGAGCAGGCCGAGCAGACCCTCGACAAGGAAAAGGCCGACAAGCTGGCCAAGAAGCTGAAGAAGGGCAAGGGCTTCGACCTCGAAGACTTCCGCGACCAGCTGCAACAGATGAAGAACATGGGCGGCCTCGGCGGGCTCATGGACAAGCTGCCGAACATCGGCGGCGTGAACCTGTCGCAGATGGGCAACGCCCAGAACGCGGCGGAGAAGCAGTTCAAGCAGATGGAGGCCATCATCAACTCCATGACCCCGGCCGAGCGTCGCGACCCCGAGCTGATCAGCGGCTCGCGCAAGCGCCGGATCGCCTTGGGTTCCGGCACCCAGGTGCAGGACATCGGCCGCTTGATCAAGCAGCACAAGCAGATGCAGAAGATGATGAAGAAGTTCTCCGCCAAGGGCGGGATGGCGAAAATGATGCGCGGCCTGGGCGGCATGATGCCCGGCGGCGGCATGCCCAAGCTCTGAAGAATCCGCGCCGGTCGTCGTACCGGCGCTGAACCCGCAAGGACGCGGGATCCACGGCAAACCCGCATACGGCGGGAGCCGACCGGCCGTTCTCAACGACGGCTCTACCGCAAATCTGCACGGCATGCCACAGGCGCCGGAAAAAGTCATTTGCAAAAGTCCGGATATTCCTTAGAATATGCGGCCTTTCGGGCACCCATGCCCGCTGTGCATTTAGATTTGCAGCACCGACTACAGGAACGATGTTCACATGCTAACAATCCGTCTTGCCCTTGGCGGCTCCAAAAAGCGCCCGTTTTACCACCTGACCGTAACCGACAGCCGCAACCCGCGCGACGGTTCCCACAAAGAACAGGTTGGTTTCTTCAACCCTGTTGCCCGTGGTCAGGAAGTTCGTCTGTCCGTAAACGAAGAACGCCTGAACTACTGGCTGAGCGTTGGCGCACAGCCATCTGAGCGCGTTGCTCAGTTGCTGAAGGAAAAAGCCAAGGCAGCAGCCTGAGCAATATGAACGCGACGCCAGAAAAAGCGGACGACCTGATCGTCGTCGGCAAGATTTTTTCGGTTCACGGCGTTCGCGGCGAGGTGAAGGTCTTTTCCTTTACCGATCCGATTGAAAACCTGTTGGGTTACCGCAACTGGACGCTTCGGCGCGAAGGCGTGGTCAAACAGGTCGAGCTGGTCAGTGGCCGTTCCACTCAAAAGGATCTGGTCGCCAAGCTCAAAGGCCTCGACGATCGTGATGAAGCCCGTCTTCTGAGCGGTTACGAGATTTGCATCCCGCGAAGCCTTTTGCCCGACCTGACTGCCGACGAGTACTACTGGTACCAGTTGGTGGGTCTGAAGGTCATCAACCAGGACGAACAGCTGTTCGGCAAGGTTGATCACCTGTTGGAGACCGGCGCGAACGATGTAATGGTGGTCAAGCCCTGCGCAGGCAGCCTGGATGATCGCGAGCGGTTGTTGCCCTATACGGAGCAATGCGTGCTGGCCATCGACCTTGAGGCAGGCGTGATGAGGGTGGAATGGGACGCGGATTTCTAAGCGATGGCGAGCCTGCGCGTAGAAGTCATCACGTTGTTCCCCGAGATGTTCTCGGCCATCAGTGAGTACGGCATCACCAGTCGTGCGGTCAAGCAGGAGCTGTTGCAGCTGACCTGCTGGAATCCGCGGGATTACACGACGGATCGGCATCACACTGTGGACGATCGCCCGTTTGGCGGTGGTCCGGGCATGGTGATGAAGATCAAGCCCCTGGAAGACGCCCTGGTTCAGGCCAAGGCAGCGGCAGGGGAAGCGGCGAAGGTGATTTACCTGTCTCCGCAAGGCCGTCAGCTGACTCAGCCGGCGGTTCGCGAGCTGGCGAAAGAGGATGCATTGATCCTGATTGCCGGCCGTTACGAAGGCATCGACGAGCGTTTCATTGAAGCTCATGTCGATGAAGAGTGGTCGATCGGTGACTATGTACTGTCTGGCGGCGAGCTGCCGGCCATGGTGCTGATCGACGCGGTTACACGACTGCTGCCCGGAGCTTTAGGGCATGCGGATTCCGCCGAGGAGGATTCCTTTGCGGATGGTCTGCTGGATTGCCCGCACTACACCCGACCGGAGGTGTATGCGGATCAGCGTGTTCCCGACGTGTTGCTGAGTGGCAATCACGCGCACATCCGGCGTTGGCGTTTGCAGCAGTCCCTTGGTCGGACCTATGAACGACGCGCCGATCTTCTGGAAAGCCGCTCGCTTTCTGGAGAAGAGAAGAAGCTGCTCGAGGAATACATCCGCGAGCGGGACGATAGTTAACAACGTATCGATGGTAGATCCGACGATTTACCTTAGGAGCACAGCATGACCAACAAAATCATCCTTGCACTCGAAGCAGAGCAGATGACCAAAGAGATCCCTACCTTTGCACCGGGCGACACCGTTGTCGTTCAGGTTAAAGTGAAGGAAGGCGACCGTTCCCGTCTGCAGGCGTTCGAAGGCGTTGTCATCGCCAAGCGTAACCGCGGCGTGAACAGTGCGTTCACCGTTCGCAAAATCTCCAACGGTGTTGGCGTAGAGCGTACTTTCCAGACCTACTCCCCGCAGATCGACAGCATGGCTGTCAAGCGTCGCGGTGACGTACGTAAAGCCAAGCTGTACTACCTGCGCGACCTGTCGGGTAAAGCAGCCCGCATCAAGGAAAAACTGGCTTAATCCAGTCTCCGATGCAGAAAAAAGCAGCCTACGGGCTGCTTTTTTGTTGTCTGTCGTTTATCCACAACCCCGCAATCCCAGGCCGTACCCATGACTTCCCGCCAGCAAGAAATCGAACGCCGCACAGAGCTTTCCGTGACCCGCGTGACCAAGGCGGTCTTCCCGCCGACCACCAACCACCACAACACCCTGTTCGGCGGCACCGCCCTGGCCTGGATGGACGAGGTGTCGTTCATCGCCGCCACCCGGTTCTGCCGCCTGCCGCTGGTGACCGTGTCCACCGACCGCATCGACTTCAACCATGCCATCCCGGCCGGCTCCATCGTCGAGCTGGTGGGTCGTGTGGTCAAGGTTGGCAACACCAGCCTCAAGGTCGAGGTGGAGGTGTTTGTCGAAAGCATGAGCTGCGACAGCCGGGAGAAGGCGATCCATGGCCAATTCAGTTTTGTCGCCATCGATGACGACAAGCGGCCGGTGCCGGTGCTGTCGGGGTTTGCCGACTGAGCCGACTGGCTCGGCGGTTGCCCGTTTCGCTGCCCGTTCATGGGCTTGACGGTTCCTTGAAGGGGCGGGCTATGAAAGACTAGCGGCCATTTTTGACGACCACTCTTTATTTGCGCGCACCATGCCAGCCATCGACCATCCGCTGATTGACCAGTTCCTCGACGCCCTGTGGCTGGAAAAAGGCCTGTCCGACAACACCCGCGATGCGTACCGCAGCGATTTGGCGCTGTTCAACGGTTGGTTGCAGGAGCAGCGCCTGGAGCTGATCGACGCCGGTCGCGAGCTGATCCTCGATCACCTGGCCTGGCGCCTGGAGCAGAACTACAAGCCTCGCTCCACCGCGCGCTTTCTCTCCGGCGTGCGGGGGTTCTACCGTTATCTGCTGCGGGAGAAACTGATCGCGGTGGATCCGACCCTGCGGGTCGACATGCCGCAATTGGGCAGGCCGTTGCCCAAGTCGCTGTCGGAGGCCGACGTCGAGGCGCTGCTGGCCGCTCCGGACTTGAGCGAACCCATCGGCCAGCGCGACCGCGCCATGCTGGAGGTGCTCTACGCCTGCGGTTTGCGGGTGACCGAGCTGGTCAGCCTGACGCTGGAACAGGTCAACCTGCGCCAGGGTGTGCTGCGGGTGATGGGCAAGGGCAGCAAGGAGCGTCTGGTGCCGATGGGCGAGGAGGCCATCGTCTGGGTCGAGCGCTACCTGCGCGACGGCCGCAACGACTTGCTCGGCGGGCGCCCCAGCGACGTGCTGTTCCCCAGCCAGCGCGGCGAACAGATGACGCGCCAGACCTTCTGGCACCGGATCAAGCACCAGGCCCAGGTCGCCGGGATCGGCAAGTCGCTGTCGCCGCACACCCTGCGCCACGCCTTCGCCACCCATCTGCTCAACCACGGCGCGGACCTGCGGGTGGTGCAGATGCTGCTCGGCCACAGCGACCTGTCCACGACCCAGATCTACACCCACGTCGCCCGCGCGCGGCTGCAAGACCTGCACGCCAAGCACCACCCGCGGGGTTGACCGGGGCCTTCTGCGGTCGTCATCGCCAGCAGGCTGGCTCCCACAGCGCGCGCGCCGCAGACACTGTGGGAGCGGGCTTGCCCGCGAAGGCGTCGGTGCAGTCGACACCGTCGCTGTCCAAGCCACAGGTTTCGGGTCGGGCCGACGTCTTGCGACAGGCGCATTCGGCCACGGAGGCCTTATGTGTTAGGCTTTGGCGGTTTGTACGATGAACGGTTATGACCCGGTGCCGCGGCACGGGCGTTCTGGCCGTTCCATCTGTCCGCCTTCAGGAGTTCCCATGCGTCTGACCCAGATTTTCGCGGCCGCCGCCCTCGCGTTGGCCAGCACCTTTGCCGTCGCCGACGATGCGGCGGAGAAAGCCATTCGCCAAAGCCTGGAAAACCTCCAGCTCGACGTGCCGGTCGACACCATCAGCGCCAGCCCGCTGCCCGGCCTGTACGAGGTCAAGCTCAAGGGCAGCCGCGTGCTGTACGCCAGCGCCGACGGCCAGTACATCGTCCAGGGCTACATGTTCCAGCTCAAGGACGGCAAGCCGGTCAACCTGACCGAGAAGACCGAGCGCCTGGGCATCTCCAAGCTGATCAACGCGATCCCTGTGGCCGAAACCGTGGTCTACCCGGCCGTGGGCGAGACCAAGTCGCACATCACCGTGTTCACCGACACCACCTGCCCGTACTGCCACAAGCTGCACGCCGAAGTGCCGGAGCTGAACAAGCGCGGCATCGAAGTGCGCTACGTGGCGTTCCCGCGCCAGGGCCTGGGCTCGCCGGGCGATGAGCAGCTGCAGGCGGTGTGGTGCTCCAAGGACAAGAAGTCGGCCATGGACAAGATGGTCGACGGCAAGGAGATCAAGGCCGCCAAGTGCGATAACCCGGTCTCCAAGCAGTTCGCCCTCGGTCAGTCGATCGGCGTGAACGGCACACCGGCCATCGTATTGGCCGACGGACAGGTCATTCCGGGCTACCAGCCTGCGCCGCAAGTCGCCAAACTGGCGCTGGGCGCGAAATAAGTCCGCATCGTCACGGTTCGCCGTGACGAGCGTGGCCCGGCGGCGACATGGCCGGGCCGTCAACAGAGAGCCGCGATTGCGCGGTTGTTTTCACGGCCGGCCTCGCGTCGGCCGTTTCATGGGGAGTTCACAGTGAAACCGGTCAAAGTAGGCATCTGTGGGTTAGGGACCGTCGGTGGCGGAACCTTCAACGTACTTCAGCGCAACGCCGAGGAAATCGCTCGTCGTGCCGGGCGTGGGATCGAAGTGGCACAAATTGCCATGCGCACGCCAAAGCCTCAGTTCCAGACGACCGGTATTGCGATTACCAACGATGTCTTCGAAGTGGCCACGAACCCTGAGATCGACATCGTCATAGAGCTGATGGGCGGCTACACCGTTGCCCGCGAGCTGGTACTCAAGGCCATCGAGAATGGCAAGCATGTGGTCACCGCGAACAAGGCTCTGATTGCCGTTCACGGTAATGAAATTTTCGCCAAGGCACGCGAGAAAGGCGTGATCGTGGCATTTGAAGCGGCGGTAGCCGGTGGCATTCCGGTGATCAAGGCGATCCGTGAAGGCCTGTCCGCCAACCGTATCAACTGGGTCGCCGGGATCATCAACGGCACCGGCAACTTCATCCTCACCGAAATGCGCGAGAAGGGCCGCACCTTTGAAGACGTGCTGGCCGAGGCCCAGGCGCTGGGCTACGCCGAAGCCGATCCGACCTTCGACGTCGAAGGCATCGACGCAGCGCACAAGCTGACGATCCTGGCGTCCATCGCGTTCGGCGTTCCGCTGCAGTTCGACAAGGCGTACACCGAGGGCATCACCAAGCTGACCACCGCCGACGTGAACTACGCCGAAGCGCTGGGCTACCGCATCAAGCACCTGGGCGTGGCGCGCAGCACCGCGGCCGGCATCGAATTGCGCGTCCACCCGACGCTGATTCCGGCCGACCGCCTGATCGCCAACGTCAACGGCGTGATGAACGCGGTGATGGTCAACGGCGACGCCGCCGGCTCGACCCTGTTCTACGGCGCCGGCGCCGGCATGGAGCCGACCGCTTCGTCGGTGATCGCCGATTTGGTGGACGTGGTCCGCGCCATGACCTCCGACCCGGAAAACCGCGTGCCGCACCTGGCCTTCCAGCCGGACTCGCTGTCGGCCCATCCGATCCTGCCGATCGAAGCCTGCGAAAGTGCGTACTACCTGCGCATCCAGGCCAAGGACCATCCGGGCGTGCTGGCCCAGGTGGCGAGCATCCTGTCGGAGCGCGGCATCAACATCGAGTCGATCATGCAGAAAGAGGCCGAGGAACACGATGGCCTGGTGCCGATGATCCTGCTGACCCACCGCGTGCTGGAGCAGCGCATCAACGATGCGATCGCCGCCCTCGAAGCCCTGGCGGGCGTGGTCGGTCCGGTCGTGCGGATCCGTGTCGAATCCCTGAATTAACAGCAGCGGCAAGCGGCAAGTCGCAAGCGGCAAGTCAAAGGCAGTTCGGCTTTTCCTTGTTGCTTGCAGCTTGAAACTCGCGGCTCAAACCGAAGGTTTGAAAACATGCGTTATATAAGTACCCGCGGCCAGGCACCGGCCCTGAATTTCGAAGACGTCCTGCTGGCCGGCCTCGCCACCGACGGCGGCCTGTACGTCCCGGAAAACCTGCCACGCTTCACCCAGGAGGAAATCGCTTCCTGGGCCGGCCTGCCGTACCACGAGCTGGCTTTCCGCGTCATGCGGCCGTTCGTCACCGGCAGCATCGCCGACGCCGATTTCAAGAAGATCCTCGAAGAGACCTACGGTGCGTTCGCCCACAGCGCCGTCGCGCCGCTGCGTCAGCTGAACGGCAACGAGTGGGTGATGGAGCTGTTCCACGGCCCGACCCTGGCCTTCAAGGACTTCGCCCTGCAACTGCTCGGCCGCCTGCTCGATCACGTGCTGCAAAAGCGCGGCGAGCGCGTGGTGATCGTCGGCGCCACCTCCGGCGACACTGGTTCGGCCGCCATCGAAGGCTGCAAGCGCTGCGAGAACGTCGACATCTTCATCCTGCACCCGCACAACCGCGTGTCCGAAGTGCAGCGCCGGCAGATGACCACGATCCTGGGCGACAACATCCACAACATCGCCATCGAAGGCAACTTCGACGACTGCCAGGAGATGGTCAAGGCCAGCTTCGCCGACCAGGGCTTCCTCAAGGGCACGCGCCTGGTGGCGGTGAACTCGATCAACTGGGCGCGGATCATGGCCCAGATCGTCTACTACTTCCACGCGGCCCTGCAGTTGGGCGGACCGGCGCGTTCGGTGTCGTTCTCGGTGCCGACCGGCAACTTCGGCGACATCTTCGCCGGTTACCTGGCGCGCAACATGGGCCTGCCGATCAACCAGCTGATCGTCGCCACCAACCGCAACGACATCCTGCACCGCTTCATGAGCGGCAACCAGTACGTCAAGGAAACCCTGCACGCCACGCTGTCGCCGTCGATGGACATCATGGTGTCGTCGAACTTCGAACGCCTGCTGTTCGACCTGCACGGTCGCAACGGCGCCGCGATCGCCGGCCTGATGGACGCGTTCAAGCAGGGCGGTGGTTTCAGCGTTGAACAGGAACGCTGGACCGAGGCGCGCAAACTGTTCGATTCGCTGGCGGTGGACGATGCGCAGACCTGCGAGACCATCGCGCAAGTGTTCGAGCAGACCGGCGAAGTGCTGGACCCGCACACCGCCATCGGCGTCAAGGCCGCACGGGAATGCCGCCGCAGCCTGGACATTCCGATGGTGATCCTGGGCACGGCGCACCCGGTGAAGTTCCCGGATGCGGTGGAAAAAGCCGGTGTAGGAAAAGCTCTCGAACTGCCTGCACATCTTTCTGATTTGTTTGAAAGAGAAGAGCGCTGCACCGTCCTGCCGAACGAGCTGAAATCCGTGCAGGCCTTTGTCAGCCAGCATGGCAACCGCGGCAAGCCGCTGTAGGCCCGAAAAGCTGTCACATTTTGAAGCCCGTCCGATGACGGGCTTTTTCATTCCTGCGTGCCACACTGCCCGGGTTTTCGCCCCAGCAAAGGACGGGTGAGTCGATCACGAAGGAAGTGGCAATGCTGTTCTACAGAAAAATGATGTCGGCGCTCGGCAGCCTGTGCCTGATGGCGCTGCTGGCCGGGTGCCAGGAAGGGAAGGCGGCGCAGCTGGCCATGCACGAGGGGGATGCTCCGCCGCCCGCCGCCCTTGAACTGGACCCCGCCGAGCGCCAGTGGATCCGCGATCATCCCGAAGTGGCGGTCGCGTCGGTGCAGTACCCGCTGTACCTGTTCCAGGACGAGCACGGTCACTGGAGCGGCTTGAACAACGATGTGCTCCAGCGCATCGGCGCGATGACCGGATTGGTGTTCGTCCATCGCGAATCGTTTTCCACCGAGCAGATGCTGGAGCGGCTGAAAAGCGGCGCGGCGGACATCAGCACGACACTGGCGATGAACGACGAGCGCAAGGCGTTCCTGGATTTCAGCCACGCCTTCGGCGGGGCGGGCTGGGTGTTTGTCGGAAAGGCCGGCGCGCCGCTGCTCACATCGCTGGAGCAGTTGGCCGGCCGGGTGCTGGTGTTGCCCGCCCGGCATGCCCTGGAGGAGGCGATCCGCCGGGAGTATCCGGCCATCCGGGTACGCTCGGTCAAGACCTACGCCGAAGCCCGGGCGCTGGTGGAGAGTGGAGAGGCGCATGCCACCATCGAGAACGAGATCGGCGCCCAACTGTACCCGTCGGGGCTGCTCAAGGTGGGCGGCGTCGTCGAGGGACGCTGGGAGGCGGATCACTTGGCGTTGCGCAAAGGCCAGCCCGAGCTGCGCGGTATTCTCAACAAGGCCCTGGAGGCCTTTCCCGCCCAAGAGCTGCGGGCCATCCGCCTGAGGTGGCTGGGCGGAATCGCGCCGCCGCCCAAGTCCGGCTTCTGCTATCCGCTCAGTTGGTGGGGATGCTGGCTCATGTTCTTCGTGGGCGTTTTCGGCGTGCTGTCGATGGTCTGGAACCGCCGGCTGAGCGCTGTGATCCGGCAGCGCCGGGACGTCGAGCGGCATCTGGGCGACCAATTGGCCTTTCAGCGGGCCTTGATCGATGCCATGCCCGATCCGGTGTTCGTGCGGGATCCGGAAGGGCGCCTGGTCATGTGCAACAAGAGCTACGAGGAGAGCCTGTCGACCCGATTCGACCGGGTGCAGGGGCGCCGGCTGATCGACGTGGACACCTTGCCGGAATCCACCGCCCGGATGCTGCATGACGAATTCATGGCGCAGATGGGGTCGCGCAAGACCCGCTTCAGCAAACGCCGGCTGCTGTTCAAGGGCGGTCTGAGGGACATCTATCAATGGACTGTGCCGTTCTACGGCGTCGATGGCCAGTTGCGAGGCCTTGTGGGCGGTTGGACAGACATCAACCAGCGCAAGGCGGAGGGCGGGTCGGGATGCCCGTGAAAAACTAGGAAACGTCCTATAAAACGCGACCACTTTTCTGATGGGCGTCTGAAGGGGGGCTGCCCTAGAGTGGACGGCACATGCGGTGAGAGTCCGCGATTGTTGCCCGGAGGTCGTCCATGCGCGCACTCAAGATCCTGATACTCGAACACAATCCTTTCCGGTTGATGGCCCTGCACCAGATGCTCAACGCCGTCGGCATCTACGATGTGCTGACGGCACCGTCGCTCGCCTCGGCGCTCCGTTCGCTCAAGTGTCGGGGCCCGGTCGACATCGCCATCTGCGATCCGCAGCTCAAGGGCGGCGACGGCCTGGCGCTGATCCGCCACCTCGCGGTCGAGAAGCGGGCGCGGGGGCTGATACAGCTGGGCAATGTCGCGCCGAGCCTGTCGGCGGACCTCGACGCGCTGTTCAAGGCCCACGAACTCGTCTTGTTGGGGCGGTTGCAGTCGCCGGTGTCGGCGGTGCTGATGCGGGGGCTGCTGGACCGTTACCTCCAAACGGCAAGGCAATCGGCGAGCGCCTGAGCGGGCGGTTATGTTCCTGTCATCTTCGCCGCGCATGCTCTGATGCATTGACGATGCGCAGGTCCGGAGGTTCTGCCGGCAGAACTTTCTTCCCGGATCGCGGGTCATTCACGGTGTACACGCCCAAGGCACTTCGCTGCCGGACGAACGAGTGGAGATCCATATGGAAAGTATCAGTCTTTTGCTGGGCGAGGCGCTGAGCCCCTATCAGGTGACGGTAACGCCGAGCGGTCAGAACGGCGATTGCCAGGTGACGCTGCAGAACCCCGAGGGCACCGTCGTGCTGAAGCGCGGATTCAACCGGGCTCAGTTGGGCGACAGGCGCCAGCTCACGGACGTCGTCGACGGCCTGCACCGCGACCTGCTGATCGCCGAAGGGCGGCTGGAGCCCTGCGTCATCGCAGCCTTGCGCAATGCTGGCGGGGTTCGTCCTCCGGCGATCTGAGCGCCTAGGCAATTTTGTGGGAACCTTCCTGCGTTCCTGTCAGTCAGACCCCATGTCAGCAGGATCAAGCATTGTGCTCCGGTGCTTGTCGCCTGCTGTCACGAGGCTTTGTTGAAGGCCACGTTTGACCCCGAGATGGCTCCCCACTTCTCGGGGTTTCTTTTTGCCCGCCGTTCAGGGTGCCGACTGCTGCCGGAAGAACAGCCGTGCCTGCTCCAGGTAGTCTTCGCGCCTGTCAGGATCCAGCCAGTCGGCGTACAACCGGTTCAGGTGCTCATGGGGGAGGGTTCGCAGCAACTGGTCGATCTCGGCGATCGCCTGCCGGCCCTGGGTGGTGTCGGTGCAGCCGACGTGGCTCGACAGGTACTTGTCCGCGCCGAGGATCGGAAAGAACAGCAGTTCGTCTTCGTCGATGCCGGCCTGGCGGGCCTGGTAGCGGATTTCCGGCCAGTAGCCCAGCACCACCTGCAACCGGCCCAGGCGCTGCATGGACAGCAGGCTGCTCACGGCATCGTTGCCGTAATGCGGGGTCAGGGCATTGGCCGGAGCCTGCCGCAGCAGGGTGTCGAGGTAATCGCCATAGCTGCGCTCGGCCACCACGCCGACCTTCCTCTCGCCGCTGGCCAGCAGTGCCGTCAGGTCGACTGCGCCGTCGGCCAGGAACGGCGTCAGCACCTCGCGGTCCCGGCGCCGAACCACCAGACCGTTGCTGACCGCCCGGACGGCCGGTATGGAGAAGGCGATCCACTGTGCCCGCTCCTTGTTCCACAGCATCGAGGGGTCGCACGCGAAGGGGTGCTCATGCAGCATCTGCAGGCCGCGGGCGCGGTTGACCCGCATCAGCGTGTGTTCGTACTGCGGCATGCCGGCGATCAGCATCGGCATCAATTGATCGATCACGCCCTGGCCCTTCTTCGGGCCTTCGAAGATGGTCAGCGGCGGCAGGTCGCGCAACAGCCAGATCAACGTGGGTTTGGCCTGGGCCCACGCCGGGAGCGCCAGCAGGAAAAGCAGGCCGAACAACCGCCACGTCCACCAGTGGCGGGCGCGGTTGTGCGTTCGGTTCATCCGGGGCTTCAGCTTAAATGGCTCCGTCTTCGCGCAGCCGGGCGATCCGTTCGTCGTCGTAGCCAAGACCCTTGAGCACCTGTGCGTTGTGTTCACCCAACTGCGGCCCGACCCATTCGGCGGTGCCGGGCGTTTCAGACAGTTTCGGCACGATGCCCGGCATCTTGAAAGGCTTGCCGTCCGGCAGGCGGGCCTGCAGGAACATTTCCCGGGCCAGGTACTGCGGATCGCTGAACATGTCTTCGGCGCTGAAGATGCGGCTGGCGGGGACCTCGGCCTCGTTCAGCTTCTCCAGCACCAGGGCCAGCGGCAGTGAATTGACCCAGCGGTCGATCACGCCGTACAGCTCGTCGCGGCGGCTGTCGCGGCCGTCGTTGCTGGCCAGCGTCGGGTCGTCGGCCAGGTCGTCGCGGCCGATGATTTGCATGAAGCGCTTGAAGATCGCATCGCCGTTGGCGCCGATCTGCACATGCTTGCCGTCGGCGCTGGTGTGGATCGACGAGGGGGTGATGCCGGGCATGATGTTGCCGGTGCGCTCGCGGATGAAGCCGAACACGTCGAATTCCGGCACCATGCTTTCCATCATGGCGAAGATCGCCTCGTACAGCGCCACATCGACCACCTGGCCGAGGCCGCCGTTGACCTCGCGGTGACGCAGGGCCATCAGGGCGCCGATCACGCCCCACAAGGCCGCGATCGAGTCGCCGATGGAAATGCCGGTGCGCACCGGCGGCCGGTCCTCGAAACCTGTGATGTAGCGCAGGCCGCCCATGGACTCGCCCACCGCGCCGAACCCCGGCTGATCCTTCATGGGGCCGGTCTGGCCGAAGCCGGACAGACGCACCATCACCAGTTTGGGGTTGAGCGCGTGCAGGGTGTCCCAGCCCAGGCCGAGTTTTTCCAGCACACCGGGACGGAAGTTCTCGATCAGGATGTCGGCCTCGCCCAGCAGCTGCTTGAGGATCGCCAGGCCGTCCGGGTGCTTGAGGTTCAGGGTCAGGGACTGCTTGTTGCGCGCCTGGACGAACCACCACAGCGACGTGCCTTCATACAGCTTGCGCCACTTGCGCAGCGGATCGCCGCCGTCCGGCGATTCGACCTTGATCACGTCGGCGCCGAACTCGCCGCAGATGCGCGAGGCAAAGGGGCCGGCAATCAATGTACCCAACTCGATGACTTTCAGACCGCTGAGCGGTTTGCTGGAGAACGGCATGCTGAATCCTGTAGGACAAGGCGTGGCGGATACAGCGTTTTAACATAGCCGGCCGTCAGACGCGCAAGGTTGATCGCCATCAATTCGTGGATTGCCTGCGGCATCGGTTAGACTGGCCGACTTTCCACGTCTCAAGAAGCCCGTCCATGGCCCAGCCGTCCACCACCTACAAATTCGAACTGAACCTCACCGACCTCGACCGCAACGTCTACGAGAGCGTGAAGCAGACCATCGCCCGTCACCCTTCGGAAACCGAGGAACGCATGGCCGTTCGGCTGTTGGCCTACGCCCTCTGGTACAACGAGAACCTGTCGTTCGGCCGTGGTCTGTCGGACGTGGATGAAGCTGCGCTGTGGGAAAAGAGCCTGGACGACCGCATCCTGCACTGGATCGAAGTCGGCCAGCCAGACGCCGAGCGCCTGACCTGGTGCTCGCGCCGCACCGAACGCACCAGCCTGCTGGCCTACGGCAGCCTGCGCGTGTGGGAAGGCAAGGTGGTGCCGGCGGTCAAGACGCTGAAGAACGTCAACATCGCCGCCGTGCCGCAGGAGGCGCTGGAAGCCCTGGCCACCGACATGCCGCGTGCGATCAAGTGGGACGTGATGATCAGCGAGGGCACGGTGTTCGTGACCGACGACCGCGGTCAGCACGAAGTCCAGCTGACCTGGCTGCTCGGCGACCGCGGCTGAGGCCTTACCGCTTCGCAATTTCCCACACATTCAAGAGAAACAGCTGTCACCCCATGCGTATCGAACCTCGCCCGTTGCCTGAAACCCTGCCTTTTCTCGGTGATCTGCCGCCGCTGCTGACCCGTCTGTACGCGGCGCGGGGCGTGCAGTCCGAGTCGGAACTGGACAAGAGCCTGGCGCGGCTGATTCCGTTCCAGCAGCTCAAGGGCATCGATGCGGCGGTGGATCTGCTGGTGACGGCGCTGGACCTTCGGCAGCGGATCCTGATCGTCGGCGACTTCGACGCCGACGGCGCGACCGCCAGCACCGTGGGCGTGCTGGGCCTTCGTCTGTTGGGGGCGGCCCATGTGGATTACCTGGTGCCGAACCGTTTCGACTACGGCTACGGCCTGACCCCGGAAATCGTCGAGGTGGCCAAGACCCGCGAGCCGCACCTGCTGATCACGGTGGACAACGGCATCTCCAGCGTCGACGGTGTGGCGGCGGCGAAGCGGGCCGGGTTCAAGGTGCTGATCACCGATCACCACTTGCCCGGCGACGAGCTGCCGCAGGCCGACGCGCTGGTCAACCCGAACCAGCCCGGCTGCGAATTCCCGAGCAAGGCGCTGGCCGGGGTCGGGGTGATTTTCTATGTGCTGATGGCCTTGCGCGCACGCCTGCGCAGCCTCGGCCGCTACGACAGCCAGCCGCAGCCGAACATCGGCGAACTGCTGGATCTGGTGGCGCTGGGCAGCGTCGCCGACGTGGTGCCGCTGGACGCCAACAACCGGATCCTGGTGCACCAGGGGTTGGAGCGGATCCGCGTCGGGCGCGCGCGGCCGGGGATCAAGGCGATCCTGGAAGTGGCCAAGCGCGATGCGTCGCGCATCACCTCCACAGACCTTGGCTTCATCGTCGGCCCGCGCCTCAACGCGGCCGGCCGACTGGACGACATGAGCCTGGGCATCGAGTGCCTGCTGACCCAGGACGCCGCGCTGGCCCGGGAAATGGCCGCGCAGTTGGACGGCATGAACCAGGACCGCAAGTCCATCGAGCAGGGCATGCAGCGCGAAGCCATGGCCCAGCTCAAGGACCTGCCGGTGGAGTCGATGCCGTTCGGCCTGTGCCTGTTCGACCCGGAATGGCACCAAGGGGTGATCGGCATCCTCGCCTCGCGGATGAAGGAGCGCTATCACCGCCCGACCATCGCCTTCGCCGATGCCGGCGACGGTCTGCTCAAGGGCTCGGGCCGTTCGGTGCAGGGCTTTCACATCCGCGATGCCCTGAGCGTGGTGGCGGCGCAGCATCCGCACTTGATCACCAAGTACGGCGGCCACGCGATGGCGGCGGGCCTGACCTTGCCGCAGGAGCACTTTCCGCTGTTCGCCGAAGCGTTCGACGCGGAGGTGCGCCGACAGCTCCGTGAAGAGGACCTCACCGGGCGCCTGCTGTCGGACGGCACGCTGGCGGTGGAGGAGTTCCACCTGGAGCTGGCCCGCGCCTTGCGCCATGCCGGCCCCTGGGGGCAGCACTTCCCGGAGCCGCTGTTCCATGGCGTGTTCCAGTTGGTCGAGCAGCGGGTGGTCGGCGAGCGGCACCTCAAGGTGGTGCTCAAGAGCGAATGCGGTTCGGTGAAGCTGGACGGCATCGCGTTCGGCATTGACCGTGACATCTGGCCGAACCCGACCATCAAGTGGGTGGAACTGGCCTACAAGCTCGACCTCAACGAGTTCCGCGGCAATGAGACCGTGCAACTGATGATCGCCCACATCGAACCGCGTTAAGCCCAGCGCCAGCAGGCTGGCTCCCACAGCAACCGTGCCGTGCACAGGGTTGTGGGAGCGGCGGCCGGGCGGGGCGGCACCGAATCGCTCGCAACTCCGCCATCCTCCCCGGATGTCGTCTAGGCTCTAAACACTGCTTGATTGGCCTTGTGACGTCTTGTCGAGTTTTTTGCCCGCGGGGGCGGGTGCTGCATCCTTTCCTGTCACTCGTCGACTTTTCAAACAGAACCCTGGAGCCTGCCCACTGAATTGAGAGGTGCCCCATGAGTCTGCTGCTTGAGCCCTTTACCCTTCGCCAACTGACCTTGCCCAACCGCATCGCCGTGTCGCCGATGTGCCAGTACTCCAGCGTCGACGGCCTGGCCAACGACTGGCACCTGGTGCACCTCGGCAGCCGTGCGGTGGGCGGCGCCGGCCTGGTGTTCACCGAAGCCACGGCCGTCACCGCCGACGGCCGGATCACCGCGCAGGACCTCGGCCTGTGGAACGACGAGCAGATCGAACCCCTGCAACGCATCACCCGGTTCATCACCGCCCAGGGCGCCGTGGCCGGCATTCAGCTGGCCCATGCCGGGCGCAAGGCCAGCACCTTCCGCCCGTGGCTGGGCAAGCACGGCAGCGTCAAGCCGGCGGACGGCGGCTGGACGCCGGTGGGGCCGTCGCCGATCGCGTTCGACCCGCAGCACACCCAGCCCCGGCAGCTCGATGAAGGGCAGATCGCCGAGGTCGTCCAGGCCTTCGTCGCGGCGGCCAAACGAGCGTTGGCGGCGGGGTTCAAGGTGGCCGAAGTGCATGCCGCCCACGGCTATCTGTTGCATCAGTTCCTGTCGCCGTTGAGCAACCAGCGCCGGGATCAGTACGGCGGCTCGTTCGAGAACCGTATCCGCCTGGTGCTGCAAGTCACCGAGGCCGTGCGGGCGGTGTGGCCGCAAGAGTTGCCGGTGTTCGTTCGGGTGTCGGCCACCGATTGGGTGGAGGACGGCTGGAACCCGGACGAAACCGTGGAGCTGGCGCGGCGCCTCAAGGCCCTGGGCGCTGATCTGGTCGATGTGTCGTCGGGCGGCACCGCCGCGAACGCCGAGATCCCCGTGGGGCCCGGCTACCAGACCCGGTTTGCCGAACGGGTGCGTAAGGAGTCGGGGATATCCACAGGCACCGTGGGCATGATCACCGAACCGGCCCAGGCCGAGCACATCCTGCGCACCTGTCAGGCCGACATCATCTTCCTCGCCCGCGAATTGCTGCGCGACCCGTACTGGCCGCTGCACGCCGACGACGACCTGGGCGGGCGCAAGGCGACCTGGCCGGCGCAGTACCAGCGCGCGACGCACCGCGACCAGCCGATCCACGAGTCTGACCTGCGGGATTGATCGCCGGTTCGCTCCGGCCTATAAAGACCCGCCGCAGGTACGGCGGGTTTTTTCTGGCCTGCCGAAACGTGAACACAAAGGATTGAGCCCCGCATGCTGAACGAACGCGCCTTGACCGAAGACGATCTGCCGCTGCTGGCGCTGATCGACCGCACCGAACTGATCGAACAGTGCTATCGCCTGGAGAACGGCGAACTGGTGCTGTACCCGGTGCACTACGACATGCGCGGCTGGCCGGAGGGCGAGGCGCAGCGCGATGCCGTGACGCTGACGGAATGCTTCAGGCGCGGCGGCTGGTTCTACGGGGTGTTCGACGGGCAGGTGCTGGTGGCGGCGGTGGTTGTGGATAACCGGGTCATCCGCAACGGGGACTTGCGCATGCGCCAGTTGAAGTTCCTGCACATCAGCCATGGTTGGCGGGGGCGCGGGCTGGGGTCGCGGCTGTTTGCCCTGGCTTGCGGGCAAGGGCGGGAAACGGGGGCGCAGGCGCTGTACGTGTCGGCCACCGAGTCGCGCAATACCGTGGAGTTCTATCTGCGCCAGGGGGGTCGGCTGGTGAAGCGGCCGGATCCTGAACTGTTCGAGCTTGAGCCGCTGGACATTCACCTGTATCGCCCGCTGGACTGAGTCGGCTGTGAGGGCCCTATCGCGGGCAAGCCCGCTCCCACAGGTCATGTGGGAGCACAACAGGGGTGAGTATCCCCCGGTCACTGTGGGAGCAACTGTGTTGATCCTGCTCTGCGGAGCCTGGACTGCCGCCATCGCCAGCAGGCTGGCTCCCACAGGGATCCCGGTCGTGCGCAAAATCCCTGCACACCCAAAAAAGCCTGTGGGAGCGGGCTTGCCCGCGATGGCGCCGGTCAGGGCGCCGCAAAGCCTCAGGTGTACTTGCGCTTGTCCGGCGCCGGCGGGAAGTACTGGTACAGCCAGGTCTCGCTCAGCGTGCGGTCGTTGGTGCGGATGAACAGGCGCAGTTCCACCGGATCCACGCTGTCGTTGGTCGGGTACCAGTCGAACAGGATCCGGTAGCCCTTGATGTCGTCCAGCGCCAGCACGCTGAAGTCCTGCACCTTGCCGTTGGAGCAGGTCACCACCGGTTCGATCCCGGTGCCCTGTGGCAGGCGCTCCAGGCCGCCGCCGGTGAAGTCCACGGCGAAGCGGCGGGCCCAGACCTCAGGGTAATGCTCGCCCGGGGCCCAGCCCTCGGTGAAGCCGCCCATGCCGGAACGGGTGGCGTGCACCCGCGCCAGCGGCGTGCCGACCGGCGGCAGGGCGCTCCAGTAGAGTTTGTAGCCGTAGTTCAGCGAGTCGCCGGCGGCCACCGGTTTCTTCGGTGTCCAGAAGGCCACGATGTTGTCCATGGTCTCGCCGGTGGTCGGGATCTCCAGCAGATCGACCGAGCCTTCGCCCCAAGGGGTCGTCGGCTCGACCCACAGGCTCGGGCGACGGCTGTACCAGTCCACGGTGTCCTGGTAGTTGGCGAACTCGTGGTCGGTCTGCACCAGGCCGAAGCCTTTCGGATCCTTGTCGGAGAACGCGTTGAACTGCAGGGTCGCCGGGTTGTTCAGCGGACGGCAGATCCATTCGCCGTTGCCGCGCCACATGGCCAGGCGATCCGAGTCGTGGATCTGCGGGTGGATGGTGTCGCACATGCGCCGCTCGTGGGTGCCGCAGCTGAACATGCTGGTCATCGGCGCAATGCCCAGTTGGTCGATGGCGGTGCGGGCGTTGACGTGGGCGTCGACCTCCATCACCACGCGCTCGGCCTGGCAATCGATGTCGAAGCGGTAGGCGCCGGTGGCGCTCGGCGAATCGAGCAGGGCGTAGACCACGAAACGGGTGGCGTTCTGGTCAGGGGTCTCGAACCAGAATTTGGTGAAGTCAGGGAATTCTTCGCGCTTCTTGGCGTAGGTGTCGATGGCCAGGCCTCGGGCCGACAGGCCGTATTGGCCGGTGGCGTCCACCGCGCGGAAGTAGCTGGCGCCGAGGAACGACACCACGTCGTGGCGGTCCAGCTCCGGCGCCTTGAACAGCTTGAAGCCGGCGAAGCCCAGGTCACCCTTGAGCTGCTGGGTGTCGACCGAGGTGTTCTCGTAGTTGAACAGCGACGGCCGGAAGTGCACCTCGCGGGCCATGCGGGTCTTGGTGTCGACGCTGTACATGCGCACCGGTTGACGGAAACCCATGCCGACGTGGAAGAACTGCACGTCGAGCTGGCCCTTGTTGTCCTTCCACAAAGAATGCTCGCCGTCGTAGCGGATGGCGTTGAAGTTCTGCGGGGTCATGGTCGCCAGGGTCGGCGGCAGCACTTGCTTGGTGTCCTGGTAGGCGCTGCTGGCCAGTTGCTTGGCCTGACGTTTGAGCGTCTCGAAATCGAAGGCCTGGGCCTCGCCGTCGGCGGCGCCGCTGCCGCTGGCGGCCCAGGCGCGGGCAGCCAACAGGCCGCTGGCGGAAAGGCCGGTGTAGGCCGCAATGGCCATGGACGCTTTGAGCAAATTCCTGCGGTGCATAAGTACAACCTGTCGTGGGCAATCCCGCGCCTTTCCTGGCACGTGCTGGATCAGAGATGAGGGTTCGGACAAGCCTTCGGCCAAACGCTGCGGACTATAAACAGATGCGCGCTAGCTTAAACCGTTCGCTTGAATTGCAAAATTCGTTGATAGCACGGCGCTAGCGTCTCAATGAAACAAGACGTTACGGTTAATTTATCCGACAGGGTTTTCTGATTTAGAGGGCATTTCTGCTTTTTTCGATTAATTACTCTAAAAACCGCTTTCCAGCGCCGATTAAATTTCTATCCTAGGGGCATGGCCGGCCACGATCCGTCGGGCCGGCGGGGGCTCAGATCGCTCCTGAAGGGAGCAGGGCGATGCGGTTTTCAGGAAATTCTTTGACGTATTGGAGAAGGACATCGTCCATGGCAAAAGCACAAGGCATCACCGAAATGTTGGGCATCTTTCCCTGTCTGGGCAGCCGGCGAAGGCGCAGGCTCAGCTCCGAGGAACTGAAACTGGTGGAGCGCTACCGCGAGCTGTCGGAAAGCGACCGGATCGCGATGCGCTACCTGGTGGACGCGATGCGCAGCGTTTCGCGGTTTTGAAACAGGAAATTGTGGCGAGGGAGCACGCTCCCTCGCCACAGGCATCCAACGGCAAACGCCGATGTTTTCAGCGCCCCACCTTCCACGCATCCCCGGCCGGTGCCTTGCCGTGGTCGTACGGCTTGCCGATCCACATGTACAGCAGGCCCAACCCCACCACGATGGCGGTGCTGAGCACCATCGCGTAGTTGATGTACCACGCCGCGTCCGGCGTGCGCGGCCAGGCCATGTTGACGATGGCGCCGACGCCGTACACCAGCGCGCCGATGTTCACCGGCCAGCCCCAGGCGCCGAGGGTGAACTTGCCGCTCGGCTTCCAGCCTTTGGTCCGCGCGTACAGCGCCGCCAGCACGATCATCTGGAACGCCAGGTAGATGCCGATGGCGGCGAAGCTGACGATGGTGGCCACGGCGTCTTGCAGGAAGAAGCCCAAGGCGATGATCAGGCCGGGCAGGACGCCGGACACGAACAGCGCCGCCACCGGAACCTGGGTCGTGGGAGAAATTCGTTTCAGCAGTCGGCTGCCGATCACCATCTCGTCACGGGCGTAGGAATACAGCAGACGGCTCGCCGCCGCTTGCAGGCTGATGACGCAGGAGATGAAGGAAATCATCACCACGCCCATCACCACTTTCGAGCCCACCGGGCCGAAGGCGTTGTTGAGGATGGTGGTGACCGGGTCCTTGTCGGTGCCGTTGATCACCGCCTGCATGTCCGGCACGGCGAGGATCAGCGCAAGGCAGGCGAACATCGCCGCGATGCCGCCGATGTAGATGGTCATGCGCATGGCCACCGGGATCCGCTTGCTCGGGTTCGGCGTCTCTTCGGCGACGTCGCCGCAGGCCTCGAAGCCGTAGTAGAGGAACATCCCCGCCAGCGAGGCGGTGAGGAAGGCCGGCAGGTAGGAGCCGTCGACGCTGATGGCGAACGTGTCGAACAGCACGCCGAGCGGCTGGTGGCGTTCGAAGATCAGCAGGTACACGCCGACGATCACCGCGCCGACCAGTTCGCAGAGGAAGCCGAACATGGCGATGCGCGCCAGGGCCTTGGTGCCGCTGAGGTTGACCAGCGTGGCGAACAGCGTCAGCGCCAGGGCGATCACGATGTTGGTGTTGTTGCTCGGCTCGAAGCCCATCATGGCCGCCAGGTAAGGGCCGGCGCCCACCGCCACCGCCGCGATGGTCACGCACAGGGCGATGGAGTAGATCCAGCCGACCATCCACGCCCATTTCTTGCCCACCAGGCGCCGGGCCCACGGGTAGACGCCGCCGGAGATCGGGAACTGCGAGACCACCTCGCCGAAGATCAGGCACACCAGCAACTGGCCGCAGCCCACCAGCAGGTAGGCCCAGAACATCGGCGGCCCGCCGGCCGCCAGGCACAGGCCGAACAAGGTGTACACGCCGACGACCGGCGACAGGTAGGTGAAGCCCAGGGCGAAGTTTTCCCACAGGCTCATGCTGCGTTTGAAATTGGAGGTGTAGCCCAGCTGACGCAGCTGTTCGGCATCGCTGTCGGCGATGGCGGTGGAGAGATCGGGTGACGCGCTCATGGGTGTTCGCTCCGCAGGATCGGCAGATTCCGGATGGCCGAAGCCGTGGCGGGGCCGTGCAGGCGCCGCCCGGATCGGTGGTTATTGTTTTGGGTGTTGCGGTGAAGTCAGGTGGTGCGTTGAAACCGTGGCGCCGTCATCGCCAGCAGGCTGGCTCCACATTGTTCGGCAGTGACTTGAAAAGCAGCATTCAACCAAGATCCCTGTGGGCGCTAGCCTGCTGGCGATGGCGTCATCCCTGGCGCCGCAGGGCAGTGGCTTGCTCAAGGGACTGCATTTCAACGATGGGAGCAGCGCTGCGACGAATCGACCGGCGTGTCAGTGCTTGAACATCACATGCCGCACGGTGGTGTAGTCCTCCAGCCCGTACATGGACATGTCCTTGCCGTACCCGGACAGTTTCTGACCGCCATGGGGCATTTCGCTGACGAGCATGAAGTGGGTGTTGACCCAGGTGCAGCCGTACTGCAGTCGCGCCGACAGGCGATGGGCGCGGCCGACGTCCGCCGTCCACACCGAGGACGCCAGGCCGTAGTCCGAATCGTTGGCCCACTCCAGCGCCTGGGCCTCGTCGGTGAACTTAGTCACCGACACCACCGGCCCGAACACTTCGCGGCGCACGATTTCGTCGTCCTGCTGCACGTCGGCCAGCACGGTCGGCTCGAAGAAGAAGCCGTTGCCCTCGACCTTCTTGCCGCCGGTGACCAGCCGGATGTGCGGCTGAGCCACCGCGCGCTCGACGAACCCGGCCACGCGGTCGCGGTGCTGGGCGGTGATCAGCGGGCCCAGCTCGGTGGCCGGATCGCTCTGCAAGCCATGCTTGATAGTGCTGACCGCGGCGCCGAGCTTCTCGACGAACTTGTCGTAGATGCCTTGCTGCGCGTAGATGCGGCATGCGGCGGTGCAGTCCTGGCCGGCGTTGTAGAAGCCGAAGGTGCGGATGCCCTCGACGGCGGCGTCGATGTCGGCGTCGTCGAAGATGATCACCGGGGCCTTGCCGCCCAGCTCCATGTGCATGCGTTTAACGCTCTCGGCGGTGTCGCTGATGATGTGGGCGCCGGTGGCGATGGAGCCGGTCAGCGACACCATGCGCACTTTCGGGTGGGTGACCAGCGGCTGGCCGACGCTCGGGCCGCGGCCGAACACCAGGTTGAGCACGCCGGCCGG
Source organism: Pseudomonas sp. B7(2017) (assembly GCF_002112745.1). Taxonomy (NCBI): domain Bacteria; kingdom Pseudomonadati; phylum Pseudomonadota; class Gammaproteobacteria; order Pseudomonadales; family Pseudomonadaceae; genus Pseudomonas; species Pseudomonas sp. B7(2017). Next base: position 419,093 of record NZ_NEIP01000004.1, on the reverse strand, counting down.
GAAGATGTCCGACGCCAGCTGGGCCAGGCGCAGCGCGGTCAGCGGGGTCTGCTCCGACGGCTTGAGCACCACGGTGTTGCCGGCGGCGAGGGCCGGGGCGATCTTCCAGGCGACCATCATCAGCGGGTAGTTCCACGGCGCGATGGAGGCGATCACGCCCACCGGGTCGCGGCGGATCATCGAGGTGTGGCCGGGCAGGTATTCGCCGCCGGCCGAGCCGCTCAGGCAACGGCTGGCGCCGGCGAAGAAGCGGAACACGTCGGCGATCGCCGGGATCTCGTCGTTGAGGGCGGCGCTGTAGGGCTTGCCGCAGTTGTCCGATTCCAGTTTCGCCAGTTCCTCGCCGTGGGCTTCGATGGCGTCGGCCAATTTGAGCAGCAGCAGCGAACGGTCTTTCGGGGTGGTCTGCGACCACGCGGCGAAGGCGGCGTCGGCGGCGCGCACGGCGGCATCGACCTGGGCCTCGGTGGCTTCGTTGATCTCCGCCAGCACCTCGCCGAGGGCGGGGTTGAGCACCGGTTGCGCCGGGCCTTCACCGGTGACGAGTTGGCCGTTGATCAGGAGTTGCGTTTGCATGGTCATGTCCTCTCTAGCACCTTTGTCGTTCTGCTGAATCCGAAGGATTCCTTGTGGAAGGGATGTGTCTGTCACGTGCTCATTTGCCGCCGCTGCCCGCCACGCTCTCACCGCCCCGGGTCAGGTAGTAGGCCCCCAGGATCGGCAGCATGGTCACCAGCATCACCAGCATCGCCACGACGTTGGTCACCGGCACGTCCCGCGGGCGGCTGAGCTGGTTGAGCAGCCACAGCGGCAGGGTGCGTTCGTGGCCTGCGGTGAAGGTGGTGACGATGATTTCGTCGAACGACAGGGCGAACGCCAGCATGCCGCCGGCGAGCAGGGCCGAGCCCAGGTTGGGCAGGATGATGTAGCGGAAGGTCTGCCAGCCGTCGGCGCCCAGGTCCATCGACGCCTCGATCAGGCTGTGGGACGTGCGGCGCAGGCGGGCGATGACGTTGTTGTAGACGATCACCACGCAGAAGGTCGCGTGGCCGGTGACGATGGTGAACATCCCAGGCTCGATCCCCAGCGTCTTGAAGGTCGCCAGCAGCGCGATCCCGGTGATGATCCCCGGCAGCGCGATCGGCAGGATCAGCATCAGCGAAATGCCCTGCTTGCCGAAGAAGTCCCGGCGGTACAGTGCCGCCGACGCCAGGGTGCCGAGCACCAGCGCGATCAGCGTGGCGATGGCCGCGATCTGCAGCGACAGCTTGATCGCCTCCAGCACGTCGGGCCGCCCGAAGGCCACGCTGAACCAGTGCAGGGTGAAGCCCTTGGGCGGAAAGCTGAACGCCGCGTCTTCGGTGTTGAAGGCGTAGAGAAAGATGATCAGGATCGGGAAGTGCAGGAACGCCAACCCGCCCCAGGCGGCTGCGCGCAAGCCCAGGGACGCTTTTTCAGAGTGCATCGAAGGCCCCCAGGCGTTTGACGATGGACAGGTAGACTGCGATCAGCACGATCGGCACCAGGGTGAACGCCGCGGCCATGGGCATGTTGCCGATGGCGCCTTGCTGGGCGTAGACCATGCTGCCGACGAAGTAGCCCGGCGGGCCCACCAGCTGCGGCACGATGAAGTCGCCCAGGGTCAGGGAAAACGTGAAGATCGAGCCGGCCGCGATGCCCGGCACCGACAGCGGCAGGATCACCTGCATGAAGGTCTGGCGCGGCTTGGCGCCGAGGTCGGCGGAGGCTTGCAGCAGCGACGGCGGCAGGCGTTCCAGCGAGGCCTGGATCGGCAGGATCATGAACGGCAGCCAGATGTAGACGAACACCATGAAGCGGCCCAGGTGAGAGGTGGACAGCGTGCTGCCGCCCACGCCGGGAATGCCGAGGATCACCTGCAGCAGCGGTTCCAGCCCCAAGTGCTGGACGAACCATTGCGCCACGCCGCCCTTGGCCAGCAGCAGCGTCCAGGCGTAGGCCTTGACGATGTAGCTGGCCCACATCGGCATCATCACCGCGATGTAGAAGAACGCCTTGGTCTTGCCGGTGGTATAGCGCGCCATGTAGTAGGCGATCGGGAACGCCACGACCGCACTGGCCACCGACACGGCGATCGCCATGCTCAGGGTGCGCAGGATGATGTCGAAGTTCGACGGCTGGAACAGCGCCGCGAAGTTGGCCAGGGTCAGGTCGGGGGTGACCGCCATGGTGAAGTCGTCGAAGGTGTAGAAACCCTGCCACAGCAGCACCAGCAGCGAGCCGAGGTAGATCGCGCCGAACCACAGCAGCGGGGGCACCAGCAGCAGCGACAGGTACAGGTTGGGCTTGCGGTACAGCAGGTTGGATACCCTGCGCAACGGCGCCGTCTGGGGGAGAACCATGGTGTTCATCTCACACCCCGCCCGCGACGGTGTCGTGCAGCGGGATCATCGCTTCCCGCGCCCACCGTGCGCTGATGCGCTGGCCGGTGCGGTGCTGCGCGCCCGTGTCGGTCCACTGGCTGTTGGCCTGGCTGACGCTCAGGGTCTGGCCGTTGTCCAGTTTCAGCTCATAACGGGTGGCGCTGCCCTGGTACTGGATGTCGTGGAGCAGGCCGCTGACTTCGATCTCGTGGCCGGCCAGCGGCCCTTCGGCGAAGCGCACGTGCTCCGGGCGGATCGAGAACGGCTGCGGATGGCCGCTGAGCTGGCGGGCCAGGTCGCCGCGGATCACGTTGGAGGTGCCGACGAATTCGGCGACGAAGGTGGTGGTCGGTTTCATGTACAGGTTGCGTGGTGTGTCGACCTGTTCGATCCGGCCCTTGTTGAACACCGCCACGCGGTCGGACATCGACAGCGCTTCGGTCTGGTCGTGGGTGACGAAGATGAAGGTGATGCCGAGCTGGCGCTGCAGCTTTTTCAGCTCGCTCTGCATCTGCTCGCGCAGCTTGAGGTCGAGGGCGCCCAAGGGCTCGTCGAGCAGCAGCACCCGGGGGCGGTTGACCAGGGCGCGGGCGAGGGCGACGCGCTGGCGCTGGCCGCCGGACAACTGCACCGGCTTGCGCTCGCCGTAGCCGCCGAGGGCGACCATCTCCAGGGCCTCTTCGGCGCGCTGGTGGCGTTCGGCCTTGCTCACGCCCTTGACCTTCAGGCCGTAGGCGACGTTGTCCCGCACGTTCATGTGCGGAAACAGCGCGTAATCCTGGAACACGGTGTTGACGTCGCGTTGGTACGGCGGCAGCCCGGCGGCTTCGGCGCCGTGGATGCGGATCGAGCCGGCGCTCGGCTGCTCGAACCCGGCGATCAGGCGCAGGCAGGTGGTCTTGCCCGAGCCTGAAGGGCCGAGCATGGAAAAGAACTCGCCGTCCTGGATATCGATGGAGACCCGGTCAACGGCCTTCACGTCGCCGAAGGTGCGGGAAACGTTGGTGAACTGGACTGCAAGCGTCATGGTGCGGTACTCCGGGAAGGCGAGGGCCGTCGCAGCGGCCCTGCCTGGACTTCTGAAGAGTCTGAATCTTGAAGGGCATCGCGGGCAGGCCCGCCCCCTACAGGGGGATGCGGCTGGGTGTAGGCGCGAGCCTGCCGGCGACGGGGCTCAGCGGCCGCCCATGATCGCGATGTAGTCCTGGGTCCAGCGGCTGTACGGCACGAACTTGCCGCCCTCGGCCTGCGGGGTCTTCCAGAAGGCGATCTTGTCGAACTGGTCGAAGCCGTTGGTCTTGCAGCCTTCGGCGCCGAGCAGTTCGCTTTCCTTGCACGCCGCCGGCACCGCCGGCAACGAGCCGAACCAGGCGGCCACGTCGCCCTGGACCTTCGGCTGCAGCGACCAGTCCATCCACTTGTAGGCGCAGTTGGGGTGCTTGGCCTCGCTGTGCAGCATGGTGGTGTCGGCCCACCCGGTGGCGCCTTCTTTCGGGATGGTCGAGGCGATCGGCTGCTTGTCGGTCGTCAGCCCGTTGACCTGGTACGGCCAGGAACTGGACGCCGCCACGCCTTCGTTCTTGAAGTCGCTCATCTGCACGGTCGCGTCGTGCCAGTAGCGGTGGATCAGCTTCTGCTGGGCGCGCAGCAGTTCAAGCACGGCCTTGTACTGCTCTTCGGTGAGCTGGTACGGATCCTTGATGCCCAGCTCAGGCTTGGCGGTCTTGAGGTACAGCGCCGCGTCGGCGATGTAGATCGGGCCGTCGTAGGCCTGCACGCGGCCCTTGTTCGGTTTGCCGTCGGGCAGGTTCTGTTCGGCGAACACCACGTTCCAGCTGGTCGGTGCGGTCTTGAACACGTTGGTGTTGTACATCAGCACGTTCGGGCCCCACTGGTACGGGGTGCCGTAGGTCTGCTGGCCGACCACGTACCAGGGCGCATCCTTGAGGCGCGGGTCGAGGTTCTTCCAGTTCGGGATCAGCGCGGTGTTGATCGGCTGCACACGCTTGCCGACGATCAGCCGCAGGGAGGCGTCGCCGGACGCGGTCACCAGGTCGTAGCCGCCCTTGGCCATCAGGCTGACCATCTCGTCGGAGGTGGCGGCGGTCTTCACGTTGACCTTGCAGCCGGTTTCCTTCTCGAAGCCGGTCACCCAGTCGTAGGCCTTGTCGCTTTCGCCGCGCTCGATGTAGCCCGGCCAGGCGACGATGTCGAGCTGGCCTTCGCCGGCGCCGACGGCCTTCAGCGGCTCGGCGGCCTGGACGCCGGCACTGGCCAGCAGGGCCGTGGTGATTGCACTGAGCAGTGCGGTCTTGTGCACGAACATGGTGAACCCTCTTCTTCAAATTATGGTCGGGGCAGTGGTGAACGCGGTGACGCATGCCGTGATCGGCTTGTTATTAGCGTAGTCAGAGATGCTGTCCGTGACGGGCCATGATGTGCCGCACCACGCTGTAGTCCTGCAGCGAGTCGCTGGATAAGTCTTTGCCGTAGCCGGAGCGTTTCAGGCCGCCGTGGGGCATTTCGCTGACCAGCATGAAATGGCTGTTGATCCAGGTGCAGCCGTATTGCAGCCGGGCGGCGACCTGCATGGCCTTGTCCAGGTTCTGCGTCCACACCGACGAGGCCAGGCCGTATTCGGAGTCGTTGGCCCAGTCCACCGCCTGCGCCAATTCGTCGAAGCGGGTCACGGTCACCACCGGGCCGAACACTTCGCGCTGGACGATCTCGTCGCTCTGCCGGCAGCCGGCCAGCAAGGTCGGCTGATAGAAGAAGCCGGGCCCGGAATGCACCGCCGCGCCGGTCACCCGCTCGATGTGCGGCTGGCCGAGGGCGCGTTCGACGAAGCTGGCCACCCGGTCGCGCTGGCGGGTGCTGATCAGCGGGCCGATCTCGTTGTCGGCGTCGCGCTTGCCGGCGAAGCGCAGGTTGCCGACGGCGGCGCCGAGTTCGGCCACCAGCTTGTCGTGGATGCCGGCCTGGGCGTAGATCCGGCAGGCGGCGGTGCAGTCCTGGCCGGCGTTGTAGTAGCCGTAGGTGCGCACGCCTTCGACCACGGCCTTGAGGTCGGCGTCGTCGCAGACGATCACCGGGGCCTTGCCGCCCAGTTCAAGGTGCGTGCGTTTGAGGGTCTTGGCGGCGGCCTGAAGGATTTTCTGCCCGGTGACGATGTCGCCGGTCAGCGACACCATGCGCACTTTCGGGTGGCCGACCAGATGGCTGCCGACCCCTTCGCCGCCGCCGCAGATGATGTTGATCACCCCGCGCGGCAGGATCTCGGCCAAGGCCGGCGCCAGCGCCAGGATCGACAGCGGCGTGTGCTCCGACGGCTTGAACACCAGCGTGTTGCCGGCGGCCAGGGCCGGGGCGATCTTCCACGCGGCCATCATGATCGGGTAGTTCCACGGCGCAATCGATGCCACCACGCCGAGCGGGTCGCGGCGCACCATGCTGGTGTAGCCGGGCATGTACTCGCCGCTGAGCTGGCCGGTCTGGCAGCGCACGGCGCCGGCGAAAAAACGGAACACATCGACGGTGGCGCTCAAGTCGTCCTGGCGGGCCAGGTGCAGCGGCTTGCCACAGTTCAGGGCTTCGAGGCGGGCGAGGTGGTCGGCGTGCCTTTCGACGGCGTCGGCGATGGCCAGCAGCAGGCCGGAGCGTTGCTGCGGGGTGGTGCGCGACCATTCCCCGAAGGCACGGTGGGCGGCGAGGATGGCGGCCTCGACCTGCTCGGTGCTGGCCTCGGCGATCTGGGTCAGGACTTCGCCGGTGGCCGGGTTGAGGATCTGTTCGACGAAACCCTGGCCTGCGACCAGTTCGCCGTCGATCAGCAACGCGGTACACATTGGGGTCTGCGCGCCAGCCATTTTCCGTGATCTCTTTTCTTGTGGGTTCATGGCACTCCCTGTGACCGGGAGCCGAACGTCTTATGGATGAAGCAAGACTAGTGCGCGGCTCCGGGGTCGACAAATTCTAAATACTGAAGGTGGCATTCGATTAAATAGATGGCTTGCGCCCGCCGTGGGGCTGCTCGCGGGCCACGGTGAGGAACGGGTCGACCAGCGCCGGCCGGGCGGTGCCGCGGCGCCAGGCCAGGCCGACGTCGAGGGTCTGGCTGAGGTCGGCGATGGGGCGGGCTTCGATGATGTCGCCCTCCAGCGACCACGGGCGGTAGGTCATGTCGGGCTGGATCGACACGCCGAGCCCCGCCGCCACCAGGCTGCGCACCGCCTCGGTCGAGGCGGTCCTGAGGGTGACCTTGGGCTGCAGCCCGGCGCCGCGCCACAGGCGCTGGGCGCTGCGGTCCATCTCGTCGACGTTCAGCTGGATCAGCGGTTCGCCGGCCACGTCGGCCAGGTTGATGCTGTCGTGTTCCAGCAACGGGTGCTGGGCCGGCAGCCAGAGACGGTGGGGTGAGTGGGTCAGCACCTCGGTCTGCAAGGCGTGGCGGTCTTCCAGGTTGGACAGGATCAGCACGCCCACGTCGATTTCGCCGCTGACCAGCAAATGCTCGATGTACGGCCGCTCGTCCTCCATCACCCGGATCTCGACATTGGGGTAGGCGCGCTGGAAGCGGGTGAGCAGATCCGCCAGGTAGTAGCCGGCCACCAGGCTGGTCACGCCGACGGTCAGTTGCCCGGCAACCTGGTCGGTGCTCTGCTGCAGGCTGCGCTTGGCGTTGTCCACGGTGGCCAGGATCAGGTGCGCCTGACGCAGGAACTGGTGGCCCTGGTGGGTCAGGGTCATGCCCTTGGCGTGGCGGTTGAACAGGCTGACGCCGATCTCTTCCTCCAGTTGCTGGATGGCCAGGGTCAGGGTCGACTGGGAAATGAACGCGGTCTGGGCGGCGGCGGAGATCGAGCCGGTCTCGGCCACGGCGATGAAATGGCGGATCTGACGCAGGGTCATCATGGCGGCGTACCCGGTGGGCTGTTTTTATCGATGGTTCCGAGTGTATATCGGTTTTCGCGAAGGGAGACTGCCCGGCACGCAACATCCGGAAGCACACTCGGGGGCCGGTGCCGGGCACTTTCGAACTAGGCTCAAGGCCTCACCGATCTGGAAAGTCCCTGTTTTGGAGGCGGAACATGAACACCCGTGGATTGCTCGATCAACTGCTCAAGTCCGGTCAGGCGCTGCTGCAGGACAAGGCCGGCGCAGGGCAGGGCAAAGCGGCGGCCGGCGGACTCGGCGGCCTGCTGTCCGGCGCGGGCGGCGGGGCACTGGCCGCCGGCGCCATGGGCCTTTTGCTGGGGAGCAAGAAGGCGCGCAAGGTCGGCGGCAAGGTCGCGCTCTACGGCGGCCTCGCCGCGCTCGGCGTGATTGCCTACAAGGCCTACGGCAACTGGAATGCCCAGCAGGGCCGGGCGCCGGAAACCGAACCGCAGACCCTCGACCGCCTGCCGCCGGCCCAGGCCGAGCAACACAGCCAGGCCATCCTCAAGGCCCTGGTCGCCGCCGCCAAGGCCGACGGCCATGTCGATGAGCGCGAGCGTCAGTTGATCGAAGGCGAATTCGCCAAGCTCGACAACGACCAGGCCCTGCGCCACTGGCTGCACGCCGAACTCAACAAACCCCTCGACCCCGCCGACATCGCCCGCGCCGCCGGCACGCCGGAGATGGCGGCGGAGATGTACATCGCCAGCGTGATGATGGTGGACGAGGAGAACTTCATGGAGAAGGCGTACCTGGACGAACTCGCACGGCAGTTGGGGCTGGAGCCGGGGTTGAAGCTGGAACTGGAGAGGCAGGTTCGCCAGATCCCGCTGTAGGAATTTCGGGCCGGCCACCGCGAACCTAGGGGCGATGGCCGATCCATCGCCCCTTTTTGCCACTCCGCCACTGGTGCGCCTGCCCCCGCTTGCCGGAAAGTCCGTCCCAATGCCTGTACCGATTCAGCGTCGGCAGGCCTGAGCGTGGCAAAGCGTCTTATAAATGAAACACCGCCCTCAGCTATACTCCCCCGCATTTCGACCTAGGCACGAGGAATCACTGTGAAGAACTGGACGTTGCGCCAACGCATTTTGGCGAGCTTTGCGGTGATTATCGCCATCATGCTGCTCATGGTGGTCGTCTCGTACTCGCGCCTGCTGAAGATCGAGGCCAGCGAAAACAGCGTGCGCGACGACGCGATTCCCGGCGTCTACTACAGCTCGATGATCCGCGGCGCCTGGGTCGACAGTTACCTGCAGACCCAGGAACTGCTGGGCCTCAAGGAAGGCGAAGGCGTCAGCGCCGAAGACGCGGCGGACTACAAGACGTTCGAAGCCCGCCTGCAGGAGCAGATGACCAACTACCGCAACACCGTGACCACCGACGAAGACCGGATCGAGTTCACCGCCTTCGAGAAGGACCACGACAACTACATGAAGATCCAGGACGCCGTGCTGGATCTGCACAAGCGCAACCTCGAGGCCGAGGCGGTCAAGCTGTTCAACGAGAAGCTGACCCCGGCATGGGTCGGCGGGCGCATGAAGCTCAACGACATCATCGGCGAGAACAAGAAAGTCGCCGACCAGGCCATGAACAACATCGACGACGCGGTGGCGGCGGCCAAGGTCAGCATGTTCGTGTCGCTGCTGGTGGCGGTGCTGGCCGCCGGCCTGTGCGGCCTGTTGCTGATGCGCGCGATCATGGCGCCGATGAGCCGCATCGTGGACATCCTCGAGGTCATGCGCACAGGCGATCTGAGCACCCGCCTGAACCTGGACCGCAAGGACGAGTTCGGCGCGGTGGAGACCGGCTTCAACGACATGATGACCGAGCTCACCGCGCTGGTGTCCCAGGCCCAGCGCTCGTCGGTGCAGGTCACCACTTCGGTGACCGAGATCGCGGCCACCTCCAAGCAGCAGCAGGCCACCGCCACCGAAACCGCCGCCACCACCACCGAGATCGGCGCGACCTCGCGGGAGATCGCCGCCACCTCGCGCGACCTGGTGCGCACCATGACCGAGGTCTCCACCGCCGCCGATCAGGCGTCGGTGCTGGCCGGCTCCGGCCAGCAGGGCCTGGCGCGCATGGAAGACACCATGCATTCGGTGATGGGCGCCGCGGACCTGGTCAACGCCAAGCTTGCGATCCTCAACGAGAAGGCCGGCAACATCAACCAGGTGGTGGTGACCATCGTCAAGGTCGCCGACCAGACCAACCTGCTGTCCCTCAACGCGGCCATCGAGGCCGAGAAGGCCGGCGAATACGGCCGCGGCTTCTCGGTGGTCGCCACCGAAGTGCGGCGCCTGGCCGACCAGACCGCCGTCGCCACCTACGACATCGAACAGATGGTGCGCGAGATCCAGTCGGCGGTGTCCGCCGGGGTGATGGGCATGGACAAGTTCTCTGAGGAAGTGCGCCGGGGCATGGCCGAGGTGCAGCAGGTCGGCGAGCAGCTATCGCAGATCATCCATCAGGTGCAGGCGCTGGCGCCGCGGGTGCTGATGGTCAACGAAGGCATGCAGGCCCAGGCCACCGGCGCCGAACAGATCAACCACGCGCTGGTGCAGCTGGGCGACGCCAGCAGCCAGACCGTCGAGTCGTTGCGCCAGGCCAGTTTCGCCATCGACGAACTGAGCCAGGTGGCCGTAGGCCTGCGCGGCGGCGTCTCGCGATTCAAAGTCTGATGAGCGAAGTCACCGCCAAACGCAGCGTCGCGCCGGCGGCGAGGCAGGCGCTGTTCCTGCTGTTCCGCATCGGCGAGGAACGCTACGCCTTGCGCGCCACCGAAGTGGCGGAGGTGCTGCCGCGCCTGCCGCTGAAGCCGATCGCCCGGGCGCCGCAGTGGGTGGCCGGGGTGTTCGCCTACCGCGGCGTGGTGGTGCCGGTGATCGACCTCAGCGCCCTCACGTTCGGTCGCAGCGCCGAGGCCCGCACCAGCACACGGCTGGTGCTGGTGCATTACCGCCCTGACGAAAATCAGCCGGCGCGCAAGCTCGGGCTGATCCTGGAGCAGGCCACCGACACCCTGCGCTGCAACGCGGACGAGTTCCAGCCATACGGCCTCGACAACCGCCAGGCGCCCTACCTGGGCCCGGTGCGTGAGGATGCCCAGGGTTTGGTGCAATGGGTGCGGGTGGCCGACCTGCTGGACGACAGCGTCCGTGGGCTGCTGTTTCCGACGCCGCCGCTGGATCCGGCGCGGCTCGAGGAGGCCCCATGAGCGGCGACCAACGGTTCTTCGGCTTCCTCAAGGAACGCATCGGCCTGGACGTGGCGTCGGTGGGGCCGGCCATCATCGAGCGGGCCGTGCGCCAGCGCATCACCCTGTCGCAGTCGGCAACCGCCGAGGAGTACTGGCAGACCCTGCAAGGTTCGCGGGACGAGCAGCAGGCGCTGATCGAAGCGGTGATCGTGCCCGAGACGTGGTTCTTCCGTTACCCGGAATCCTTCGCCACCTTGGGCAAGCTGGCGCGCAAGCGCCTGGCCGACCTCAACGGCATGCGTGCGCTGCGCATCCTCAGCCTGCCCTGTTCGACGGGGGAGGAACCCTATTCGATCGCCATGGCCTTGCTCGACGCGGGGCTCAAGCCCCATCAGTTCAAGGTCGACGGCATGGACGTCAGCCCGATGTCGGTGGAAAAGGCCCGGCGGGCGCTGTACGGCAAGAACTCCTTCCGCGGCCAGGACCTGGCGTTCCGCGACCGCCATTTCTGCCCGGAGCATGAGGGTTACCGGGTCAATGACCTGGTGCGCGAACAGGTGCGCTGGCAGACGGGCAACGTGCTCGACCCGACGTTGCTGGCCGGCGAGCCGCCGTTCGATTTCGTGTTCTGCCGCAACCTGCTGATCTACTTCGACCAACCGACCCAGCGGCTGGTGTTCGAAGTGCTCAAGCGCCTGACCCACGTCGACGGCGTGCTGTTCATCGGCCCGGCCGAGGGCAGCCTGCTGGGCCGGTTGGGCATGCGTTCGATCGGCATCCCGCAGTCGTTCGCCTTCAGCCGTCAGGACGATCCGCAGCCCGAACCCTTGCCGGCCACGTTCGCGCACCCGTTGCCTGTGCCTTTGCCGGTGCGCCAGCCGATCCGCAGCGCCCCTGCCGCGCCGGCGCGCCCGCGGCCGTTCGCCCCGGTGACGCCGTTGCCGGTGGCCGGCAAGGGTGTGCCTTCCGATGCGTCGGCCTTGCTGGCGGACATCGCCGGCCTGGCCAACGAAGGCAAGAGCGCCGAGGCCCGCGCCGCGTGCGAGCGCTACCTGCGCACCCACGAGCCGGTGGCCCAGGTGTTCTACTGGCTCGGCCTGCTCAGCGACGTCGCCGGCAACGCCCTCGAAGCCCAGGGCCATTACCGCAAGGCGCTGTACCTCGAACCGCAGCACCCTGAAGCCCTGATGCACCTGGCCGCCTTGTTGCAGGCCCAGGGCGACGGCGCAGGCGCCAGACGATTGCAGGAGCGCGCGGCCCGCAGCGCCGGCTCCGCCGACAGTGAGCGTAAACGATGATCCCGTCCGACACCTTGAACGTCACCCATGAAGACGCCCGGGCCATCGACGATTGCTGGAACCGCATCGGCATCCATGGCGACAAGTCCTGCCCGCTGCTGGACGAACACATCCATTGCCGCAACTGCTCGGTGTATTCCGCCGCCGCCACGCGCCTGCTCGACCGCTATGCGCTGCAGCAGGACGAACGCGACCCGGTGGCGACCACCGTCGAATCCGAACTCAAGACCCGTTCGCTGCTGATGTTCCGCCTCGGCGAAGAATGGCTGGGCCTGGCCACCCGCAGCCTGGTGGAGGTGGCGCCGCTGCAGGCGATCCATTCCCTGCCGCACCAGCGCTCCCGGGCCTTGCTCGGGGTGGCCAACGTGCGCGGGGCGCTGGTGGCGTGCCTGTCGCTGGTGGAGCTGCTCGACCTCGAGGCCGGCGCCGCCCCGGCCACCGGCGCACGGGTCATGCCGCGCATGCTGATCATCGCCGCCCAAGGGGGACCTGTGGTGGTGCCGGTGGACGAAGTGGACGGCATCCATGCCATCGACGAACGCCTGCTCGAGGCCGCTTCCCGCTCCGGCGCCCAGGCCGGCGCCAAGTACACCCGGGGCGTGCTGCCCTTCAAGGGCCGCAGCCTGCGTTGGCTGGATGAAGAACAGCTGCTGTCCGCCGTGACCCGGAGCCTCACATGACCCCCGAGCAAATGCGCGACGCCTCCCTGCTGGAGCTGTTCAGCCTAGAAGCCGAGGCCCAGACCCAGGTGCTCAGCGCCGGGCTGCTGGCACTGGAGCGCAATCCGACCCAGGCCGACCAGCTGGAGTCGTGCATGCGCGCGGCCCACTCGCTCAAGGGCGCGGCGCGGATCGTCGGCATCGACAGCGGCGTCAGCGTCGCCCATGTGATGGAAGATTGCCTGGTCAGCGCCCAGGAAGGGCGGCTGTTCCTGCGCCCGGAACACATCGACGCGCTGTTGCAGGGCACCGACCTGCTGATGCGCATCGCCCACCCGACCAACGCCCCGCAGCCCGCCGACATCGACGCCTACGTGGCGTTGATGGGGCGCCTGATCGACCCGGCGGGCGCGCCGGTGGTTTCAACCCCGCCGCCCATGGCCGAACTGCTGCTTGAGCCGCCCGTGGCGCCGGTGATCTCTGCACCGGTTCCGGAGCCCCAGCCCGAGCCGGTGGAGCCCGAGTCGGCCCCGATCCCGGCCCCGCGCAAGGGCAAGCGCACGGCCGAAGGCGGCGAGCGGGTGCTGCGGGTCACCGCCGAACGCCTGAACAGCCTGCTGGACCTGTCGAGCAAGTCCCTGGTGGAGACCCAGCGGCTGAAACCGCACCTGGCCACCATGCAGCGCCTCAAACGCATGCAGAACAACGGCCTGCGGGCGTTGGAAAGCCTCAACGTGCACCTCAAGGAACATGCGCTGAGCCTGGAGGCCCAGGAAGCGCTGGAAGATGCGCGGCGCCTGCTGGCCGAATCGCAGCAGTTGCTGGCGGAGAAAAACGCCGAGCTCGACGAGTTCGCCTGGCAGGCCAGCCAGCGCGCCCAGGTCTTGTACGACACGGCGCTGGCCTGCCGCATGCGGCCGTTCGCCGACGTGCTGTCCGGTCAGGTGCGGATGGTGCGGGACCTGGGCCGCAGCCTCGGCAAGCAAGTGCGGCTGGAGGTCGAGGGCGAGAAGACCCAGGTCGACCGCGACGTGCTGGAGAAGCTCGAAGCGCCGCTGACCCACCTGCTGCGCAACGCCGTCGACCACGGCATCGAGACCCCGGCGCAGCGCCTGTTGGCGGGCAAGCCGGAAGAGGGCCTGATCCGTCTGCGCGCCTCTCACCAGGCCGGGCTGCTGGTGCTGGAGCTGAGCGACGACGGCAACGGCGTGGATCTGGACAAGGTGCGCCGCAGCATCGTCGAGCGTCAGCTGTCGCCGGCCGAGACCGCCGCCCAGTTGAGCGAAGAAGAGCTGCTGACGTTCCTGTTCCTGCCGGGGTTCAGTCTGCGGGACACCGTCACCGAGGTCTCCGGCCGCGGCGTCGGCCTCGACGCGGTGCAGCACATGGTGCGCCAGTTGCGCGGCGCGGTGGTGCTGGAGCAGGTGGCGGGCGAGGGCAGCCGTTTCCATCTGGAGGTGCCGCTGACCCTGTCGGTGGTGCGCAGCCTGGTGGTGGAGGTCGGCGATGAGGCCTACGCCTTTCCGTTGGCGCACATCGAGCGCATGTGCGACCTGGCGCCGGAAGACATCGTGCAGGTCGAGGGCCGCCAGCACTTCTGGCACGAAGGCCGTCATGTCGGCCTGGTCGCCGCCAGCCAGTTGCTGCAGCGTCCGGCCAGCCAGAACAGCGGCGACACCCTCAAGGTGGTGGTGATCCGCGAGCGCGACACCATCTACGGCGTGGCGGTGGAGCGCTTCATCGGCGAGCGCACGCTGGTGGTGCTGCCGCTGGACGAACGTCTGGGCAAGGTGCAGGACATCTCGTCCGGGGCATTGCTCGACGACGGTTCGGTGGTGCTGATCGTCGATGTCGAGGACATGCTGCGGTCGGTGGACAAGCTGCTCAACACCGGGCGCCTGGAGCGCATCGCCCGCCACGGCGGCCAGGCGGCGGAAGCGGCGCGCAAGCGTATCCTGGTGGTCGACGACTCGCTGACGGTGCGCGAACTGCAGCGCAAGCTGCTGCTCAACCGCGGCTACGACGTGGCGGTGGCGGTCGACGGCATGGACGGCTGGAACGCCCTGCGCTCCGAAGACTTCGACCTGCTGATCACCGACATCGACATGCCGCGCATGGACGGCATCGAACTGGTCACCCTGCTGCGGCGCGACAACCGCCTGCAGTCGTTGCCGGTGATGGTGGTGTCCTACAAAGACCGCGAAGAGGACCGGCGCCGCGGGCTGGACGCCGGGGCCGACTATTATCTGGCCAAGGCCAGTTTTCATGACGACGCCCTGCTCGATGCAGTGGTCGAACTCATCGGAGGGGCGCGGGCATGAGGATCGCAATCGTCAACGACATGCCCCTGGCGGTGGAGGCACTGCGCCGGGCGCTGGCGTTCGAGCCGGCGCACCAGGTGGTGTGGGTCGCCGGCAACGGCGCCGAGGCGGTGCGGCTGTGCGCGGAGAACACCCCGGACCTGATCCTGATGGACCTGATCATGCCGGTGATGGACGGCGTCGAGGCCACCCGGCGGATCATGGCCGAAACCCCGTGCGCCATCGTCATCGTCACGGTCGACCGGCAGCAGAACGTGCATAGGGTGTTCGAGGCCATGGGCCACGGCGCGCTGGATGTGGTCGACACCCCGGCCCTGGGCGCCGGCAACGCCCAGGAAGCGGCGGCGCCGCTGCTGCGCAAGATCCTCAACATCGGCTGGCTGATCGGCGAGCGGACCACCCGTTCCCGCCCGGCGCAGCCGCCCCAGCGCAGCTCTGCGTCGTGCAAGCGGCTGGTGGCCATCGGCTCGTCCGCCGGCGGGCCGGCGGCGCTGGAAGTCCTGCTCAAGGGCCTGCCGCGCAACTTTTCCGCCGCCATCGTGCTGGTGCAGCATGTCGACCAGGTGTTCGCCGCCGGCATGGCCGAATGGCTGGCGAGTGCCAGCGGCCTGGACGTGCGCCTGGCCCGTGAGGGCGAGCCGCCGCAGGCCGGCGCGGTGCTGCTGGCGGGCACCAATCACCATATCCGCCTGCTCAAGAACGGCACGCTGGCCTACACCGCAGAGCCGGTCAACGAGATCTACCGGCCCTCCATCGACGTGTTCTTCGAGAGCGTGGCCAACTTCTGGAACGGTGACGCCATCGGGGTTTTATTGACCGGAATGGGACGCGACGGGGCCCAAGGGCTTAAGCTCATGCGTCAGCAGGGTTATTTGACCATCGCCCAGGATCAGCAAAGCAGTGCGGTGTACGGCATGCCCAAGGCCGCGGCGGCGATCGACGCGGCCGTGGAAATCCGTCCGCTGGAAAAGATAGCGCCACGGTTGCTGGAGGTTTTCCCCAAATGAATCCATGTTTCAGCAATCCCGGCTCCCGCAGTATTCAGGTGACCGCCCATGAATGACTTACAGATCGATGACATCAAGACCGACGAGAACGCCGCCATGGTGTTGTTGGTGGACGATCAGGCGATGATCGGCGAAGCCGTGCGCCGCGGGCTGTCGAACGAAGAGAACATCGACTTCCACTTCTGCTCCGACCCGCACCAGGCGGTGGCCCATGCGGTGCGGATCAAGCCGACGGTGATCCTCCAGGACCTGGTGATGCCCGGCCTCGACGGCCTGAGCCTGGTGCGCGAATACCGCAACCACCCGGCGACCAAGGACATCCCGATCATCGTCCTGTCGACCAAGGAAGACCCGCTGATCAAGAGCGCGGCGTTCTCGGCCGGGGCCAACGACTATCTGGTGAAGCTGCCGGACAACATCGAGCTGGTGGCGCGCATCCGCTACCACTCGCGCTCCTACATGACCCTGCTGCAGCGCGACGCGGCCTACCGCGCCCTGCGGGTCAGCCAGCAGCAACTGCTCGACACCAACCTGGTGCTGCAGCGGCTGATGAACTCCGACGGCCTGACCGGGCTGTCCAACCGTCGGCACTTCGACGAGTACCTGGAACTGGAATGGCGCCGCTGCCTGCGCGACCAGAGCCAGTTGTCGCTGCTGATGATCGACGTCGATTACTTCAAGTCCTACAACGACACCTTCGGCCACGTCGAAGGCGACGAAGCCCTGCGCAAGGTGGCCACGGCGATCCGCGAGGCCAGCGCGCGGCCGTCGGACCTGCCGGCGCGCTACGGCGGCGAGGAGTTCGCCCTGGTGCTGCCCAACACCTCGCCGGGCGGTGCGAGGCTGGTGGCGGAGAAGCTGCGCCAGACCGTCGCGGCCCTGAAGATCCCGCACATCGCACCGACCGAAGGGTCGAGCCTGACCATCAGCATCGGCCTGGCGACGATGGTGCCGGAGGCGGGCAGCGACTGCCGCCTGCTGATCTCGGCGGCGGACCGGGGCCTTTACCAGGCCAAGAACAACGGGCGCAACCAGGTGGGGATCGAGTAACCCCCGCCAGCCCGCATCGCCAGCAGGCTGGCTCCCACAGGCATTTCGGCCGGAAGCGGAGTCTGCGGTCACTGCGCAACACTGTGGGACCGAGCCTGCTCGCGATGGCGGCGCATGGGTCGTTGCGTTGGCGACTGCACACCGCTTTCGGGCTGCGCAGGCCGCTGTCAAGCGAATTGAGGTTACAGCCGCCGGACGGGCTGCCGCGCCAGCCCGATTACGTTATACTCGCCGGCTTTCAAAAGTTCGCCAACGAGTGCTGCCTGTCATGGAAATCAACCCGATCCTGAACACTATCAAGGACCTGTCCGAGCGCTCCGAAACCATTCGGGGGTATCTTTGACTACGATCAAAAGCATGAGCGTCTGACCGAGGTCAACCGCGAGCTTGAAGATCCGAGCGTCTGGAACAAACCCGAATACGCCCAGGAGC
Organism: Pseudomonas sp. B7(2017); assembly: GCF_002112745.1. Taxonomy (NCBI): domain Bacteria; kingdom Pseudomonadati; phylum Pseudomonadota; class Gammaproteobacteria; order Pseudomonadales; family Pseudomonadaceae; genus Pseudomonas; species Pseudomonas sp. B7(2017). Next base: position 401,790 of record NZ_NEIP01000004.1, on the reverse strand, counting down.
TGGGCCGCGAGCGCGCCGCCCTGGCGCAGATCGTCGAGACCCTGGACGGACTGTCCGGCGGCCTGGCCGATTGCCGCGACCTGCTGGACATGGCCGTCGAAGAGAACGACGAAGGCGCCGTAGGTGACGTGGTCACTGAACTGGCCCGCCTCGAAGACTCCCTGGCCAAGCTGGAATTCCGCCGCATGTTCAGCGGCGAAATGGACATGAACAACGCCTACCTGGACATCCAGGCCGGTTCCGGCGGCACCGAGGCCCAGGACTGGGCCAACATCCTGCTGCGCATGTACCTGCGCTGGGCCGACAAGCGCGGCTTCGACGCGACCATCATGGAACTGTCCGCCGGCGAAGTCGCCGGGATCAAGGGCGCCACCGTGCACATCAAGGGCGAATACGCCTTCGGCTGGCTGCGCACCGAGATCGGCGTGCACCGTCTGGTGCGCAAGAGCCCGTTCGACTCCGGCAACCGTCGCCACACCTCGTTCTCGGCCGTGTTCGTCTCGCCCGAGATCGACGACAAGGTGGAGATCGAGATCAACCCGGCCGACCTGCGGATCGACACCTACCGCTCCTCCGGCGCCGGCGGCCAGCACGTGAACACCACCGACTCGGCGGTGCGGATCACCCACGTGCCGACCAACACCGTGGTCAGCTGCCAGAACGAACGTTCCCAGCACGCCAACAAGGACACCGCCATGAAAATGCTGCGGGCCAAGTTGTACGAGCAGGAAATGCAGAAGCGCAACGCCGCTTCCCAGGCCCTGGAAGACAGCAAGTCCGACATCGGCTGGGGTCACCAGATCCGTTCGTACGTGCTCGATGCTTCGCGGATCAAGGATCTGCGCACCAACATCGAACGCAGCGACTGCGACAAAGTGCTCGACGGCGACATCGACGAATACCTGGAAGCGAGCCTGAAGTCCGGGCTGTAAGAGACGTAACACAGGGTTCGGCTGATTTCTGTCCGATCCCTGTGGAAGCCAGCCCTGCTGGCGATCCCCGGTCCGCAAGGCCCGGGGGCAACGAACCTGTGATGGAAAATTTGAAGACATGAGCGACCAACAACCCGATTCGCAAGCCCTGCAACAGGAAGAGAACTCCCTGATCGCCCTGCGCAAGGAAAAGCTTGCCGCCGAGCGCGCCAAGGGCAACGCCTTCCCGAACGACTTCCGCCGCGAGAACTACTGCGATGCCTTGCAGAAACAGTACGCGGACAAGACCAAGGAAGAGCTGGCAGAGGCTGCAATCCCGGTCAAGGTCGCCGGTCGCATCATGCTCAACCGTGGCTCGTTCATGGTGATCCAGGACATGACCGGCCGCATCCAGGTCTACGTCAACCGCAAGACCCTGTCGGAAGACACCCTGGCGGCGGTCAAGACCTGGGACATGGGCGACATCATCGCCGCCGAAGGCACCCTGGCCCGTTCCGGCAAGGGCGACCTGTACGTCGAGATGACCGATGTGCGCCTGCTGACCAAGTCCCTGCGCCCGCTGCCGGACAAGCACCACGGCCTGACCGACACCGAGCAGCGCTACCGTCAGCGCTACGTCGACCTGATCGTCAACGAAGACGTGCGCCAGACCTTCCGCGTGCGTTCGCAGGTCATCGCCCACATCCGCAGCTTCCTGATGAAGCGCGACTTCCTCGAAGTCGAGACGCCGATGCTGCAGACCATCCCGGGCGGCGCCGCGGCCAAGCCGTTCGAAACCCACCACAACGCGCTGGACATGGAAATGTTCCTGCGCATCGCGCCAGAGCTGTACCTCAAGCGCCTGGTGGTCGGCGGTTTCGAGAAGGTGTTCGAGATCAACCGCAACTTCCGCAACGAAGGCGTCTCGACCCGTCACAACCCTGAATTCACCATGTTGGAGTTCTACCAGGCCTACGCCGACTACGAAGACAACATGGACCTGACCGAAGAACTGTTCCGCGAGCTGGCGCAGCTGGTTCTGGGCAGCACCGACGTGCCGTACGGCGACAAGGTGTTCCACTTCGGCGAGCCGTTCGCCCGCCTGTCGGTGTTCGACTCGATCCTCAAGTACAACCCCGAGCTGACCGCCGATGACCTGAACGACATCGACAAGGCCCGTGACATCGCCAAGAAGGCCGGCGCCAAGGTGCTGGGCTTCGAAGGCCTGGGCAAGCTGCAGGTGATGATTTTCGAAGAGCTGGTCGAGCACAAGCTGGAGCAGCCGCACTTCATCACCCAGTACCCGTTCGAAGTGTCGCCGCTGGCGCGCCGCAACGACGAGAACCCGAACGTCACCGACCGCTTCGAGCTGTTCATCGGCGGCCGTGAGATCGCCAACGCCTACTCCGAGCTCAACGACGCGGAAGACCAGGCCGAGCGCTTCATGGCCCAGGTGGCCGACAAGGACGCCGGCGACGACGAGGCCATGCACTACGACGCCGACTTCGTCCGCGCGCTGGAGTACGGCATGCCGCCGACGGCCGGTGAAGGCATCGGCATCGACCGCCTGGTGATGCTGCTGACCAACTCGCCGTCGATCCGCGACGTGATCCTGTTCCCGCACATGCGGCCGCAAGCGTAAACGTTTCACTTAAAAAACCGCCTCGAACAGGCGGTTTTTTATTGCCTGTCTGGTACAAACGTATCAAATGGTTACTTTTGAAAAGAACAACAGAGGAATACCTGCCGTGATCGGTGCAATGGCTCAAGAGGGTGCAGCGGGAATCGCCGTTGCGGTCGCTGAAAGTGTTCAGTACCAGGGTCGCAAGGCCAGCCGACAGGGCAGCGAGCAGCGCCGGCAGGACATTCTCGACGCGGCGATGCGCATCGTCGTGCGCGACGGCGTGCGTGCCGTGCGCCACCGTGCGGTGGCGGCCGAGGCCGGCGTGCCGCTGTCGGCCACCACTTATTACTTCAAGGACATCGATGACCTGCTCACCGATACCTTCGCCCAATACGTCGAGCGCAGCGCGGCCTACATGGCCAAGCTGTGGATCAACAACGAAGGCCTGCTGCGCGAGATGGTGGTCAGCGGCGACGGCAGCCCCGAGTCGCGCTCGCAACTGGCCGACGACATCGCCCGGCTGATGGCCGACTATGTGCACCGGCAACTGGTCAACCGCCGCGAACACCTGATGGCCGAGCAGGCGTTCCGCCAGGAGGCGCTGCTCAACCCGCGCCTGGCGGAACTGGTGCGTTCCCACCAGCAGATCCTGCTGCAGGGCACCTGCCAGCTGTTCCAGGTGCTGGGTTCCCGGGAACCGCAGCAGGATGCCAAAGTGTTGACGGCGATTATCGGACGGATGGAATATCAGGGCCTGCTCAACGGTGTCGAGCCATTGGCCGAAGAGGACATGCTCGGCATCCTGACGCGGTACATGCATCTGGTGCTGGCGTCGGTGTGACGCAATCCCCTTGTAGGAGCGAGCCTGCCCGCGATGACGGTGCGACAGGCAGCAGCGATGTTGAATGCAGCGACGCGTTCGCGGGCAAGCCCGCTCCCACAGACGTTTTTTACAGGAGTTTCGGGTGGACGATTACCAGCAGACGATACGCACGCTGTCCGATCGCATTGTGCTGGCGCAGACACCGATCCGCGTCCTCGACGCGGTCAAGTGGGACGAGAACGTGCGCAAGGGTTTCCTCAAGGCCAAGGGCAAGGAACTGCCGGCAGTGGACCGGGACTACTACCTCAACCGGCCGCTGACCTTCGATTCGAGCAAGGTCAAGCTCGAGTTCCAGAACATCGAGCGCGACATCACCCGCCAGCTCGGCCAATTCAGCCCGGTGGGGCAGATCATGCGCCGCATGTGCAAGGAGTACCGCATGGTGGTGCGCATGCTCGAAGCGCGCGGCACCGAGGACTTCGGCCTGATTTCCCAGGAACTGTACGGCGCCGCGTCCGATGCGTTCCATGCCGGCGATCCGACCCTGGCCGACCTCGGCCTGATGATGTCCGACTACCTGAACAACATCGACGGCCGCGGCGACCTGAAGGACGAGCCCAAGACCCTCACCGCCAAGGACGCCGTGCACCTGCTGCAGACGCGCCTGAACAAAGTGTTCGGCGAAGCCGAGGAAACCATCCGGGTGTTCGAGTCCGACGGCATCGTCGCCGACGCGGCGGCGGGGGCCGACTACATCAAGATCCGCACCGACGCGATGTTCAACGGCCGCGACGTCCGGGCCCTGGAAGTGCATGAAGGCCTGGTGCACGTCGGCACCACGCTCAACGGCCTGAACCAGCCGATCTGCACCTTCCTGGCCAAGGGCCCGCCTTCGTCGACGGTGACCCAGGAAGGCCTGGCGATCCTGATGGAAATCATCACCTTCGCCTCCTACCCCAGCCGCCTGCGCAAGCTCACCAACCGCACCCGCGCCATCCACATGGTGGAGGAGGGCGCGGACTTTCTGCAGGTCTTCGAGTTCTTCCGCGAGCAGGGCTTCGAGATGGCGGAAAGCTACGGCAACGCGAGCCGGGTCTTCCGGGGTTCGGTGCCGACCGGTCTGCCATTCACCAAAGACTTGTCCTACCTCAAGGGCTTCATCATGGTTTACAACTACATTCAGTTGGCCGTGCGCAAGGGCAAGCTCGAGCAGATCCCGCTGCTGTTCTGCGGCAAGACCACGCTGGAGGACATGCGCACCCTGCGCCAACTGGTGGACGAAGGCCTGGTGGTGCCGCCCAAGTACCTGCCGGAGCAGTTCCGTGACCTGAACGCGCTGTCGGCGTGGATGTGCTTCTCCAACTTCCTCAACCATTTGAGCCTGGACCGGATCGAGGCGGACTACTCCAACATCCTATAGGGCAAACACAATACCTGTGGGAGCTGGCTTGTCGGATCGCCGCACCGCAGCGATTGCATTCTGTCAGTCATTATTGATGTTGGCTGACCCACCGCCATCGCTGGCAAGCCAGCTCCCACAGGGTTATTTGTTCTTCTCTGAATCGTTCGCCAATTTCCTTCGCGAGGTTTCACCGGATGAGAATCCTCGGCATCGTCTGCCTGCTCCTGACCCTCGGCGGGTGCAGTTCGCTGCTGTTCTACCCCGAGCGCGGCCAGTTGTTCACCCCGCAGAAGGCCGGGCTCGACTACCGCGACGTGACCCTGACCACCGCCGACGGCCTGCGCCTGCACGCCTGGTGGCTGCCGGCCAAGGCCGGGGTCGAGGTCAAGGGCACGGTGCTGCACCTGCACGGCAACGGCGGCAACCTGCCGATGCACCTGGGCGGCAGTTGGTGGCTGCCGAAGAACGGCTATCAGGTGCTGCTGGTGGACTACCGCGGCTATGGCCTGTCCGAAGGCGAGCCGTCGCTGCCGGCGATCTACCAGGACATCGACGCCGCCTTCGCCTGGCTGGACCGCGCGCCCGAGGTCAAGGGCAAGCCGCTGGTCGTGCTGGGCCAGAGCCTGGGCGGCGCGATGGCGGTGCACTGGCTCGTGCGGCATCCGGAACGCCAAAAGCAGCTCAAGGCCCTGGTGCTCGACGGCGTGCCCGCCAGCTACCGCAGCGTCGGCCAGTATGCGCTGAGCACCTCGTGGATGACCTGGCCGTTCCAGGTGCCGCTGTCGTGGCTGGTGCCGGACGGCGACAGCGCCATCCGTTCGATGGAGAAGCTCGACGGCGTGCCGAAGCTGATCTACCACAGCATCGACGATCCCCTCGTGCCCCTTTCCAACGGCATCCGTCTGTATCAAGCTGCGCCGCCGCCCCGTGTGCTGCAGCTGACCCGCGGCGGCCACGTGCAGACCTTCGGCGACCCGGTGTGGCGGCAGGTGATGCTGCGTTACCTGGACGACCCCGAACACTTCAACGGCCTGCGCCGCCTCGGCGAGATCCCCAACTATCCGCCGTCCCCGAAAACCGAAGACGAACCCCCAGAGAGTCCGCAATGAGTGAAGAACGTAACGCCATCCCGCTGATCATCACCGGTATCTGCAGCATCCTCGGCACCGTCGGTGCCCTGTGGTACTACGGCTACCTGCACTTCGCCAAACCCGAGGATGCGCTGCTGCTCAACGACTTCACCATGCTCAAGACCATCCCCGGCGAGGATTACCGGGTGTCGCTGGAACCGGCGCCGCAAGTGGCGCAATGCATCGACGGCGTGCTGGTGCTGTTCGACACCGAACAGAAAGGTCTGACCGGTGTGCTGGTCAACAACAAGAAGAAAGCGGTGCGCTGCATGGGCCAGGAAACTCCGCAGCAACTGCAGCAATAACGGTCTCACAGCCTCTTGTGGCGAGGAAACCGGGAAACGAAAAGCCCCGCCTGATCGCTCAGGCGGGGCTTTTCGCATCAGCGTGCGACGCTTAGTTCGCGCTCACCGCCGAACGCGGCAGCACCGGCTGGTTGTCGTTGGAGATGGTCACTTCCACCCGACGGTTCATCGCCCGGCCCGAGACGCTGCCGTTGTCCGCCACCGGGTATTCCTTGCCGTAGCCCTGGGTCACGATGCGCGACGGATCGACGCCCATCTTGATCAGCGCCACCTGCACCGAGGTCGCCCGGCGTTCGGACAGCGACTGGTTGTAGCCCGCAGTGCCGGTGCTGTCGGTGTAGCCCTCGACGATCACCTTGCGGTCGGGGTTCTCCTGGAGGAACTGCGCCAGCTTGTTGATGTTCATCAGGCCGCTGGACTTGAGCTCGGCCTTGTTGGTGGCGAACAGCACGTCGCCGAAGGTCACCAGGGTGCCGCGATCGGTCTGTTTGGCGTTGAGGCTGTCCTGAAGCTGTTTGATCTGCTGGTCGCGGGCGTCCAGGCGGGCCTGGGCGCGCTGGGCCGCGGCGTTCTTCAGGTTGGCTTCGGCGGTGCGCAGGGCGATGGTCTGCTTGGCCACTTCCACGCGCTGGTTGGTGAGGTAGGCCAGTTGGTCGACCTTGGCCGCGTCTTGCTTGTCCAGGTAGGCCTTGTCGGCCTTGTCCAGGTAGTCGCTGGCCTCTTTGGTCTCCAGGGCGGCGACCTTGCTGGCCTGCGGGTTGGCCTGCAGGCCTGCGTAGTTGGTGCGCGCCTGTTCCAGGTTCGGGTTCGGCGGGGTGGAGCACGCCGCCAGGGCAACGCTTGCGGCCAGCAGAGCAGGGATCATCAGTTGATTACGCATGTTCGTTCGTCCTTCTGTCGATAAGAGATTCAGCCTTGCGGTCGGGATGCGCGCTTACTGCACGGTGCGCTGACTTTCCTGACGCAGTTCCTGAACGCCCTTCTGGGAGTCCTTCACGGCCTGCTCGGCCTTCATCGCCTGGGCCTTGCGCTCGGCGACCCGGGCGTCCCACTCGGCCTGTTCGGCCAGGGTGCGGGCCTGATCGTATTTCTTGTCGTGCATGGCGATTTCAGCCTGCTTGAGCTTGTCCTGGGCCTGCTTCATTTCCACGGCGGCGAATTCGGTGCCGCCGGCGCTGACCGCGCTGTTGACCGCCGATTGGGTGACGGCGTACTGCTCGGTCGGCGGGTTGCCGGCGCAACCGGCCAGCACGACGCCGGCGCCCAGGGCCAGGGCGACCAGTTTCAGGCTGCGCAGAGGGGTGGACGAGGTTTGGGTCTTCATGGTCTTCAACTCCATTGTTCAACTCCTTGGATAACGCTGAATCCATCCTGGACGAGGAGTCGCATGCGTCGTGTCGGAGCGCGTTCTGAAACGCTCGTCCCAGGCGTGGTTACCTGTTCCGACCGGGCGCATTTTTTAAAAGTTCAGAAAAGATGGCCCATCGCCAAAAAAAATTTGACCGAACGGGCAGGGCTCTAAAGCGGGAACTTTGGCGGTGTCTGGCGGTATGGGCGGGCCGATTGCCGTCCGAAAAGCGAGAGCGGGCTTGCTTGCCATGCGCTGTGTCAGCCACGACTGAAGGAGCCAGAAAGGGCGCTTTCGCGGGCAAGCCCGCTCCCACAGTTTTCGGGGGGGGGCACACATTTCCCTGTGGGAGCCAGCCTGCTGGCGATAGCGTCAGGCCTGAGACCGCAGGCCCAGGTCAAGACCGTTGCTCCCACAGGATGAGCTGTGCGGGATCAGTGCTTCGGCTTGCCGGCGGCGGACAGATCCTGCAGATGCCGGCGCGACAAGGCGAGGAAACGCGGCGTCGGGCCGACGTCCTCGTACAGCGGATCGCCTTCCTCGTCGGTGGCGACCACCGTCGAGCCCTTCACGTACGGCAGGCTCGCCTCGAACTCTTCGAGGGCGGCGCCGATCAGTTCGCCGAGCAGTTCCTCGGGATGCCGCTTGGGGTACATTTCGGCGATGGCGGCCAGCCGCGCGGCGGCCTCCACGTCCAGGCGGATGGTGTAGCCGGTGTCGGTCAGGCGACCCTTGGCGGTTTCTTCCCAATGCTGGGCAAGTTCTCGGATTTTCATGATGACCTCATGGCGCACCCGCTCGTGGCAGGTTCTGGTGAGTGTCCGGCGGGGCCGGCGGCAAGCCGTTGTGGGGCCTGTTGTTGAGGTTAGCTGGCGGGCGCGGGGTTGCGTGGCCCTTCGTCGTCTGCTTGTAAGTCGCGCCGCAGAGCGGCACTCTCTGACCATTCGCTCGCTTTTTAGCCGCCTGGACGACTGCTGGAGAACTGCCGATGACCGATATCGATGCACGCTTGCGCGAAGATGTTCACCTGCTCGGAGAGCTGTTGGGCAACACCATCCGTGACCAGTACGGCGAGGGTTTCCTCGACAAGATCGAGCAGATCCGCAAGGGCGCCAAGGCCGACCGGCGCGGTTCGATGGACGCCGAGCTCAGCGCCAGCCTCGATCAGCTGAGCGAAGCCGAACTGCTGCCGGTGGCGCGGGCGTTCAACCAGTTCCTCAACCTGGCCAACATCGCCGAGCAGTACCAGTTGATCCATCGCCGCGAGGCGTCGCAGGCCGCGCCGTTCGAATCCCGGGTGCTGCCGGAGCTGTTGGCCCGCCTGCGCAGCGAAGGCCACAGCGCCGAGGCCCTGGCCCGCCAGCTGGCGCGGTTGGAGATCGAACTGGTGCTCACGGCCCACCCGACCGAAGTGGCGCGGCGCACGCTGATCCAGAAGTACGACGCGATCGCCGCGCAGTTGGCGGCCCAGGATCATCGCGACCTGACCGACGCCGAGCGCGGGCAAATCCACAACACCCTGCAACGCCTGATCGCCGAAGCCTGGCACACCGAAGAGATCCGCCGCACCCGACCCACGCCCGTAGACGAAGCCAAATGGGGCTTCGCGGTGATCGAGCATTCGCTGTGGCAGGCGATCCCCAACCACATGCGCAAGGCCGACCAGGCGCTGCACGCCGCCACCGGCCTGCGCCTGCCGTTGGAGGCCGCGCCGATCCGCTTCGCTTCATGGATGGGCGGCGACCGCGACGGCAACCCCAATGTCACCGCCGCCGTCACCCGTGAGGTGCTGTTGCTGGCGCGCTGGATGGCGGCCGACCTGTACCTGCGCGACGTCGACCGCTTGGCCGCCGAGCTGTCGATGCAGCAGGCCAGCGATGAACTCAAGGCCCGCGCCGGCGACAGCGCCGAGCCGTACCGCGCCGTGCTCAAGCAACTGCGCGAACGCCTGCGCGCCACGCGCAACTGGGCCCATGCGGCGCTGACCGCCGCCACCCCGGCGCCGGCGGACGTGCTGCACGGCAACCGCGAACTGCTTGATCCGCTGGAGCTGTGCTACCGCTCGCTGCACGAATGCGGCATGGGCGTGATCGCCGACGGGCCGCTGCTCGACTGCCTGCGCCGGGCGGTGACGTTCGGCCTGTTCCTGGTGCGCCTGGACGTGCGCCAGGACTCGTCGCGGCACAGCGCGGCCATGACCGAAATCACCGATTACCTGGGCCTGGGCCGCTACGAGGAATGGGGCGAGGAGCAGCGCATCGAGTTCCTGACCCGCGAACTGAACAACCGCCGGCCATTGCTGCCGGCCCACTTCAAGCCCTCGGCGGACACCGCCGAAGTCCTCGCCACCTGCAAGGAGATCGCCGCTGCGCCGGGCGCCTCGCTGGGTTCCTACGTCATTTCCATGGCCGGCGCCGCGTCCGACGTGCTTGCGGTGCAACTGCTGCTCAAGGAAGCCGGCGTGCTGCGGCCGATGCGCGTGGTGCCGCTGTTCGAGACCCTGGCCGACCTCGACAACGCAGGTCCTGTGATCGAGCGGCTGCTGCAACTGCCGGGTTACCGCGCACGGTTGCAGGGGCCGCAGGAAGTGATGATCGGCTACTCCGACTCGGCCAAGGACGCCGGCACCACCGCTGCCGCGTGGGCCCAATACCGCGCCCAGGAGCGGCTGGTGGAGATCTGCCGCGAACAGCAGGTCGAACTGTTGCTGTTCCACGGCCGTGGCGGCACCGTCGGCCGCGGCGGCGGCCCGGCCCACGCGGCGATCCTGTCGCAGCCGCCGGGATCGGTGGCGGGGCGGTTCCGCACCACCGAGCAGGGCGAAATGATCCGTTTCAAATTCGGCCTGCCCGACATCGCCGAACAGAACCTCAACCTCTATCTGGCGGCGGTGCTCGAAGCGACCCTGTTGCCGCCGCCGCCCCCGACCCCCGAATGGCGGCACCTGATGGACGAACTGGCCGCCGACGGCGTCAAGGCCTACCGCGCTGTGGTGCGGGAAAATCCGCAGTTCGTCGAGTACTTCCGCCAATCCACACCGGAGCAGGAGCTGGGGCGCTTGCCGCTGGGCAGCCGCCCGGCCAAGCGCCGGGCCGGCGGCATCGAGAGCCTGCGGGCGATCCCGTGGATCTTCGGTTGGACCCAGACGCGGCTGATGCTGCCGGCCTGGCTCGGCTGGGAGACCGCGCTGAACAACGCCCTGGCCCGGGGCGAAGGGGATCTGCTGGCGCAGATGCGCGAGCAATGGCCGTTCTTCCGCACCCGCATCGACATGCTGGAGATGGTGCTGGCCAAGGCGGACGCCGACATCGCGCTGTCCTATGACCAGCGGCTGGTCGAGCCGTCGCTGCTGCCGCTGGGTGCGCACTTGCGCGACCTATTGTCGCAGGCGTGCGCGGTCGTGCTCGGGCTGACCGGTCAGTCGCAGTTGCTGGCGCACAGCCCCGACACCCTGGAATTCATCCGCCTGCGCAACACTTACCTCGATCCGCTGCATCTATTGCAGGCCGAACTGCTGGCCCGTTCCCGGCGCCAGGAAGTGGTGCAGGGCAGCCCCGTGGAACAGGCGCTGCTGGTGTCTGTGGCGGGGATCGCCGCCGGTCTTCGAAATACCGGCTAAGGTTTTCTGCGTGGGGCGGGGGCTCCCGCAGCGGTTCGCGGGGGCCGTCTGGCGCACACGGAAAAGGTGCGGTCAGGCGACAGTTAATGATGGGGTTGCGACTTGGGACACTGCGGCGCAACGTCGCGGCAGGGGCCGGTTTCTCCGACTTTTGGTGTCTTGTGTGGGCGCAGCCTGCTGTGTATCTTGATCAGCCTTTGGCCGTTTGGGCGGCCGCGACCCTATTTTCAAGATTGGCCCCACGAGGCGAATCCGTTGTTTTTTATATAAAAAATTGAGGAGCACATCGATGCGCGTCATTCTGCTGGGAGCTCCCGGGGCCGGTAAAGGTACTCAGGCTAAGTTCATCACCGAGAAATTCGGCATTCCGCAAATCTCCACCGGCGACATGCTGCGTGCGGCGGTCAAGGCCGGCACCGAGCTGGGCCTCAAGGCCAAGGGCATCATGGATGCCGGCGGCCTGGTGTCGGATGACCTGATCATCGCGCTGGTCAAGGATCGCATCGCTCAGTCTGACTGCGCCAACGGCTTCCTGTTCGACGGTTTCCCGCGCACCATTCCTCAGGCCGAAGCCCTGGTCACCGCCGGCGTCGAGCTGGACGCCGTGGTCGAGATCGCGGTCGAAGACGAAGAGATCGTGCAGCGCATCGCCGGCCGCCGCGTCCACGAGGCCAGCGGCCGCGTGTACCACATCGTCTACAACCCGCCGAAGGTCGAAGGCAAGGACGACGTCACCGGCGAAGAGCTGGTGCAGCGCAAGGACGACACCGAAGAGACCGTGCGCCATCGCCTGTCGGTCTACCATTCGCAGACCAAGCCGCTGGTGGACTTCTACCAGAAGCTGTCTGCCGCCCAGGGCAAGCCGAAGTACAGCCACATCCCTGGCGTCGGTTCGGTCGAGGCCATCACCGCCAAGGTGCTGGCGGCCCTGAGCTGAAAAAACGGCTCAGCTGCATCATCCACGGCCCGCTTGCGGGCCGTAGTTGTTTATACTGGCGCCCTTTTTCCCCTCCTGATTGACGGACACACCGATGAGCACCCTGCTGGCCCTGGACACCGCGACTGAAGCCTGCTCCGTCGCCTTGCTGCATGACGGCAAGGTCACGAGCCATTACGAGGTGATCCCGCGCCTGCATGCGCAGAAACTGCTGCCGATGATCCAGCGGCTGCTGGCCGACGCTGGCACCACCCTGCAAGCGGTGGACGCCATTGCCTTCGGCCGCGGGCCCGGCGCCTTCACCGGCGTGCGGATCGCCATCGGCGTGGTGCAGGGGCTGGCGTTCGCCCTGGAGCGTCCGGTGCTGCCGGTCTCCAACTTGGCGGTGCTGGCGCAGCGGGCCTACCGCGAGCACGGCGCAAGCCAGGTCGCGGCAGCCATCGATGCGCGCATGGACGAGGTGTACTGGGGCTGCTACCGCGAGACGGCAGGGGAGATGCGCCTGGTCGGCGCCGAAGCGGTTCTGCCGCCGGAAGCCGCAGCGCTGCCGGCCGATGCCGCGGGTGAATGGTTCGGCGCGGGCACCGGTTGGGGCTACGGCGAGCGCATCGCCGTCAGCCCGAGCGGCTCTGACGCCGGCATGCTGCCCCATGCCGAAGACCTGTTGACCCTGGCCCGGTTCGCCTGGGCGCGCGGCGAAGCCATTGCGCCGGACGACGCTCAGCCGGTCTACCTGCGCGACAAGGTCGCCACCCCCAAGGCCCGCTGACTCACGCCCAAGTCAGCGGCTCAGGTAACGACTGCAGAAGCCAGCCTGCTGGCGATGGTGTCGGCAGGCACGCACCGATAGGAGGGGCGAGCCCGTTCCTGTGCTGCCAATCGTCAGTTTCTAACCCCGCGCTTTAAACCTTTTGTCTTTTATGTGTTCTAGTTATCACTCGGCGGTTTGCTAAGTCGGTCAGGTGCCGCTAAATTGCCATCATCGATACCGAGCATGACTTTATGCGTATAGACGGCGTTTCCTCTCATTCCTACCCCATCAAGCGCAAGCCCCGCAAAGGCAACGCGGCGCTGGATGAGTCCGTCGACGATATCGACGGCGAGCTGGAAATCCCTTCCGAGGAGCAACTGGCCGCCCGCGCCGCCAAGGCCTCCGCGCAACGCCTGAGCAATCTGCCCGCCCGTCAGCAAGACATGATCTACCACCGTGCGATGAAGAAGAGCGTGGCCATGGCCTTGGCCAGCTACCTGAGCACCGCCGGGTTTGTCGACTGGGAAGCGGACGTGCTGGGCCTCGACCTGTACATCTGATGGCGCTGCCCTATTACTTGGGTTGTCCGTCCTGGAGCGAAAGCGCCTGGCGCGATTACCTGTACCCGGCGGACGCGAAAACGGCTGACTTCCTCGGCCTCTATGCCCAGGTGTTCAACGCGGTGGAAGGCAACACGACTTTCTACGCCAGCCCGTCGCCGGCCACGGTGCAGCGCTGGGCCGAGGTGATGCCGGAGCACTTTCGGTTCACCGCCAAGTTCCCCGGCGACATCAGCCACGGCGGCGACCTGCGCGACCAGCTCACCGCCGCCGAAACCTTCATCCAATTGCTCGGCCCCCTCGGCGACCGGGTCTCGCCGATGTGGCTGCAACTGTCGAAAAGCTTTACCCCGCAGCGTTTGCCGGAACTGGCGGCGTTCATCGACGCGTTGGACCGGCCCCTGGCGGTGGAAGTGCGCCATGACCAGTTCTTCGCCAAGGGCGAGAGCGAACGGCTGCTCAATCGCTTGTTGCTCGACCGAGGCGTCGAGCGCATCTGCCTCGACCCGCGTGCGCTGTTCAGTTGCCTGTCCACCGAATCGTCGGTGATCCACGCCCAATCGAAAAAGCCCCGCGTGCCCACGCGCCCGGCGGCGTTCACCCAGCATCCGCAGGTGCGTTTCATCGGCCATCCGCAGTTGGAGGCCAACGACCCGTTCCTGGTGCCGTGGGTGGCGAAAATCGCCGAGTGGATCGAAGAGGGGCGCACGCCGTACATCTTCCTGCACACGGCGGACAACCTGCTGGCGGCGAAGCTGGCGCAACGCTTTCACGCCCAACTGATGCAGCGCCTGCCTGGCCTGCCGGCCCTGCCTGAGCTATACAGAGAGCCCGCCGCGGAGCAGTTGGGACTGCTCTGAGGCGGATTTCCTTCTCTGCCCGGGAGCCTGCCGATGGACGCGCAAATCCGTAAAGCCGAAGCCTTCAGAGCCCTGCATGAACGCAGCGGGCTCTTTGTCATGCCCAATCCGTGGGACGCCGGCTCCGCGAAGATGCTCGCCGGCCTGGGCTACCCGGCGCTGGCGACCACCAGCGCCGGGTATGCGTTTTCCCAGGGCAAGCCCGACGGCGGCCTGAGCCTTGAGGAAACCCTGGCCAATGTCCGGGCAATCGCGGCGGCGACGGAGCTGCCGGTGTCGGTGGATCTGGAGAACGGTTTCGCCGACGGGCCGGCCGAATCGGCGCAGAGCCTGATCCACGCGGCAAGGGCGGGCGCGGTGGGCGGCTCCATTGAGGACGCCACCGGCCGAGAGGACGCGCCGATCTACTGCTTCGAACATGCCGTGGCGCGGATCGAGGCGGCGGTGGCGGCGGTGCGCTCACTGCCGTTTCCTTTCACCCTGACCGCCCGTGCGGAAAACTACCTGCACGGCCGGCCCGATCTCGATGACACCCTTCGCCGCTTGCAGGCGTTCGCCGAAGCGGGGGCCGACGTGCTCTACGCGCCGGGCCTGCGCAATGCCGAAGAGGTGCTGGCGGTGGTGCGCGCCGTGGCGCCGAAACCGGTGAATGTGCTGATGTCCGGCGCACTGAAGCTGACGTTGCAGGAACTGGAGGAGATGGGCGTGCGCCGGGTGAGCACCGGGTCGGCGCTGGCGTTGGCGGCGCTCGGGGAGTTCTTCCGGGCGGCCGAGGAGATCAAGCGGTCGGGCACCTTCGCGTTCGCCTCGCGTTCGATGGCGTATGCCCAGGTCAATCAGCTGTTCAAGGGGTGAGGGCGGGGCGTGGCGCTGAGGCTCAGGCGGCGATGCGCAGGTTCTGCTGAACGATCGGGCGCACCCAACCGTTGTCGAAGTCCAGCGCACGCTGTTGCTCGACGATCTCTTCGGGAGAGAACGGCGGGAACGGTTTTTCCATGAGGTCGAGGTCGAACTCGGCGATCGGCAGGTACAGCGGACGTTTCTGCGGCGCGGCGCCCGGCTCGGGAACCGGTTGGCCATGGGTGAGCACGATCGGGCGAACCCAGCCGCTCTCGAAGTCCTGCTGCTTCTGCTGGGCGTTGATCTCTTCCGGCGGGAACGGCGGGAACGGCTTGTCGAGCAGTTCCGTCTCGAATTCGGCGATCGGCAGGAACAGCGGCTCCGGCGGGCGGATCTCGGTGTCGACCACGTCGCATTCGCGCTGGCTGATGATGTGCGCGTGCAGGTCGCTGCCCACGGTCGGCTCGTCCGGGCTGTCCAGGTCGACCGGCGGGAACGTGCCGCAGGCCGGCACCACATCACTCGACTGTTCGGCCAGCGCCTGGGCAAAGAAATCCTGCCACAGGTGACTGACCCCGCTCAGTGCCTGAGTGTTCTGACGGCTGAAATCGCCATGGGGCGAGATGTAGCCAATCGATGTGGGAAGAATGCCTGACATTTTTTTCGGTCGACGCTCGGCTCTGGCAGAATGCGCGTTGATTGGGTTATCGGCGGATTTTGCCGATCCTTAACTTTTTGAGCGTGTTTTTCATGATTGAGCATCCAGCGGCCTGCCGCATCCATGTCGAGGCCCTTGAGCCTGCCTTCGAGCCGCAGGCCCGGCAGTGGGCCGAGCGCCTGAGCCTGCCGTTGCAGGCGCAGGACGGCGAGTTCGCCTTGCAGGTCGGCGGGCAGGGCCTGCAGCTGCAGCAGCTGGGGCCGGATGCGCCGGGGCCGGTGCGGGTGGACTTCGTCGAGGGCGGTGCGGCCCACCGGCGGCTGTACGGCGGAGGCAACGGCCAAATGATCGCCAAGGCCGTCGGCATCGCCCAGGGCGTGCGTCCGCGGGTGCTGGACGCCACGGCGGGGCTGGGCAAGGATGCGTTCGTGCTGGCGAGCCTGGGCTGCGAGATGAGCCTGATCGAGCGTCAGCCGCTGATCGGTGCGTTGCTCGAAGACGGCCTGGCCCGGGCGGCTGAGGATTTCGACGTGGCGCCGATCGTGGCGCGGATGACGCTGCTCAAGGGCAACTCCATCGAGGTGATGCGCAACTGGGAGGGCGAGCCGCCGCAGGTGATCTACCTCGATCCGATGTTTCCCCACCGCGAGAAGACCGCGCTGGTGAAGAAGGAGATGCGCCTGTTCCGGCCGTTGGTGGGCGATGACCCGGACGCGCCGGCGCTGCTGGAGGCGGCCCTGGCCCTGGCCAGCCACCGGGTGGTGGTCAAGCGCCCGCGCAAGGCGCCGTGCATCGAAGGGCCGAAGCCGAGCCATGCGCTGGACGGCAAGTCCAGCCGCTACGACATCTATCCGAAGAAAGCACTCAAGGCCTGAGCCCCAGGCGCCGCCATCGCCGGCCGGCTCCCACAGTGATGCTCCGGGCATCAGGCATGCGCTGTGGGAGCCCGTCGGCGCGGCGCAGCCGTCAGGGCCGGTAGGCCCGCATGAACAACCCCACCACTTCCTGCACATGGCTCTCGGCCGCCTCGTCGGTCAGCGGCTCGCCGCAGCCGTACAGCAGGCGGAAATTGCCCGCGCCCTTGATCAGGCAGAAGAAATGCTCGGCGGCGTTGCGCGGCAGGTCGATGCTCAGTTCGCCGGTCTCGTTGACGCGGGCCAGCAGCCGCTCCATGCCCTGCACCATGCGCTGGGGGCCGGCCTCGAAGAAGATCAGCGACAGCTTCGGATCCTGACTGCCCAGCGCCATGATGAGCCGGTGCAGGTTCACCGATTCTTCGCTGTTGATCAGTTGGTGGAAGCCGCGGGCAATGTTCAGCAACACATTTTCCACCGCGACGCCGTCCGGCAGTTCGAAGACCATCGACGGCAGCTGCGCTTCGCATTTGGCCGCCACGGCGGCGGAAAACAGCGTCTCCTTGTCGTTGAAGTGACTGTATACGGTCAGTTTTGAAACGCCCGCCTCGGCGGCCACCGCGTCCATGCTGGTGTTGGCGTAGCCGTGGCTCAGGAACAGGGTTTTCGCCGCTTCGAGGATCGCCTGGCGCTTGGCCGGATCCTTGGGGCGACCCGGGCCGTTTGGGGCTGGGGGATTGTTTGGCATTCTTCGCTTTTAATACTGGACTGGTGAGTTTGCTATTAATAACATACCCGCCAGTATAATTATTCCAGGCCCCCTTAGCGAAAGGTCCGTCACCATGTTCCGCTATGCGCTGTCCATTGCAATGCCAGTCAGTCTGGCTTTTTTATTGTCGGCATGCGGTCACGAGGAGGCGACGCCCGTCGCCGTCCGGCCGGCCATGGTGGTTCAGCCAGAGCCTTCGGCGCAGGCGATGGAGAGTTATCCCGGTGAGGTGAGGGCCCGCTACGAGCCGGATCTGGCGTTCCGCATCGGCGGCAAGGTCAGCCGACGACTGGTCGAAGAGGGCCAGCGCGTGAAGGCTGACCAACCCCTGGCCGAGCTCGATCCGCAGGACGTACGCCTGCAATTGGAGGCCACCCGCGCCCAGGTCGCCGCCGCCGAAGCCAACCTGAACCTGGTGCGGGCCGAGCGCGACCGCTACAAGACCCTGATGGATCGGCAGATGGTCAGCCGTTCCCAGTACGACAACGCGGAAAACCTCTACCGCTCCGGCGAAGCCCGCCTCAAGCAGATCAAGGCCGAATTCAACGTCTCGACCAACCAGGCCAGCTACGCGGTGCTGCGCGCGCCGCAGGACGGCGTGGTGTCCCGGCGTTCGCTGGAGGTCGGCCAGGTGGTCGCCGCCGGGCAGACCGTGTTCACCCTCGCCACCGACGGCGAGCGCGAAGTGTCGATCAGCCTGCCGGAGCAGAGCTTCGGCCGCTTCAAGGTCGGCCAGCCGGTTTCGGTGGAACTCTGGACGCAGCCGGATCAGCGTTTCGCCGGGCGCATCCGCGAGCTGTCGCCGGCCGCCGACCCGAAATCCCGCACCTTTGCCGCGCGCATCGCCTTCGCCTCCGGCAAGGTGCCCGCCGAACTCGGCCAGAGCGCCCGGGTGTACGTGCAGACCGCAGAATCCGTGCCGCTGTCGGTGCCGTTATCTGCGCTGACCGCCGAGAACGGCATGACCTACGTCTGGGTCGTCAGCGCCAACAACACCCTGAAGAAGACCCCGGTGCGCATCGGCGCCTTCGGCGAGAAGAGCGTGCCGGTGCTCGAAGGCCTGAACGCCAGCGACTGGGTGGTCGCCGCCGGTGTGCATGTGCTTCTGGAGGGGCAGCCGGTGCGCCCCGTGGACCGTTCCAACCGGGTGGTCAATCTGGCGGGCAAGGAGTAATCCCCGATGGGTTTCAATCTTTCCGCCTGGGCGCTGCGCAATCGCCAGATCGTACTGTTCCTGATGCTTTTGCTGGCGATTGTCGGCGCGTTGTCCTACACCAAGCTCGGCCAGAGCGAAGACCCGCCGTTCACCTTCAAGGCCATGGTGATCCAGACCCGCTGGCCGGGCGCCACTGCCCAGGAAGTCTCGCGGCAGGTCACCGAGCGCATCGAAAAGAAACTGATGGAGACCGGCGAATACGAACGCATCGTGTCGTTCTCCCGCCCCGGCGAATCCCAGGTGACGTTCATTGCCCGGGACTCCATGCATTCGGCCGAGATCCCGGATCTCTGGTATCAGGTGCGCAAGAAGGTCAGCGACATCCGCCAGACCTTGCCGCCGGGCATTCAGGGCCCGTTCTTCAACGATGAGTTCGGCACCACGTTCGGCAACATCTACGCCCTGACCGGCGACGGCTTCGACTACGCGGTGCTCAAGGACTACGCCGACCGCGTGCAGATCCAGCTGCAACGGGTCAAGGACGTGGGCAAGGTGGACCTGCTCGGCCTGCAGGACGAGAAAATCTGGGTGGAGCTGTCCAACGTCAAGCTGGCCACCCTCGGCCTGCCGCTGGCGGCTGTGCAGCAGGCGCTGGAGGAGCAGAACGCGGTGTCCACCGCCGGGTTCTTCGAGACCGGCAGCGAACGCCTGCAACTGCGGGTCTCGGGGAATTTCCAGACGGTCGACGAAATCCGCAACTTCCCGATCCGCGTCGGCGACCGCACCTTCCGCATCGCCGATGTCGCCGACGTGCGCCGCGGCTTCAACGACCCGCCCGCGCCGCGCATGCGCTTCATGGGCGAGGACGCCATCGGCCTGGCCGTGGCGATGAAGGACGGCGGCGACATCCTGGTGCTGGGCAAGGCGCTGGAGCTGGAGTTCGCCCGCATCCAGAAGAACCTCCCGGCCGGCATGCAGCTGCGCAAGGTCTCCGACCAGCCGGCGGCGGTGAAGACCGGCGTCGGCGAGTTCGTCCAGGTGCTGGTCGAGGCGCTGGCCATCGTGCTGCTGGTGAGCTTCTTCTCCCTCGGCGTGCGCACCGGCATGGTGGTGGCGCTGACCATCCCGCTGGTGCTGGCGATGACGTTCGCCTGCATGTACTACCTGGGGATCGGCCTGCACAAGATCTCCCTCGGTGCGCTGGTGCTGGCCCTCGGGCTGCTGGTGGACGACGCGATCATCGCCGTGGAGATGATGGCGATCAAAATGGAGCAGGGCTTCGACCGGATCAAGGCCGCCAGTTTCGCCTGGACCAGCACCGCGTTCCCGATGCTCACCGGCACGCTGATCACGGCGGCCGGGTTCCTGCCGATCGCCACGGCGCAGTCCGGCACCGGCGAGTACACCCGTTCGATCTTTCAGGTGGTGACCATCGCGCTGCTGGCCTCGTGGGTGGCGGCGGTGGTGTTCGTGCCGTACCTGGGGGAAAAGCTGCTGCCGGACCTGGCGAAGATCCACGCGGCCAAGCACGGCCCGGATCAGCCGGACCCTTACGGCACGCCGTTCTACCAGCGGGTGCGTCGACTGGTGGAATGGTGCGTGCGCCGGCGCAAGACCGTGATCGTGCTGACCATCGGCCTGTTCGTCGCCTCGGTGATGCTGTTTCGCTTCGTGCCCCAGCAGTTCTTCCCGGCTTCCGGGCGGCTGGAGCTGATGGTCGACTTGAAGCTGGCCGAAGGCGCCTCCCTGGCCAACACCGCCGCCGAGGTCAAACGCCTGGAGGCGCTGCTCAAGGATCGCGCCGGCATCGACAACTACGTGGCCTACGTCGGCACCGGCTCGCCGCGCTTCTATCTGCCGCTGGACCAGCAATTGCCGGCCGCCAGCTTTGCCCAGTTCGTGGTGCTGGCCAAGACCATCGAGGAGCGCGAAGCCCTGCGCACCTGGCTGATCGACACGCTCAACGAACAGTTTCCGGCCCTGCGTTCGCGGGTCACGCGGCTGGAGAACGGACCGCCGGTCGGCTACCCGGTGCAGTTCCGCGTCACCGGCGAGCACATCGAGGAAGTCCGTGCGCTGGCCCGCAAGGTCGCGGCCAAGGTGCGCGAGAACCCGCACGTGGTCAACGTCCACCTGGACTGGGAAGAGCCGAGCAAGGTCGTGTACCTGAACATCGATCAGGATCGCGCCCGGGCCCTGGGCGTGAGCACCGCCAACCTGGCGAAGTTCCTGCAGAGCTCGCTGACCGGCTCCAGCGTCAGCCAGTACCGCGAGGACAACGAACTGATCGAGATCCTGCTGCGCGGCACCGTGCACGAACGCACCGAGCTGTCGCTGCTGCCGAGCCTGGCGGTGCCCACCGACAACGGTCGCAGCGTGGCGCTGTCGCAGATCGCCACGCTGGAGTACGGGTTCGAGGAAGGCATCATCTGGCACCGCAACCGCCTGCCGAACGTGACCGTGCGCGCCGACATCTACGGCAAGGAGCAACCGGCCACCCTGGTGCAGCAGATCATGCCGACCCTCGACCCGATCCGCGCCGAACTGCCGGACGGCTACCTGCTGGACGTCGGCGGCACCGTGGAGGACTCCGAGCGCGGGCAGAAGTCGGTCAACGCCGGCGTGCCGATGTTCATCGTTGTGGTGCTGACCTTGCTGATGGTGCAGCTGCGCAGCTTCTCGCGCACGGCGATGGTGTTCCTGACGGCGCCGCTGGGCCTGATCGGCGTGACCCTGTTCCTGCTGGTGTTCCGCCAGCCGTTCGGCTTCGTGGCGATGCTGGGCACCATCGCGCTGTCGGGGATGATCATGCGCAACTCGGTGATCCTGGTGGACCAGATCGAACAGGACATCGCCGCGGGGCTCAAGCCGTGGCAGGCGATCATCGAGGCCACCGTGCGCCGGTTCCGGCCGATCGTGCTGACCGCCCTGGCGGCGGTGCTGGCGATGATCCCGCTGTCGCGCAGCGTGTTCTTCGGCCCGATGGCGGTGGCGATCATGGGCGGGCTGATCGTGGCGACGGCGCTGACGCTACTGTTCCTGCCGGCGCTGTATGCGGCGTGGTTCCGGGTCAGGAAGGAGCCTGTCTGATCTCCTACGCCAATATCAGACCGGTCTGATATTGAGCCGTCGGGGCCTGGATGCTGTACTCGACGCTCCGTTTTGACGAGCGTTCGAGTCAGCCTCCATGAAAAATCCGCCTCCCTTGAAGGGCAGGACCGATCCGGTCTTCGAGCTGTTGGTGCGCCCGCCCCACAAGCATCGGTTGATGGACTATCTCGCACTGCTCAAGCCCCTCGACGACCGGAACCGTTACCTTCCTTTCGACGCCTTGCGCCGTCGCTGGGCGGCGGGGCTCGATGCCAGGCTCTGCTGGGCATTGGTCAAGAAGGCCAGGGCCGCCCAGCACATCAACCTGCTGCCGTTGGGCGAGCCGGCGCAGTGGGGCAAGTACCTGCTGACGCCGCTGGCGCAGAAGACCCTCTGCGTGGTGGATCGGCAGACCACTTCGGCCTCCCTCGAATACAGGGCGAGCCGGATCGGCGAGCGTGCGCATTTCAGCTGTCTGCTCAACGACCTGACCGAGGACGAGGCCATCGCCAGCAGCCAACTGGAGGGCGCGGCGACCACGACGCGGGTCGCCAAGGACATGCTCAGGCACCGGCGCCAGCCGCGCACCCCCGACGAGCGCATGGTCATGGGCAATTACAGGATGATGGGGTTCGCCTGGGAAAAGCGTCATGAGCCTTTGAGTGTCGGGCTGATCGCTGCGCTCCATCGGGTCGGTGTGGAGGGGATCGATGATGCGCAGTATCAGCCTGGCCGTTTCAGGCGCGATGACGACGTGGTGGTCCAGGACGGCGAAGGCAACACGGTGCATCGGCCGCCGCCCGCCGCCGGGTTGGTGGCGCGCCTTGAGGCCCTCTCTCGGTGGGTCAATCAAAGGCATGATGATCTGCACCCTTTGATCAAGGCGATCACGCTGCATTTTGCCCTGGGTTACGAGCACCCGTTCCGCGACGGGAACGGGCGGGTCGCCCGGGCGTTGTTCTATTGGTTCATGTTCAAGAACGACTTCTCGGCGTTTCGCTACGTCGCGATCAGTCTCCTGCTGCGCAATGCGCCGGTGCAGTACGGGCGCTCGTACCTGCATACGGAAGCGGACGAGCTGGATTTGACTTACTTCATCGAGTTCCAGTGCTCGGTGATCCTGCGGGCGGTGAATGCCTTTGCCGATGCCTATCGCAAGAGCCTGGCGCACACCGAAGACTTCGAGCGCGGGTTGTTGGCGTCAGGGGTCTTCGAGCGGCTTTCGGACAGGCAGCGGGCGCTGTATCGGGCGGCCAAGAGCGAGGCGGCCAAGGAATTCACGGCGGGCAATGTGCAGGAGCATCTGGGGTGCTCCTATCGGGCGGCTGTGTCAGCCCTGAACGGGCTGGTGGGATTGCAGGTCTTCGAGAAGCGGAAAATGGGGCGCGAGTGGGTGTTCTTCCTGCGTGCGGCGCCACCCTTTGAAACGAAGAAAGGGAGCGATGCCTCTCGCTCCCTTGTCCTGTCGGCCTAGAGGGTGCCGAACACCTTCTTCGCCAGGCCGGTCGCCGCGGCGGCCGGATTCTTGCGGATGGTTTCTTCCTGCTTGCCGATCATTTCGAACAAGCCATCGAGCGCCTGCTCGGTCACGTAGCTTTCGATGTTGGCGCTCTTGGCGTCCACCACGCCGAAGGTCGCGGCCTGGCCTGCGAACGCGTTGTACTTCTGCGCCACGCCGACCTTGTCGGTGGCCTGCTTGACGATCGGCAGGAACTTGGCGCGGATCTGTTCGCGGCTGGTCTTGTTCAGGTACTGGGTGGCGGAGTCGTTGCCGCCGCTGAGGATGCCCTTGGCGTCTTCGACGGTCATTTTCTTCACGGCGTCGACGAGGATCGGCTGGGCCTGCACCACCGCGGTCTCGGCGGCCTTGTTCATGCTGGTCTCCAGTTGGTCGACCTGGTCGCCCATGCCGAACGCCTTCATTTTGCTGGCGACCTTGCCGAGCTTGCCCGGCAGTTCGATCCTCACGTCCGGGTTGTCGCTGAAGCCGCCCGGCGTGCCCAGCTGTTTGACGGCCAGTTGCGCACCCTGGGTCAGGGCGTCCTTGAGGCCGCCGGTGGCGTCGGACTGCGACAGGTCGCTCAAGGACAGCGCGGACGCGCCGGCGGAGATCATCAGGCCTGCGCACAGGCCGGCGAAGCGAAGGGTAGGGCGGAGCATGGCGGCTTCCTTGTTCCTGAAAGTGAATTAGCGGACGGCGTCGACGCGGACTTTGAACGGCTGCGGATCGTTGCCGTCGAGCTGCACGGCGTGGTGTTCGGTGGTGATGAACATCAGTTCACCATTGACCTCGATGCGCGCGCTGACCGAATAGCGGTGGCCGGGTTTGACCTGGGCCGGATCGTAGCTCAAACGGAACGGCAGCGGCACCTGGCCTTTGACCGGGCCGGTCTGTTCGTCGAGCACCACGGCCGGGGCGTCGGCCAGGGATACGTCCTGCAGGCTCACGCTGAGGGTGGCGCTCGGCGGCAGGGCGATGCGTTGCAGGTAGAACACTTCGCCGTCGAGGCTGGCCTTGCCGGCCGGCGTGGTGGATTGGCAGGCGCTCAGCAGCGTGGCGGCGGCGAGCAGGGACAGTCTTTTCATGGAAACCTCTGGGACAGGGGCGCCGGAAGAATCCCGACGCCCCGGAAAATCTAGCGGAATTTGGCGGCTGCGTCAGTGAACAAACGTAATGGCGCCGCGAGCCGGCGGATGATCGACGGCCATTCGGCTGAACGTGCCGCACGCGCCGCCGGCACCAGTTCCGCCCGCCCGGGATAGACCGCGATGCGTTGGTGATAGCGGTTTTCGATGCCGCTCAACGCATACTGCCTGCCGGGGATCAGTTGCCGCGGATCGTAGCGAAGGTAGAACGAGCGTGCGCTCTGTTCATCCTGGGTGATACGGAGCAGTTCGACGTCCGGGCTGTCGGGTTCGTGCAGGCTGATGGTCACGGCTTCTTCCGGCGCGACAGTCTCGGGCTCCTGGACGTTGACATACAGGTAGCCGACCGGGCTCAGGTGCACGGTCTGGCGATGCGGGGCGCGATTGACGATGACCAGGTGATCCTGTTTCACCAGCAAGGGCTGCCGGTCGTGGAACAACTGGACACTGATCCGGTATTTGACGCCGATGCCGCTCAGGCGGTGTTCAAAGGCGAAGTCCCATTGGCCATCGGCGATGGAAGGGGTTCTCCAAGCTTTGATTTTCATCGGTGCAGTGCCGTTGTCCGCATGGACTTCGACGACGGTTTCGTTCTCTCCGTCGGCAGGTGCCTTGAAGGTTTCGGGAAGACTGAAGGTCAGCCTGATGAGGGGTGCAACTTCGTTCAATGGGTTCATTTCGATGTCCTTATCGATCAAAAGAACCCATTAGTCCACGAATCAACCGACCGGAAAATGCTGGCACCTTCCGGTTAGTTGTCCGCACGTTTCAGCTTTCAGTGGTCGGCTGCACGGGGGCGGCCGCTTCGGCGGCATCTTCGCTGCGGTGCAGCGCCACCTGACGGATCGACAGGCGGATCTCCGCCGGCAGCACGCGCTTGGCCGCGCCTTCGGCCAGTTCGCCGAGCAGTTCGTGGTAGCTCAACTTGCCGGCCTCGTCGCGGCGCAGCACATCCAGGTCGAGCATCGTCTGGATGAAGTGGCGGAACAGGCTCTTGTCGAAGAACTCCGGGGCATTGAGCCCGTGCAGGATCGACAGGCGCTGGGCCATGACCGTGCACAGGTCTTCCAGCTCTTCGGCGCTGAGGCTGTTCTGGCCGCTGTTGAGCAGCAGTGAGACGGTCATGTAGAAGCGCTGCAGGGTCTGGGCGATGCTGCGCGACAGCAGGGTCAGCAGCACGAAATGCCGTGAGCTCGGGGCCGGGCGCAGGTACACGTCCTTCTCGAAGCGCAGCAGGCCTTGTTCGACGAACGCTTCCAGCCACTGGTCGATCACCGCATCGAGCTCGTCCAGCGTCCAGCGGATGAACAGCTCTGCCTGCAAGTACGGATACAGCGCCCGGGTGTAGCGCAGGATCTGCTCGCGGCTCATGCGCGAGCTGCTCTGGAAGAAGCTCGCCAGCAGCGCCGGCAGGGCGAAGATGTGCAGCACGTTGTTGCGGTAGTAGGTCATCAGGACGGCGTTCTGCTCGTCCAGGTAGAGGATCTTGCCCAGCGCGTCGTTCTGCTCGGACAACAGGTCCATGTCCTTCACATGCTTGATCAGCGCCTGGCCGTCGCCTTGCGGCAAGGTGGTGTGCGGCGAGTACGGCACCTTGCGCAGCAGCGCCAGGTACAGGTCCAGCACCCGCGCCATGGCGCGGTCGTCCAGGGCCAGGCGGCCGGTGGACAGCAGCGCCAGCGCCACCAGGTTCACCGGGTTGACCGCCGCCGCTTCGTTCAGGTGCTGCGCGACCTTCTCGCCCAGGCGGTTGGTGGTTTCGTTGAGCCATGCCGGCTTGAACTGCGGGCCGAGGTCTTGCTGGCGCCAGCCCGGCTGTTCGTGGTCGAGGAACTCCGCCAGCTTGATCGGCTCGCCGAAGTTCACCGCCACCTGGCCGAAGCGCTGCTTGAGCGCGCCGATGACCTTGAAGATGTCGAAGATCGATTCTTTCTTCTTGCTCGCCCCGCGCAGTTCGCCGAGGTAGGTCCGGCCTTCCAGCACGCGCTCGTAGCCAATGTACACCGGCACGAACACGATCGGCGTGCGCGAGGAACGCAGGAAGCTGCGCATCGTGATCGCCAGCATGCCGGTCTTCGGTTGCAGCATGCGCCCGGTGCGCGAACGGCCGCCCTCGACGAAGTACTCCACCGGGAAGCCCTTGGTGAACAGCGTATGCAGGTATTCGTTGAACACCGAGGTGTACAGCGGGTTGCCCTTGAACGTACGGCGCATGAAGAACGCGCCGCCGCGGCGCAGCAGGCCGCCGATCACCGGCATGTTCAGGTTGATCCCGGCGGCGATGTGCGGCGGGGTCAGGCCGTTGCGAAACAGCAGGTAGGACAGCAGCAGGTAATCGATGTGGCTGCGGTGGCAGGGCACGTAGATCACTTCATGGCCCGGCGCGATCTTCTGCACGCCTTCGATGTGGTTGACCTTGATCCCGTCGTAGATCTTGTTCCAGAACCAGCTCAGCACCACTTCCAGGAAACGGATGGCGGTGTAGGTGTAGTCCGAGGCGATCTCGTTGCCGTAGCGCAGGGCCTGGGCCTTGGCCTTTTCCGCCGAGATGTTTTCCCGCTCGGCCTCGTCGAGGATCGCCTGGCGCACCAGCGGCTGGTTGATCAGGCCCTTGACCAGGTTGCGCCGGTGGGAGATGTCCGGGCCGATCACCGCCGCCTTGAGGTTGCGAAAATGCACCCGCAGGATCCGCTGGGCCATGCGCACGGTGCGTTCGTGGCCCTTGTTGTGGTCGATCAGTTCGCGCAGGTGGATCGGCGCTGAGAACTGCACGCGGGTCTTGCGTCCCAGGATCATGATGCTCAGCAGGCGGCGCAGACGGCCGGTGACCGCCCAGCTGTCGGCGAACAGCAGTTTCCACGGGCTCGACTCGCTGTCCGGCGACTGGCCCCAGAACACGCTCACCGGAATGACCTGCGCGTCTTCGGCGGCGTTCTGGCTCAGGGCGCTGACCAGCCGGGTCAGGGTCGGCGGCGCGCCGCGCTTGTCGTGGCGGCCGAGCCAGTCCGGATCCGGCGTCAGGTAGAAGAACGCCGCCGGCTCGATCAGCGACCCGACGGACACCGGCAGCACCGGGCGCGGCAGGCCGGCCTTGGTGCACTCGGTGTCGAGCACGGCCAGGTCGGTCAGCGAAGGGGTCTGCAGGACGTAGAACACCGGACGGCTGCGGTCGAGGTCGAGGGTGAACGACGACTGGTTGATCGTCTCCGAGCGGACCCAGAGGTACAACAGCCGGCGCAAGGTGCCGAACACAAGACGGCGGAACGGGGAACGGGTCATACGGATTCTTCGTCATTGAATAAAACCGAGCGTTTGCTCGGGAAGGGCGACAGTGTGCCGGATTCGCTGAAAATCGGCAAAAAAGCGGCCAAGTAAACTCTTGTTGAGACTATCGGCACCTGACATATACTCGGCGGTCTGTCGCCGGGGCCCTTGTATGGACGTCGGGCGCAGGCTGACGTTCCTCAAAGGCTTTCCTGCGAAAAGCCCGTTCAATAATAAAAAAGGAGTATGAACAGATGGCAACACGTGAAACCGGCAACGTGAAGTGGTTCAACGACGCCAAGGGTTACGGCTTCATCCAGCGCGAAGACGGGGTGGACGTGTTCGTGCACTACCGCGCGATCCGCGGCGAAGGGCACCGTTCGCTGACCGAAGGCCAGCAGGTGGAGTATGCGGTGGTGCAGGGGCAGAAGGGCCTGCAGGCTGAGGATGTGGTAGGCCTGTAACGCCACGCTCCGAAACCCCAAAACGCATGTGGGAGCGAGCCTGCTCGCGATTGCGGTGTTTCAGCCGGCATTGATGTCGACTGACATTGCGCAATCGCGAGCAGGCTCGCTCCCACATTTTTGGGGCTGAAACGCAGGTCAGCTCGTGCGCCAGGTGATCTCTTCCTCGCCGTCGGCGCTGATGCGGATCCAGCGGTCCGCCGTTTCCTCGCCTTCTTCCTCGACCCAGCTGCCCGGTGCGCAGCGCACTTCGACGTTCAGCGCGGCGAAGGCGGCGCGGGCGCAGGCGATGTCGTCGTCCCATGGGGTCTGGTCGCTTTCCAGGTACAGGCTGTTCCATTTGCCCACGGCCTTGGGCAGCCAGGTCACGGGGATGCTGCCGGCCAGGCATTTGAAGGTCTGGCCCTTCTGC
Source organism: Pseudomonas sp. B7(2017) (assembly GCF_002112745.1). Classification (NCBI taxonomy): domain Bacteria; kingdom Pseudomonadati; phylum Pseudomonadota; class Gammaproteobacteria; order Pseudomonadales; family Pseudomonadaceae; genus Pseudomonas; species Pseudomonas sp. B7(2017). The sequence goes on along the minus strand of NZ_NEIP01000004.1, from coordinate 373,367 downwards.
TTCCATTCGCTGCACGGGCCCAGGGCGGCGCCGAGCCATTCGGCGATCTGCTTGTGGTCGACGTCGGCGTCTTTCAGGTAAATCTCGATGTCCGGTTGGCGCATGGATGTCCTCACTGCGGGTCTGAAAAATCCATTCGCGGATTTAGCCGGCCCCGGGCGGTGCCCGAGTCCAAAGGGTTATTGAAGAACGAAATAATCGTAGCGCATCGACACGGTGGTCACGAAGGGCTCGGCCTGGCCGATCACCGCGGCGCGGCGCTCGGCGCTGGCGCGCCAGCCGTGGGGCGTCATGGCCAGCAGGTTGGCGCGGTCTTCGGGCTTGTCCAGCGTCAGCTTGAACTCCAGCGTTTCGCTGTGGGCCAGCGCCATGCCTTGCGGCACCAGGGCCAGGTGCTTGTCGTCGGTGTATTCGCGCACTTCGTCGTACAGGCGTTCGCGCAGTTCCATCAGGTGGCCGCGGGTCGGCCCGACCTTCATCAGGCCGCCGCCGACGCTGAGCAGGCGCTTGGCCTCGTCCCAGTCCAGCGGGCTGAACACGCTGGCCAGGAACTGGCAACTGCCCGGCGCCAGCGGCACGCGGGCCATGCTGGCGATCAACCAGGTCACGGCGGGGTTGCGCTTGCAGGCGCGCTTGACCGCTTCCTTGGAGATGTCCAGCGCATAACCGTCGGCACCCGGCAGGGCCTCGGCGATCTGCGCGGTGTAGTAGCCCTCGCCGCAGCCGATGTCGACCCAGCGCTGCGGCGCATAGCCGGCCGCCAGCTCCGCCAGGCGCCTGGCCACCGGCGCATAGTGCCCGGCGTTGAGGAAGTCGCGGCGGGCCTCGACCATCGCCTGGTTGTCGCCGGGGTCGCGGCTGTTCTTGTGCTGCACCGGCAGCAAGTTCAGGTAACCCTGGCGTGCGCGGTCGAAGCGGTGCCCGGCGGGGCAGGCCACGCCGTTGTCCACGGCGTTGAGCGGTTCGTTGCAGATCGGACAGGCGAGCATCAGGCGAGCAACTTGATCAGGGTCTGGTAGTAGATTTCGGTCAGGACGTCGAGATCGGCCGCCAGCACGCGTTCGTTGACCTGGTGGATGGTCGCGTTGACCGGGCCCAGCTCGACCACCTGGGTGCCCATGGTCGCGATGAAGCGGCCGTCGGAGGTGCCGCCGCTGGTGGACGCCTGGGTTTCGCGGCCGGTGATCTGCTTGATGCTCGACGACACCGCGTCGAGCAGCGCGCCCGGCTCGGTGAGGAACGGCAGGCCGGACAGCGCCCAGTCGATGTGCCAGTCCAGGTTGTGCTTGTCGAGGATGTCGGCGACGCGCTTCTGCAGGCCTTCGACGGTGGACTCGGTGGAGAAGCGGAAGTTGAACAGCGCCACCAGGTCGCCGGGGATCACGTTGGTCGCGCCGGTGCCGGAGTTGACGTTGGAGATCTGGAAACTGGTCGGCGGGAAGAAATCGTTGCCGTGGTCCCAGTGCTCGGCGGCCAGTTCGGCCAGGGCCGGGGCGGCGAGGTGGATCGGGTTCTTCGCCAGGTGCGGGTAGGCCACGTGGCCCTGCACGCCGCGCACGGTGAGCTTGGCGCCGAGGGAGCCGCGACGGCCGTTCTTCACCACATCGCCGACCAGGGCGGTGCTCGACGGTTCGCCGACGATGCACCAGTCGAGGCGCTCCTTGCGCGCCGCCAGACGCTCGACCACGGCCTTGGTGCCGTGGTGCGCCGGGCCTTCTTCGTCACTGGTGATCAGGAACGCGACCTTGCCCTTGTGGTCCGGGTAGTCGGCGACGAAGCGCTCGGCGGCCACGGTCATCGACGCCAGGCTGCCTTTCATGTCCGCCGCGCCGCGGCCGCAGAGCATGCCGTGTTCGTCGATCACCGCGTTGAACGGATCGATCTGCCAGGCGGTCACGGGGCCGGTCGGCACCACGTCGGTGTGGCCGGCGAAGCACAGCACCGGGCCGTCGTCCTTGCCGTGGGTGGCCCAGAAGTTGTCCACGTCCTCGATGCGCATCGGCTCCAGGGTGAAACCGGCGGCGCCCAGGCGCTGCATCATCTGTTTCTGGCAATCGGCGTCGACCGGCGTCACGGACGGACGGCGGATCAGGTCGATGGCCAGCTGGAGGGTCGGCGAAAGGTCGGCGTGGGCCGTCATGGGAAACTCCGGGATCATGAATGTGGGCGCGGACTGTTGATGTGGGAGCGGGCTTGCCCGCGAGTGCGGTGCGTCAGCCAACATAACGGTTGAATGTTACAACGCCTTCGCGGGCAAGCCCGCTCCCACAGGGGACTGAAGTCTGTCGGTCAGACCTTGCTGCACGCCAAGCCCTGCAAAATGGCGGTCATCTTAAAGCAAAACGGCGGCCATAGGCCGCCGTTTAGTGCATCGTCGAACAATTAGACCGCCGGTGCCGGTTCAGGCGCCGGAGCGGGCCTTGGCAGCGACGACAGGAACGCCATGATCAGCGCCGCCACGTACGGCAGCGACTGCACCAGCAGCATGGCCACCCAGAAGCGCATGTCGCTGCTCGGCAGGCCCTGCACCAGGAAAATCCCCAGCGCCGCGCCCCACAGCAGCAACATGATGAACAGCTCTTCCCGGGCCTCGGAAATGGCCACCCAGAAGCCGTGGCTGTCGGCGTTCTTCGGGGTGCGGAAGAACGGGATGCTGCTGGTGAAGAACCCGTACAGCACCGCCTTGGCGATGGTGTGCGACAGCGCAAGCCCCGCCAGCGCCGCGCAGAACGCGTCCTTGAGGTTCACCCCCACCGCGCGGCGGTACAGGAAGATGATCTTGCCGACCTTGAAGGCGAACAGCGCCAGCGGCGGGATCGCGAAGATCAGCAGCGGCGGGTCGACCCGTTGCGGCACGATGATCATCGCCGCCGACCACAGCAGCGCGCCGACGGTGAAGAAGATGTTCATGCCGTCCGCCACCCACGGCAGCCAGCCCGCGAGGAAGTGGTAGCGCTGGCCGCGGGTCAGTTCGGTGTCCTTGCCGCGCAGCAGGCTGCGGGTGTGGCGCTTGATGATCTGGATCGCGCCGTAGGCCCAGCGGAAACGCTGCTTCTTGAAGTCGATGAAGGTGTCCGGCATCAGGCCCTTGCCGTAGCTGTCGTGGTAGTACGCCGCCGACAGGCCTTTCTCGAACACCCGCAGGCCCAGCTCGGCGTCTTCGCAGATGCACCAGTCGGCCCAGCCCAGCTCTTCCAGGACCGAACGGCGGGTCATGGTCATGGTGCCGTGCTGGATGATCGCGTCGCGGTCGTTGCGGGTGACCATGCCGATGTGGAAGAAGCCCTTGTACTCGGCGTAGCACAGCTTCTTGAAGGTGCTTTCGTTCTGGTCGCGGTAGTCCTGCGGCGACTGCACCACGGCGATCTTCGGGTCGGCGAAGTGCGGCACCATGTGCTTGAGCCAATTGGGGTGCACGCAGTAGTCGGAATCGATCACCGCGATCACTTCGGCGTCCTTGGCGGTGTGCGGGATCAGGTAGTTCAGCGCGCCGCCCTTGAAGCCGGCCAGCGGCGAGACGTGGAAGAACCGGAAGCGGGGGCCGAGGGTCTCGCAGTAGTCGCGCACCGGTTCCCAGACCGCCGGATCCTTGGTGTTGTTGTCGATGATCAGGACTTCGAAGTCCGGATAGTCGAGGTTGGCCAGGGCGTCGAGGGTCTGTTTGACCATCTCCGGCGGCTCGTTGTAGCAAGGCACGTGGATCGACACCTTGGGCCGGTAGTCCGAATCGCCCACCACCGGCAGGAATTCGCGCCGGCGCTTGTGCACCCACACGGCCTCGGCCAACTCATGGGCCTCGGTGAGCAGCACGATGAACACCCCGAGCGCGCCGAGCGCCAGCAAGAAGCCCACCGTCAGGCTGAACCAGGTGCTGTACTGCTGGCTGTAGTCGTAGCCGATCCACACCAGCACCGAACCGCACAGGAACGCGATGAAGGTCAGGAAGGTGCGGCCGCGCTGGCGCAGGGCCGAACCGTCGATCATCAGCAGGGTCAGCGACAGCAGCGCCAGCACCCCGGAGCCCACTGCCAGCACCCGCCACTGCGGGATCGCCACGACCGGGCCTTCGAAGTTGAATTTCTGCTGGCGCGCGGCGTTGAACACGCCCCAGTAGGCGCCGACCGAGCCTTCGTCGCTGGCCTTCCACGGCTGGTCGAAGGCTTCGATCACGAAGTAGTTGAAGCCCTGGCGGTTGAGCTTGTTGACCAGGGTACGCAGGTAGATCGCCTGATCCGCCGGCGACGCATCGGCGCCGCCGCGCATGCGGCCGTTGCTCGGCCAGCCGACTTCGGATAGCAGCAGCGGTTTTTTCGGGAACATCTTCTTCAGGTCGCGGGCGCGGTCGAAGACGAACTGCCCGGCCTTGTCCATCGGGATGAATTCCCAGTAGGGCAGGATGTGCGCGGCGATCAGGTCGACGTGCTTGGCCAGTTCCGGGTGCTCTTCCCAGACGTGCCACTGCTCGGACGTGGTGACCGGCACCTTCACCGCCGCGCGCACGCGGTCGAGCAGCACGCTCAACTCTTGGGCGGTGATTTCCTTGCGAAACAGCGCTTCGTTGCCGACCACCACGCGTACCACGCTGCGCGAGGTGTTGGCCAGTTCAATGGCCCGGGTGATTTCCCGTTCGTTGCGCTCCTTGTCCGGGCTGATCCAGATCCCGAGCGTCACCCGCAGGCCGAACTCTTCGGCCAGTTTCGGGATGTCCTGCAGACTGCCGTCGACCGAGTAGATACGGATGTTGTCCGTCAGCTTGCTCATGATTTCCAGGTCACGGCGCATTTCGTCGTCGGACGGATACTGCTCTTTCTGCGGGAATTGTCCCTGTTGGAACGGTGAGTAGGAGAAGCCGGAGATCTGCTCCGGCCAGTTCGGCGCGGAGACCGGGCGGTTGATCAGCGCCCAGAAACCGGTGAACAGGGCGGCGATTGCCAGAACCACCACCAGGTTGAGTCCAAATTTACGCGATGACATAGCTGTTTCGGGTTCCAAAGGCTGTGGAACGAAGGTTCGGCGAGGTCGTGCCAAAGGGCGCGAATCCTACACCGGCAGTTCACCAGTCGCACATCGGACGGGGAAATGCCCGACATTGGGCAACCCGCTTTGACTTAAGTTCTTACACTTGTAGCTGGAAGCTTAAAAGTTGTCGCGCGGTCGTCCATAATGCGCGCCGGTTTTTGGGGTAACGGTCATGAGCACAGAAGATCCGCGGTTTGCAGGCATCGCCCGTTTGTACGGCATTGAAGGTTTGGCGCGTCTGCGGGCGGCCCATGTGGCGGTCGTCGGCATCGGCGGCGTCGGTTCCTGGGCGGCGGAAGCCATCGCCCGCTGCGGGGTGGGCGAGATCTCGCTGTTCGACCTGGACGACGTCTGCGTGAGCAACGCCAACCGTCAGCTGCATGCGCTGGACAGCACCGTCGGCAAGCCCAAGGTCGAGGTGATGGCCGAGCGCGTGCGCGGCATCAACCCGGCCTGCACGGTGCACCCGGTGGCCGACTTCGTCACCCGCGACACCATGGCCGACTACATCACGCCGGACATCGACTGCGTGATCGACTGCATCGACAGCGTCAACGCCAAGGCCGCGCTGATCGCCTGGTGCAAGCGCCGCAAGATCCAGATCATCACCACCGGCGGCGCGGGCGGGCAGATCGACCCGACCCAGATCCAGGTCGTGGATCTCAACCGCACCTACAACGACCCGCTGGCCTCGAAGGTGCGCTCCACGTTGCGCCGCGACTACGGCTTTTCCCGCACGCCGAACCGCCATTACAGCGTACCGTGCGTGTATTCCACCGAGCAGCTGCGCTATCCGAAGCCGGACGGCAGCATTTGCCTGCAGAAGCGCTTTGTCGGCGACGGCGTGAAGCTGGACTGCGCCGGCGGGTTCGGGGCGGTGATGATGGTGACGGCCACGTTCGGCATGGTCGCGGCGACCAAGGCGGTGGACAAGATCGTCGCGGGCGTGCGGCGGCCTTCGGACCGGGCCAAGCCTCAGGCTTGACCGGGCAAGCCCGCTCCCGCAGTGATCCGGGGCGACAGCAGGCGCTGCATCCAACCGAGATCCCGGTGGGAGCCAGCCTGCTGGCGATGGCGCTCAGCCAGCCAGCGCGTTCATCCGCTGGAGCACCGCGTTCAGGCCATTGCTGCGCGACGGTGACAGTTGGCGCGACAGCCCCAGCTGATCGAACCAGTCCGGCAGATCCACCTGGCGCAGTTCGGCCGCCGTCAGCCCGTTCACCCGCACCAGCAGCAGCGCCACCAGCCCGCGGATCAACCGCGCATCGCTGGCGGCCGCGAATTGCCAGCGCCCGTCGTGAAGTTCTCCCACCAGCCACATTTGGCTTTCGCAGCCGTGCACCCGGTTGGCGTCGCACTTGTCGGCGTCATCCAGAGGGGCGAGACGGTCGCCGAACTGCATCAGCAGGCGTGCCCGCTGCTCCCAGCCGGCGGCGCCCTGAAAGATCCGCAGGGCTTCGGCGGCTTCGCTCGGCAGGCTCACCGCAACAGCTCCAGCGCCTGGTCCAGCGCTTCGAAGAAGCGTTCCAGATCCTCTGAATCGTTGTACAGCGCCAGCGACACGCGGATCGCCCCGGCCAGTTCGAAGCGCTTGAGCAGCGGCATGGCGCAGTGATGACCGGCGCGCACGGCAATGCCTTGCTCGGTCAGCAGATGCGCCAGATCGGCGTTGTGCACGCCGTCCACCACAAAACTCGCCAGCGCCAGTTGCGGCCGGCCCAGCAGGCGGATGCCGTTGCGCGCCGCCAGGCCTTTGAGCAGGTAGTCGTGCAGCGCCGCCTCGTGGGCGGACACGGCGTCCTGATCCAGGCCGGCCAGGTAGTCGAGGGTCGCGCCCAGGCCGATCACGCTGGCGATCGGCGGCGTGCCGGCCTCGAAGCCCAGTGGTGCCGGGCGAAAGCGCGAGTCGTGGTAATGGGCTTCGAGCACCATTTCGCCGCCGAACTGCCACGGCCGCAAGCGCTCAAGCGCCGCGTTGCGCCCGAACAGCGCGCCGAGGCCGTCGGGCCCGTACAGCTTGTGGCTGGAAAACACATAGAAGTCGCAGCCCAGCGCCTGCACGTCGTGGCGACCGTGCACCACGCCTTGGGCGCCGTCGACCACGGTCAGGGCGTCGTGCACTTTGGCCATGGCGAGCAGGGCGGGCAACGGTTGCCAGGCACCGAGCACGTTGGACAACTGACTGACCGCCAGCAGACGGGTGCGCGGGCCGATCAGGTGCACCGCTTGCGCAAGATCGATCAGGCCGTCGGCGTCCAGCGGCAGGATCACCAGCTTCAGGTCGCGGCGGCGGGCCAGTTGCTGCCACGGCAGCAGGTTGGCGTGATGCTCCAGGGCGCTGACGACGATTTCGTCGCCCGCAGAGAAAAGGTGTTCCAGGCCATAGGCCAGGAGATTCAGCGCGCTGGTGGCGCCGTGGGTGAAGATGATCTGCCCGCTGTCGCCGGCGTTGAGCCATTGCGCCACCTTCAGGCGGGTGTCTTCGAACGCCTGTGTGGCATGGGCGCCGGGCAGGTGTTGCGCGCGGTGCACGTTGGCGGCGCCGTTGGCGTAGTAATGCGCCAGCGCGTCGAGCAGGGCCTGGGGCTTTTGCGTGGTGGCGGCGTTGTCCAGGTAGGTCTGGCCTTGCCGTTGCAGGGCGGCGATGGCCGGGAAGTCGGCACGCCAGGGGGAGGGAATCATCATGTCGTTCGGCCTATGCACAAGACCTGTGGGGGCGGGCAAGCCCGCTCCCACAGGTTGGACGATGTGCCGCTTAGTTGTGGGCGTGCAGCGCTTCGTTCAGTTCGATGGCCGATTTGTGGGTCTTGCACTCCACGGCACCGGTTTCCGAATTGCGGCGGAACAGCAGGTCGGTCTGGCCGGCCAGGTCACGGGCCTTGACCACCTTGACCAACTGGTTGTTCTCGTCCAGCAGCGCGACCTTGGTGCCGGCGGTCACGTACAGGCCCGACTCGACGGTGTTGCGGTCGCCCAGCGGGATGCCGATGCCGGCGTTGGCGCCGATCAGGCAGCCTTCGCCGACCTTGATCACAATGTTGCCGCCGCCCGACAGGGTGCCCATGGTCGAGCAGCCGCCGCCCAGGTCCGAACCCTTGCCGACGAACACGCCGGCGGACACGCGGCCTTCGATCATGCCCGGGCCTTCGGTGCCGGCGTTGAAGTTGACGAAGCCTTCGTGCATCACGGTGGTGCCTTCGCCCACGTAGGCGCCCAGGCGCAGGCGGGCGGCGTCAGCGATGCGCACGCCGGCCGGCACGACGTAGTCGGTCATTTTCGGGAACTTGTCCACCGAGAACACTTCCAGCAGCTCGCCGCGCAGGCGGGCTTCGAGCTGCAGTTCGGCCAGTTCGCTCAGGTCGATGGCGCCCTGGCTGGTCCAGGCCACGTTCGGCAGCAGCGGGAAGATGCCGGCCAGGCTCACGCCGTGCGGCTTCACCAGGCGGTGGGACAGCAGGTGCAGCTTCAGGTAGGCCTCAGGGGTGGAGGTCAGCTGGGTGTCTTCGGCCAGCAGGGTGGCGACCAGCGGCTTGTGGCTTTCGGCCAGGCGGGTCAGCAGCTTGGCCTGCGCGGCGTCGACGCCCTTCACGGCTTCGGCCAGTTGCGCGGCCTGGGCGGTGGTGAAGGCGATGGCCTGGTTGCCTTCGCTGTAGCCCAGGATCGGCGCGACGGCGGCGACCAGCTCGGCCGACGGCTTGAGCAGCGGCTGGGCGTAGAACACTTCCAGCCAGGCGCCGTCACGGTTTTGGGTGCCGACGCCGAAGGCCAGGCTGAACAGGGAGTTGGACATGTGAATACCTCTATCGAATGGGGACGGGCCGCTTACTTGAGCGCTGCCGCGTAGGTATCTGGCTTGAAGCCAATCAGGGTTCGGTCACCGAGATCGAGCACCGGGCGCTTGATCATCGAGGGTTGGGCGAGCATCAGTTCGATGGCCTTCGGCTGGTCGAGATCGGCTTTCTGTTCGTCGTCGAGCTTGCGGAAGGTCGTGCCCGCGCGGTTCAGCACGGTTTGCCAGCCATGTTCGTCGCACCATTGGGTCAGGTGCTCACGGTCGATGCCGGCGGTCTTGTAGTCGTGGAAGTCGTAGCTGACAGCGTGTTCATCGAGCCAGGTGCGCGCCTTTTTCATGGTGTCGCAGGCTTTGATGCCGAAAAGGTGCAACGTTTTGCTTGAAACGGTCAAGGAATCGCCCCCTTTACAGGTGCTGGAGAAAAATGGTGTCGGATTATGCCATGACCGGACGGTATCGCGGCGGCCGTGGTCGATTTACTCGCCGGAATCTTGATCGGGCCTGTGGGGCCGCTGTCTGGTTTGGCCGGGTGAGGCCATCACCAGCAGGCTGGCGCCCGCAGAAGGGCCGATCGAGGCTGTGCGACATAGGTGCAACGGTCATCCGGAGCCTATGCGGCTAATATGGCAGTTCATCGCTGTCGATCGCCTGAGACATCCGCTTTATGCAAACCGCCTACACCGTCCTGATCCTGTTGATGCTGGTCAGCGTCTCGCGCCTGGTCGGACGGGTCGTCCCCTTGCCGCTGCCGCTGGTGCAGATCGCCGCCGGGGCCTTGCTGGCCTGGCCGACGCTGGGGCTGCATGTCGCCCTCGATCCTGAACTGTTCCTGTTCCTGTTTTTGCCGCCGCTGCTGTTTTCCGATGGCTGGCGCATGCCCAAGCGGGCGTTCTGGCACTTGCGCGGCCCGATCCTGACGCTGGCGGTGGGGCTGGTGCTGTTCACCGTCGTCGGGGCGGGCTACTTCATCCATTGGCTGCTGCCGGACATCCCGTTGCCGGTGGCCTTCGCCCTGGCGGCCGTGCTGTCGCCCACCGATGCGGTGGCGGTGTCCGCCATCTCCCAGAACCGCCTGCCGACTCCGTTGATGCACGTCCTGCAGGGCGAGGCGCTGATGAACGACGCCTCGGGCCTGGTGACGTTCAAGTTCGCCCTGGTGGCGGCGGTCACCGGCGCGTTTTCGCTGGCCGGCGCGAGCCTGACATTCGTGCTGGTGGCGGCGGGAGGCCTGCTGGTCGGCGTGGCGCTGAGCTGGCTGGTCGGCCGGCTGCGGGCGTGGATGATCGCCCGCGGCTGGGACGATCCGGCGACCCATGTGGTGTTCATGCTGCTGTTGCCGTTCGCCGCTTACGTGCTTGCCGAACGCCTGGGCGCTTCGGGCATCCTCTCGGCCGTCGCGGCCGGCATGATGCAGAGCTGGCTCGACCTGTTGCCGCGCCAAACCAGCACCCGGCTGCTCAACCGCAGCGTCTGGTCGCTGTTGGAGTTCGCCTTCAACGGCCTGATTTTCCTGCTGCTGGGCCTGCAGTTGCCGGACATCGTCAAGGCGGTGGTCAGCCATGAACCGACGTTGTGGCCCGCGTTGTTCTACCGTGGCCTCGAAGTGCTGGCGATCTTCCTGGCGCTGGTGCTGCTGCGCTTCGTCTGGGTGCAGAGCATCTGGCGCCTGTCTGTGCTGTTGCGCCGTCTGCGCGGCAAGGGCGACCTGACGCAGGTGCCGACGGCGCGTTCCTGCTGGCTGCTGACGGTGGGCGGGGTGCGCGGGGCGGTGACGTTGGCGGGTGTGATGTCGGTGCCGATGCTGATGGGCGCGCAAGCGTTTCCGGAGCGGGACTTGCTGATCTTCATCGCCGCCGGGGTGATCCTGCTGTCGCTGATTGCGGCCTGCATCGCGCTGCCGCTGCTGCTTCGGGGCGTCGAGAAGAGCCCGGACGACAAGCGCCGCCAGGAAGTCCGCGAGGCCTGGCGCAAGACCGCCGAGGCGGCGATCCATGCGCTGGAGACCGAAGAGGCCAACCCGCAGGACGCCGCCGAGGCCGCCCTGGCGGTGGAGCTCAAGGCACGGATCATGTCCGAGTACCGCCATCAGCTGGAGGTGTTCAACGATTCGGCCGAAGCCCAGGCGCTGGCTTTCCAGATGGATCTGCTGGAGCGTCGCCTGCGCCTGAAGGCGCTGCGGGCGCAGCGTCTGACGCTTTACAGCCTGAGCCGTCACCACCAGATCGGTGATGACGTGCTGCGAGAAGTGCTGGCGGACCTTGATCTGAGCGAGGCGAACCTGGGGCAGGTCAAGTGAGCGGAGGCCCCGGCAAGGGCCGGGTGCTCAGCGGGTTTGCCGGGGCTGCTTCGGGTACATCAGCCGCATCATCTTCTTGTCCTTTTTGCTGATCTTGCGGTTGATCGGGTTTTCCCAGTCCCCCAGCGTCAGTTCGTTCGAGACCGGGTGATGCATGATTGACCGGCGGTCGTAGTCAGTGTGGATCGCCACCGGCGTGCTGAAGGTTTTGAACAGGTTCAGGTCGACCTGCTTGCGGGTCAGCGGGTTCATCTCGCGGTTCTGGTAAAACGCGTACACCTTGGGTTTGTCCCAGGGGATTTTGGCCTGCAGATGCAGGTGTTCGTGCATCGCGCCCAGGGCATGGCCGAACTCATGGGTGACGATCACGTCGAAGTCCGGATGGTCGGGCGTCACGCCCAGGTTCATGGTGGGCCAGTCGGGATGGACGAGCAGCGCGTCGGTGCCGAGCATCGAGCTGTTGTTGTTCTTCTTCGTCGCGATGCGGATATCGCCCTTTACGCCTTCGACGAAATCGAACGTCAGGTTGATGTACGGCAGCCAGCGGCTGGCGGCGCTGATGATTCTCTGTTTGCGCTCGGGGTCGGGCGCGTCGATGAAGGCGATCGTCAGGGTTCGGCCGTTGGCCCAGAGTTTCGAATAGTCGATCAGCGAACGCTTGCGGCGTCCGCCGCTGGCGGTGCCGGCGTTGGCGGGGTTTTCGTTGATGGCGGTGTCATGGGCGGCCTGGTCGTCCGGCCATTGCACGAGCCTGCAATCCTGCAATTGATTCATGGGGGCTTCATCCTTGAAGTGGAGGGGGCGATGCGCAAATCGATGCGCGGGGCAAGAGTAACCCGCCTTCCTGCACTAAAAGGTGTCCGCGCCGTGCGCAGGTGTTTCCCGATATGAAAAGTCACCGTGCCAGCATGGCTGGCACGGTGTCGGGCTCACTGTCGACGGGTGATGAACGCGCGGATCCGTTCGGCGGCCTCGACGCACTCCGCCAGCGGTGCCACCAGCGCCATGCGCACACGGCCGGCCCCAGGGTTGACGCCGTCGACGTCGCGGGACAGGTACGAACCCGGCACCACGGTCACGTGCTCCTGTTCGAACAGGTCGCGGCAGAACGCCGCGTCGTCGCCGTTCACGTTCGGCCACAGGTAGAAGCTGCCGTCGGGGCGCTGCACGTCCATCACCGGGCTGAGGATCGCCAGCACGGCGTCGAACTTCTCGCGGTACAGCGCACGGTTGGCGCGCACGTGCACTTCGTCGTTCCAGGCGGCGACGCTGGCCAGTTGGGTCTGCACCGGCATCGCGCAGCCGTGGTAGGTGCGGTACAGCAGGAAGCCCTTGAGGACGTCGGCGTCCCCGGCGACGAAGCCCGAGCGCAGCCCCGGCAGGTTCGAGCGCTTGGACAGGCTGTGGAACACCACGCAGCGCTTGAAGTCCTTGCGGCCCAGCTCGGCGCAGGCGGTCAGCAGGCCCGGCGGCGGGGTCTGTTCGTCGAAGTACAGTTCGCTGTAGCACTCGTCGGCGGCGATCACGAAATCATGCTCGTCAGCCAGGGCGATCAGTTTTTTGAGGGTGTCGAGGGGGATCAGCGCGCCGGTCGGGTTGCCCGGCGAGCACAGGAACAGAATCTGGCAGCGTTTCCAGATGTCCGGCGACACCGCGTCGAAGTCCGGGTTGAAGCCGTTTTCGTCCAGGCACGGCAGGTAGTGCGGCTTGGCCCCGGCCAGGAACGCCGCGCCTTCGTAGATCTGGTAGAACGGGTTCGGGCTGACCACCAGCGCGTCGTCACCGCGGTTGACCACGGTCTGGGTGAAGGCGAACAGCGCCTCGCGGGTGCCGTTGACCGGCAGCACGTTGCGCGCCGGGTCGATCCAGCCGCCCGGCACGTTGAAGCGGCGTTCGCACCAGGCGGCGATGGCTTCGCGCAGGGCCGGGATGCCGAGGGTGGTCGGGTACACCGCCATCTGCTCCAGGTTGCTGGCCAGCGCCTCGGCGACAAAGCTCGGCGAGCGGTGTTTCGGCTCGCCGATCGACAGGGCGATCGGGCGCTTGTCCGGGTTCGGCGTGACGCTGCCGAGCAAGGCGCGGAGCTTTTCGAACGGGTAGGGCTGCAACTGGTTCAGGGCGTTGTTCATGAAGGGTCTCGTGCTGTGCGGGAGCGGGCGAGCCCGCTCCCGCAAGGGGAAAATAGTCGGGTCAGATGCTGATGCGCGACAGCTTGATGTCGGGCTCCTGGTTGACGCTCAGTTGCTCGACGATCGCATCCTGCAATCGGCTGCACAGCAGCGGGTCGGACAACGGCTGGTTGTGCGCGTCGGTGATGAAGAACACGTCTTCCACCCGCTCGCCCAGGGTGGCGATCTTGGCGTTCTGCAGCGACAGGTCGAACTCCAGGAAAATCCCGCCGACCCGCGCCAGCAGGCCCGGCCGGTCCGGTGCCGTGAGCTCCAGCACCGTCACCGGACGCTGGGCGTCGTTGTGGATCGTCACCTGCGGCGCAAACGCGAAATGCTTGAGCTGGCGCGGCACCCGGCGCTGGATGATCGTCGGGTAGTCGTCAGGGTTGCGCAGGGCCTCCGTCAGCCCGTCGCGGATCTGCTTGACCCGCAGCGGGTTGTCGCCGATCGAGTCGCCGTCGGTGTCGAGCACGATGTAGGTGTCGAGGGTGAACTGGCTGCTGGAGGTGATGATCCGGGCGTCGTGGATGTTCAGGTTGAGCTGATCCATCGCCGCCACCGTCACGGCGAAGAAGTCGTGCTGGTCCGGCGCATAGATGAAGATCTGCGTGCCGCCTTCGAACTCGCGCTGGGTGGTCTCCTTGATCAGCACCAGCGGGCCGCCGTCGGCCGGTTGCTGGAGGATCGCGTCGCTGTGCCAGGCCACGTCGCCGGCGGTGTGGCGCAGGAAGTAGTCGTCGCCCAGCTGCGCCCACAATTGCTCGACGTCGTCCGGGTCGGTGCCGCCGCGCACCAGGATGTCCAGCGCGGCGCTCTGGGTCTGGCGGATCTGCTCCTCGCGATCCACCGGGTTTTCCAGGCCGCGGCGCAGCGCACGCTTGGTTTCGGTGTAGAGCTGGCGCAGCAGGCTGGCGCGCCAGGAGTTCCACAGGGTCGGGTTGGTGGCGTTGATGTCGGCCACGGTCAGCACGTAGAGATAGTCCAGGCGGGTCTCGTCGCCGACGGTCTGGGCGAAGTCGTGGATCACCTGCGGGTCGGACAGGTCCTTGCGCTGGGCGGTGGTGGACATCACCAGGTGGTTCTGCACCAGCCACACGATCAGGCGGGTGTCCCAGACCGGCAACTGGTGGCGCTGGCAGAAGGCCTCGGCGTCCACGGCGCCGATCTCGGAGTGGTCGCCGTGGCGGCCCTTGCCGATGTCGTGGTACAGGCCGGCCAGGTAGATCAGTTCGGGCTTGGGCAGCTTGCCCATGAGCTTGCTGGCCAGCGGGAATTTTTCCGACACCTGGGTGTACTGCAGTTTGCGCAGGTGCTTGATCAGGTTCAGCGTGTGGGCGTCCACGGTGTAGATGTGGAACAGGTCGTGCTGCATCTGCCCGACGATGAAGCCGAACTCCGGCAGGTAGCGCCCGAGGATGCCGTAGCGGTTCATCCGGCGCAGGTTGCGGTGGATGCCGATCTTGCACTTGAACAGCTCGATGAACAGGCTGGTGTTGCGGATGTCGTTGCGGAAATTGTCGTCGATCAGGTGCCGGTGTTCGCGCAGCAGGCGGATGGTGTCGGCCCGCACGCCCTTGATTTCCGGCTGCTGGGCCATCAGCACGAAGATCTCGAGCATGGCGAACGGCGTGCGGCGGAACACGTTTTCGCTGCGGGCCTCGATGTAGCCGTCGTGCAGCTGGAACCGTGCGTTGATCGGCTGCGGCGGGGCTTCGTCCTCCGGCGCGAGGATGACTTCCTCGAAGTGCTGGATGATCAGGTCGCTGAGCTGGGCGATGCTCATCACCACGCGGAAATACTGCTGCATGAAGTTTTCGACGGCTTGCTTGGCGTCGTCGCCTTCAAAACCCAGCAGCGTGGCGATCGAGCGCTGATGGTCGAACAGCAGGCGATCCTCGGCGCGGCCGGCCAGCATGTGCAGGGCATAGCGCACCTTCCAGAGGAACTCCTGGGACGAGGCGAGCAGGGCGTTTTCGCTCTCCACCAGAAAGCCTTCGCCGGCCAGCGCCCGCAGGTTCAGGGTGCCGTACTGGCGCCGGGCGACCCAGAGGATCGTCTGGATGTCCCGCAGCCCGCCGGGCGAGCCTTTGACGTTGGGCTCCAGGTTGTACTCGGTGTCGTTGTACTTGTGGTGGCGGGCCTTCTGCTCGGCGCGCTTGGCCAGGAAGAACTCCTTGCTCGGCCACATGTGGGCGGTGCTGGTGACGTCCAGCATCCGCTGGCGCAGGCGCTCGGGGCCGCAGATGGTGCGGCTTTCCATCAGGTTGGTGACGACCGTGAGGTCGGCGCGGGCCTCTTCGGCGCATTCGTCCACCGAGCGCACGCTCTGGCCGACCTCCAGGCCGATGTCCCAGAGCAGGGTCAGGAAACGCTCGATGGAGTCGCGGAAGATCTCATGGTCGGCGCTGTCCAGCAGGATCAGCAGATCGATGTCGGAATAGGGGTGCAGCTCACCGCGGCCGTAGCCGCCGACCGCCACCAGCGCGATGTCGGCGTCGTCGCTCCAGTTGAACTGCTCCCAGGCCTTTTGCAGGATGTTGTCGACGAACCAGGCGCGGTCTTCGATCAGCCGGCGGATGTCGCGGCCGTTGCGAAAACGCGTGTCGAGCACCTCGTGGGCCTGGCGGATGGCCTTCTTGAATGCCGCGATGGGACTCGCTTTCAGGGCCAGTTCAGCCTGGAACTGGCCGCGGTCGAAGAGTTCGGGATCCACCTGCGGCATCGGTTGGCTTTCCTTCTATAGGCTGGGAGCGGTGTCTGGGTCAGGCCGATACGCGCGGGATCGTGTCGTCGCTGCGCAGGGTGAAGATCTCGTAGCCGGTTTCGGTGACCAGCAGGGTGTGTTCCCACTGCGCCGAGAGCTTGCGGTCCTTGGTGATGGCGGTCCAGCCGTCGCCCAGCACCTTGGTGTCGGCCTTGCCCTGGTTGATCATCGGCTCGATGGTAAAGGTCATGCCGGCCTGCAGCTCCATGCCGGTGCCGGCGCGGCCGTAGTGCAGGATCTGCGGCTCTTCATGGAACACCTTGCCGATGCCGTGGCCGCAGAACTCGCGCACCACCGAGAAGCCGTTCTTCTCGGCGTGCTTCTGGATGATTTCGCCGATGTCGCCGAGGCGGCAGCCGGGCTTGACGATCTCGATCGCCTTGTACATGCATTCCTGGGTGACCAGGGACAGGCGTTCGGCCCAGACCGGCACGGTGCCGACGTGGAACATGCGGCTGGTGTCGCCGTGGTAGCCGTCCTTGATCACCGTGACGTCGATGTTCAGGGTGTCGCCGTTCTTCAGCGGCTTGTCGTTGGGGATGCCGTGGCAGACCACGTGGTTGATCGAGGTGCAGATCGACTTCGGGTAGCCCTTGTAGTTGAGCGGGGCGGGGATGGCCTGCTGCACGTTGACGATGTAGTCGTGGCAGATCTGGTTCAGCTCATCGGTGGTGATGCCCGGCTTTACGTGTTCGGCGATCATTTCCAGCACGTCGGCGGCCAGTTTGCCGGCGACACGCATGCCAGCGATGTCCTCGGGGGTTTTGAGGTTGACGGTCATACAGGCTCTCTCTGCGCCCGGCGGCGCTTGCAGATACGGATAGGACGGCAGGCGTTCAGGCTGCGGCCCTGAAAAACGCGATTCTAACAGACGAAAGGCGCAAATCCGCGTCTGTGTGCATCGCGTCCGTCCGTACAATGCCGTGCCAGGGCGGATCCGCGGCGCGCTTCCCTCATGTCCCTGATGCGAATGCAGATTCCGGGTTCCGTTTGCGCCCTCCTTGTGATATAAAATGCGCCGCTTTCCGGGGATAGCCCCGAAAGCATTAACCCACACACGTGTCGACACGATGACCTGGGTGCCCTTGATCCTCGGATCGGCGGTTGGTCATTGGGATGCGTGGAGGCCCAACCCGACTTATCAAGGAACTATCATGTCCCAAGTCAACATGCGCGATATGCTGAAGGCCGGTGTGCACTTCGGTCACCAAACCCGTTACTGGAACCCGAAAATGGGCAAGTACATTTTCGGCGCGCGCAACAAGATCCACATCATCAACCTTGAAAAAACCCTGCCGATGTTCAACGAAGCACTGACCTTCGTAGAGCGCCTGGCCCAGGGCAAAAACAAGATTCTGTTCGTCGGCACCAAGCGTTCCGCCGGCAAGATCGTCGCCGAGCAAGCAGCACGCTGCGGCTCGCCGTACGTCGATCACCGCTGGTTGGGCGGCATGCTGACCAACTTCAAGACCATCCGTGCTTCCATCAAGCGTCTGCGTGACCTCGAAGTTCAAGCCGAAGACGGCACCTTCGCCAAGCTGACCAAGAAAGAAGCGCTGATGCGCACCCGTGACCTCGAGAAGCTGGATCGCTCCCTGGGCGGCATCAAGGACATGGGCGGCCTGCCGGACGCTCTGTTCGTGATCGACGTCGACCACGAGCGCATCGCGATCACCGAAGCCAACAAGCTGGGCATCCCGGTCATCGGCGTAGTCGATACCAACAGCAGCCCGGAAGGCGTTGACTACATCATCCCAGGCAACGACGACGCCATCCGCGCGATCGAGCTGTACATGGGTTCGATGGCTGACGCCGTTATCCGTGGCCGCAACAACGTTGCTGGCGGCACCGAAGTCTTCGCTGAAGAAGCTCCGGCGGCTGCAGCTGAGTAATTGACGCCCTGGCGTTGACTCAGTAAGCAAAAAGGGGGCTTGGCCCCCTTTTTGCCACCTCGAAAACCATTTGTCGGCGCCCGCTTGTGGCAGCGCCCGCCCTGCATCTGTAACGTGCAGCGGCTATACAAGGTGGTTCGGGAAGAATTGAACGCCCGTTCAGTCGGGTGGAATGGTTGAAAACCTATCCAAGAGGAATTTGAAAATGGCAGCAATTACTGCAGCGTTGGTCAAAGAACTGCGCGAGCGCACCGGCGAAGGCATGATGGATTGCAAGAAAGCCCTGGAAAAGGCTGGCGGCGACATCGAGAAAGCCATTGATGACATGCGTGCTTCGGGCGCCATCAAGGCTGCCAAGAAAGCAGGCAACATCGCTGCCGAAGGCGCCATCGCCGTGAAGACCGACGGTAAATCCGCCGTTCTGCTGGAAGTGAACTCGCAGACCGACTTCCTGGCCCTGCAGGACGACTTCAAGAACTTCGTCGCCGAAAGCCTGGAAGAAGCCTTCGCCCAGAAGCTGACCGACGCCGCTCCGCTGATCGCATCCCGTGAAGCCGCCCGTGAAGCCCTGGTCGCCAAGTGCGGCGAAAACGTCAACATCCGTCGCCTGGCGCGCGTTGAGGGTGACGTTGTCGGTGCTTACCTGCACGGCAACAAGATCGGCGCTACCGTCGTTCTGAAAGGCGGCGACATCGAACTGGCCAAGAACATCGCCATGCACGTTGCCGCTTCGAACCCAGAGTTCCTGCTGCCGTCGGAAGTGTCGGCCGAAGCCATCGAACGCGAAAAAGGCGTTTTCCTGCAGCTGAACGCCGACAAGATCGCGGGCAAGCCGGAAAACATCGTCGAGAACATGATCAAAGGTCGTATCTCGAAGTTCCTGGCCGAAGCCTCGCTGGTCGAGCAAGCGTTCGTCATGAACCCGGAAGTCAAGGTCGGCGAACTGGCCAAGAAAGCCGGCGCTGAAATCGTTTCCTTCACCTACTTCAAAGTGGGCGAAGGCATCGAGAAGCCAGTCGACAACTTCGCTGAAGAAGTTGCCGCACAAGTGGCTGCCGCCAAGCAGTAAGACGGTTTTTCAACTGTCGCCCGAAAGAGGCTGCCCGCTCACGCGCGCAGCCTCTTTTCAGATACGGTGACCGATTTTTTAATTGGTTTCCGCTTGGAACTGACTTACAAAGCCATGTTCCGATGGCGCTGAAGCAGCGCCAAGCTAGAGTGAAGCGCCAGCTGCAAACAGCTCGCAAAGAATTTTTAAATACGCCGCAGGAGAGATTCGCAATGGCTCAGCAGGGCAGTGGTTATCAGGCTCGCTATAAACGCATTCTACTCAAGCTCAGCGGCGAGGCCCTGATGGGCTCGGAAGAGTTCGGGATCGACCCGAAGGTGCTGGACCGCATGGCGCTGGAAGTCGGCCAGCTGGTCGGCATCGGTGTTCAGGTCGGTCTGGTGATCGGCGGCGGCAACCTGTTCCGCGGCGAAGCCCTGAGCAAGGCCGGCATGGACCGCGTCACGGGCGACCACATGGGCATGCTGGCCACTGTGATGAACGCCCTGGCCATGCGCGATGCGCTGGAACGTGCCAATATCTCGGCCATCGTGATGTCCGCCATTTCCATGGTCGGCGTGACCGATCATTATGATCGCCGCAAGGCCATGCGCCACCTGAACTCCAAGGATGTCGTGATTTTCGCCGCCGGCACCGGCAATCCGTTCTTCACCACGGATTCGGCAGCCTGCCTGCGAGCCATCGAAATCGACGCCGACGTCGTGCTCAAGGCGACCAAGGTCGATGGCGTCTACACCGCAGACCCGTTCAAAGACCCGCATGCCGAGAAGTTCGATCATCTGACCTACGATGAAGTGCTGGATCGCAAGCTGGGTGTGATGGATCTGACGGCCATTTGCCTGTGCCGCGACCACAAGATGCCGCTGCGTGTATTCAACATGAACAAGCCCGGCGCCCTGCTGAACATCGTGCATGGCGGCGCCGAAGGAACCCTGATCGAGGAAGTTCAACAATGATCAACGAAATCAAGAAAGACGCCCAGGC
This sequence comes from Pseudomonas sp. B7(2017), assembly GCF_002112745.1. Classification (NCBI taxonomy): domain Bacteria; kingdom Pseudomonadati; phylum Pseudomonadota; class Gammaproteobacteria; order Pseudomonadales; family Pseudomonadaceae; genus Pseudomonas; species Pseudomonas sp. B7(2017). Next base: position 353,379 of record NZ_NEIP01000004.1, on the reverse strand, counting down.
GCGCATGCAGAAGTCCCTGGAGTCCCTGGCGCACGCGTTCGGCCAGATCCGCACCGGCAAGGCCCACCCGAGCATCCTGGGCAGCGTGATGGTGCCTTACTACGGCGCCGACACCCCGCTGAGCGGTGTGGCCAACGTGACCGTGAAGGACAGCCAGACCCTGCAGGTGGTGCCGTTCGAGCGCAACATGCTCGGCGCCATCGACAAGGCCATCGGCAGCGCCGGCCTCAACCTCAACCCGACCAACCTTGGCGAGTTGCTGCTGATCAAGATGGCGCCGCTGACCGAAGAGACCCGCAAGGGCTTCACCAAGCAGGCGCGCGCCGCGGCCGAAGATGCCCGCGTCGCCGTGCGCAACATCCGTCGTGACGCCCTGGGCGAGCTGAAGAAGCTGTCCAAGGACAAGGAAATCAGCGAAGACGAAGAGCGTCGCGCCGGTGCCGACATCGACAAGCTGATCAAGGACTTCGAAGGTCAGATCGCCAAGGCGACCGAAGAAAAAGAAAAGGATCTGATGGCCGTATAAAGGGTCAGGACGCCTTCATGGAAAAGACCAAGCAGACTGCGCCGTCCGCGGTGCCGCGCCATGTCGCGATCATCATGGATGGCAACAACCGCTGGGCGAAGAAACGCTTCATGCCCGGCGTCGCCGGGCACAAGGCGGGCGTGGATGCCGTGCGTGCGGTGATAGAAGTGTGCGCCGAGGCCAAGGTCGAGGTGCTGACGCTGTTTGCCTTCTCCAGCGAGAACTGGCAGCGCCCGGCCGATGAGGTCAGCGCCTTGATGGATCTGTTCTTCAAGGCGTTGCGTCGTGAGGCCAAGCGCCTCAACGACAACAACATCAGCCTGCGCATCATCGGCGACCGTTCGCGCTTCCACCCTGAGCTTCAGGCGGCGATGCGCGAAGCCGAGGCGATGACCGCCGGCGCCAACCGCTTTGTCCTGCAGATCGCCGCCAACTACGGCGGCCAGTGGGACATCGCGCAGGCTGCGCAGCGTCTTGCCCGTGAGGTGCAGGCCGGTCACCTGCGGCCGGACGACATCACGCCGGACCTGTTGCAGGCGTGCCTGGCCACCGGCGACCTGCCGTTGCCGGACCTGTGCATCCGCACCGGCGGCGAACACCGCATCAGCAACTTCCTGCTCTGGCAGCTCGCTTACGCCGAGCTGTATTTCTCCGACCTGTTCTGGCCGGACTTCAAACACGATGCCATGCGCAACGCGCTGGCCGATTTCGCTTCGCGCCAGCGCCGCTTCGGTAAAACGAGCGAGCAGGTCGAAGCCGGAGCCCGGGTTTAATGCTTAAACAACGAATCATCACCGCACTGATCTTGCTGCCGATCGCGTTGGGCGGTTTCTTTCTGCTCGAAGGATCCGGTTTTGCGTTGTTCATCGGGCTGGTCGTGAGTCTCGGCGCGTGGGAATGGGCGCGTCTGGCGGGCTTCGGCGCGCAGTCGTTCCGCGTAGGCTACGCCGCCGTGGTGGCGTTGATGCTGTTCGTCATGTACATCCTGCCCGGCCTTGCGCCCTGGGTGCTCGGCGCTTCGGTGCTGTGGTGGGCGGTGGCCACGTATCTGGTGCTGACCTACCCGCAATCCAGCGGGCATTGGGCCAGCGCGGCGTGCAAGCTGGTCATCGGCTTCCTGATCCTGCTGCCCGCCTGGCAAGGGCTGGTGCAGATCAAGCAGTACCCGCTGGGCAACTGGCTGATCATGGCGGTGATGGTGCTGGTGTGGGGCGCCGACATCGGCGCCTACTTCTCCGGCCGGGCCTTCGGCAAGCGCAAGCTGGCGCCGCAGGTCAGCCCGGGCAAGAGTTGGGAGGGCGTCTACGGCGGCCTCGCCTTGAGCCTGGCGATCACCGTGCTGGTCGGCTTCGTGCGCGACTGGACCGTGGCGCAGCTGTTCAAGGGCTTGATCGGGGCGGCCGTGATCGTGTTCGTTTCGGTGGTGGGCGACCTCACCGAAAGCATGTTCAAGCGCCAGTCCGGCATCAAGGACAGCAGTAACCTGCTGCCGGGGCACGGCGGTGTCCTGGACCGCATCGACAGCCTGACCGCAGCGATCCCGCTGTTCGCCGTGATGCTGTGGATGGCCGCACCGTGAGCCGGCCGCAGCAGATCACCGTACTGGGGGCGACCGGTTCCATCGGTCTGAGCACCCTGGATGTCATCGCGCGCCATCCTGACCGTTACCGGGCGTTCGCCTTGAGTGGGTTCAGCCGCCTGAGCGAGCTGCTCGCCCTGTGCGTGCGTCATGTACCGCAATTCGCGGTCGTGCCTGAGGCTCAGGCTGCGCGCCACCTGCAGGACGACCTGCGCGCCGCCGGCCTGCCGACCCGCGTGCTGGTGGGGGAGGAGGGGCTGTGCCAGGTGGCTGCAGCTCCCGAAGTGGACGCCGTGATGGCGGCGATCGTCGGCGCGGCCGGGCTGCGCCCGACCCTGGCGGCCGTCGAGGCGGGCAAGAAAATCCTGCTGGCAAACAAGGAGGCGCTGGTGATGTCCGGCGCCTTGTTCATGCAGGCGGTGCGCAAGAGCGGTTCGGCGCTGCTGCCGATCGACAGCGAGCACAATGCTATTTTCCAATGCATGCCGCAGGACTTCTCCCGCGGATTGAGCCATGTCGGTGTCCGTCGGATTCTTCTGACGGCCTCCGGCGGCCCTTTCCGGCAGACGCCGATGGCTGACTTGGCGCATGTTTCACCTGAGCAGGCGTGTGCCCACCCGAACTGGTCCATGGGGCGCAAGATTTCGGTGGATTCGGCCAGCATGATGAACAAGGGCCTAGAGCTGATCGAAGCCTGCTGGCTGTTCGATGCCAAGCCCTCCCAGGTCGAGGTGGTCATCCATCCGCAGAGCGTGATCCATTCGCTGGTCGATTATGTGGACGGTTCCGTGTTGGCGCAGTTGGGCAACCCGGACATGCGCACGCCGATCGCCAACGCACTGGCCTGGCCCGAGCGGATCGATTCGGGCGTGGCGCCGCTGGACCTGTTCGCGGTGGCGCGCCTGGACTTCGAGGCACCGGACGAGCAGCGCTTCCCTTGCCTGCGCCTGGCGCGCCAGGCGGCGGAAGCCGGCGACAGCGCCCCGGCGATGCTGAATGCGGCCAACGAAGTGGCGGTCGCGGCGTTTCTCGACGGACGGGTTCGCTACCTGGAAATCGCGAGTATCATCGAAGAAGTCTTGAATCTTCAGCCCGTGGTGGCGCTGGATGACCTGGACGCGGTATTCACGGCGGACGCGAAGGCACGGGCACTGGCCGGCCAATGGCTGAGCCGCCACGGCCGTTAGGCTGCGCCGTACTTGGCTTCACGCGGCACTGGACAGGAATGCGGAGAAAGTAGATGAGCGCGCTCTATATGATTGCCGGCACCCTGATCGCCCTCGGTGTGCTGGTCACCTTCCACGAGTTCGGCCACTTCTGGGTCGCGCGCCGCTGCGGCGTCAAGGTGCTGCGTTTTTCCGTCGGCTTCGGCATGCCCCTGCTGCGCTGGCACGACCGGCACGGCACGGAGTTCGTGGTGGCGGCCATTCCGCTGGGCGGTTACGTCAAGATGCTCGACGAGCGTGAAGGCGAGGTGCCGGCCGATCAGCTGCATCAGTCGTTCAACCGCAAGACCGTCCGTCAGCGCATCGCCATCGTCGCCGCCGGCCCGGTCGCCAACTTTCTCCTCGCTCTGGTGTTCTTCTGGGTGTTGGCCATGCTCGGCAGCGAGCAGGTGCGCCCGGTCATCGGCGCGGTCGAGTCCGGCAGCATGGCGGCCAAGGCCGGCCTGAGCCCCGGCCAGGAAATCATCGCCATCGACGGCGAACCGACGTCCGGCTGGGCGGCGGTCAATCTGCAGCTGGTGCGTCGTCTGGGCGAGAGCGGTTCCCTGCAGGTGATGGTGCGTGATCAGGGCTCCACGGCGGACTCGCCTCGCGAGCTGGCCTTGGACCACTGGCTCAAGGGCGCGGACGAACCTGACCCGATCCGTTCGCTGGGCATCCGCCCATGGCGCCCGGCGTTGCCGCCGGTGCTCGCCGAACTCGATCCGAAAGGCCCGGCCCAGGCGGCGGGGCTGAAGACCGGCGACCGCCTGTTGGCGCTCGACGGCCAGGCGCTGGACGACTGGCAGCAAGTGGTCGACACCGTCCGTACCCGCCCTGACGCTAAAGTCCTGCTGCGCATCGAGCGCGATGGTGCCCGGATCGACGTTCCGGTCACGCTGGCGGCCCGGGGCGAAAGCAAGTCGCCGAGCGGCTATCTGGGGGCAGGGGTGAAGGCGGTCGACTGGCCGCCGGAAATGATCCGTGAGGTCAGTTTCGGGCCGTTGGCGGCGATCGGCGAGGGTGCCCGCCGCACTTGGGCGATGAGTGTCCTGACGCTGGATTCCCTGAAGAAAATGCTCTTCGGCGAGCTCTCGGTAAAAAACTTGAGCGGACCGATAACCATTGCTAAAGTGGCGGGCGCTTCTGCCCAGTCGGGCGTTGCCGATTTCCTGAATTTCCTTGCTTATCTGAGTATTAGCCTGGGTGTTCTGAATTTGCTGCCCATTCCCGTACTGGATGGGGGGCATCTGTTGTTTTATCTGATCGAGTGGGCGCGTGGTCGCCCCTTGTCGGAGCGGGTACAAGGTTGGGGGATACAGATCGGTATCAGTTTGGTGGTTGGAGTGATGCTGCTCGCTCTGGTCAACGATCTGGGTCGTCTGTAACGCTTCGTTGAATTGCGAATCTGCCGCATTTTGCGGCAGTTTCTTTATTGCCAGTTGGAATAAGAAAGGACTTCATGAAACGTCTGCTGCTAACTGCGGTTCTCACCGTATTGATGATCGCCGAAGTTCACGCCGAGTCCTTCACTATCTCTGATATTCGTGTCAACGGCCTCCAGCGGGTTTCCGCAGGTAGCGTCTTTGGCGCGTTGCCGTTGAACGTCGGCGATCAGGCGGACGACCGTCGTCTGGTTGAGTCCACTCGTGCGCTGTTCAAAACCGGTTTCTTTCAAGATATCCAGCTGGGCCGCGAAGGCAACGTACTGGTGATCACGGTCGTCGAGCGTCCGTCCGTCGCCAGCATCGAGATCGAAGGCAACAAGGCGATCTCCACCGAAGACCTGATGAAAGGCCTCAAGCAGTCCGGCCTGGCCGAAGGCGAGATCTTCCAGCGCGCCACCCTCGAAGGCGTGCGCAACGAGCTGCAGCGTCAGTACGTCGCCCAGGGCCGCTACTCGGCGACCGTCGACACCGAAGTGGTGTCGCAGCCGCGCAACCGCGTCGGCCTGAAGGTGAAGATCAACGAAGGCACCGTGGCTGCCATCCAGCACATCAACGTGGTCGGCAACACCGTTTTCCCCGAGGAAGACCTGGTCGACCTGTTCGAGCTGAAAACCACCAACTGGCTGTCCTTCTTCAAGAACGACGACAAGTACGCCCGCGAAAAGCTCTCCGGTGACCTGGAGCGTCTGCGTTCCTACTACCTGGACCGCGGCTACATCAACATGGACATCGCTTCGACCCAGGTGTCCATCACCCCGGACAAGAAGCACGTCTACATCACCGTCAACGTGACCGAAGGCGAGAAGTACACCGTTCGCGACGTCAAGCTGAGCGGCGACCTGAAAGTGCCTGAAGACCAGGTCAAGTCCCTGCTGCTGGTGCAGAAGGGCCAGGTGTTCTCGCGCAAGCTGATGACCACCACTTCCGAGCTGATCACCCGCCGTCTGGGCAACGAAGGCTACACCTTCGCCAACGTCAACGGCGTGCCTCAGCCCCATGACGACGATCACACCGTCGACATCCTGTTCGCCGTCGATCCGGGCAAGCGCGCCTACGTCAACCGCATCAACTTCCGTGGCAACACCAAGTCCGAGGACGAAGTGCTGCGCCGCGAAATGCGCCAGATGGAAGGCGGCTGGGCTTCGACCTACCTGATCGACCAGTCCAAGACCCGTCTGGAGCGCCTGGGCTTCTTCAAGGAAGTCAACGTCGAGACGCCGGCCGTGCCGGGCGTCGACGACCAGGTCGACGTGAACTACAGCGTCGAGGAGCAGGCTTCCGGTTCGATCACCGCCAGTGTGGGCTTCGCCCAGAGCGCCGGTCTGATCCTGGGCGGCTCCATCACCCAGAACAACTTCCTCGGTACCGGTAACCGCGTCAGCGTGGGCCTGACCCGCAGCGAATACCAGAGCCGCTACAACTTCGGCTACGTCGATCCCTACTGGACCGCCGACGGCGTGAGCCTGGGCTACAACGCCTTCTACCGCACCACCGACTACAAAGACCTCGACGTCGATGTGGCGAGCTATGCGGTGGACAGCCTGGGCGCCGGTGTGAACGTCGGCTACCCGATCAGCGAAACCTCGCGCCTGACCTTCGGCCTGTCGGCCCAGCAGGACAAGATCAAGACCGGTCAGTACACCGTCGACGAAATCTTCGACTTCGTGAACCGTGAAGGCGACAACTACCTGAACTTCAAGGCGTCGGCCGGCTGGTCCGAGTCGACCCTGAACAAGGGCGTGCTGCCGACCCGCGGCCGTTCCCAGAGCCTGACCCTGGAAGCCACCATTCCAGGCAGCGACCTGTCGTTCTACAAGCTCGACTACCGCGGCCAGCTGTTCGCGCCGCTCAGCGAAAACTACACGCTGCGCCTGCACACCGAACTGGGCTACGGCGACGGCTACGGTTCCACCGACGGCTTGCCGTTCTATGAAAACTACTATGCTGGTGGTTTCAACTCGGTTCGTGGCTTCAAGGACAGCACGCTGGGCCCGCGCAGTACGCCTAGCCGCGGTCAGGGCACGACGGGCAACGTCGGTACGATCAACGACCCGGACCAGGATCCGCTGCCGTTCGGCGGCAACGTCCTGATCCAGGGTGGTGTGGAAGTCCTGTTCCCGCTGCCGTTCGTCAAGGATCAACGCTCCCTGCGCACTTCCGTGTTCTGGGACGTGGGTAACGTGTTTGACTCCAAGTGCGAGCAGACTCTCAACACCAACGGTGTCACGAAGTCCAACACGCAGTGCAACGACGTGAGCCTGAGCAACATGGCCAGTTCCGTCGGTGTCGGCGTGACCTGGGTGACCGCACTGGGCCCATTGAGCTTCGCGTTGGCCACGCCGGTGAAGAAACCGGATAACGCTGAAACCCAAGTGTTCCAATTCTCCCTCGGTCAGACGTTCTAAGCGTCTGACCCAAGATAACGACAATGGATTTTGTAGGAGTGCATCGTGCGTAAGTTGACTCAATTGGTTCTCCTGGCCTCCGTACTGGTGGCAGGCCCGGCATTTGCCGACATGAAGATCGCCGTCCTGAACTATCAGATGGCCCTGCTGGAATCCGACGCGGCCAAGAAGTACGCCGTGGACGCCGAGAAGAAGTTCGGCCCGCAGCTGACCAAGCTCAAGACCCTGGAAAGCAGCGCCAAGGGCATCCAGGACCGCCTGATGGCTGGCGGCGACAAGATGCAGCAAGGCGAGCGCGAGCGTCTGGAGCTGGAATTCAAGCAAAAGGCCCGTGATTTCCAGTTCCAGTCCAAGGAATTGAACGAAGCCAAGGCCGTCGCCGACCGCGAGATGCTCAAGCAACTGAAGCCGAAGCTGGACAGCGCCGTGGAAGAAGTCATCAAGAAAGGTGGTTTTGACCTGGTGTTCGAGCGTGGCGCGGTCATCGACGTCAAACCTCAGTACGACATCACGCGCCAGGTCATCGAGCGCATGAACCAGCTGAAGTAACCCATGACCGTGACCATCAAGCTCGGCCAGTTGGCCGAGTTCCTCGGCGCCACCCTGCGTGGCGACCCGGAGAAGCAAATCACTGGGCTGGCCACCTTGCAGGAGGCCGGCCCAGCTCAATTGAGCTTCCTGGCCAATCCCCAATACCGCAAGTACCTCGCCGGCTCGCAGGCCGCAGCGCTGCTGCTCAAGGCCGCGGACGCCGAAGCGTTCGCCGGCGATGCGCTGGTGGTGCCGGATCCGTACCTGGCCTATGCCCGCCTGTCCCACCTGTTCGACCCGAAACCGAAAGCCGCCGCCGGGATCCATCCGACGGCCGTGATCGCGGCGGACGCGGTGGTCGATCCGAGCGCCAGCATCGGCCCCTTCGCGGTCGTCGAGTCGGGTGCCCGGATCGGTGCCGGCGTGACCCTCGGCGCGCATTGCGTGGTCGGCGCGCGCAGCGAGATCGGTGAAGGCGGCTGGCTCGCCCCGCGCGTGACGCTGTACCACGACGTGCGCATCGGCAAACGGGTGGTCATCCAGTCCGGTGCGGTGCTCGGCGGCGAGGGCTTCGGCTTCGCCAACGAGAAAGGCGTCTGGCAAAAGATCGCCCAGATCGGCGGCGTCACCGTCGGCGACGATGTGGAGATCGGCGTGAACACGGCCATCGACCGCGGCGCCCTGGCCGATACCGTGATCGGCAACGGCGTCAAGCTCGACAACCAGATCCAGATCGCCCACAACGTCCAGGTCGGCGACCACACCGCCATGGCGGCTTGCGTCGGCATCTCCGGCAGCACCAAGATCGGCAAGCATTGCATGCTGGCCGGCGGCGTCGGCTTGGTCGGGCACATCGACATCTGCGACAACGTTTTCCTGACCGGCATGACCATGGTCACCCACTCGATCACCGAGCCGGGTGCCTATTCGTCCGGCACAGCCATGCAACCGGCGGCCGAATGGCGCAAGAGCGCGGCCCGCATCCGGCAGCTCGATGACCTCGCGCGCCGCTTGAAACAGCTGGAAAAGCGCGTGGGGGAAGTGACCCCCGACGGTAATGCTTCATCAGATGGCTGATACCGCTTCCATATCAATCGCAGGCAGCCACCCGGCTGTCTGCTTGATCTGCTAGAGGCGTGCGCCACGTCGCACTCCCAATCTTTACATAGGCTTCCCCCCGAAATGATGGACATCAACGAGATTCGCGAATACCTGCCTCACCGTTACCCGTTCCTGCTGGTGGACCGGGTGGTGGATCTGGACACTGAAGGCAAGCGCATTCGCGCCTACAAGAATGTCAGCATCAACGAGCCGTTCTTCAATGGCCACTTCCCGGCGCATCCGATCATGCCGGGCGTGCTGATCATCGAAGCGATGGCCCAGGCTGCCGGGATCCTCGGTTTCAAAATGCTGGACGTCAAACCGGCCGACGGCACCCTCTACTACTTCGTCGGTTCCGACAAGCTGCGCTTCCGTCAGCCTGTGCTGCCGGGTGATCAGCTGATCCTCGAAGCCAAGTTCATCAGCTGCAAGCGCCAGATCTGGAAGTTCGACTGCCAGGCCTCTGTCGACGGCAAGCCGGTCTGCTCGGCGGAAATCATCTGCGCGGAACGCAAGCTATGAGTTTGATCGACCCTCGCGCAATCATCGACCCGACAGCCGTCCTGGCTGAAGGGGTCGAGGTCGGCCCGTGGTCGATCGTCGGCGCAGGTGTGGAAATCGGCGAGGGTACGGTGATCGGGCCTCATGTGGTCCTCAAGGGCCCGACCCGCATCGGCAAGCACAACCGGATCTACCAGTTTTCCTCGGTCGGCGAGGATACGCCGGACCTCAAGTACAAGGGTGAAGAGACCCGCCTCGTGATCGGTGACCACAACGTCATCCGCGAAGGCGTGACGATTCACCGCGGCACGGTGCAGGACCGCTCGGAAACCACGCTGGGCGACCACAACCTGATCATGGCCTATGCCCACATCGGCCATGACAGCGTGATCGGCAACCACTGCATCCTGGTCAACAACACCGCGCTGGCCGGCCATGTGCACGTCGACGACTGGGCGATCCTGTCCGGCTTCACGCTGGTGCACCAGTATTGCCACATCGGCGCGCACAGCTTCTCCGGCATGGGCACCGCGATCGGCAAGGACGTCCCGGCGTTCGTCACCGTGTTCGGCAACCCGGCCGAAGCGCGCAGCATGAACTTCGAAGGCATGCGTCGCCGCGGCTTCAGCGAGGATGCCATCCACGCTCTGCGCCGTGCCTACAAAACGGTGTACCGCCAGGGGCTGACCGTCGAGCAGGCACTGGCCGAACTGGCCGAACCTGCGGCCCAGTTCCCTGAAGTCGCCTTGTTCCGCGACTCCATCCAGTCATCGAACCGCGGCATCACCCGCTGACCATGGCCAATCTGCGTATTGCGCTGGTGGCGGGCGAGGCTTCCGGCGACATTCTGGGCGCCGGCCTGATGCGTGCCCTCAAGGCCCGGCATCCGACGGCGGAGTTCATCGGCGTCGGCGGGCCGCTGATGCAGGCCGAAGGGCTGACCTCCGACTTTCCCATGGAGCGTCTGTCGGTCATGGGGCTGGTGGAGGTGCTCGGTCGGCTGCGCGAGCTGCTCAAGCGGCGCAAGCACCTGATCGAGACCCTGATCGAGCGCAAGCCGGACGTGTTCATCGGCATCGACGCCCCGGACTTCAACCTCAACATCGAACTCAAGCTGCGTCAGGCCGGGATCAAGACCGTGCACTACGTCAGCCCGTCGGTGTGGGCGTGGCGGCAGAAGCGCGTGCTGAAGATCCGCGAAGGCTGCGACCTGATGCTCACGCTGTTCCCGTTCGAAGCGAAATTCTACGAAGAGAAGGGCGTGCCGGTGCGGTTCGTCGGCCACTCGCTGGCCGACGCCATTCCGTTGCAGGCCGATCGTGGGGCGGCGCGGGCCGAGCTGGGCTTGCCCGACGGGCCGCTGGTCGCCCTGATGCCGGGCAGCCGCGGCGGCGAGGTCGGGCGCCTCGGCGCGCTGTTCCTCGACACCGCCCAGCGGCTGCGGGCCTTGCGCCCTGGCGTGCGTTTCGTGTTGCCCTGCGCCAGCCCCGAGCGGCGGGTGCAGATCGAAGCGCTGCTGGCCGGCCGCGACCTGCCGGTGACCCTGCTCGACGGCAAGTCCCACCTGGCCCTCGCCGCCTGCGACGCGGTGCTGATCGCTTCCGGCACGGCGACGCTGGAGGCGCTGCTGTACAAGCGGCCGATGGTGGTGGCCTACCGGTTGGCGCCGCTGACGTTCTGGATCCTCAAGCGCATGGTCAAGAGCCCTTACGTGTCCCTGCCGAACCTGCTGGCCCAGCGCCTTCTGGTGCCTGAGCTGCTGCAGGACGACGCGACGGTCGAGGCCCTGGCCCAGACGCTTTCCCCGCTGATCGACGGCGGCGAGGAACAGACCCGCGGCTTCGACGAGATCCACCGCACCCTGCGGCTGGACGCCTCCAACCAGGCCGCCGACGCGGTGCTGAACCTGATCGGTCAATCACGATGAGCAAGACAAGCATGCAGATGGGCCTGGATTTCACCCTGGTCGCCGAAGTCGAAGAACTGGTGGCCGGTGTCGACGAGGTCGGCCGTGGCCCGTTGTGCGGCGCGGTGGTGACGGCGGCGGTGATCCTCGATCCTAACCGGCCGATCCAGGGCCTGAACGACTCGAAGAAGCTCACCGAAGCCAGGCGCGAGAAACTGTTCGACGAAATCAAGGAAAAGGCCCTGAGCTGGTGCATTGCCCGGGCCGAGGTCGAAGAGATCGACGAACTGAACATCCTCCATGCCACCATGCTGGCCATGCAGCGGGCCGTCGCCGGCCTGCACATCCAGCCGAAGCTGGCGATGATCGACGGCAACCGTTGCCCGAAACTGCCGATGCGTTCCGAAGCGGTGGTCAAGGGCGACAGCAAGGTGCCGGCCATCGCGGCGGCCTCGATCCTGGCCAAGGTCAGCCGCGACCGCGAGATGGCGGCGTTCGAGCTGACCTACCCGGGCTACGGCATCGGCGGCCACAAGGGCTATCCGACGCCCGTTCATCTGGAAGCGTTGGTGCGCCTGGGGCCGACGCCGATCCACCGGCGTTCGTTCGCGCCGGTGCGTCAGGCCTACGAGGCGCTGGAAGGCCTGGCGCCGGTTTAGGCCCATGGCTGATGTTTTGTTCGAGGCCCGGTACAATCCGGGCCTTGTTGTTTCCATGTAACTGGACAGGATCACTATGCCGGCTTCATTCGTTCACCTACGCCTGCACACTGAATACTCCCTGGTCGACGGGCTGGTGCGGATCAAGCCGCTGGTCAAGGCGCTCACCGGCATGAACATGCCGGCCGTTGCGGTCACCGACCAGAACAACATGTGTTCCCTGGTCAAGTTCTACAAGGCCGCCATGGGCGCCGGGATCAAGCCGATCTGCGGGGCCGACCTGTGGCTGTCGAACAAGGATCCGGACGGCCCTCTGAGCCGGATCAGCCTGCTGGCGATGGACGCCCTGGGCTACCGCAACCTCACCGAGCTGATTTCCCGCGGGTTCATCGACGGCCAGCGCAACGGGATGATCATCATCGAGCGCCAGTGGGTGGTCGAGGCCAGCGCCGGCCTGATCATGCTGTCGGCGGCGAAGGAGGGCGAGATCGGCATGGCCCTGATCGCCGGCAACCCGGCCGAGGCCGAGGCATTGACCCGCGAATGGATGGCGGTGTTTCCCGACCGCTTCTACCTGGAGATCCAGCGCACCAACCGCGTCAACGACGAAGAGCAGCTGCACGGCGCCGTGGCTCTGGCCGACAAGCTCGGCGCGCCGCTGGTGGCGACCAACGATGTGCGCTTCATCAAGCCGGAAGACTTCGAGGCCCACGAGACCCGCGTCTGCATCGGTGAAGGCCGCGCCCTCGACGACCCGCGCCGTTCCAAGAATTACAGCGATCAGCAATACCTCAAAAGCGCCGAGGAAATGGCCGAGCTGTTCAGCGACCTGCCCGACGCGCTGGAAAACACCGTCGAGATCGCCAAACGCTGCAACATCGACGTGAAGCTGGGCAAGCACTTCCTGCCCGACTATCCGATCCCCGACGGCATGACCATCGACGAGTATTTCCGCAAGGTCTCGTTCGACGGCCTGGAGGAGCGCCTGTCGGTGCTGCTGCCCAAGGACACCACCGAAGACTACGATGCCAAGCGTCAGGTGTATGTCGACCGGCTGAATTTCGAGCTGGACATCATCATCCAGATGGGATTCCCCGGTTACTTCCTGATCGTGATGGACTTCATCCAGTGGGCCAAGAACAACGGCGTGCCGGTGGGCCCCGGACGGGGTTCGGGCGCCGGTTCGCTGGTGGCCTACGTGCAGAAGATCACCGACCTCGACCCGCTGGAATACGACCTGCTGTTCGAACGTTTCCTCAACCCGGAGCGGGTCTCCATGCCCGACTTCGACGTCGACTTCTGCATGGACGGCCGTGACCGGGTGATCGACTATGTGGCCGACAAGTACGGCCGCAACGCGGTGAGCCAGATCATCACCTTCGGCTCCATGGCCGCCAAGGCGGTGGTGCGTGACGTGGCCCGGGCCCAGGGCAAGTCGTTCGGCCTGGCGGACCGCCTGTCGAAGATGATTCCGTTCGAGGTCGGCATGACCCTCGAAAAGGCCTACGAGCAGGAAGAGATCCTGCGCGACTTCCTCAAGGTCGACGAAGAGGCCCAGGAAATCTGGGACATGGCCCTCAAGCTCGAAGGCGTGACCCGCGGCACCGGCAAGCACGCCGGCGGCGTGGTGATCGCGCCCACCAAGCTCACCGACTTCTCGCCGATCGCCTGCGATGAAGAGGGCGGCGGCCTGGTCACCCAGTTCGACAAGGACGACGTGGAGGCGGCCGGCCTGGTGAAGTTCGACTTCCTCGGCCTGCGGACCCTGACGATCATCGACTGGGCGCTCAAGACCATCAACCGCGACCGCGCCAAGACCAACGAGGCGCCGCTGGACATCGCGTTCATCCCGCTCGACGACAAGCCGACCTACAGCCTGCTGCAGAAGGCCGAAACCACGGCGGTGTTCCAGCTCGAATCCCGCGGCATGAAGGAGCTGATCAAGAAACTCAAGCCCGACTGCCTCGAAGACCTCATCGCACTGGTGGCCCTGTTCCGTCCGGGCCCTCTGCAATCGGGCATGGTGGACGACTTCATCAACCGCAAGCACGGCCGCGCCGAGCTGGCGTACCCGCATCCGGACTACCAGTACGAAGGCCTGCAGCCGGTGCTGGCGCCGACCTACGGCATCATCCTGTACCAGGAACAGGTGATGCAGATCGCCCAGGTCATGGCCGGCTACACCCTCGGCGGCGCGGACATGCTGCGACGGGCGATGGGTAAAAAGAAGCCCGAGGAGATGGCCAAGCAGCGCGGCGGCTTCATCGAAGGTTGCGCGTCCAACAACATTGATGCGGACCTGGCGGGCAACATCTTCGACCTGGTGGAGAAATTCGCCGGTTACGGCTTCAACAAATCCCACTCCGCCGCCTACGGCCTGGTGTCGTACCAGACCGCGTGGCTGAAGGCCCACTACCCGGCGCCGTTCATGGCGGCGGTGCTGTCGGCGGACATGCACAACACCGACAAGGTCGTGACCTTGATCGAAGAAGTGCGCACGATGAAGCTGCGCCTCGACGCGCCGGACGTGAACACCTCGGAGTTCAAGTTCACGGTGAACGACGACGGGCGCATCGTCTACGGCCTCGGCGCGATCAAGGGCGTCGGCGAAGGCCCGGTGGAGGCGATCACCGAAGCGCGCCAGGACGGCCCGTTCAAGGACCTGTTCGACTTCTGCGCCCGCGTCGACCTCAAACGCATCAACAAGCGCACCCTGGACGGCCTGATCCGCAGCGGCGCGCTGGACCGCCTGGGTCCGTACTTCCATGACGAGCAGAAGGCCTACCAGGCCAACATCGACCGCAACCGCGCGGTGCTGCTGGCATCTATGGAAGAGGCGATCAAGGCCGCCGAACAGACCGCGCGCACCCACGACAGCGGCCACGCCGACCTGTTCGGCGGGCTGTTCGTCGAAGAGGACGCGGATGTCTACGCCAGCCACCGCAAGGCCCGGGAGCTGACCCTCAAGGAACGCCTCAAGGGCGAGAAGGACACCTTGGGCCTGTACCTCACCGGCCACCCGATCGACGAATACGAAAGCGAGATCCGCCGCTTCGCCCGTCAGCGCATCATCGACCTGAAGCCTGCGCGGGATACCCAGACCATCGCCGGCATGATCATCGCCCTGCGGGTCATGAAGAACAAAAAGGGCGACAAGATGGGCTTCATCACCCTCGACGACCGCTCCGGGCGGATCGAGGCGTCGCTGTTCGCCGATGCGTTCCACTCCGCCCAGTCGCTGCTGCAGACCGACGCGATGGTGGTGGTCGAAGGCGAAGTCAGCAACGACGACTTCTCCGGCGGCCTGCGCCTGCGGGTCAAGCGGGTGATGAGCATGGAAGAGGCGCGCACCAGCCTGGCCGAGAGCCTGCGCCTGAAACTGCAGACCCAGGACCTGAAGGGCGATCAGCTACGCTGGTTGGGCGAGTTGCTCAAGCGCCACCGCGGGGCTTGCCCGATCACCATGGAATACACCAGCCCCGATGCGAAGACCTTGCTGCAGTTCGGCGAGAGCTGGCGGATCGATCCGGCGGACGCCCTGATTCAAGCCCTGCGTGACCAGTTCGGACGAGACAACGTCTTCCTCCAATACCGTTGACCGGCAGGTGATATCAGATCGCCTGTCCGCAACCTGAACTTTTAATCTCGACCTCGACGCGCCTGTCCCTTAAGGTAGGGCGCGAACAGACAACCGGCCGGCCCAAGCTTGCTTGGACGCGACCCTAGACGGACGCCTATGAACCCGAATTTTCTAGATTTCGAACAGCCGATCGCCGACCTGCAAGCCAAGATCGAAGAATTGCGCTTGGTCGGTAACGACAATTCGCTGAATATCGGCGATGAGATCTCCCGCCTGCAGGACAAGAGCAAGACGCTGACCGAAGACATTTTCGGCAAGCTGACCAGCTGGCAGATCGCACGTCTGGCGCGTCACCCGCGCCGTCCGTACACCCTCGACTACATCGACCACATCTTCACCGAGTTCGACGAACTGCACGGTGACCGTCACTTCTCCGACGACGCGGCCATCGTGGGCGGCGTGGCACGTCTGGACGACCAGCCGGTGATGGTGATCGGTCACCAGAAGGGCCGCGAAGTGCGCGAGAAGGTGCGCCGCAACTTCGGCATGCCGCGTCCGGAAGGCTACCGCAAGGCCTGCCGCCTGATGGAAATGGCCGAACGCTTCAAGATGCCGATCCTGACCTTCATCGACACCCCGGGCGCCTACCCGGGCATCGACGCCGAAGAGCGCAACCAGAGCGAAGCGATCGCCTGGAACCTGCGCGTCATGGCGCGCCTGAAGACCCCGATCATCGCCACCGTGATCGGTGAGGGCGGTTCCGGCGGCGCACTGGCCATCGGCGTGTGCGACCAACTGAATATGCTGCAGTACTCGACCTACTCGGTGATCTCGCCGGAAGGCTGCGCCTCGATCCTGTGGAAAACCGCCGAGAAGGCGCCGGACGCCGCCGAAGCCATGGGCATCACCGCCGAGCGCCTGAAGGGCCTGGGCATCGTCGACAAGGTGATCAACGAGCCGCTGGGCGGCGCCCACCGCGACTTCGCTGCCGCTTCCGCCTCGATCCGCGCCGAGCTGATCTCGCAGCTGGCGATGCTGAAGAAGTTCGACAACGACGCACTGCTGGCCCGCCGTTATGAGCGTCTGATGAGCTACGGTCTCTGATCGAACAGGCCGTACCCATGTGGGAGCGAGCCTGCTCGCGATAAGGGTTAACATTCAACGCACCTGTTGTTTGTTCAATCGCTGTCGCGAGCAGGCCCGCTCCCACATTTCATTTGTGCGATGTGTCCCCCATGACCCGGATCGATCTGTCTGACCGACTTCTGCGCACCCTGACGCCCTGGCGTACCGCTGCGGCCTGGCGCATCGCCTTCTCCGGCGGACTCGACTCCACCGTCCTGCTGCACCTGCTCGCCCGTCTGGCGAAGACCGAAACCCTGCCGCCCTTGAGCGCCCTCCATGTCCATCACGGCCTTCAGGCCGCCGCAGAGGCGTGGCCGGAGCATTGCCGAGCCTTCTGCGATGCGCTGGGCGTGCCGCTGCAGGTGGTTCGCGTGCAGGTTCGGCCCGGTGCGAGCCTGGAGCGCGCGGCGCGTGATGCGCGTTACGCAGCGTTCGACGCGGCGCTCGGCCGCAACGAAGCCCTGCTGACCGGGCAGCACCGCGACGATCAGGCCGAGACCTTGCTGTTTCGTCTGCTGCGGGGGGCGGGGGTGAGAGGGTTGTCCGCGATGCCGGAGCACAGGCCGCTGGGGCAGGGCAGCCTGGTACGTCCGTTGCTCGATGCGGGAAGGGACGAACTGGAAGCCTACGCACGGGCCCATCAACTGACTTGGATCGAGGATCCGTCGAATCAGGACACGCAGTTCTCCCGCAACTATCTGCGTCATCAAGTGATGCCTTTGCTCGCCGCCCGCTGGCCGCAGGCGACGGCCAGCCTGGTGCGCAGCGCTGCACATGCGCGGGAGGCGCAAGGCTTGCTGGATGAGCTGGCGCAGCTCGACCTGAACGATGCGCGCACCCCGGACGCCTTCGACTGGCTGGGCGTGCCCTCATTGGCGCTGGCCCCGTTGGCCGGTTTGTCCGCCGCCCGCCAGCGCAATGCCCTCAGCCATTGGCTGGCGCCGCTGACCCGTTTGCCGGATACCGACCATTGGTCGGGTTGGTCGGACCTGTGCGAGGCCGCCGTCGATGCGGCGCCGGTCTGGCGTCTGGCCGACGGTGAACTGCATCGCAGCGCCGGCCGCCTCTGGTGGCTCAGCGGGCAATGGCTGCGCACGCCGGTGGCCGCAGACGCTTGGCCTGATCCTGCGAGGCCGCTGCGCCTGGCCGATAACGGGCGTGTCATGTTGCTGGGGCAGACTCCTGCCGGGCCGCTCAGGATCGCTTACCGGCAGGGCGGCGAGACGATGCGCCTGCCCGGCCGCGGCGGGCGCGACCTCAAGCGCCTGCTCAACGAGCGCGGCGTTCCGGCCTTCGTGCGTGGCAGATTGCCGCTGCTGTTCCGCGGCGAGGAACTGCTCGCCGTGGCGGACCTGCCGGGGCTCGACGGCAGTGCGCAGGACGGCTGGCGACTGCATTGGCAGCCTTCGGATGAAGATCAAGGTTTGAGATGAAAGGGGCATTCCGGTAGACTACGCTCCCTTCTTGATACAACTTCTGTGGATTCGCCTGAATTGCAGGAGTTGCCGATTACCAAGCAGTCTTTGCTGGGCGATTCCAAAAAATGTGTAGCGAGCTACGTACCGGTGTTTTCACTTCCGGTCTGTCCCAACGCGGCGGTTTTTTTGAAAGGTGCACTGTGATTAATGCAGGTGATCGGGGGCTTCGGCCTTCCTTCGCTTTCCCCGGCGGCTCGGACCGCTTTAACGCAGACTTCTAGGGTTTTTCATGACGCGCTACATATTCGTCACGGGCGGTGTTGTTTCTTCATTGGGGAAAGGCATTGCCTCGGCTTCATTGGCGGCCATCCTGGAGGCGCGGGGGCTCAAGGTCACCATGCTCAAGCTGGATCCGTACATCAACGTCGATCCGGGCACCATGAGCCCGTTCCAGCACGGTGAAGTGTTCGTCACCCACGACGGCGCCGAGACCGACCTCGACCTGGGCCACTACGAGCGGTTCATCCGCACGACCATGACCCAGAACAACAACTTCACCACCGGTCGCGTCTACGAGCACGTGCTGCGCAAAGAGCGCCGCGGCGACTACCTGGGCGCCACCATCCAGGTGATCCCGCACATCACCGACGAGATCAAGCGTCGCATCATCAAGGGCGCCGGCGATGCCGACGTGGCCCTGGTGGAGATCGGCGGCACCGTCGGCGACATCGAGTCGCAACCGTTCCTCGAAGCCATCCGTCAACTGCGGGTGGAAGTCGGTTCCAAGCGCGCGATGCTGATGCACCTGACGCTGGTGCCGTACATCGCCACCGCCGGCGAGACCAAGACCAAGCCGACCCAGCACTCCGTGAAGGAACTGCGCTCCATCGGCCTGCAGCCTGACGTGCTGATCTGCCGCTCCGACCATCCGGTGGATGTGTCCTCGCGCCGCAAGATCGCCCTGTTCACCAACGTTGAAGAGCGTGCGGTGATCTCCCTGGAAGACGTCGACACCATCTACAAGATCCCGGCCGTGCTGCACGCCCAGGGCCTGGACGACTTCGTCGTCGAGCGCTTCGGCCTGCAGTGCAACGGCGCCGACCTGTCCGAGTGGGAAAAGGTCGTCGACGCCAAGCTCAACCCTGAGCACGAAGTCACCATCGCCATGGTCGGCAAGTACATGGAGCTGCTGGACGCCTACAAGTCGCTGATCGAAGCGATGAGTCACGCCGGCATCACCAACCGCACCAAGGTCAACCTGCGCTACATCGATTCCGAAGACATCGAGAACCAGGGCACCGCGCTGCTGGAAGGCGTCGACGCGATCCTGGTGCCGGGCGGCTTCGGCTTGCGTGGCGTGGAAGGCAAGATCACCGCCGTCCAGTACGCCCGTGAGAACAAGGTGCCGTACCTGGGCATCTGCCTGGGCATGCAAGTGGCGGTCATCGAGTTCGCCCGCAACGTGCTGGGCTGGAAAGACGCCAACTCCACCGAGTTCGACCGCGCCAGCGGCCACCCGGTCGTGGGCCTGATCACCGAGTGGGCCGATGCCACCGGTGCGGTCGAGACCCGCAGCGAAGCCTCCGACCTGGGCGGCACCATGCGTCTGGGCGCGCAGGAATGCCTGCTGGAGTCCGGCTCCAAGGTGCACGACTGCTACGGCAAGGACGTGATCGTCGAGCGTCACCGCCACCGCTACGAAGTGAACAACAACCTGCTGCCGCAGATCATGGAAGCCGGCCTGAAGATCTCCGGCCGCTCCGGTGACGGCGCGCTGGTCGAAGTGGTCGAGGCACCGGACCATCCGTGGTTCGTCGCCTGCCAGTTCCACCCTGAGTTCACCTCGACCCCGCGTGACGGCCATCCGCTGTTCAGCGGTTTCGTCAAGGCCGCGTTGGCTCAACACCAGAAGAAGGCGTAACCCGATGGCACAGAAGATCATCCGCGTCGGCGACATCGAGATTGCCAACGACAAGCCCATGGTGCTGTTCGGCGGCATGAACGTGCTGGAAAGTCGCGACATGGCCATGCAGGTTTGCGAGGAATACGTGAAGGTCACCGAAAAGCTCGGCATCCCTTACGTGTTCAAGGCCAGCTTCGACAAGGCCAACCGGTCTTCTGTGACCTCGTACCGCGGTCCTGGCCTGGAAGAGGGCTTGCGCATCTTCCAGGACATCAAACAGGCCTTCGGCGTGCCGATCATCACCGACGTCCATGAGCCCGACCAGGCCCTGCCCGTCGCCGAGGTCTGCGACATCATCCAGCTGCCGGCCTTCCTGTCGCGCCAGACCGACCTCGTGGTCGCCATGGCCAAGACCGGCGCGGTGATCAACATCAAGAAAGCCCAGTTCCTCGCGCCCCAGGAGATGAAACACATCCTGAACAAGTGCGTGGAGGCGGGCAACGATCAGTTGATCCTCTGCGAGCGCGGTTCGAGCTTCGGCTACAACAACCTCGTGGTCGACATGCTCGGCTTCGGGATCATGAAGCAGTTCGAATACCCGGTGTTCTTCGACGTGACCCACTCGCTGCAGATGCCGGGAGGTCGTTCCGACTCCGCCGGCGGGCGCCGCGCCCAGGTCACCGACCTGGCCAAGGCGGGCATGAGCCAGTCGCTGGCCGGGCTGTTCCTCGAAGCGCATCCGGATCCGGACAACGCCAAATGCGACGGCCCTTGCGCCTTGCGCCTGGACAAGCTGGAGCCGTTCCTGGCCCAGCTCAAGGCCCTGGACGAACTGGTGAAGAGTTTTCCGACGGTAGAGACCGCGTAAGCCTCATTTCTCCGGTAAAGTACCGCACGATTCCTGGCTCAGACCTTCGGGTTTGAGCCTTGTCGTCTGCAAGACTGCCTGCTGCACACCCCTTGCCGACGGTCAAAGATTTCCTCTAGCTGCGTCGTTTTCGTCAACTTTGGAGTGTTTACAACAATGGCAAAAATCGTCGACATCAAAGGTCGTGAAGTTCTCGACTCCCGTGGCAACCCCACCGTGGAAGCGGACGTGCTTCTCGATAACGGCATCATCGGCAGCGCCTGCGCGCCGTCCGGTGCTTCCACTGGCTCGCGTGAAGCGCTCGAGCTGCGTGATGGCGACAAGAGCCGTTACCTGGGCAAGGGTGTGCTCAAGGCGGTAGCCAACATCAACGGTCCGATCCGCGAACTGCTGCTGGGCAAAGACCCAAGCGACCAGAAAGCCCTGGACCTGGCGATGATCAAGCTGGACGGCACCGAAAACAAGGCGACCCTGGGCGCCAACGCCATCCTCGCCGTGTCCCTGGCCGCCGCCAAGGCTGCCGCCCAGGACCAGGACCTGCCGCTGTACGCGCACATCGCCAACCTGAACGGCACTCCGGGCGTCTACTCGATGCCGGTTCCGATGATGAACATCATCAACGGCGGCGAACACGCCGACAACAACGTCGACATCCAGGAATTCATGGTGCAGCCGGTCGGCGCCAAGTCCTTCTCCGAAGGCCTGCGCATGGGCACCGAGATCTTCCACCACCTCAAAGCCGTGCTGAAGGCCCGTGGCCTGAACACCGCCGTGGGTGACGAAGGCGGTTTCGCGCCTAACCTGGCCTCCAACGAAGACGCGCTGTCGGCCATCGCCGAAGCGGTCGCCAACGCCGGCTACAAGCTGGGCACCGATGTGACCCTGGCCCTGGACTGCGCGGCCAGCGAGTTCTTCGAAGACGGCAAGTACAACCTGTCCGGCGAAGGCAAGTCCTTCGACGCCGCCGGTTTCGCCGACTACCTCAAAGGCCTGACCGAGCGCTTCCCGATCATCTCGATCGAAGACGGCCTGGACGAGTCCGACTGGGCTGGCTGGAAGATCCTGACCGACAAGATCGGCGACAAGGTGCAACTGGTCGGCGACGACCTGTTCGTGACCAACACCAAGATCCTGAAGGAAGGCATCGAGAAGAACATCGCCAACTCGATCCTGATCAAGTTCAACCAGATCGGCACCCTGACCGAAACCCTGGAAGCCATCCAGATGGCCAAGGCCGCCGGCTACACCGCCGTGATCTCGCACCGTTCCGGCGAAACCGAAGATTCGACCATCGCCGACCTGGCCGTGGGTACCTCGGCCGGCCAGATCAAGACCGGTTCCCTGTGCCGTTCCGACCGCGTCTCCAAGTACAACCAACTGCTGCGTATCGAAGAGCAGTTGAACGGCAAGGCCAAGTACAACGGTCGCGGCGAGTTCCGCGGCTGAGCCTTGAACGTAAAAGGACACCGGATTGTGTCGGAAAAGTCGTGACAGCGATGGATTTGCCACTAATCTGATGCCTTATCAGCACAAGCCTGGATCTTCCAGGCTTCGTGCTATCAGATGCTTCAACGTTTTGCGTGGCTGTCTTTTTTCACTGGATACCTGATATTCGATGCGCAGTCCCTATTGGTTGTTTCTCGTCCTGCTTCTGCTGCTGGCCGGTCTGCAATACCGCCTGTGGGTGGGTAACGGCAGCCTGGCGCAAGTGGCCGAGCTGACTCAGCAAATCGACGACCAGCGCGCCGAGAACGAAGCCTTGCTGGAGCGCAACCGGGTGATGGACGCCGAGGTCAGCGAGTTGAAGAAAGGCATGGAGACCGTTGAAGAGCGGGCCCGCCATGAGCTGGGCATGGTCAAGGACGGCGAAACCCTTTACCAGTTGGCCCAATGAGCGATTTTCTGCCGGCCTTCTGGGCCGTGATTCCTGCCGCGGGCATCGGTGCCCGTATGGCCGCGGACCGTCCCAAGCAATACCTGCAACTGGGCGGACGCACCATTCTCGAACACAGCCTCGGCTGTTTCCTCGATCACCCGAGCCTCAAGGGCCTGGTGGTCAGTCTTGCTGTCGATGATCCTTACTGGCCGGGCCTGGCCTGTGCCGGCGACGCGCGCATTCAGCGGGTCGACGGCGGCGCCGAGCGTTCAGGTTCGGTGCTCAATGCCTTGCTGCACCTGCATGCCCAGGGCGCCAACGATGAGGATTGGGTGCTGGTGCACGATGCGGCGCGCCCCAACCTGAGCCGCAATGACCTGGACAAGCTGCTCGCCGAGCTGGCGCATGACCCGGTCGGCGGGTTGCTGGCGGTCCCGGCGCGGGACACGCTCAAGCGCGTCGACAAACAGGGGCGCGTGGTCGAAACCGTCGACCGCAGCGTGATCTGGCAAGCCTACACGCCGCAGATGTTTCGCCTGGGTGCGTTGCACCGGGCGTTGGCCGACAGTCTGGTGGCGGATGCGGTGATCACCGACGAAGCCTCGGCGATGGAGTGGGCCGGCCTTGCTCCGCGCCTGATCGAAGGGCGGGCGGACAACCTCAAGGTGACCCGGCCGGAAGACCTGGAGTGGTTGCGTCAGCGTTGGGCGAACCGGCGCTGAGTGCAGGTGGTGTCCGTTAGATAGCCATCGCGGGCAAGCCCGCTCCCACAGGTCTTGGGCACTTCACGGTCACTGTGGGAGCGGGCTTGCCCGCGATGGCGTCGGTGGGGGCACCGCAGAATCTCGGATGATCCACCCGTGTTCAGTTGCGGTACTCCGGCCGTTGCGCCAACCCTTCCTTGAGAAAATCCACCAGCTTGCGCACCTTCGGCGACAGGTGCCGCTGCTGCGGGTACAGCGCCCACACCGCGGTGTTCGGCGGCTGATGGGCCTCCAGCAGCGAAATCAGCGCGCCGCTGTGCAGATGCTCCAGCACGTAGTAGTCCGGCAACTGACACAGCCCCACCCCTTGCAAAGCCGCATCCAGCACCGCTTGCCCGCTGTTGCAGCGCCAGTTGCCCTGCACCCGCTGGGCGAATTCCCGCCCGTTCTGCTCCAGTTGCCAGATGTCCGAACTGCCGATCAGGCAATTGTGCCGGCTCAGCTCCGACAGGCTGTGGGGGCGGCCGTACCGTTCAAGGTAGGAGGGCGATGCGCACAGGTACATGCGCCGCGGCGCCAGCCGGGTGGCGACCAGCCGCGAATCCTGCAGGCGGCCCAGGCGGATCGCCAGGTCCAGGCCTTCGTGAACCAGGTCGAGCTGGCGGTTGGTCAGCTCGATGTCGACCCGCAGTTGCGGGTAGTGACCCATGAACCGGGTCACCAGCGGCACGATGAAGCGTTCGCCGTAGGCCACGGCGCAGGTCATGCGCAGCATGCCTTTGGGCTCGCTGGCCAGGTCGCCGACGGCCCGCAGCGCTTCTTCGCGGCCGTCCTGCAGACGCTGGCAATGCTGCAGGAATGTCTGCCCGGCTTCGGTCAGCGTCACCCGCCGTGTACTGCGGTAGAGCAAGCGGGTCTGCAGGCGTTCTTCCAGCCGCGCGATCTGGCGGCTGATGTGCGAAGAGGAAACGCCCAAGCGTTCGGCGGCGGCGGTGAATTGGCTGCATTCGGCCACGGCGACGAACTCGTCGATGCCTTCCCAGCGGTTTTCGGACATCGGATTATCCCTGTGCGGCAATAATGTTTTGCTTTTGTCCGGATTATTCACTCTCAGGTCGTGGATTACACTCCTTGTCTCGTTTTAATTCACTGGGAGAGTCAGGATGATCAAGTCGCGCGCCGCCGTAGCCTTCGGGGCCAAGAAGCCGCTGGAAATCGTTGAAGTCGATGTCGCCATGCCGAAGGCCGGCGAGGTGCTGCTTCGCGTGGTGGCCACCGGGGTGTGCCACACCGACGCCTACACCCTGTCCGGCGCTGATCCGGAAGGGATCTTCCCGTCGATCCTCGGCCATGAAGGCGGTGCGATCGTCGAGGCCATCGGTGAAGGCGTGACGTCGGTGGCGGTGGGCGACCACGTGATTCCGCTGTACACCCCGGAATGCGGCCAGTGCAAATTCTGCAAGTCGGGCAAGACCAACCTGTGCCAGGCCATTCGCGCCACCCAGGGCAAAGGCCTGATGCCGGACGGCACTTCGCGCTTTTCCTACAAGGGCGAAACGATTTTCCACTACATGGGAACCTCGACGTTCTCCGAGTACACCGTGCTGCCGGAAATCTCCGTGGCCAAGATTTCCAAGGACGCGCCGCTGGAGAAGGTCTGCCTGCTCGGTTGCGGCGTCACCACCGGTATCGGTGCGGTGATCAACACCGCCAAGGTCCAGCCGGGCGATACCGTGGCCATCTTCGGCCTGGGCGGCATCGGCCTGTCGGCGGTGATCGGCGCAGTGAAGGCCAAGGCTTCGCGCATCATCGCCATCGACATCAACCCGGCCAAGTTCGAGATCGCCAAGCAACTGGGCGCCACCGATTGCGTGAACCCGAAAGACTTCGATCGTCCGATCCAGGAAGTGATCGTCGACATGACCGACGGCGGCGTCGACTTCTCCTTCGAGTGCATCGGCAACGTGCAACTGATGCGCGCCGCGCTGGAATGCTGCCACAAGGGCTGGGGCGAGTCGGTGATCATCGGCGTGGCCGGTGCCGGCCAGGAAATCGCCACCCGTCCGTTCCAGCTGGTGACCGGCCGCGTCTGGCGCGGTTCGGCGTTCGGCGGCGTGCGCGGTCGCAGCGAGCTGCCGAGCTACGTCGACATGGCCCAGAGCGGCGAGATCCCGCTCGACACCTTCATCACCCACACCATGGGCCTGGAAGACATCAACAAGGCTTTCGACCTGATGCACGAAGGCAAGAGCATCCGTACCGTCATCCATTTCTGATCAATCGCGGCAAGGCGCGGCTGCGGAGGTGTTCGCCGGCAGCCGCGTCCGCGTAGGAGCCTTACATGAGTCTGGAAAACATCTCCTGTCAGAAAAGTTTCGGCGGCTGGCACAAGCGCTACCGGCACCGCTCCGACGTGCTGGGCTGCGACATGGTGTTCGCCGTGTACCTGCCGCCGCAGGCGGAGCAGGGCGGCAAGCTGCCGGTGCTGTATTGGCTGTCGGGGCTGACCTGCACCGACGAGAACTTCATGCACAAGGCCGGCGCCCTGCGCATGGCCGCCGAGCTCGGCCTGATCATCGTGGCGCCGGACACCAGCCCGCGCGGCGCCGAGGTGCCGGGCGACCCGGACGGGGCATGGGATTTCGGCCTCGGCGCCGGGTTCTATCTCAATGCCACCCAGGAGCCTTGGTCCCGGCACTATCGGATGCATGACTACGTCGTGCAGGAATTGCCTTCGCTGGTCGAGGCGCATTTCCCGGCGTCTGACAAGCGCAGCCTCAGCGGCCACTCCATGGGCGGCCACGGTGCGCTGGTGTGTGCCTTGCGCAATCCGGGGCGTTACCGCTCGGTGTCGGCGTTTTCGCCGATCAGCAATCCGATGGACTGCCCATGGGGCCAGAAGGCGTTCTCCCGCTACCTCGGCGAAGACCGCTCGAAGTGGCGCGAGTGGGATGCCTGTGCGCTGATCGCAGAGGCCGAAGAAAAGCTGCCGTTGCTGGTCGATCAAGGCGACCGCGATGATTTCCTGGCCAACCAGCTCAAGCCGGAGGCCCTGCAGCAAGCGGCAAGACAAGCGGGACATCCGCTGACGTTGCGCCTGCAGCCGGGTTACGACCACAGTTATTTCTTCATCTCAAGCTTCATCGACGACCACTTGCGACATCACGCACGCGCGCTAGGCGCCTAATGCCCGTCAAAGCAGGTAGAATCACGCCCTGACCAAAATCGGGGCGTTTTTTTATGCGTATTGGCCACGGCTACGATGTTCACCGTTTCGCTGAAGGCGATTTCATTACTCTGGGCGGCGTGCGGATCGCACACGGCTTCGGGCTGCTCGCCCACTCCGACGGTGACGTCCTGCTGCACGCCTTGAGCGACGCCCTGCTCGGCGCCGCGGCGCTGGGCGACATCGGCAAGCATTTCCCGGACACCGATCCGCAGTTCAAGGGCGCCGACAGCCGTGCGCTGCTGCGCCACGTGGTCGGCCTGATCCATGCCAAGGGCTGGAAGGTCGGCAACGTCGACAACACCATCGTGGCCCAGGCCCCGAAAATGGCGCCCCACATCGAAACGATGCGCGCCCTGATCGCCGCCGACCTCCAGGTGGAGCTCGACCAGGTCAACGTGAAGGCCACCACCACCGAGAAGCTGGGCTTCGTCGGTCGTGAGGAAGGCATCGCCGTCCATTCCGTCGCGTTGTTGCTGCGCGCATGAACGAACTGCAATTGCTCGGCCCTCGGGCCCACGGCGACGTGCTCGGCACGGCGGTGCTCAAGGCCGTCGCCGAAGACTTCCAGGTCGATGAAGTGCTCGACATCCCGTTCACCGGCGACGGCGAGCACCTGTGGATCTGGGTGGAAAAGCGCGGCCTGAACACCGAAGAGGCGGCGCGCCGGATCGCCAAGGCCGCCGGCGTGCCGTTGCGCACAGTGAGCTATGCCGGGCTCAAGGATCGTCAGGCCCTGACCCGTCAGTGGTTCAGCGTGCAGCTGCCGGGCAAGGCCGATCCGGATCTGTCGGCGGCGGAAAACGATACGCTCAAGATCCTCAAGACCACCCGCCACAAGCGCAAGCTGCAGCGCGGCGCGCACTCGGCCAACGGCTTCACCCTGCGCCTGACGCAGCTCGCCGGCGACAAGGCGGCCCTTGAGGAGCGCCTGCAACGCATCGCCCGGCAGGGCATCCCGAACTACTTCGGCGCCCAGCGCTTCGGCCATGATGGCGGCAATGTGGTCGATGCCCGCTCCTGGGCTGCGCGCAAGGCATTGCCGGAGCAGCGCAACGTGCGCTCGCGGCTGCTGTCGGCGGCGCGCAGCTTCCTGTTCAACCAGGTGCTGGCGGCGCGGGTCGCCGACGGCTCCTGGCAGCGCGCCCAGGTCGGCGACTTGCTGGCGTTCACCGACAGCCGCAGCTTTTTCCCGGCTGGCGAAGCCGAATGCAGCGATCCGCGCCTGGCGATTCTCGACCTGCATCCGACCGGTCCCCAGTGGGGCGAAGGTGACTCGCCGGCGGCCGGCGCAGTCCATGATCTGGAGCAGGGGATCGCCGCGCGCGAAGCGGACCTGCGCGATTGGTTGATTCACGCCGGCATGAGCCACGAACGTCGCATCCTGCGACTGCCCATTGGCGGGTTGACGTGGCATTATCCCGAGCCTGACATTCTGCAACTGGAATTCGTCCTCCCGGCCGGATGCTTCGCCACCGCATTGGTGCGCGAACTCGTTGATCTGGTGCCGGTGGGGCAGACGGACAGCCCATGCGTATTCTGATTTCTAACGACGATGGGGTAACCGCACCCGGACTCGCCGCGCTGTATGGTGCGCTGGCGGATTACACCGAATGCGTGGTTATCGCCCCGGAGCAGGACAAGAGCGGCGCCAGCAGTTCGCTGACGCTCGACCGTCCGCTGCATCCGCAATACCTGGCCAACGGTTTCATCGGCCTCAACGGCACGCCGACCGATTGCGTGCACCTGGGGCTCAACGGTTTGCTGGAGCGCGAGCCGGACATGGTGGTCTCGGGCATCAACCTGGGCGCCAACCTGGGCGATGACGTGCTGTATTCCGGAACGGTGGCGGCGGCCCTCGAGGGGCGTTTCCTCGACCGCCCTTCGTTTGCCTTCTCGCTGGTGTCGCGGCAGGCGGAAAACCTGCCCACGGCCGCCCATTTCGCGCGCAAACTGGTGGAGGCCCATGAAGGGCTCGACCTGCCGCCGCGCACGGTGCTGAACGTGAACATCCCTAACCTTCCGATCGAGCGCATCCGCGGCGTTCAGTTGACCCGCCTGGGCCATCGCGCCCGTGCGGCGGCGCCGATGAAGGTGGTGGATCCGCGCGGCAGGGCCGGCTACTGGATCGCCGCCGCCGGCGACGCCGAGGACGGCGGCCCGGGCACCGACTTCCACGCGGTGATGCAAGGTTATGTGTCCATCACGCCGTTGCAGCTCGATCGCACGTTCAACGATGCATTCAGAAGCCTGGACGGCTGGCTGGAGGGGCTGAACTGATGGCTCGCGAACAAGACGACAGGCTGCGCAGCGGCATCGGCATGACCTCCCAGCGCACCCGTGAGCGCCTGATCCAGCGCCTGTACGAAGAAGGGGTGTCCAACGCCAGCGTGCTGGAGGTGATCCGCCGCACGCCGCGCCACCTGTTCGTCGATGAGGCGCTGGCCCACCGCGCCTACGAAGACACCGCGCTGCCGATCGGCAACAACCAGACCATTTCCCAGCCTTATATGGTGGCGCGCATGAGCGAGCTGCTGCTGGAGGCGGGGCCGCTGGACAAGGTGCTGGAGATCGGCACCGGTTCCGGCTACCAGACGGCGGTGCTGTCGCAGCTGGTGGAGCGGGTGTTCTCGGTCGAGCGGATCAAGGTTCTGCAGGATCGGGCCAAGGAGCGCCTGGTCGAGCTGAACCTGCGCAACGTGGTGTTCCGTTGGGGCGACGGCTGGGAAGGCTGGCCGGCGCTGGCGCCGTACAACGGCATCATCGTCACGGCGGTGGCCACGGATGTGCCCCAGGCCTTGCTCGACCAATTGGCGCCGGGCGGTCGGATGGTGATACCGGTCGGTTCGGGGGAAGTGCAGCAACTGATGCTGATCGTGCGTGAAGAGCACGGCTTTTCCCGGCACGTCCTGGGGGCGGTCCGCTTCGTGCCTTTGCTCAACGGACCGCTGGCCTGAGTCTCTTTTTCGAGGCGCTGAATTCCTGTCGTCCGGCCCGGTCTTACACCGGCGGCGATTGCGTAAACACTGCCGATCGTCATCAGGCAAACGTGTGCGCGACGGCAGTTCGCTTCATTAAAGGTAAAGCGGCTGCGGCCCGTTATACTTGCGACACTTCACGCCGGAGTCCGGCATTTCATTTTTTCAGCCACCAAGAAGGGAGCGGCGGGTGAGTCTCACAGTCATTGCGCAGCGTATGGGTAACACGAGCTTTCAGCGCCTGGTGACTGGCCTTGTCTTGAGCACCTTGCTGGTCGGTTGCTCCAGCACCAAATCGAACAATGTGCGGGTCGTCGACCGCAATGGCGCCGCGCCCCAACGTCCTGTCGTCACGACCGGGCAGTATGTGGTCCGTCCGGGCGATACCCTGTTTTCGATCGCTTTCCGCTACGGCTGGGACTACAAAGCCCTCGCCGCCCGGAACAACATTCCTACGCCTTACACGATCCATCCGGGTCAGACGATTCGCTTTGACGGCCGCACCGGTTCAACGCCGGCCGCCGTCGTCGCCGGCAGCGGTTCAACGCCTTCCTCGTCGAGCAAAACCACGGTAATCCGGCGCCAGGCGAATGGCACGACGACCACCACAACCACGGGCTCCGGGGCCGCTTCCACGGCGGTCGTACCGTCCGTCGCCAGCAAATCCGCACCCGCTCCACTGCCTCCTCCGGGCCCGGCCCCGACCGGCTGGGGATGGCCATCTAATGGCATTCTCATTGGCAAATTCTCTTCAAACGGTAGTTTGAATAAAGGAATTGATATCGCCGGAGATTTGGGACAGCCTGTTTTAGCTGCGTCTGATGGGACGGTGGTTTACGCCGGGAGTGGCTTAAGGGGCTACGGCGAATTGGTCATCATCAAACACAGCGAAACCTACGTCAGCGCCTACGGCCACAACCGCAGGCTTTTGGTACGGGAGGGGCAGCAGGTCAAGGTCGGACAGACAATTGCCGAAATGGGGTCAACGGGTACAGACCGGGTGAAACTGCATTTTGAGATTCGCCGACAAGGTAAACCTGTGGATCCGCTGCAGTTCCTGCCACGACGTTGATTTGAAGCCAGCCTGTTCCGTCGCGTAGAGGGGACAGGCTCCAGCGCTGCCAAGGATAGAGGCGTCGCTTGAGCTTGGGGTCGAACTCACCAAAGGACTATAACAATGGCTCTCAGTAAAGAAGTGCCGGAGTTTGACATCGACGATGAGGTTCTCCTGATGGAGGCCGCCATCGATACGGATTCGATGTCGAATGATGAAGGGGCAGCTCCACCTTCCGTTCGTGCCAAATCCAAACACTCCGCTTCACTTAAGCAACACAAGTACATCGACTACACGCGGGCGCTCGATGCCACGCAGCTGTATCTCAACGAAATCGGCTTTTCCCCCTTGCTCTCCCCGGAAGAAGAAGTTCATTTTGCGCGCCTGTCGCAAAGTGGCGATCCCGCCGGGCGCAAGCGCATGATTGAAAGCAACCTGCGGCTGGTGGTGAAGATCGCCCGGCGTTACGTCAATCGGGGGCTGTCGCTGCTGGATCTGATCGAAGAGGGCAACCTCGGGCTGATCCGGGCGGTGGAAAAGTTCGATCCCGAGCGCGGCTTCCGCTTCTCGACCTACGCGACCTGGTGGATCCGCCAGACCATCGAACGCGCGATCATGAACCAGACCCGGACCATCCGGCTGCCGATTCATGTGGTCAAGGAGCTCAACGTGTACCTGCGGGCCGCACGGGAGCTGACGCAAAAGCTC
Source organism: Pseudomonas sp. B7(2017) (assembly GCF_002112745.1). Taxonomy (NCBI): domain Bacteria; kingdom Pseudomonadati; phylum Pseudomonadota; class Gammaproteobacteria; order Pseudomonadales; family Pseudomonadaceae; genus Pseudomonas; species Pseudomonas sp. B7(2017). Next base: position 322,078 of record NZ_NEIP01000004.1, on the reverse strand, counting down.
GACCACGAACCCTCACCCGAAGAAATCGCCAACCTGCTGGAAAAACCGGTGGGCGAGGTCAAGCGCATGCTGGGCCTGAACGAGCGGGTTTCTTCGGTCGACGTCTCGCTGGGGCCGGATTCGGACAAAACCCTGCTGGACACCCTGACGGACGACCGTCCGACCGATCCGTGCGAACTGCTGCAGGACGATGACCTGTCGCAGAGCATTGATCAATGGCTCTCGGAACTGACCGACAAGCAGCGCGAGGTGGTGGTGCGCCGCTTCGGTCTGCGCGGCCACGAGAGCAGCACGCTGGAGGATGTGGGCCTGGAGATCGGCCTGACCCGGGAACGGGTGAGGCAGATCCAAGTGGAAGGCCTCAAGCGCCTTCGGGAGATCCTCGAGAAGAACGGCTTGTCGAGCGAGTCGCTGTTTCAATAAGCGCCTCACCTGACCGCCCGCAAGAAGCCCCGACTGGATCGGGGCTTTTTGTTGTCTGCCGCCGGGCAAGGGAGCCCGCGTGTGGCCAGGGGGCGCCACCAGGCGCTTCGCTCCGAAGTTTGTAGTCTCGCGTTGTAAGCCTTGGCTGACAGTTTCGTAAGTGTTCACTATGTTTACACTTCCGTAGACGTCCATTAGGCGTAATGCAGGTTTATAACTATTTGATTTTGTTGGTTATTTATAAAAATGAAGGCCTTATGACAAGCCGTTCCGCAGCCGAGTGCCGATTGCTCTCGGCGGGGAACTCTTTAGTATCTGGGTTGTGTCGACGGATAGACACGCCCTTCAAGGAAGAGGGGAATGGACATCGCAGGACGCGATTCATCAGGACGATGAAAAGGATCACAGGGAATAGGGAAAAAATGTGGGCGGGTCAAACCGCCCCTTTTTTTCGCCTGCAGAAAAGCAAAAAGGCCCGCAAGGGGCCTTTTCTGTCGAGCGCAGGACGGATCAGCGTTCGAGGTCTTTGATCTTGCCTTTGACGCCATCCCACTCTTCGGCGTCCGGCAGCGAATCCTTCTTCTCGGTGATGTTCGGCCAGATCTCGGCCAGCTCGACGTTCAGCTGAATGAACTCTTGCATCTCTTCCGGCACTTCGTCCTCGGAGAAAATGGCCACGGCCGGGCATTCCGGTTCGCACAGGGCGCAGTCGATGCACTCGTCCGGGTGGATCACCAGGAAGTTCGGGCCTTCGTAGAAGCAGTCCACCGGACAGACTTCTACGCAGTCGGTGTACTTGCACTTGATGCAGTTGTCGGTGACGACGAAGGTCATTTCTAATTTTCTCCTCAGGCGGCGGCAGCGTTGCCCCTTCACGGTTGGGGTCGCCAGGTTCGGGAGCGATGTCTGCCGGCCAGGCTATTAGCCAGCAGCATCCCGAACCGCGCGAGATTCTACCAGCTTGAAGCCGTTTGCGTTATATCCGCTTCTTCAGTGCTTATATCCGGTTCTTTAAGGTATAGAGCATTTCGAGCGCACGGCGCGGGGTCAGGTCGTCCAGGTCAAGTTTGGCCAATTCGTCCAGCACCGGGTGCGGCAGGCTGGCGAACAGGTCGCTCTGCATCGGAGCGGCCGGCTTGCCCTTGACCGGTGCCGGTTGCTCGTGGGGCAGGCTGGTGGTCTCCAGGCGGCCCAGGTGTTCGCGGGCGCGGGCGATCACTTCGCTCGGCACCCCGGCCAGTTGCGCAACGGCCAGGCCGTAGCTCTGGCTCGCCGGCCCCGGCAGCACATGGTGCAGGAACACGATGCGCTCGTTGTGCTCGGTGGCGTTGAGGTGCACGTTGGCCACCAGCGGCTGGGCCTCCGGCAGCACGGTCAGTTCGAAGTAGTGGGTGGCGAACAGCGTGTAGGCGCGCAGTTGCGCCAGGCGCTCGGCTGCCGCCCAGGCCAGGGACAGGCCGTCGAAGGTGCTGGTGCCGCGGCCGACTTCGTCCATCAGCACCAGGCTGCGGTCGGTGGCGTTGTGCAGGATGTTGGCGGTCTCGCTCATTTCCACCATGAAGGTCGAGCGCCCGCCGGCCAGGTCGTCGCTGGAGCCGATCCGGGTGAAGATCCGATCCACCAGCGACAGTTCGCAACTGGCCGCCGGTACGAAGCTGCCGATGTGCGCCAGCAGTACGATCAGCGCCGTTTGCCGCATGTAGGTGGATTTACCGCCCATGTTCGGGCCGGTGATCACCAGCATTCTTGTGTTGTCGTCCAGGCTCAGGTCGTTGGCCACGAACGGCGTGGTCAGCACCTGCTCGACCACCGGGTGACGGCCCTGGACGATTCGCATGCAGGGTTCGCTGACGAACGTCGGGCAGTTGAGGTCGAGGTTCAGCGCGCGTTCGGCGAGGTTGCTCAGCACGTCGAGTTCGGCCAGCGCCGAGGCGGTGTCCTGCAGCGGCGGCAGCCGGCCGATCAGGTCTTCCAGCAGTGCCTCGTAGAGCATTTTTTCCCGGGCCAGCGCCCGGCTTTTGGCCGACAGCGCCTTGTCTTCGAACGCTTTGAGCTCGGGCGTGATGAAACGCTCGGCGCCCTTGAGGGTCTGGCGCCGGATGTAGTCGGCCGGCGCGGATTCGGCCTGCTTGCTCGGCAGCTCGATGAAGTAGCCGTGGATGCGGTTGTAGCCGACCTTCAGGTTGGCAAGGCCGGTGCGGGCCTTTTCCCGGGCTTCCAGGTCGATGAGGAACTGGCCGGCGTTTTCGCTCAGCGATTGCAGTTCGTCCAGTTCGCTGTCGTAGCCGGTCTTGAGCACGCCGCCGTCGCGGATCACCGCCGGCGGGTTGTCGATGATGGCTTTCTCCAGCAGCGCCGCCAGTTCCGGGTAGGTGCCGGCGGTGGCGGCCAGGCGCGCCAGGTGCGGGGCTTCCAGATCCGCCATCGCCGTCTGCAGTTCCGGCAGGGCACCCAAGGCGTCGCGCAGGCGGGCGAGGTCACGGGGCCGCGCGTTGCGCAGGCCGATCCGCGCCAGGATCCGTTCGATGTCGCCGATTTCCTTGAGTTGCGGTTGCAGGCGTTCGAAGCGGTAGCGGTCGAGCAGGCAACTGATGGAGGTCTGGCGCGCCAGCAGGACGGTGAGGTCGCGCAGCGGGCGGTTCAGCCAGCGGGTCAGCAGGCGGCTGCCCATGGCGGTCTGGCAGCGGTCGACCACCGATTGCAAGGTGTTGTCGCGACCGCCGGCCAGGTTGGTGTCCAGCTCCAGGTTGCGCCGGCTCGCGCCGTCCAGCACCACGGTGTCGTCCAGGCGTTCATGACGCAGGCTGCGCAGGTGGGGCAGGGCGGTGCGCTGGGTTTCCTTGGCGTAGGCCAGCAGGCAGCCGGCGGCGCCGATGGCCAGGGTCAGGTTCTCGCAGCCGAAGCCTTTCAGATCCTGGGTGGAGAATTGCTGGCACAGGCTCTTGAGCGCCGAATCACGCTCGAAATCCCACGGGGCGCGACGGCGCACGCCACGGCGCTTTTCCGCCGGCAGGTCTTTCGGCCAGTCGTCCGGGATCAACAGCTCCACGGGGTTGACCCGCTCCAGCTCCGCCAGCAGGTTTTCCCAGCCCTTGATCTCCAGCACGCTGAAGTTGCCGCTGGTGATGTCCAGCACCGCCAGGCCGAACAGACGCTCGTCGCCCAGCACGGCCGCGATCAGGTTGTCGCGGCGCTCGTCCAGCAGCGCTTCGTCGCTGACCGTGCCCGGGGTGATGATCCGCACCACCTGACGCTCCACCGGGCCCTTGCTGGTGGCCGGGTCGCCGATCTGCTCGCAGATCACCACCGATTCGCCCAGTTTCACCAGCTTCGCCAGGTAGCCTTCCGCCGCGTGGAACGGGATCCCGCACATCGGAATCGCCTGTCCCGCCGACTGCCCGCGGGCGGTCAGGGTGATGTCCAGCAGCTTGGCCGCCTTCTTCGCGTCCTCGTAGAAGATCTCGTAGAAGTCGCCCATGCGGTAGAACATCAGCTGATCCGGGTGCTGGTTCTTCAGGCGCCAGTACTGCTGCATCATCGGGGTATGGGAGGACAGGTCGGAGACGGCTTTATTCATCGGATTGTCAGGCAACTCGTTCAAAGGAGTGGGGCAAAAGCGGGGCGTCGGCCAGGCTTTTCCGCGATGGGCGCAAGATTACCATGGGCGGTCTGTCGGGCGCAGGGATGGCGGTCGAGTGACGGGTTCATGCCGTAAAAAACGTGATTATGCAGAAGATATGCAAATCAGCATTTGTCTTCGCCGAATTCTTCAAGCACTATGCGCGTTATGCAAAAACGCAACGTATCTACCGTATTAAGAGCACTGCTCGACCGGCACGGGATCTCGCCCACGGAGCTTCACCGTCGCACCGGCGTGCCTCAATCCACTCTCTCGCGGATCCTCAGCGGGAAGATCGTCGATCCTTCGGACAAGCACATCTCGAAGATCGCCGAGTACTTCGCCGTGAGCACCGATCAGTTGCGCGGGCGCGCCGACATTGCGCCGGCGGCTGCCGGCGCGCGCCATGACGTGCATGCGGAACTCAAGGACATAAGCCTGTGGGACGACGACACCCCTGTCGATGACGACGAGGTGTCGGTGCCCTTTCTTCGTGAGGTTGAATTGGCTGCAGGATCAGGAAGATTCGTCGTGGAAGAGAGCGAGCGCTCAAGCCTGCGCTTCGGCAAGCGCAGCCTGCGTCACAACGGTGTGCAGTTCGACCAGGCCAAATGCGTGACGGTGCGCGGCAACAGCATGTTGCCGGTGCTGCGCGACGGCGCCACGGTCGGCGTCAACGCCGGCAAGAGCGGCATCGGCGACATCGTCGACGGCGATCTCTACGCCATCAACCACAATGGCCAACTGCGGGTGAAGCAGCTCTATCGCCTGCCCACCGGCATCCGCCTGCGCAGCTTCAACCGTGACGAACATCCGGACGAGGACTACAGCTTCCAGGAGATCCAGGAAGAGCAGATCGTCATCATCGGTCACGTCTTCTGGTGGGGCATGTACGCCCGATAGCACCACCCCTGCCTGACAGAACCCGCCCCTCGGCGGGTTTTTTTTCGCCTGTCGAAAACGGCCGAAGCCAAGAGCGGCGGGGCTTTCATGCGTCCGTGCATTTGCCGCGCATAAATAAATGCATTTCTGCATTGACTGCATATGCATGAGTGCATATTCTTGCCACCAAGCCGCTCGACAAAGCGGCTGGCAAGACCGCTCTTTAGTTCCACAAAAACAGGCAGCGATGAACCGGCCTCAACGGTTCAGAGGGTTGGCAACTGACCCGGGTGTGCAGCGTAAAGCACCAAGAGCAGTTATCCGGCGGGCAGGGACCGCGGCCGGAGGAACAATATGAACGGACTCGTACCGCGCCAGCAGCGCCGAAAAGTCAGCTTCCTTTCGGTTTTAGGGAATGAAAGGAAGGCAAAGGAGTGCATTACTGAAAAGCCCGGCCTGGCGCCGGGCTTTTTGGAATGCCTGCCTTGTGCAAACAGAAACACGAACGCCGACATGTCGGCAATCCATCAAGGAAGTGAACAATGAGCCTGAAAAAGTATGCCCGTGTGGTAGACGGCAAGGTCGACAACATTTTTGAAACCGTCAACCCGATCACCGAAGAGTTTCCGGCCAGCCAGCTCTGGGTCGACATCACCGGCACCGTGAACTCGCAGGTCGATTACGGCTACAACGCCGTCAACACCGACGGGGTCTGGACCTTCAATTCGGGGTTCCCGTGGCCGCAATCGGTGCTGGGCGAGCAAATGCGCAACGAGAAAGTCCGCCGGCTCGACAACGTCATGGCCAGCGTCGCCTCGTCGGGCTTGCAGTTCAAGGTCGACCTGGGCGTAGCCACCTCGGCCGAACAGGCCTACCTGACGGCCTTCAAGGAATACTGCGTCGCGTTCGGCCAGGTCAACAAGCAGCCGGGTTTCCCGGTGACCATCGCTTGGCCGCAACTGCCGTAAGGCGTTGCGCCGCACCGGCGAAAAGGAAGGATCCAGCCCATGAAGAAGGCCCGTTGCAGATGTTGAAAGACTGCAGATGCGGACACTGCAACAGGCTGCTTGCCCGCGTGGGCCAGTGTGCCGAGCTCCAGATCAAATGTTCCCGATGCGGGACGCTGAATCATGTGAGGGCCGCGAGCCCCGAGCCATCGCCCGTGAGCGACATGAAGGCTGCCCAGGCAGCTCAACCCCCTCATTCCACTCGACAGGTGAACACATGAACGTTCTGAAAAAATACATCGCACCGCTTCTCGCCACCGCCGCGCTGTTGGGCGCCGCAGGCAATGTGAAGGCGGCCAACCTGCTGGTCAACGGCAGCTTCGAACAGCCGGGCTGCAGCGCCAGCTGCATCCTGGACACCCCGGCCAAGGCCAACTTCATCATCGGCTGGACCACGTTCCTGTCCGGTGCCGAGTACTTCAACATGCCGGCCTCCATCGGCGGTTCCGCTGCGGCGGACGGCGTGGTGATCGTTGACCTCGCCAACTATGTCTACGGCAACGGCGGCGGCATTCAGCAGAACTTCGCCACCACCCCCGGCGCCAAGTACCGCCTGACCTTCAGCGCCGGCAACTCTCGCTTCGCCAGCCGTTCCGGCAGCGGCGTCGTGCAGGTCAAGGTGGCCGGGCAGACCGTCAGCTTCGACACGCCGATCGCCAAAGGCGTCGCGGTCGAATGGAGCACCGTCACCTACGACTTCACCGCCACCACCGCGCAAACGACGCTGGCCTTTTTCAACGAGCAGAATCCGTACGCCAACTATGCCTTCATCGACAACGTCATCGTTGAACGCCTGTAATCCCGGATCGGCGCATCCACCCGAGGCGGTGCCCGGCACCGGCGGTTTCCCCCCCATCCATCAACGCACCCTGGAGGCGTGACATGACGAACGAGCAACAAGCGTTGGCGGACATGCCGATCTGGCTGGTCATCCTCCTGGCCGTCGTCGGCGGGGTGTCCGGCGAGATGTGGCGCGCCGACAAGGAAGGCGCCCGGGGCTGGGCGCTGCTGCGCCGGCTGGCCTTGCGCTCCGGCGCGTGCATGATCTGCGGGGTGTCCGCGATCATGCTGCTGTACGCCGCCGGCCTGTCGATCTGGGCCGCCGGCGCCTTCGGCTGCCTGACGGCCATGGCCGGCGCGGACGTCGCCATCGGCCTCTACGAGCGCTGGGCCGCCAAGCGCATGGGCTTGAGCGAACCGCCGCCGCACGATCCGCAGTAACCCCTTCACATCCAGTCCTCGCTGCCGTCCGGCGGCGGGGTTTCGTGTGGACATTCGAAAAGGAGGTCATGCATGCCTGCACCGATCCATCAGCCTTCGCAGCTGTTCACGGCGATGGCGACAACCTTGCGCAACGCCGCCGGCCTCGATGTGCAGGTCGGCGCCCACCCTGAATTCACCGCCCCGGGCGACAAGGCCTGGGTGCTGATCGACATCGAACGCAACGGCCCGGGCGAGCGGGCGGCCGACGGGCGCATCGCCCATGTGCTGACGCTGTCGCTGCAGGTCGTCCCGGCGCTTGCCGCCAGTGCGTTTGCCGCTTGCGACTTGATCGCCGCACTGAAGAACCTGGCCACCGACAACCGCTGGGGCTTGCCCGGCGACCAATGCGACCGGCCGTTGAACCTCGACGGCGTGCCGTCGCTGCTGGTGCGGGACGGGCAGTCCCACAAGGCCTGGACGCTATCGTTCATCCAGACCCTCTACCTCGGCCCGACCTTGCTCGACGACCCGCTCGGCACCCCGAAATTCGCCCGCACCTGGGAAGTCAGCGACATCGACGACCCCGACCAATACACCTCGCTGGAGGCCTGAGCCGTGTTCGATGCGCTGATACGCATGCAACTGGGGCCGATCATCGAGCGGCTGGCCGAGATGGAAGCGGAAGTCGAAGACCTGCACCGCCGCGCCGAGAGTTTCTGCCGCATCGGCGTGTGCCAGGACGTGGATGCCGCCGGCAATACCTGCCGGGTCAGTCACGGCGGATTGCTGACGCCGTCCATCAAGTTCTTCAACCCCAGCGCCGGGGCGCAGAGCGAATCGCGGATCCCCACGCCGGGCGAGCAGTGCCTGCTGCTGAACTACGGCAGCGGCGAAAGCGGCGCGCAGAGCGTGGCGCTGTTCGGCTTGAACAGCGACCGGTTTCCGCCGGCCTCCACGGTGCCGACGCTGACCCGTCGGGTACACGGGGACGGCAGCGAAAGCGGCTATGACGACGCCACCCACACCCTGCATTGGCAGAACGGCCCGGCCGCGTTCAAAGGCTCCCGCGAATCGCTGGAGCTGAGCATCGGCCCGGCGCGCCTGGCGATGACCGCGCAGGCGATCAACCTGCAACTGGGCGGCGCCGGCCTGACGATCGATGCGGCGGGCGTGCACTTCAGCGGCCCGCTGGTGGATCACCAGGGCCGCGTCATCAGCCCCTGACCCGAGAGCCTTCCATGATCGGAATCGATAGAGACACCGGGGCCACGGTCGACGACTGGCTGCAGTTCGTGCAGCGCGCGACCCGGGCCCTGACCACGCCGCTGGGCACCCGGCAGAAACGGCCCTTGTACGGCTCCCTGATCCCCACCTTGCTGGGCCGCAACCTGGGCGACGACGTCCTGCTCCTGGCCCAGAGCCATGCGGCCCAGGCGTTCTACAACCCGCAGAACGGCATCGGCGACTTCCAGCCGCAGGTGATCGTCGCCACACGGCAGGGCGCCGGGCTGCTGCTGCGTTTCGCCGGCACCTGGAAAAACCGCCAACAGACTTTCGAGGTCGTGACATGAGCATGCTGATCCCCGGCCAGAACCAGTTGGCTGAACCTGCGCTGATCGCCATCGACGCGTTCGAGGACTTGCTCGCCGAGTTCAAGGCCTTCGTCGTCGACTACGTCGGCACCCGCGCCCCGCAGAGCGCCGAGAAGCTCAAGGCCAGCCTGGAGAACGAAAGCGAACTTTTGACCCTGGCCCTCGAAGCGTTCTGCGTACGCTTGCAGACCCATGAGCGCAAGTACAACGCCCGCATCAAGCAGATGCTGGCGTGGTGGGCCACCGGCAGCAACCTGGACGCGCGGCTGGCCGACATGGGCCTGGAGCGGCAGTTGCTCGATCCGGGCGATCCGGCCGCTTTCCCGCCGGTGCCGCCGGTGTACGAAAGCGACGACGACGCCCGCCTGCGCTACTACCTGGCGCCCCATGCGCCGGCGGCGGGGTCGCGGATGCAGTACCGCCGCGAGGTCTTCACCCTCGGCGAACGGCCGACGGTGAAGGTGGCATCCACCGACGCCGGCGTGGTGAACGTCACCTACACCTTCGACCCGGACGGCCTCGCCGCCCAGGTCAAGGACGGCAACGGCCGGCGCACCGCGCCCGGCGAAGTGCAGGTCACCGTGCTGGCGCGGGAGGGCGACGGCACGCCGTCCGCCGCGTTGCTCGACGGGGTGCGCAAGCACTTCGCCCGGCCTGATGTCTGCCCGGAGACCGACAAGGTCACCGTGCGCGGCGCCGACATCCAGCGCTACAAGATCCGCGTGGTGGCCAAGATCAACTCAGGCCCCGATTCGGGCCTGACCCAGGTCGCCGCCGAGCAGCACCTGCAAGCCTACGCCGACAGTTGCCACCGCCTGGAAGGGCGGGTCGACCCGAGCTGGATCGACTACACGCTGCACAGCGCCGGCGCCGTGCAGCTGCAGATCCTCGAACCGCTGGCGCCCATCGTCGCCACCGCGTTCCAGGCACCGTACTGCACGGCGGTCGAGGTCGAGGTGCAGACGCTATGAGCGATCAAACGCAACGGCCGACGCTGCTGCCGGCCAACAGCTCGCCGCTTGAGCGCGCGCTGGACCTGGGCTTCGGCGCCTTGCTCGACCGCATCGCGCCGCCGTTCCCCGAGCTGATGGACCCCAAGCAGACGCCATTGGCGTTTCTGCCGTACCTGGCGGCGGACCGCGGGGTCAGCGAGTGGAGCGTCCAGGCCAGCGAAGCCGAGAAGCGCCTGACGATCTCTTTGTCCTGGCAGATACAGCGTCAGGCAGGAACCGGTCAGGCCCTGAACCATGCCGTGGAGTCATTGGGTTTCACGCCCAATGTGACGGCCTGGCATCAGCAGCGGCCGGTGGGTGTGCCTTACACCTTCGACGTGCAGGCCATCGTCGGCAGGGATTGGTCGAGCGGTGACCACAATCGCCTGATCCAGCGGATCAACGCGGCCAAAAGCGAGCGTGACGGGGCAACCATCACCGTTGTCCATGCCACCGCAGGAGGTCTGCGGACAGCGGCGGGGGCCGATCCCGGCCTTAGCGTCAGCGAAGACAGTCGGCCCGCCATGTTGCCGCAGGTGCCGCTGGCCACCTTCCTGGTCTCCAGCGGGGCGGCGTGGGCGCCTTTGTCCGACGCGGAACTGCGTCTTTGCGCGACGTTGCCGACACTGGCGCTGGGCGCCAGCTTAGCCGGCGCCGGGGCGACCCGGCGCTACACCATCAATGATTACGACCTCAAGGCGCAGCCATGACAGACAACCTAACGCGCCTGGTTCACTTCACATCGGCTGGACTGAATGAAGTGTTGCAGGCGAAGAACCAAGGCCTGAAGGGCCAAATCACCCACATCGGCGCCGGTACCGGCCGTTATGACCCGACAGGCTCGGAAACGGCGCTTCGTGACGAGCGCCAACGGGTGGAAATTGTCGATTACGAGGATCTGGGGACCGGGCAGCTCAGAATGGGGGCACTGTTCAGCGGCCCGGAGGAGTACGAGATCGGAGAGTTCGGTTTCTATCTCGCCAGCGGCACGCTCCTGGCGGTCTATTCCGTCGCGGGCAAGCTGCTGACCTACAAGGCGGGAGCCGCCCGCGTACTGCAGAAATTCACGCTCGACATTTCTCCGTTGCCGGCCAACAGCGTGACCGTAGTGGTCGGAGCCGAGAACCTCAACATCCTGCTCAGCGAGGAGTTCACGGCTCTGGCGTGCGCTGACATCGACAACATGGCGCGCCATGTCAACTTGATGTTCCGCGTGATGGCGCTTGAGTCCGGCAAGTGATTGTGCGGATGCGCAGTCAGTACATTTTGAAAACACAGGGATTTGAATCGTGAGTCTAGAAACCACTGTTGCAGCGTTGGTCACAGCGGCCAACAACTTGACCACTGTGGTCAACGGGAAGATCGGCAGCATCAACAGCACCATGGCCGACGCATTGAACCAGTTCAATGAGTGGCGCAACCAGAAGGATGTGGAAGGGGATCCGGCGGCATTGGGCACCATCCGCCGGAATGTCCTGCAAGGGTTCGTCTCCGGCACCGGCGGACTGCAGGGCGTCGGCGCCGTAGGCAGTTTCGTCTCGACGGATCTGGGCACCACCGCCAACGTCTACATGCATTTCAAGACGCCGTTGAACATCAACGTCAACTCGGAAATGTTCTGGTTCAACATCAAGGGCTACAGCTACGGAACCGCCAAGATCATCGAGGAGACGCTGGTCGGCTACTGCTACCAACCGACCCGCACCCTCCAGAACGTTTCGACGTTCGGCAACATGACGCCTTCGGTCTATGTCGACACGAACGGCAACATCGTCATGCGGATCCTGCTTCCCAGCATCTACTACACCACGGTCCGCATCGACACCATGCGGGTAGGTAACGGACGGCTGTTCAATCTGGGCGACCTGAAGCCCAAGCTGTCTTTGGCCGAAACCGTAGTCTTCAGTTAAGGAACCGACATGTCTGACGCATCTGTAAGCAACAATTCCGAGGTGGGCCTGGCGGCCCCCATGCCCGAAATCGAGTGGGCGGCCATTCGCACCCGACGGGATCAACTTCTGCAGGCAACCGATTTCACCCAGTTGCCGGACTATCCGATCAGTGCCGACCAATTGGCGCAAGTGACGGCTTACCGCAAGGCCCTGCGGGACATTCCGCAAGCCATAGAGCAACCTTCGCAGGTGCTCTGGCCCGAAAAGCCGTCCTTCATCAGTTGAGTCCCGACCGCGAAAGCGGTTTTTTTTCGCCTGCCTCAAGCCCCTCCCCGCAGGGGCTTTCCCGTTTATGGAGAAACGAAAAATGGCAACCCGCCAAACCTACACCGTGCTCGTCCCGTTCCCCACCGGGGGCGGTCACTGGTCGAGCGTCGGCCAAGAGCTCGACCTGCTCGACGTCGAGGCCAGCGCGCTGCACACCGCCGGCCGGCTTGAGCTGAAAACCCCAACCACCCAGGCCAAAAAGGCCGCTGCCAAGAAGGCTGACTGAACATGGCTGAAGTCCTGAACTTCGAGCACAACGGCATCACCGTCAATGCCACCGAATCCCCCGAGGCCATGGGCGGCCTGGGCGACAACGTCATCGGCCTGGTCGGCACCGCGCCGAAGGCCGATCCGCTGATTCCGCGCAACGCGCCGTTTCGCATCAACAGCTTCACCACCCACGCGCTGCTGGACCCGACCGGCGCCGAAGAGGGCACCCTGTACCACGCGGTCTACCAGATCCTCAAAGTGGTCAAGGTGCCGGTGTACGTGGTGATCGTCGAGGCGGGCGCGACCCCGGCCGACACCGTCAACAACGTCATCGGCGGCATCGAGCCGGCCACCGGCCGCAAGCTGGGCCTGGCGGCGCTGGGCAGCGTGCCGGAAGACCTGACCATCATCGGCGCGCCGGGCTTCACCGGCACCAAGGCGGTGGCCGGCGAGTTCGCTTCGTTCGGCAAGCGCATCAAGGCCCGTGTGGTGCTGGACGGCAAGGACGCCTCGGTGGCGGACCAAGTGCTGTACAGCCAGGAGCTGGGCGGCGCGGACCTGGGTTTCGACCGTTGTCTGGTGGTGCACAACATGCCGGCGGTGTACTCGAAAGCGGCGAAGAAGAACGTCTTCCTGGCGCCGTCCAGCCTGGCGATCGCCGCGCTGGCCAAGGTCAAGCAGTGGGAAAGCCCGGGCAACCAGGTGACCTACGCCGAGGACGTGTCCCGCGTCGTGGAATACAACATCCTCGACACCTCCACCGAAGGCGACCTGCTCAACCGCTACGGCGTGAGCTACTACGCCCGCACCATCCTCGGCGGCTTCTCGCTTTTGGGTAACCGCTCGATCACCGGCAAGTTCATCAGCTACGTGGGCCTGGAAGACGCCATCAGCCGCAAGCTGGTGAAGGCCGGCCAGAAGGCCATGGCCAAGAACCTGACCAAGTCCTTCATGGACCAGGAGGTCAAGCGCATCAACGACTGGCTGCAGACCCTGGTCGCCGACGAAACCATCCCCGGCGGCAGCGTGTACCTGCACCCGGAACTCAACAGCGTCGAGAAGTACAAGAACGGCACCTGGTACGTGGTCATCGACTACGGCCGCTACGCGCCGAACGAACACATGGTTTACCAACTCAACGCCCGCGATGAAATCATCGAGCAGTTCCTGGAGGACGTTCTCTAATGTTTACCAACCGCAACCGCCAGGCCATCGCGGCCACCCTGCAAGGCCTGCCGCTGTCGGCGACCGTGGAAGAGTTCACGGCGCCGAAGATCGAGTTCGACATGGAAAACATGACGGGCGGCCGCTTCATCGTCGAGGAAATGGCCAAGAGCGCCAAGGCCCTGGGCGCCAAGCTGATCCTCCAGGGCGCAGGCCCCGAAGTCATGCTGGCCCTGGGCGTGAAGCTGGGCGACGACATCCTGCTGAACGTGCGCGAGGCCGGCCAGGACCAGGACGGCAACACCTGGTTCACCTACCACACCGTCGGCGGCAAGCTGAAATCCCTTGAGGAAGGCACCGTGAAAATGGGCGAGAAGCCCAAGACCACCCTGGAGCTGTCCTGCCGCACCTACAACCGCCTGGAAAACGGCGTGCCGGTGATCGACATCGACGTGCGCACCCAGAAGTTCGTGCTCAACGGCGTGGACATCCTCGGCGACGCCCGCCGCGCGGTGCTGATGCCGTAAGCCGATCCCCGCAGCCAACCGATCCCCTGTGGGAGCCAGCCTGCTGGCGATGAGGCCTGACGCCATCGCAGGCAGGCCCGCTCCCGCAGCGGGGCCGGGTTGGCGGGCATCAAGCAACACCCCTCTCAAGAATCACCAAGGAATTCATTCATGTCGTGGATGCCACCCCAGCATGACCTGCTGTCGCCGATCACCGGCGACGACGGGGCCGAGATCGCGCAGATCCAGCTCAAGCCGTTGTTCTACGCCGCGCAGAAAGAAGCGCTGGAGCGCGCCGGCGACGACGAGGACGATCAGTTCTTCGAGCTGGCGCTGCTGGCCACCGGGCTGTCGGTCAAGGAACTCGACCAGCTCAAGCGCCCGGACTACGTGAGCATCGCCCAGTACGTGCACGAGATGTCCACCCAACCGGCGTCGCACTTTCTCGCCCAGGCCGAAGACGCCAGGCGTTCGGACGACCCGGACGAAGTGCAGCTGCTGCAGCCGCTCGCCGTGACCGGCCGCACCGTGACCTCGCTGAGCCTGGAAATGCCCGCGCTGCGCGCCACCAAAGTGATGAAGAAACTGAAGACGGCCAAGGAACGCGCCGAATTCATCACCGCCCATTGCACCGGCCTGATGATCCCCGATCTGGCCCACCTGAGCGTCCCGGACTGGACGCAGCTGCAGGTGCGCATCGACGATTTTTTAAACCAGCCGGCGGCCTACTTTCGGAGCGCGACATCGAAGTGATCCTCGATGTCGTGCCGCTCATTTACCCGGTAAGTGAGGCGGAGATTCTGGAATGGGACGCCGAAAAGGCGTTGCGCCGCTACGACATAGCGATCACTCGCCTTGGCGTGAAACAGGAGTAGGGCGGCATGGCAGAAAACAGATATGCGCTCACCTACGCCGGTGAGGGCGGCAACAGCGCAGGCGCACTGGTGATGCCCGAGGGTTTGGGCAAGCCGCTGCAGGACTTGAACCTGACGCTGGCCCTGGCGAGCGTGGACATCCGCTTGCTGACCCAGGAGCAGATCAAGCTGCGCGAGCAGCTGGTCAGCCAGCAATCACTGTTCAAGGCGGGGGCCGCAGCCCCGGCGGCGGCTCCTGAGCCGAAGTCGAAGCTCAAGGCCGAGATCGAACAGCGTCCGCCGCCCAAAGGCCTTCAGTCGGCCATGGCCAACGAGACGGCGCTGGTCGAGCTGAACCAGGTGCTGCACCTGAGCAAGGAATCGCTTCAGGCCCTCTCGGAAAAGAACCTGGAAACCGCCAGCGACAAACGGATCGCCCCCAGCGGCGCCACGGGGGCGGACTTGCTGCAGGTGCAGCTGGCCGCCCTCAGAACCGGCATCAGCGACGGCTTGAAGGGCGAGCAGAAGCGGGACGCGTTGCAGACGTTCTCCGGCGATGCCGCCCTCAATGCGTCGGCGTTCAAGATCGACGTCAAGGCGGCCGGCGAGATGCTGGCCGGCTGGCGCACGACGCTGAAGCTCGACCGGTTGCAGAGCCAGGACCTGGCCGACGCGACCAGCCATCTGGGCAACAGCGGCCTGAACGTCAAGGCCGCCGACATCGGCGCTGTCGTTCAGAGTGCCGGCGAGAGCGCGAAAGCGACGGGCATGACGCCCGAGCAAGTGGCCGCATTGGCGGCCGCGTTCCTCAACAGCGGCGCCGGCAAGGCCGACGCCGGGGCGGCGCTGAAGAGCTTCACGGCGACCTTGGGCAAGGGCGAAACCGCGTCCTCGGCGCAACGCGAAGCCTGGGCGCAGATGGGCCTGAACCCTGAGTCGCTGGCCCGCGGCATGAGCGGCGATGCGCCGCAGACGATCAAGCTGGTGCTTGAAGAACTCAGGAAACAGCCTGAAGAGAAACAGGCTGCGCTGACCAAGACGCTGTTCGGCAACAACGATGCGGTGCTCGAACTGCTGAAGAAGCCGGAGGATGTCAGCACTGCCTTCAGGCTGGTGGCCGACAAATCTCAGTACGCGACCTCCAAACGCGGCGAGGGCGCAGGATCGGCGGCCGCGACCGCCGAGGCCTACGGCAATACCTCCCAGGGGCGCTGGAATGCACTGGACGCGAGCCTCAACAGGCTGTCCACGTCCGTCGGCACGGCGCTGGCGCCGGTGACCGATGGCATTGCCGTAGGGCTCACGGCGCTGGTCAACGGGCTGAGCGCAGCAGCCGAGACGTTCCCGTTCGTCACGGCAGCGCTGACGTTGCTGGGGGTGGCCGCCACGCCGTTCGTGGCCGGCGCGCTGAAGACCGGCGTGTCCTCGGTGCTCGATGCGGTCTCCGCGAGGCTGCTGCGCCTGGCGGCGGCGCGTTTGCCGTCCGACATCGGCGACATGATCACCGGTGACGATGAGGGTGACGGCGGGCGCAAAAAGAAACGGTCCGGCCGCAAACCGGGCCAAGGCAAGGGGGCCAAGGCTCCCGCCAAGCCCGCCAAGCCCGCCCAGCCCCGGGCAGGCGCCGTGCGCCAAAGCCCGCTGGCCCGTCTGCGCAGCGCGGCGCTCAAGGTCATGCCGTCGATCAGGGGCGCCGCCGCCCGCGTCATGCCCGCGTTGCGCAGTGCCGGGGCCAAGGTCATGCCGCTGATGGCCAGGGCGGTGCCCTTCGTCAGCAAGGCCGCGACGCCGCTGATGCTTGCCGGCGCCGCCTACAAAGGCCTGAAAGGCTGGCGCGAAGGCGATGACCAAGCGGTGGGCGGAGCCGCCGGCCAATTGGCCGGGACGGCCATCGGCGCCACCATCGGCTCGTTCTTGCTGCCGGGCATCGGCACGGCCATCGGTGGCGTCATCGGCGGAACGGCAGGTGCCTGGCTGGGAGAGAAACTGGCCGCCCCGGCGGTCGACAAACTCGCGCCGCCGGCAGACGTCGCCAAGAACCTCGTCAACGCCCCGAGCCAGACCCAGCAGGTCACCTTTTCGCCGTCGATCCAGGTCACGTGCCCGGCACCGGACACGGCCGAGCAGATCCGCACGATCATCGGGCAGCAACTGAGCGGGCAGTTCCATGGCCAGTTCCTGCCGATGCTCACCCACAACCCGCTCGCCACCCGCCGTGATGCGGCCCTGACCGATGGAGTCGCCGGATGAAACAGCAAATGGCACTGGGCAGTTTCATCTTCGGCCTGTCCCGCGGCTTCGCCTACAGCACGCTGGCGCGCAAGTCCGACGGCGGCTGGAGCGAACTGCCGATCCTCACCAGCAAACCCAAGGCCCATCAGACCGGGCAGAAACCGCAAACCCTGACCGTCACCGGCAAATCGATGTATGCCGTGGCCATGGAGCGGCTCGATGAGCTGCGGGCGTTGCAGGCCCTGCGCATGCCGCTGCCGTTGATCGACGGCATCGGTCGCAACTGGGGCTTGTGGCGGATCAACAACATCCAGGAGAACCAGAGCCAGGTCATCGACGACGGCACGGCGATGGTCGTCGACTGGACCCTCGAACTGGCGGAGTTCAACAATGCGTAAGGTACGGAGCGTGGCCGGCGACTCGGTCAACCTGCTGCTCTACCGCGAGTCGGGCCGCAGCGACGATCAGGCCGAAGAGGCCCTGTGGGCGCTCAATCCGGCGCTGGCCGAGCAGGGCCCGGTCCTGCCGGCGGACGTCTGGGTGACGCTGCCCGAACTCGACACGAAACCCACCGCGATCAAACCGGTCACGGCCTGGGACTAAGGAGGCGGCATGGCACTGGGATTCACGCCGTCGGTCGAGATCTACGGGGCCAACGCGGCCCTGCTCAACCAACGCCTGATCAGTTGGGAACACATCGATGCCGCCGGGCTTGAGTCCGACCAGCTGACGCTGGTGCTCGACCTGGAAGGCCTCGCCGGATTGCCGTCCCTGGGCGGGAACATCGGCCTGCGGGTGGGCTACCTGGAATCCGGCCTGGTCGACAAGGGCCAGTTCAAGGTCACCCGCCTCATGCCGACCCTGTTTCCGCTGCGACTCACGCTGGTGGCCACGGCGGCGCCGTTCAGCGCCAAGGACGAGACCGGCTTCAAGCAGCGCCGCACGGCCAGCCACGGCCCCACCACCCTCGGCGCGCTGTTTCGCGAGCTGGTGTCGCGGCACGGCTTTTCGCCGCGGGTCGATCCCGCGTTGGCGATGATTCGGATCGCCCACGTCGACCAGTCGAACGAGACCGACATGGGCTTCATCACACGGCTGGCCGGCAAGTACAAGGTGATCGCCAAACCGGTGAACGAACTGTATGTGCTGGCGCGGCCGGGGCAGGTCAAGTCCTTGTCCGGCAAGGTGTTGCCGGACGTCCGGCTGTCGGTGACGAGCGACAACCGCCCCGGCGACCACGCGTTCATCAGCGCCGTTCTGGAAGAGACCGCCCGCACGCAGAACCAAGGCTGCAAGACCACGTTCTGGGATGCCGCCGCCTGCGTGATGCGGGAGGTCAAGACCGGCCTTGCACCGTACAAGACCCTTCGCCAGACCCTGCCCAGCGAGGAAGAGGCCAAAGCCGTGGGCGAGGGCGAAGTGCGCAAGATGCTGCGGGAGAAATACAAGGTGAAGGTCAGTTGCCCCGGCGACCCGAGGCTGTCCGCCGAGGGCCTGCTGGTGCTTGACGATACCTGGCCGGATTTCATGCGCGGGCGCTGGTCGATCGACAAGGTCACCGCCAGCGGCAAGCGCGAGGAAAGCTACCGCTGCCTCATCGAGGCAAGCGGCCTGGATCCCAAGGCCGACGCCAAAGCCTGACTTCGCATGCCCCCTGTGGGCGCGAGCCTGCAGATCCTCATCCCCCCGACTTTGGAACGCACCCATGAAGATCACCCCGATCCTCACGCAGCTGCGTGAGCAATGCCCCGGCTTGGCCAACCATGTGGCGGCCGGGGGCGACCTGAACGATCCGAACCTGCCGCTGCCGTCGGCCTGGGTCACGCCGCAAGCCGACCTGGCCGGCGCCAGCACCGCGCAGAACGCCGCACGGCAACCGGTGCGCGACCGCTTCGACGTCGTCCTCGTGCTGGACGCCACGGACGCCGCAAAAGCGCTGGACCGGCTGCACGAACTGCGCGCCGAACTGTGGCGCGCGCTGGTGGGCTTCAAGCCCGGCGGCGACTACAGCGCCATCGCCTACGACGGCGGCGAACTGGTTTCGATCAACGGCAGCCGCGTCCTGTACCGGCTGCGCTTTTTTGCCGAGTTCCAGCTCGGCCGCAATCTGGCGAGTCAGCCTGCGGAGAGTTGGCACGAACGCGAACTGGACGGCTTGTCGTCCTTCACCGGGGTCACTGTGCGGGTCGATGCGATCGACCCGGCCGACCCCAACCTCAAACGCCCGGGGCCCGACGGGCGCCTGGAAATGACTTTCTCTGGAGACGTAACCCCATGAGCAATCGCATCACCGTGCTGCCGGCCGCCGGCCGTGCCGTGCCTGACCCGGAAGCGGGCGACCTGCTGCCCCAGGAGGGCCGCGAAGTGACGGACAGCGCCTGGTGGCGCCGGCGCCTGGCCGACGGCGACATCACCATCAAAACCGCGAAAGCGGCTAAACCACAGGGAGCCAAATAATGGCGATCGGATTCAGCAACATCCCCGCGGACATTCGTGTACCGCTGTTCTATGCCGAAATGGACAATTCGGCGGCCAATAGCGCGACGTCGGCCATGCGCCGCCTGATCGTGGCCCAGGTCAACGACAGCATCGCCCCGGCCGACGTCGGCAAGCTGGTGCTGGTGTCCAGCGTGGCGCTGGCCAAGAGCATCGGCGGCCAAGGCTCGATGCTGGCCTCGATGTACGAGACTTTCCGCAAGACCGACCCGGTCGGCGAGATCTGGTGCCTGCCGCTGCACAGCACCGACGGCAGCATCGCCAAGGGCGTGCTGACCCTGACCGGCACCGCCACCCAGGCCGGCCAGCTCAACCTGTACGTCGGCGGCGTGCGTGTGCAGGCCACCGTGGTCAACGGCGCCACCGCCGCCCAGGCCGCCACGGCCCTGGTGCAGAAGATCAACGCCACGGCCGACCTGCCGGTGAGCGCGGCCGCCGCCGACAGCGTGATCACCCTGAGCGCCAAGTGGACCGGCGCCAGCGGCAACGACATCAGCCTGCAGTTCAACCGCCTGGGCAAGAGCAACGGCGAAGAGACCCCGGCCGGTCTGACCGTCGCGGTCACCACCGTCATGGGCGGCGGCACCGGCGTGCCGGACCAGGTCGCGGCGGTCGCCGCGCTGGGCGACGAGCCGTTCGAGTTCATCTGCCTGCCGTGGTCGGACCTGGCCACCCTCAACACCTGGCAAGCGGTGATGGACGACAGCACCGGCCGCTGGTCCTGGGCCAAGCAGTTGTTCGGCCACGTGTACAGCGCCAAGCGCGGCACCGTCGGCACCCTGGTGGCGGCCGGTCAGGCCCGCAACGACCAGCACATGACCATCCAGGCCCTGGAGCCGGGCGTTCCGCAGCCGGTCTGGGTGCAGGCCGCCGCGCTCGCCGCGCGCACTTCGGTGTTCATCTCCGCCGACGCCAGCCGTCCGACCCAGAGCGGCAGCCTGCCGGGCGTGGATCCGGCGCCGGCCAGCGAACGCTTCACCCTGACCGAGCGTCAGTCGCTGCTCAACTACGGCATCGCCACCGCCTACTACGAAGGCGGCTACGTGCGCATCCAGCGCTCGATCACCACCTACCAGAAGAACGCGTTCGGCCAGGCCGACAACTCCTATCTGGACAGCGAGACCATGCACCAGTCGGCGTACATCGTGCGTCGCCTGCAAAGCGTGATCACCAGCAAGTACGGCCGCCACAAGCTGGCCTCCGACGGCACCCGCTTCGGCGCCGGCCAGCCGATCGTCACCCCGGCGACCATTCGCGGCGAGCTGATCGCCCAGTACGCCAAGCTGGAACTGGAAGGCCATGTGGAGAACGCCGAGCTGTTCGCCGAGCACCTGATCGTCGAGCGCGACGTGCAGGACCCGAGCCGCGTGAACGTGCTGTTCCCGCCGGACTACATCAACGGCCTGCGCGTGTTCGCGCTGCTCAACCAATTCCGCCTGCAGTACGACGACGTCGCCTGAGCGGCCCGTTCGGTTCTGTGAATCCAGCCCACCCCGCGTGGGCTTTTTTTTGAAGGGAGTAACACCATGGGTCAACTGATTGCAGGCACCTGCTACGTGAAAGTGGACGGCGCGCAACTGACCATCAACGGCGGCTGCGAAGCCCCGCTGATGGCCGTCAAGCGCGAGACCGTCGTGCCGGGCTTCTACAAGGAAACCGACATCGCGCCATCGTTCAAGGTGACCGCGCTGCACACCGCCGACTTCCCGCTGAAGAAGCTGGTCGAAGGCACCGACATCACCGTCACCTGCGAATTCAGCAACGGCAAGGTCTACGTGCTGGCCGGCGCCTACCTGGTCGAAGAGCCGGTCTCCAAGGGCGATGACGCCACCATCGAACTGAAGTTCGAAGGCATCAAGGGGACCTGGCAATGAGCGGCGCCGTGAAGCTTCAAGTTGCGATCGAAGCTCACGGCGAGCCCCTGACCGAACTCGTCCTGCGCCGTCCGACGGTGCAGGAAGTGCGGGCGATCAAGGCGCTGCCGTACAAGATCGACAAGAGCGAAGAAGTCAGCCTCGACATGGACGTCGCGGCCAAGTACATCGCCGTGTGCGCCGGCATTCCGCCGTCGTCGGTCAACCAGTTGGACCTGGCTGACCTCAACGCGCTGAGCTGGGCCGTCGCGAGTTTTTTCATGAGTGCGGCGTCGGAGCCATCACCGACCTGATTTCGGTCGCCTATGACCTGGCCTGGTTCTGGAAGGTTGACCCCGAACAGATGATGGCCAGGCCACTGGATGTGCTTCGCGAATCGCTGGAGCACGCGCAACGGATCAATGCGATGCAGCAGGTGCAGTGATGGCAGAGACAGAAACCAAGGAAAAGGCGTCGGTGCTGCTCACGGGCATCGACGAGCTGTCGCCCAAGCTCGGTGCCTTGCGGGCGAAGGTCGACAGCTTCAAGAAAAACCTCGAGCAGACCGGCCTCGGCAAGCTGGACATCAGCGGCCTGTTCAAGGGCGGCAGCGTGATCACGCCGTTCGTGGATGGCATCAAGTCGGCGGCGGCGTTCCAGGGCAAGCTGACCGAGGTGGGCGATGCGGCGAAAACCGTCGACATGCCCGCCGCGCCGAAGGCCGCCGCGCAGAACCTCAACGTATTCAGCGCATCGATGGAGAAGGTGTCGGCCGCCGTGGATGCCACGCTGCTGCCGGCGGTGGGCACGCTGGTGGTGGCGCTGGAGCCGATGCTGACCCAGGTCGGCAGCCTGCTCAACGACAACCCGAAGCTGGTCGAAGGCCTGGCGGCGGGGGCCATCGCGTTTTCGGCGATGCAGACCGCCGTGACCGGCGCGACCCAGGTCTTCGACCTGATGAGCATGGTGCTCAAGACCAACCCGATCATGCTGATCGCCATGGGCATTGCCGTGGCGGCCGGCCTGATCGTGGCCAACTGGACACCGATCTCCGCCTTCTTCGGCGGGTTGTGGGACGGGGTGAAAAACGCCGCGGCCAACGCCATGGCGTTGCTGCGGTCGGTGCTCGACTGGCGGCCGCTCCAGGCGCTGGCGGCGTTGTGGGAACCGGTCAGCGGGTTCTTCGCGGGCGTCTGGGACAAGGTCAAGGCGGTCACCGCGCCGGTGTTCGAGTTCTTCAGGACGCTGTTCTCCTGGTCGCCGGCGGGCATGATCATCGAAAACTGGGGACCGCTGACCGGGCTGTTCTCGGCGATCTGGGAACTGCTCAAGGCCTTGAGCGTGCCGGTGACGGCGTTCCTCAAAGGGCTGTTCGACTGGACGCCGCTGGGGATGGTCATCAACCACTGGGGCGCGATCACCGGGTACTTCGCGTCGCTCTGGGCCTCGCTGCTGCCGGCGGCGCAGGCGGTGAAGGGCTTCTTCGTCACGTTGTTCGACTATTCCCCGTTGGGGCTGATCATCAACAACTGGGGCAGCATCGTCACCTTCTTCGAGCCGGTCTGGGCAGCGCTGCTGGCGTCGGCGCAACAGGTCAAGAGTTTCTTCGCGGCCCTGTTCGAATGGTCGCCGCTGGAGCAGATCGCCCAGTACTGGCAACCGGTCAGCCAAGTGTTCGCCGCGCTGTGGGATGTGGTGAAAGCGTTGGCCGCACCGGTGATGGAGTTCCTGCACACGATGTTCGAGTGGTCGCCCCTGGGGCAGATCATCAAGAACTGGGGCCCGATCACCGAGTGGTTCGGCGAGCTGTGGCAGAAGCTGCAGACCGTGATCGCTCCGATCAAGGAACTGTTCGACGGCGGTTTCGCCGGCCTGATCGCCAAGGTCACCGGCAAGGTCGAAGGGCTGACCGAAGCGCAGCGCCGCACCAACGCCGAAGGCAAGGGTGAATTGGCGCCGGCGTTCTTCGGCGGTTCGAATCCTGAAGGCGCCGCCGCGTTGCAGGGCGGTTCGCTGCCGCAGAGTTCCGGTGCCCTGATCCAGCAAAGCGCCGCCAACAACCGCACGCAACTGGAAGGCGGCCTGACGGTCCGCTTCGAAAATGCGCCGGCGGGGCTGCGCACCGATCAACCGCAAACCAATCAGCCGGGGTTGGCGCTCAGTTCGCGCATCGGCTATCGCTCGCTGTCCATGGGAGGTTCCAATGAGCTGGCGTGACCGTTTGTTGCCGGCGTCCTTTCGCGGCGTCGGCTTCTGGATCGACCAGGCGAAGACCCCGGTCGGCCGCAAGGGGCAGCTGCACGAATACCCGCAGCGCGACCTGCCGTTCTTCGAGGACCTGGGCCAGCAGGCCAAGATCCATGACGTGACGGCGCTCATCGTCGGCCCCGATTGCCTGGAGCATCGCGACAAGCTGCTCAAGGCGCTGGAGCAGGGCAGCGGTGAGCTGGTGCACCCGTGGCTGGGGCGCCTGCAGGTCAAGGTCGGCGAGTGCGACATGACCCACACCCGCCAGGACGGCGGGCTGGTGACCTTCACCCTGAAGTTCTACCCCGATGTGCCGCTGCCGTTCCCGACCGTGACCGTCAGCACCCAAAAGGTGCTGCTGGCCAAGGCCGACACGCTGCTGGGCTCGGCGGTGGCGCGCTTCGAGCAGGCCATGACCCTGATCAAGGCCGCGCGGATCGGCATCGCCAACCTGCGCAACAGCCTCACCGGGGTGTATGACGTGATCAAGGAACAGCTCAAGCCGCTGATCGATCAGTACCGGCAGATCACGGAGCTGGTGAAGGCGGTGAAGGAGTTGCCCAAGGAAGTGGCGGCGGAGTTCAAGGGGCTGCTCGGCGACATCAAGGAGCTCAAGGCTTTCGCGAAGGAGGGCTACCGTGGCGTGATCGCCGACGTGTCCCAACAGCTCGAAGCCATCCGCAAGGCCGACGCGCCGAAGCTCACCACCGGCAAGGACACCACCGCCGCGGCGCAGGCCTTGACCGACCTGGTGCAGGACACCGTACTGGTCAAGGTGGCGCAGTGGGTGGCGTCGATGCCGGTGGCGACCGCCCCGGTGAAGCTGCCGTCTACGCCGTCGCTGGAGCACCAGGCCAAACTGCCGGTCACCCGTCAGGAAGTGCCGGTGACCGACGACCTGCAAGCCTTGCGCAACGCGCTGGTCGAGGCGATCAACCCGATGCTCGACAAGGCCAGCCCCGCGCACTACCAAGCCATCAGCGACGTAAAGGATGCGCTCAAGGCGCACCTTCAGGCCGTGGCCACCTCCGGCGTGCGCCAGGTCAGCAAGTCGTTCCAGGAAAGCTTTCCGGCCGTGGTCGTGGCGTACAAGCAGTTCGCCGACGCCACCCGGGTCACCGAAGTGATCCAGCGCAACGGCATCACGCATCCCGGCTTCTCGCCCAACGATGTGAAAGTCACCGGGGAGTGAGCCATGAGCGAGATAGACAACCGCGTCACGCTGACCGTCAATGATGTGGAGTACGGCGGCTGGAAGAGCGTGGAGATCACCGCCGACCTTGAGCGGCAGTTCCGCACCTTCAAGCTCGACATCACCTGGCAGTGGCCGGGGCAGACCACCGACAGCCGGATCAAGCCCGGCGACCCGTGCGAGGTGAGGATCGGCAAGGACCTGGTGCTGACCGGGTACGTGTTCAAGGCCCCCATCCGCTACGACGGGCGGCAGATCAGCCTGTCGGTCGAAGGCAGTTCCAAGACCCAGGACCTGGTCGATTGCGCCGCGACCAACCGGCCGAGCCAATGGCAGGAACAACCGCTGCTGAGCATCGTCCAGGCCCTGGCGATGGAGTATTCGCAGACGGTGGTCAACGAGATTCCCGAGACCTCGCGGCTGGCCAAGCACACCATCGTGCCGGGCGAGACCGTGTTCCAGTCCATCGACCGTCTGCTCTCGCTGTTCCGGGTGTACTCCACCGATGACGAGCAGGGCCGGCTGGTGCTGGCCAAGCCCGGCAGCAGCGGGCGCGCCAGCGATGCGCTGGAGCTGGGCAAGAACATCCTCTCGGCCAGTGCGCCGATGGACTACAGCCAGGTGTTCTCCGAATACCGGGTGATCGGCCAGCAGAAGGGCACCGACGCCAAGAGCGGGGCGGCGGCCAGCGAAGTGGAATCGGTGGCCGCCGACCTGACCTTCAAGCGCCGGCGCACGACGGTGATCAACGAAGGCACGCAACTGACCTTCGAGCTCGCCCAGCAGCGCGCCCAGTGGGAAAGCGCCACCCGCATGGGCCGGGCGCAGTCCACCACCTATCAGGTGCAAGGCTGGCGCCAGTCCAACGGCGACCTGTGGCGGCACAACACGCTGGTGCGGGTCAAGGATCCGGTGCTCGGCTTCGACGGCGACATGCTGATCTCCAAGGTGACGTATTCGCTGTCGGCACAGGGCTCGGTCACCACCTTGCAGGTGGCGCCGCCGCACACCTTCGACGCCAACCCCACACCGCCCAAGAAAGCCTGAGCCAGCTTCGCGCCGCCCCTGCGGTGTCTGCACCGACGCCATCGCCAGCAGGCTGGCTCCCACTGTCTGGCGGCGCCGCAGACCCCCTGTGGGAGCGAGCCTGCTCGCGAAGGCGGACGGCCAGGCCAATCGATTTCGACTGACGCAACGCCTTCGCACCGCCGCTCCCACGGTGGATCGCGTCGTGGCCCAACTCTGAAGGAAACCCCATGAGCCTACTGACACGCCTGCTGGCGCGCGGCACTGTCGTGCTCGCCAGTTCGGCCTCCAAGCTGCAATCGCTGCAGATGCGCCTCACCGCAGGCGAGGTGAACGATGACCTGGAGCATTTCGAACCCTACGGTTTCACCAGCCATCCGCTGGCCGGCGCCGAGGGCGTCGTCACCTTTCTGGGCGGCGACCGTTCCCACGCCATCGCCCTGGTGGTCGCCGACCGCCGCTACCGCCTGCAATCGCTGGCGGCGGGCGAGGTGGCGATCTACACCGACGAAGGCGACAAGATTCATTTCAAGCGCGGGCGGATCATCGACATCGAGACCGCCACGCTCAACATCCGCGCCAGCAGCGCGGTGAACTTCGACACGCCGGTGATCAACCAGACCGGCAAGATCGTGTCCAAGGGCGACCAGGTCGCCGGCGCCATCAGCCAGATCAAGCACGTGCACGGCGGCGTGCAGGGCGGCAACGGCCAGACCGCCGCCCCCGCGGGAGGTGCCTGATGCTCATCGGCCAGAACCTCCACGCCGCGCTGACCCGCGCGGTGCTCATCAGCCTGTTCACCTGGCGGCGCGCCGCCGATGACGACGCCCTCGACGACGAGGAACGCTTCGGCTGGTGGGGCGACAGCTTTCCCACCGTGGCCGACGACCGCATCGGTTCGCGGCTGTGGCTGCTGCGGCGGGTCAAGCTGACCCGCCAGACCCAGATGGACGCCGAGTTCTATGCCCGCGAAGCCCTGCAATGGCTGATCGACGACGGCCACTGCAGCGCCATCGACCTCATCAGCGAACGCCTCGACGCCCAGCGCCTGAACCTGCGCACGGTCCTGACCCTGGCCGACGGCGAGCGCCTGGACATCAACCCCGATAACAGTTGGCAGGTGATCTATGCCGTTTGAAACCCCTTCGCTGCCGGTGCTGATCAAGCGCACCCAAAGCGACCTGGCCGGCGATTCGCTGCGCCAGTCCGATGCGCAAGTCCTGGCCCGCACCCTCGGCGGCGCGGCGTTCGGCCTGTACGGCTACCTTGACTGGATCGCCGAGCAGATTCTGCCCGACACCGCCGACGAATCGACCCTTGAGCGGATCGCCGCGCTGCGCCTGAACCAGCCGCGCAAGGCCGCCCAGGCCGCCACCGGCAGCGTGAGCTTCAGCGCTGCGGCCGGCGCGGTGCTGGACGTGGATACGCTGCTGCAGGCCAGCGACGGTCGCACCTACAAGGTCACCGCCGCGCGCACCACGGTCAGCGGCACCAACACCACCACCGTCGCCGCGCTCGACGCCGGCAGCCTGGGCAACGCCGATGCGGGCCTGGCGCTGACCCCGGTGCAGCCGGTCGCCGGCGTTGTCGGCAACAGTTTCGTGGTCGCGGCGCCGGGCCTGAGCGGCGGTGTGGCGCGGGAGAGCCTGGAGTCCCTGCGTTCGCGGGTGATCCGCTCCTACCGCGTGATCCCCCACGGCGGCTCGGCCCAGGACTACGAGACCTGGGCGCTGGAATGCCCCGGCGTGACGCGCGCCTGGTGCCGCGGCGGCCTGCTCGGCCCGGGCACCGTGACGGTGTTCATCATGCGTGACGACGACCCGCAACCGGTGCCCAACGACGAGCAACTGGCCGAGGTCCAGGCCCACATCGAACCGCTGCGTCCGGTCACCGCCGAGGTGCATGTGCAGCGGCCGGTGCAGGTGCCGGTCACCTACCGCCTGAGCGTCAATCCGGACACCACGGCGGTGCGGGCGGCGGTCGAGGCGCAGTTGCGCGACCTGCACAACCGCGAGGCCGACCTCGGCCAGTCGCTGCTGATCAGCCACATCCGCGAAGCCATCAGCAGCGCCGGCGGCGAGTACGACCACACGCTCACCGCGCCGGTCGCCAACGTACCGGCCGGGCAAAGCGAACTGCTCACCTTCGGAGGTTGCGTATGGGGGTGATCAGAACCGCCGCGCAATACCAGGCGCAATTGCGCGCGCTGCTGCCCGCGGGGCCCGCCTGGGATCCGGAACGGGTGCCGGAGCTGGAAGAGGTGCTGCATGGCGTCGCCGTCGAACTGGCGCGCCTCGATGCCCGCGCCGCCGACCTGCTCAACGAGATGGATCCGGCCGGCGTCAGCGAACTGGTGCCGGATTGGGAAAAGGTGATGAACCTGCCCGACCCGTGCCTGGGCGCCACGCCGCTGTTCGACGACCGCCGCCTGGCCGTGCGCCGCCGCCTGCTGGCGGTCGGCAGCCAGGCCGTCGGTTACTACCTTGAGATCGCCAAGAGCCAGGGCTACCCCAACGCCACCATCACCGAGCTCGAAGCCCCGCGCATGGGCCGCTCGCGGTTCGGCGCGGCGCACTTCGGCACCTGGGAGGCGCAGTTCATGTGGACGCTCAACACCGGCGGCCGCCTGCTGCTGGGCCGGCGCTACGGCGCGAGCTACTGGGGCGAACGCTTCGGCGTCAACCCGGGCTCGGCGCTCGAATGCCTGATCCACCGCGCGGCGCCGGCGCACACCAAGGTGCACATCAATTATGACTAGGGAGGTTTGACGGAATGGATTATCCGAAGAGTGTCCCCAGCTCCGGGCTGGTGAACGGCAAGTTTGTCGATGAGAACCCGCTGACCGGCACGCCGGGGTCGCTGATCCCGGCTCGCTGGGGCAACAGCGTCACGGACGAAATCGTCAACGCGATCGCCGCCGCCGGGCTGGTGCCGGACGAAGGCGACAGCACGCAGCTCAAGGCGGCGATCTCAGCGATCGTCGAGAAGAGCAAGAACGACGCGTTGGCGAGCAAGGACGAAGCGGAGTCAGGCACCAGCAGCGTTCGCCTGATGACGCCGCTGCGAGTGTTTCAGGCCATCGAAAAGAAACTGGCGCAGGCGACCGAGTCGGTGCTGGGCTGGGCGCGGATCGCCACCCAGGCGCAGGTCAATGCCGGCGCCGATGACGCCACCGTCGTGACGCCGAAGAAACTGCGGCTGGGGGTCACCTACAGCTTCGGGGAAAACGGCTACGTCGTGTTCCCCGCCTGGATGGGCGGTTTCACCATCCAATGGGTCTTGGTCACGATCAGCGTGGACAAAGGCTACGTGTCCAAGTCTTGGCCGCTGGCCTTCAAGAACCAGTGCAGCGGTGCCTGGGCGAGTTATTCGCACGCCGGGAACGCCCCCTATCTGGACATCACCACGCCGCCGTTGGTGACCTATTTCGACGTGAATCAGGTGCAGGTGATGAGCAACTCCGGCGGCACGGGCTTCATCAGCGTCGTGAGCGTGGGGAACTGAAATGAAACGATTCTATAGCCGTACGACAGGCAACACCTATCTGGCCGGTCATCACACTTTGCTGCCGGACGATGCCGTCGAAATCGACGATGAGCGCTACGAGACGGTGATCGCCAATCCGGCGGCGGGAACCGAGCGGTCTCACGATGACCAGGGTCTGCCGGTGTTGATCGAGGCCGCGCCGGTCTCGGACGAGCAAACGGCGCGGCAGGCCAAGGCCTGGCGCGACAAGGAGTTCGATCGGGTGGTCTGGCTGCGTGACCGCCATCGGGATGAAGTCGAGTTGATGAAGTCCACCACGCTGTCGGACGCCGAATACCAGTCGCTGTTGGCTTATCTGCAAGCGCTGCGCAAGTGGCCGCAGACGAAGAAATTTCCTTCCGCACGCTCCCGGCCGAAGAAACCCGCCTGGCTGAAAGCCGAGTGAGCCGCGGCCGCCTCGCCGGCCCCGCAACCATGATTCAGATAAAGGATTGAAGTATGGATTATCCAAAAAGCGTCCCCAGCGTCGGCCTGGTCGACGGCCGGTTCGTCGATGAAAACCCGGTGGCAGGCACGCCGGGTTCGTTGATTCCGGCGGTGTGGGGCAACGGTGTGACCGAAGAGCTGCTGACCGTCATCAAGGCGGCCGGCATCGCGCCGGCCGAAGGGGTGAACGATCAGTTGCTGACGGCCGTCAAGAAGCTGCTGAGCCTGGCCAGCCCCATGTCATCAAAAGTCGTCGAGGTGTCCGGATCGAGGGTATTGGGCGCCGATGAGCTGGGGCTGGTCCTGATCAGCGCCGGCACGGCGGACACGACCGTCACCCTGCCGGCGGTGAACGCGCTGTCAGGCGTGCGGGACGTGATTGTCCGCCGCACCGACAACAGCGCCAACCGGCTGGTCGTGCAGGCCGGCGGCAACGACCGGATCAGGTTTCACACTCACCTGTCCGCCAGCGGTTATCCGTTTTTCGTGTTGATGGGGGCGGGCGACTGGTGGCATCTGCGCAGCGACGGCTCGGGCAACTGGTGGCCGGTCGGGCGGTTTGACGGGACGGCGCTGGGGCGGATCGTGTACGAGAGTTCGACCGCCCTCAGTCCCGGCGGTTACGGCGCACTGAACGGCAGAGAGTTCCAGCGCGCCGAATGGCCATGGCTGTGGGATCACGCCGTTCAGTCCGGGATGCTGCGCGCCGAGGCCGACCGCGCGGGCGGCTGGAGCAGCGGCGACGGCGTCAAGACCTTCCGGGGCCCGGAAGTGCGCGGCGAATTCATCCGGACGCTGGATGAGCAGCGCAACATCGACGCCTCACGGGTGGCCGGTTCCTGGCAGACC
Organism: Pseudomonas sp. B7(2017); assembly: GCF_002112745.1. NCBI lineage: Bacteria > Pseudomonadati > Pseudomonadota > Gammaproteobacteria > Pseudomonadales > Pseudomonadaceae > Pseudomonas > Pseudomonas sp. B7(2017). Next base: position 291,540 of record NZ_NEIP01000004.1, on the reverse strand, counting down.
GGCACCAATATCGCCGGCGACAACGGTTCCGCCCCGGCGGTCCACGGGATCGGCAACCTGGCGACGATCGGGGCGGATCCGACTGCCTATACCGGGCTGACCTACTACGTCGCCGCGACGGCCGCCGAAAACTTCGGCTCCCCGTACTGGGGCTTGGCCCGGCCTCGGAACATCGCCTATCCGGGCCGTCTTAAACTCATTTGAGGTGCTTATGGCTTTCTACTACGTCAACGAACTGACCCAGGAAATGACCGGGCCCGTCGAACTCCCGGAATATCCGGGGTTGGGCGTTGTGGTGCCGGGCAACGCCATCGGCTTGCCTGAAGCATTGCCTGCCGCCGAGCCGGGCCATGTCTGGGTATGGCGCGATCAGCAAGCGGTGCAACTGATCGATCTGCGCAACCGAACGGTTTATTTCAAGGAAAACGGCAATGCCCTGTATTGGATCCAATTGGGGCCGTTGCCCGATCACTTGACCGTCAAACCCCGGCCTAACGCCTACTGCTTCTGGAAGGAAGGTGACTGGGTGCTGGATGAAGAGGCCGAGCGAGCAGGTCTGGCGGCGCAGGCCGACATCGATCGGGATAACCGTCTGCGTGAAGCGGTCATCCGTGTGGCGCCGCTGCAGTACGCCTATGAACTGGGCGAAGCGGGCAGCGATCAGGTCGCGATGATGCAGGCCTGGAAACGCTACGCCATCCACCTGTCGCAGATCGAGCAGCAGGCGGACTATCCGCGCAACATCGTCTGGCCGGTCGCGCCGGGCCGCACCGCGGTGCCGCCCTCCGCCTGACTGACACTCCCTCACCCCTCTACAGGCGGTTCAGTGCTGCCGGCATTCGGCTGCCCGTAGAAACCCATTCGAAGGTTGTGCAATGGACTACCCCAAAAGCATCCCCGGCGTCGGCCTGGTCAACGGCGGCTTCATCGATGAGAACCCCGTGGCCGGCACGCCGGGCTCGCTGATCCCCGCTGCCTGGGGCAACAGCGTGACGCAAGAAATCCTCAACGCCATCAAGGCGGCCGGGCTGACTCCCGACGAAACCCGCAACGATCAGCTCGCCTCGGCCATCGGTGCCCTGGTCGATTTCAACAAGCTCAGGAACACCCCGACCACGCTGAGCGGCTACGGCATCACCGATGCGACCGGACGGCTATTGGCGGTCAAGCAGTTCGACACGGTCGGGATCACGGTGTACCAGCCTGATCCCAGGGCCAAGCGGATCCGCGTGAGATTGATCGGGGCTGGCGGCTCCGGGGGCGGATGCGGGCCGGTGCCGGCCAACTCCCTGGCGATCGGCGGAGGCGGCGGATCGGGCGCCTACGGCGAGAGCTTCTATGACGTCACTGCGCAAATGCTCGCCGGCGTGCCGGTTTCGCTGGGCGCGGGAGGTGCCGCGCGCAACGCGGCCGGGCAGGCGGGCGGTGGCGCTTCCTTCGGCGCTTACATGAGTGCGGCAGGCGGCGGGGGCGGGCAGGTGCTGACCGTTGCAGTGACGGCGACAGCTTCCGGTTTCGTGCAGGGCGGCGTGGGCGGCCAGACCGTCACCGGCGGCAACCTGGCCAATGCCCGCGGCAACACCGGAAGCTTTGCGATGTTCAACAACAATTGGGGAATGCTCTCCGGCGGCGGTGGCGCAAGCCCGTTCGACGGCGGCGGCACGTTCACCGGCGTCAACGGAAACGGTTGGCCCGGCGTCCGTGGATCGGGCGGCAGCGGTGCCTGCTCGAACAGTGCCTCCACCTCTTTCGTGAGCGGTGCGGGCGGTAACGCTTTCTGTGAAATCTGGGAGTACGCCTAATGGCCCTGTATGCACGGGTGGAAAACGGCATTGCCGTCGAACTGATCGACACCGGGGACTACGCGATCACCCAGCTGTACGCCCCGTCCTTCGTCGAGTCGATGGTGCAGGTGCCTGAGGGCGCCGAGGTCGAGATCGGTGCGCCGCTGGGCGATATCCGGCGGGCCGCCGAACCGGCGCCCGCGTCGGTCGCGTCGGTGCCAGTAGCACCGGCCATTACGGAAGAACCGTCGCGGGCGCAGGAAAAGGCCTGGCGCGAGTCCGTGCTGGCGGACACCCAATGGCTGATGGCGCGCCACCGCGACGAGCAGGAGCTCGGCCGCGCGCCGACCCTGGCCGCGCCGCAGTACCTGGCGCTGCTCCAGTACCGCCAGGCCCTGCGCGATTGGCCAGGTGCCGGCGCAACCCAGCGGCCGGCGGCTCCGCCATGGCTGGGTGCCGACGGCGGTTGACGCCATCGCGGCGCCTGTCATTTCAATATCAGGAGAAGAACAGTGGATTATCCGAACAATGTACCCAGCGCCGGCCTGGTGGACGGCCAATTCGTCGATGAGGATCCGGTCTCGGGCAAGCCGGGGTCGCTGATTCCGGCCAGTTGGGGCAACGGCGTCACCCAGGAACTGCTGAATGTCATCCGCACGGCCGGCATCACGCCGACCGAGGCGGCCAATGACCAGCTGCTCAAGGCTTTACGCAGCAGCAAGCTGTTTGTCACCCCGCCGCAGTTCGACAACGGCCAGTCGGTCGCGACCACCGGGTTCGTGACCCGCAGCGGCCTGCAGTTTTCCGGTTTTTCGTCCTATGCGGTGAGCACCGCCCTCAGCGCATCGAGCGTGGGCGGCGTGGCCAGTTTCGCCAGCGGGACGCCGATCACGGCGACCTTGCCGTCCATCGCCGGGCTTGCCCATGGCAGCACCGTGCATGTCATCAACGCCGGCAACGGCGTCCTGACCATCAATCCCGCCGCCAGCGAAACCATCGAAACCTGCAACGGCACCTTCGGCGCGCTGAAGCTCGGCATCGGCGACAGCGCCCAATTCATCAAGCTCAGCGGCCAGTGGCGCCTGTACGGCGGTTCGGTCAGCGACCGGTACGCCACGGCCCATTTCGGCGTCTACGGCAATGTCGGGTATCAGCGCTATCCCAGCGGCAACATCGAGCAATGGGGAGTCGGCACCTCAAATGCCGACGGCAACGTTTTCGTCACCTTTCCCATTTCGTTCCCGACGGCGTTTTCGTCCCTCGTGGCCACTCACTCGGGCGGCGATGCGGCGATGGTCGCCCTGGTCGGCGGCAGCGTCACCCAGCAGGGCTGCACGCTGAGAATCCGCAACAGCGCAGGGCAAGTGCAGCAGGGCTGGAGCGTGAATTACTTTGCGAAGGGGTATTGAATGAACGCGTTCAAAGTGTTGTTCAGCGCCAGCACCCGGGGCGTCTATGTACCGGGCATCAACTCGTCGGACATTCCCGGCGATGTCATCGAGATTCCCCAGGACTACTGGATTTCCCTGCTGCAGCAGCAGGCGGTCGTGGCGAAGGTCATCGGCGTCAATCCCAACAACGGCTTTCCGGTGCTGACCGATCCGCCGCCGCTGACGCCCGACGAGGCCGCCGACGCCGAACGCCGCTGGCGCGACGCGCAGTTGGCCGCCACCGACGGCCTGGTGGCCCGTGACCGCGACGAGCTGGAGGACGGCGGCGGCACCACCCTGACCACCGAGCAATACACCGAACTGCAAACCTACCGGCGTGCGCTGCGGGACTGGCCGCAGGGCTCGTTCTTTCCGTTCAGCGAGCATCGTCCGGCAGCGCCGCGCTGGTTGGCTTCGGCGATCTGACCCAGGAAATTCACATGGACTATCCCAAGCGCATTCCCGGCTCAGGGCTGGTGAACGGCCGATTCGTCGACGAAGACGCGATCGCCGGAACGCCGGGTTCCCTGATTCCGGCCAGTTGGGGCAACAGCGTCACTGAAGAGATCCTCAATGCGATCACCGCTGCCGGACTGACGCCGGACGAGGAGCAGACCGATCAGTTGGCCAGGGCCATCCGCCAGCTGGCCAAGCCGGATCCGCTGCAGCAGTTTCCGGTGCAGGTGTACCGCAAGAACGTGCTGATCAACGGCGGTTTCGATATCTGGCAACGCGGGACCGCCAACCCGGCACCGAACATCGGCGGCTTCGTGGCCGACCGTTTCCGTTGCGACTGGAACGGCAATGCCGGTGTCGCGATCAGCCGGCAAAGCTTCGTTCCCGGTCAAGGCGAAGTCGCGGGCGAGCCTCAGGCATTTTTGCGTTGGCAGCAAACGGCGGCCGGCACCGGCTCGACCGTGCATCGCATTTCCCAGAACGTCGAATCGGTCAGGACGTTGGCGGGCAGGACGGCGACCGTTTCGTTCTGGGCCCGTTCCGACGCGGCCCGGCAACTGCGGGTCATGATCTTCCAGAACTTCGGCGCGGCCGGTTCGGAAACGGTCGAGCGAGCGGTCGGCGACGTTCAGGTCGGCACTGCCTGGGCCCAGTACAGCGTTTCATTTCAGGTGCCGGGCCTCGCCGGAAAGATGCTGGGGGCGAACCATCACCTGAGGCTGGCCTTCGACCTGCCGCTCAATGTGCTGCAGACCGTGGACCTGGCCCGGATCCAGCTGGAGGAGGGGCCGGTGCCGACGCCTTTCGAACGCCGCACCGAAGCGCAGGAACTGAGCGACTGCCAACGCTATTTCGAGCGCTCGTTCACGGGGGGACTGCCGATCCGGGCGAACAACGGCTCCGGCACCTGCATCTCGACATTCACTCAAGTCCCGGCCGCCAACACCGGCCAGTACGGCATGACGATCGGCATGCTGGTGCAGAAGCGCGTCCTGCCGACGGTCGTGGCCTACTGTCCAGGTGAAAACAGCGCTCAGGTCTGGAACCAGTCGATCGGCAAATCCTGCACCGGAACGTTCCTGCAGGGCCTGACGGACCGTGCGATCTCGTTCGCCACCGTCACGCCCGTCGGCAGCGCCCCCGGACAGACCCTGCAGATCGAATGGACGGCCGATGCCGAAATCTAGGAGGAACGATGGACTATCGACTGACCGCACAAGGCGTGATGCGCCTGAGCGACGCGGCCTACATTCCGCAGGATCCGGGCAACCGCGACTGGCTCGAGTATCAGGCGTGGCTGGCGGCGGGAGGGCAGGTGCTGCCCCGGCTTGACGATCCCGACGCAGAGGAACCGCAGCGCGGCGTCCTGGGCTTTTTCAAGCGCATCATTTAAACCCTTCATTAAAGGATCAAGCGTGAAAACTCTGGAAAACAACTGGTTGGCGAGTTTCTCCCGCCAACCGTGATTCAATCGCAGTATCCAGGGAGGATCGAACATCATGCCAATCACCGAAAACCAGCTTGTCAGCATCATGCCGAACGCCCGCTCCCAAGCGGGCGTTTTCGTTCCGGCGCTCAACGCCGCCATGGCCCGTCAGCGCATCGACACGCCCAAGCGCATTGCCGCATTCCTGGCCCAGGTCGGCCATGAGTCGGGCCAGTTGCGCTACGTGCGGGAACTGGGCAGTCAGCAGTACCTGAGCAAATACGACACCGGCGCCCTCGCGGCCCGGTTGGGCAACACCCCCGAAGCCGACGGCGACGGGCAGAAATACTGCGGCCGAGGGCTGATCCAGATCACCGGCCGCGCCAACTATCGGCAATGCAGCCTCGGGCTGTTCGGCGACGAACGCCTGCTGGCCCTGCCGGAACTGCTGGAGCAGCCGCAATGGGCGGCCGAGTCCGCCGCGTGGTTCTGGGCGCAGAACGGCTTGAACGAACTGGCCGACCGCGACCAGTTCAACACCATCACCCGGCGCATCAACGGCGGGCTCAACGGCCTGCAGGACCGTCTGGAGCTCTGGGGGCGGGCGAGGGCGGTGCTATGCCCGGTCTCGGCCTGAACCTCTGGCGGCTGGCCGGCATCGCGCTGCTGGCCGTCGCGGCGGCGGCGCTGGCCTGGCGGTTCCAGGACTGGCGCTACGGCCGGCGACTGGCCGAACAGGCCCTTGAACATGCCCAAGTCCTCAATCGACTCACCCTGACGGCCGCCGCCGCGCAACAGGCCGAACAGGACAAGCGCCTGGCCCTGGAGCAACGGCTCCAGGCCAGCGAACAGACCCACTACCGAGCGCTCAATGATGCCCAACGTGATCAGGCTCGCCTGCGCGACCGCCTTGCCACTGCTGATCTGCGCCTGTCAGTCCTCGTCGATGCCGGCGACGTTGCCCATGGCTGCGACCTGCCCGCCGCCCCCGGCGCCGGCGGCGTGGATCATGCAGCCCTACGCGCCCGACTTGACCCGGCGCATGCTCAACGAATTGTCGCCATCACCGACGAAGGCGACCGCGGACTGATCGCCCTGCAGGCCTGCCAGGCCTATGTCAGGACCCTGGCGCCCGCACCTTCACATCTTGAATGAGCCTGCGCCTTGCATGCGCCATGGGCTCGTGTACGGTGGTGCACATCCCATCCGATCCGGAGTGCGCCGTGAAAGAAATCACCCAACTGGCCGCCGAACTTGGCCGGCGCCTGCAGTTGCTCAACGCCCACGTCACCACCGCCGAGTCCTGCACCGGCGGCGGGATCGCCGAGGCGATCACCCGCATTCCCGGCAGCTCGGCATGGTTCGAGGCCGGCTACGTGACGTATTCCAACCGGCAGAAGACCTTGCAGCTGAATGTGCCGGCGGAGCTGTTCCCGACCGTGGGCGCGGTCAGCCGCGAAGTGGTCGAGGCCATGGTGCGCGGTGCCCAGGCCAACAGCCGGGCGCGCTTCGCCGTGGCGGTCAGCGGCGTGGCCGGGCCGGACGGCGGTTCGCCGAACAAACCGGTGGGCACGGTGTGGCTGGCCTGGGGCGCGGGCGATACGGTGTGCAGCGAGGTGCAGCACTTCCCCGGCACCCGTGACGACGTCCGCCGACAAACGGTGAAGGCCGCGCTAGAGGGGTTGCTGCGACTGACGGCACGAGAAATCGAAAATCAGGGGTAGGCGATCCTCGAACGCTGTGGAATAATACTGGCTACTTATACAGGTGTTGGCCGTCAGGCCTTATTGATTACGTGAGGACTTTAATGGACGACAACAAGAAGAAAGCCTTGGCTGCGGCCCTGGGTCAGATCGAACGTCAATTCGGCAAGGGTGCCGTAATGCGTATGGGCGATCAGGACCGTCAGGCGATCCCGGCCATTTCCACCGGCTCTCTGGGTCTGGACATCGCACTGGGCATCGGCGGCCTGCCAAAAGGCCGGATCATCGAGATCTACGGCCCTGAATCGTCCGGTAAGACCACCTTGACGCTGTCCGTGATCGCCCAGGCCCAGAAGGCCGGCGCGACCTGCGCCTTCGTCGACGCCGAACACGCCCTGGATCCCGAGTACGCCGGCAAGTTGGGCGTCAACGTCGACGACCTGCTGGTCTCCCAGCCGGACACCGGCGAGCAGGCCCTGGAAATCACCGACATGCTGGTGCGCTCCAACGCCGTTGACGTGATCATCGTCGACTCCGTGGCCGCGCTGGTGCCGAAGGCTGAGATCGAAGGCGAAATGGGTGACATGCACGTGGGCCTGCAAGCCCGTCTGATGTCCCAGGCGCTGCGCAAGATCACCGGCAACATCAAGAACGCCAACTGCCTGGTGATCTTCATCAACCAGATCCGCATGAAGATCGGCGTGATGTTCGGCAGCCCGGAAACCACCACCGGCGGTAACGCGCTCAAGTTCTACGCTTCGGTTCGTCTCGACATCCGCCGTACCGGCGCGGTGAAGGAAGGCGACGAAGTGGTCGGCAGCGAAACCCGCGTCAAGGTCGTGAAGAACAAGGTCGCTTCGCCGTTCCGTCAGGCTGAGTTCCAGATCCTGTACGGCAAGGGCATCTACCTCAACGGCGAGATGATCGACCTGGGCGTGTTGCACGGCTTCGTCGAGAAGTCCGGCGCCTGGTATGCCTACAACGGCACCAAGATCGGTCAGGGCAAGGCCAACTCGGCCAAGTACCTGGCGGACAACCCAGACGTCGCCGCCGCGCTCGAGAAGCAACTGCGCGACAAGCTGCTGTCTTCGTCGGCCGTTGCAGATGCCAAGGCTGGCGCTTCGGTCACCGAGACCGAAGACGACATGGCTGACGCCGACATCTGATTGCAGCGATGACAACCGCCGTACTCGATACCCTCGTCGCGGTGCGGCGAACCGCCATGGACCTGCTCGCACGACGCGAGCACGGTCGGGTCGAACTGACGCGCAAGCTGCGTCAGCGCGGCGCCCCGGATGAAATGATCGAATCCGCCCTCGACCGTTTGACGGAAGAGGGTCTGCTCAGCGAAGCACGCTACCTCGAAAGCTTTGTCTCCTACCGCGCCCGCGCCGGCTACGGCCCGATGCGGATTCGTGAAGAGTTGAGCCAACGTGGTTTGCAGCGTGCCGACATCGACCTCGCCTTGCGCGAGAGCGGTATCCCTTGGCAGGCGCAACTGGAGGATACGTGGCGACGCAAGTTCTCCGGGCAACTGCCTGCAGACGCCAAGGAACGGGCCAAGCAAGGCCGTTTCCTGGCCTACAGGGGATTCTCGATGGAGATGATCAACCGCTTGTTCAGCGGTCGAGGGATGGACGATTAAATGAAAACGGCCCGCTATTTCGATAGCGGGCCGTTTTTTTTTGCCCTCACGTTGCCTTCGAGGGCTCCCGGCTGCGTTGTGGGGTTTGCGGTCTGGACCGGGCCCAGTTTTCCGGCAGGTTGATGTAGTCCACCAACTCACGCAGCCGTCCGTGGTTCCGGGCGTTGAACGCGAACGTCAGCCGCGCGAGATGGCTGAACTGGGCCTCGTCTTCTTCGCTGTTGAAGGTGTGCTGGTGGAACCGGTCGCTCAGGCACAGGTCGGCGAAGGCGTCCTGCATGTGGGCCAGGGCCTGGTCGCTGAGCCTGTGGTTCATGCGGATCAGGAACTGGCGCTTGAGCCAGCGGCTGGAGTGGAAGTTGCCGTAGAACTGCTGGATCTGCTCCACCGCCTCCTCGGCGCTGAAGACCAGGCGCATCAGTTTCAGGTCGGTCGGCAGGATATAGCGGTTGTCCTCCAGTTGTTGGCGGATGAAGTCCAGTGCGCTCTGCCAGAACGTGCCGCCCGGTGCGTCCAGCAGCACCACCGGCACCAGCGGGCTTTTGCCGGTCTGGATCAGGGTCAGCACTTCGAGCGCTTCGTCCAGGGTGCCGAAGCCCCCCGGGCACAGCACCAGCGCATCGGCTTCCTTGACGAAGAACAGCTTGCGGGTGAAGAAAAAGTGAAACGGCAGCAGGTTGCCGGTGCCGCCCACGGTCGGATTGGCATGCTGCTCGAAGGGCAGGGTGATGTTGAACCCCAGGCTGTGGTCGCGGCCGGCGCCTTCATGGGCGGCGGCCATGATCCCGCCGCCGGCGCCGGTGATGACCATCATGCCCGAGCGGGCAAGCCCGGCGCCCAGTTCACGGGCCAGGGCATACAGCGGGTGCTCCACCGGCGTGCGCGCCGAGCCGAACACCGTGACCTTGCGCCGTCCCTTGAACTGTTCGAGGGTGCGGAACGACTGCTCCAGTTCGCGCAGGGCCTGCAGGGTGATCTTGGCGTTCCAGCGGTTGTGGTCGTCCTGGGCCATGCGCAGCACGGTCAGGATCATGTCGCGGTAGATGGGGAGGTTGGGGCTGTCAGGTGAAACCAGGTTGAGTTGTTCTTCGACCTTGCCGACGAGGTCGTGGCCGCTTTCCTGAAAATGCCGGCTGAGCAGGTCATTCGGTTGGTAAGGCATTCAACGTCTCCTTCTGCACAGAGCCCTTGTGCCCTGACGAGCGGCGTCAGTGCCGCGCTGCAAAACAATGTGGCGGGCAGCTCCTTCCTGCCGCGGAAAAGTGAACGGGAAACACATTCAATCTAGACCGTCGCAAGACAGTTCGTCGACTTCATCATTGCGCCGCAAAGTCTTTGCCGGCAACCGCTTATTGTCGCTTTGCAAGGTGCTTTCACCGCTCGTCCGAAGCCGTGCCGGACGGCCGATGCTCTGATTTACTAAGTTACAGGCGCGGTGCGACAGGTTTGCGTCAGCGGCCGTACACGGGGCGCATGCGATTCAAGGATTTGCGGGTGGCAAGGAGGCGGAACATGGCCAGAGTCATTCTGGAGATCGATACGCAGCTGTATCGGTTGCTCAAAGCGTCGGCCGAGACCAATCATGTGAGTCTCGAGGAGGAGTGCTGCCGACGCCTGGCGGGAGGGGAGCGCCGCTCGCGCTACCTGCAGGCCTTGCTGGCCGAACTGCGCGCCGAGGATGAGCAGCGGCGCGCCAATTCCAGGTGATTACTTCTTCTTGGCCGGGCCGGGTTTCGGGCAATCCGACTCTTGATAGCTGGCGGAACCGACCGGACGGTTGGTCTTCACTTCGGTGAAGTCGTAGCGCATGACCGCGCCCTTGGCCATCAGCTTGCGGTAGGACGGGTTGTTGCACACCGAGGCGCCCAGCTGGAAATACACGGCCTTGGGGTCGGCGCGCATCTGGTCGGCGTGGCTCTTCTGCACGCTCAGGTGGTTGATCAGCGTGGTGCCCTCGACGGTGTAGCCCTGATCGAGAATGTCTTCGTTGATCGCCCGAGGCGTGCCGACGCTGCTCTGCGTGGCGACGTTGCGCAGCTCTCTGTTCAGGTTCTGCTCACTCAGGGAGGCGGCCTGGGCGCTGAGGGAAGACGCCAGCGCAATGGCAGCGACGGGAACGGTAAGGCGCAGCATGAAACTCTCCTGGTTCAGTGACTGGTGGTTCGACCCGCCACGGGGCTGTGCGTTCAGTGGCGGCGAATTATAGGGGAGCCGGTCGGGAGGGTACAGGCTTGCGCCCGCCGCTCTGGTAGACTGCCGGCCTTTATCGCCTTGCCGAGTGCTGTTCGTGTCGAGTTCCCCTGTCTGCCGGCGTCGCCCGCAATGACCCATGCCCCCAACGCCGTGGCCCGCCTGCGCGACCAGCGCGAAGACGAAGGCATCAAGCCGATCCAGGCCCGTGGCTGGCGCGCGCCCCGTTGCCGCGATTGCCGGGTGATCCAGAGCCATTGCCTGTGCGCGTGGCGCCCGAAGGTCGAATCCCGTTCCGGGGTCTGCCTGATCATGACCGGCAAGGAAGTGTTCAAACCCAGCAACACCGGCTGGCTGATCGCCGACGTGGTGCGCGACAACCATGCCTTCATCTGGTCGCGCACCGACACCGACGAACAGCTGCTTGCGCTGCTCAACGATCCGCAGCGGCAACCGTACCTGGTGTTCCCCGGCGAGTACGTCGAGCCGTCCCGGGTGACGCACACCGTGACGCCCGACGGCGGCAAGCGCCCGCTGTTCATCTTGCTGGACGCGACCTGGACCGAGGCCCGCAAGATCTTCCGCAAGAGCCCGTACTTCGACCGGTTGCCGATCCTCAGCCTGCTGCCCGACCGGCTGTCGCGCTACCGCCTGCGCCGCTCCACCCGCAGCGAGCACCTGTGCACCGCCGAAGTCGCGGCGCTGTGCCTGGAGCTGGCGGGCGATTCGGACGCCGCTTCGGCGCTGGACGCCTATTTCGACGTGTTCAGCCAGCATTACCTGGGCGCCAAGCAGCAGCGGGAGGTGAATGTGTCCACCCCGGCCCACGCCGAACTGCTGCCGTTCATTGACGCCGCGCCAGCGGTGCCGGCCTGATACTGGCCCATACTGCTAAAGCAGGGGGCGTTGCGCTTGACCACCCCGTCTTCGCTGGGCATGCTTGGCGCCGGTTCGGGGGCGGCCAAGGTCTGAAACGCCGTTTTTTCCGTGATTGGCGTTGAACGTGCCCCTGTGGATACCGCTGCCTGGCGTTATCTTGAGTTGCCTTGGCATGGCCCGAATGCATCGGGCCAGCCATCAAGAACAGGATCATTTGAAAAATGGCCACATACGACATCCTGATTGCCGATGACCACCCGTTGTTTCGCAGCGCGCTGCATCAGGCGCTGACCCTGGGCCTCGGCCCGGATGTGCGGCTGGTGGAGGTGGCGAGCATCGCCGAACTGGAGGCCCGCCTGACCGAAAAGGCCGATTGGGACCTGGTGCTGCTGGACCTGAACATGCCGGGCGCCTACGGATTCTCCGGGCTGGTGCTGCTGCGCGGCCAGTACCCGCAGATTCCGGTGGTCATGGTGTCCGCCCAGGAGGAGGCCTCGGTGATGGTCAAGTCCCGGGAGTTCGGCGCCAGCGGCTTCATTCCCAAGTCCAGCGACCTGAACGTGATCCAGGAAGCGGTGCGCAAGGTGCTGGACGGCGATGTGTTCTGGCCGCCCCAGGCGTTCGAGGCCGTCAGCGTCTCCAAGGAGGCCAAGGCCGCCAGCGATGGCCTGGCCAGTCTCACGCCGCAGCAGTTCCGGGTGCTGACGATGGTCTGCGAAGGGCTGCTGAACAAGCAGATCGCCTATGAGCTGAACGTGTCGGAGGCGACCATCAAGGCTCACGTCACGGCGATCTTCCGCAAGCTGGACGTGCGCACCCGCACCCAGGCGGCGTTGCTGCTGCAACAACTTGAGTCAATTCCCAGCCAGTGAGGGCTGGCGCCTTCACGCTTTTTTGACTTTCGTTGATCTAGCTTTCCCACTTCTTTTTGGTCGGTTATCTACTTTATGTCACCTTTCAAGGGCCAGACGGGCCTCAAACGCATCCTCAACGCCTCCGGCTACTCGCTGGACGGCTTGCGCGCAGCCTTCAACGGCGAAGCGGCGTTCCGTCAACTGGTGCTGCTCAACGTAGTGCTGATTCCGCTGTCGTTCTTCCTCGACGTCAGCCGGGTCGAACAGGCGCTGCTGATCGCCGTGTGCCTGCTGGCGCTGATCGTCGAGCTGCTGAACTCGGCGGTGGAGGCGGCCATCGACCGCATTTCCCTGGAACTGCACCCGCTGTCCAAGAACGCCAAGGACATGGGCAGCGCCGCGCAGTTCGTGGCCCTGAGCATGATCGCCCTGGTCTGGGCGGTGATCCTGCTTTAAGCGATGCTGGGCAGCACGATCTCGTCGCTGCGCTGCACACCTGCGGTGAAGGCGCGGCACAGTTCGAGGAATTCGCGCATGGCGGAGGTCTGGTACTTCTGCTTGTGCCAGATGAAGTAGAACTGCCGGGCCAGATCCAGGTCCGGTGTCTCCACCGGCACCAGGCTGCCGCGCCGGAAGGCATCGCGCAGCGCCAGGCGCGAGATGCAGCCGATCCCCAACCCCGACTCCACCGCGCGCTTGATCGCCTCGGTGTGCTCCAGCTCCAGCCGGATGTTCAGCGCGCTGCGGTGATGACGCATGGCCTGATCGAAGGTCAGGCGCGTGCCGGAGCCTTGTTCGCGCAGGATCCACGCTTCCTGGGTCAGTTCGTCCATGGTCACGCTGCCGCGCTGGGCCAGCGGATGCTGCGGGGCGCAGAACACCACCAGCTCATCCTCGACCCAGCTCTGCACTTCGATGTCCGGGTGGCTGCAATCGCCTTCGATTAGACCCAGATCAATTTCGTAGTGGGCGACCTGTTGCACGATGTTGGCGGTGTTCTGCACATGCAGCTTCACTTGGCTTTCCGGGTGGCGCTGCATGAAGCCGCCGATCAGCAGGGTCGCCAGGTAATTGCCGATGGTGAGCGTCGCGCCCACCGACAGCGAGCCGAAACCGGACTTGCCGTTGAGCAGGTCCTCGATTTCCTTGGCCTGGTCGAGCATCGCCACCGCCTGCGGCAGCAGTTGCTTGCCCAGGGCGTTGAGGCTCAGGCGCTTGCCGGCGCGGTCGAACAGCTGGCAGCTGGACTGACGCTCCAGTTCAGTGATCGAGGTGCTCGCCGCCGATTGCGACAGGTTGAGCAGCCCGGCAGCCCGGGAAACGCTTTCCTGCTGGGCCACGGCGACGAAGACTTGCAGTTGACGGAGTGTAAATCGCATATCGATATAACCGATAACCGTTATCTTGATAATCCAGTTAACAGATATTGTCGGCGCTATTAGAATGCGATGCAATTGCGCACCGTCGGCGCTCTTCGAGAGCAGTGCAGAGCAAGGCGCAGATCAATCTCCAGGAGTCCCCCGTACATGAGCAACATGAACCACGAGCGTGTCCTCAGTGTTCACCACTGGAACGACACTCTGTTCAGCTTCAAGTGCACCCGCGATCCGGGCCTGCGCTTCGAGAACGGTCAGTTCGTGATGATCGGCCTGCAACAGCCCAACGGCCGCCCGCTTATGCGCGCCTACTCGATCGCCAGCCCGAACTGGGAAGAGCATCTGGAGTTCTTCAGCATCAAGGTGCCGGATGGCCCGTTGACCTCCCAGCTGCAGCACCTGAAGGAAGGCGACGAGATCATCATCAGCAAGAAGCCGACCGGCACCCTGGTGCTGGACGACCTGAACCCGGGCAAGCACCTGTACCTGCTGAGCACCGGCACCGGCCTCGCCCCGTTCATGAGCGTGATCCAGGATCCGGAAACCTACGAGCGCTTCGAGAAAGTGATCCTGGTTCACGGCGTTCGCTACGTCAACGAAGTCGCCTACCGTGAGTTCATCACCGAGCACCTGCCGCAGAACGAGTTCTTCGGCGAAGCGCTGCGCGACAAGCTGATCTACTACCCGACCGTGACCCGCGAGCCGTTCGAGAACCAGGGCCGCCTGACTGACCTGATGCGCAGCGGCAAACTGTTCAGCGACATCGGCCTGCCGCCGATCAACCCGCAGGACGACCGCGCGATGATCTGCGGCAGCCCGAGCATGCTCGACGAGACCAGCGAAGTGCTCGACAGCTTCGGCCTGAAGATCTCGGCCCGCATGCGCGAGCCTGGCGACTACCTGATCGAGCGCGCGTTCGTCGAGAAGTAAGCCTACCCCCTGCAGGAGCGAGCACGCTCTCGCAGACATGAAAAAGCCCGCGTTGCCTTCACCGGCAGCGCGGGCTTTTTCGTTTCCGGGCTCAGGCGCCGGCGGGAACCACTTCCAGGACGCGGATCCGCTCCGGCGTCGGGTAATGCCAACGCACGTCCAGGTCCCAGAACTGCGCACCGTACTCGCGCTCAGGCTGGGGCGTCTGGTAGGCCGGGCGCGGATCCTGGGCCAGGCATTGCCCGATCAGCTCGACCAGCGGTTCGCCGAGGCGCTGGGCATGCCCGTGGGCCTGTTGCAGCGCCGCCTCTGCCCATTCCACGTCAATCAGCACCGGCGCGGCGCTGGCGATGCCGTTGCAGGCTTCGGGGACGATGTCGGCGTAGGGCACGTAAGGCTTGATGTCGAGTACCGGCGTGCCGTCCAGCAAGTCGATGCCGGAGATGAACAACCTGCCGGCCTCGACCTTGTCCAGTTTCACCACGGACTGGCCGATGCCGTTGGGCCGATGGGTGGCGCGGGTGGCGAACACCCCCATGGACTTGTTGCCGCCCAGGCGAGGCGGGCGCACCTTCAGCCGTGGCGTGTCCTCCAGCGCCTGATGGAACAGGAACAGCAGCCACACGTGGCTGACCTGCTCAAGGCCCTGCACCGCATCGCCCTGGTCGAATGGCGCCACCAGTTCCAGCACGCCGCGGGCGGCCGGGGCCAGTTGCGGCTGACGGGGAATGGCGAACTTCTCCTTGAAGCAGGAGCGCACGAAGCCGATGGGGGAGACGCTGTAGGCCATGGCTCAGCCGCGCACGCGCAGGGTCAGGCCCTTGAGGAAGTTGCGCAGCAACTGGTCGCCGCACGGGCGGTAGTTGTTGTGGCCGACCTTGCGGAACAGGGCGCTCAGCTCAGGCTTGGACACCGGGAAGTCGACGGACTTGAGGATCACGTGCAGGTCGTCTTCCTTCAGCTCGAAGGCCACGCGCAGTTTCTTCAGGATGATGTTGTTGGTCACCGGCAGTTCGACCGGCAGCGGCGGGCGGCTGTCGTCCTTGCCGCGTTTGAGGATCACCAGGCCGTCGAGGAAGTGGGCCATGACGTCGTCCGGGCAGCGCACGAAGCCTTCTTCGTCCTCTTCCTTCTTGTCGAGGTAGGCCACCACGTCTTTCAGCGCCACGTCCATGCCGCCCATCTTGGTGATCTCGACGACCTTCTTGTCGCTGATGTCGAGCATGTAGCGCACGCTGCGCAGTACGTCGTTGTGAATCATGTGTGCAATCCTGAGGGTTCGTTGTGGGCACCGCGCAGGCGATGCCGGATGTCGGGAGGCGGCCGGGCGTCAGAACTTCTCTTTGCCGGACAGGTAGCGCCACTGGCCCGCCGGCACCTTGCCGATGGACACGCCGCCGATGCGGATGCGACGGATGCCCAGCACCTTCAGCCCGACCGCTTCGCACAGCCGAGCGAGGAGCCCGGGCTGCGGGTTCTTCATGGCGAAGCGCAGGCGGTTTTCGCTCTGCCAGCTGGCCTTGACCGGCGGCAGTTCGGTGCCCTTGACGCGCAGGCCGTGCTGCATGCGGTTCAGGCCGTGCTCGGTCATTTCGCCCTCGACCTCGACCACGTACTCCTGCTCGATCTTCGCGGCGTCGGCGGTGAGTTTGCGCAGCACTTTCCAGTCCTGGGTGAACACCATCAGGCCGCTGGCGCCCGGCTGCAGGTCGGCGCCGGCGGTCAGGCGCAGGAAGTGCCCGCGCAGCGGCCGTTTGCCGAACCGGTGCTCTTCGCTGAGGGTGTCGGCGCCGAGCGAGCGCATGGCGGTCTCGGTGTCCATGCCGGCCGGTACGTTGAGCAGCAGGGTCACCGGCTCCGGCGCGGTGGCCTTGGCGTCCTTGTCGAGCTCGACTTTCTGGTCGCCGACCTTGAACTGCGGTTCGTCGACGACTTCGCCGTCCACGGTGACCCAGCCGCCCTCGATGAACAGTTCGGCCTCACGGCGGGAGCAGCCGACCAGTTCGATGAGGCGTTTGGAAAGGCGGATCGGGTCAGTCATGGCAGGGTCGCAATAAAAAAGGGGTCGGCATTGTACCTCCATGGGGGCGCCAAGGCCCGGATCCATTTCGGTTCGCTGCGTTTCCTGTGCGGATTTGACGCGGGAGCGAGCCTGCTCCCGCCTGGGTCTTGCGGTGCAGCCAAACCTGTGGGAGCCAGCCTGCTGGCGATGGCGTCATTGACGGCGCCGCAAAGCCTGAGCAAGGCAGCCGCTCCTCTAGCCAGTGCTCGAACGCTGGCGGTTCTGGCGCAGCCGCATGTGCAGCAACGGGTAGGGCTGGCCCATGCCGTCGACGTCCGAACGGCCGATCACCTCGAAACCTTGCTTGAAATAGAAGCCCAGGGCCTGAGGGTTCTGCTCGTTGACGTCCAGTTCGTCGGCGTTCAGGTGTTCCAGGGCGTAGCGCAGCAATTGCTTGCCCAGGCCTTGCCCGCGATGGTCCGGATCAATGAACAGCATTTCCACCTTGCCCGCCGCCACGCCCGCGAAGCCGGTGATGCGCTGGCGGTGGTCCTTGGTGCAGATCAGCATCACGGCATCCAGGTAGCGGGTCAGCACCAGATCCTTGAGCAACAGGATGTAGCTGTCCGGCAGAAAGTCATGGGTGGCGCGCACCGAGGCTTCCCAGACCCGGGTCAGTTCCGGGTAGTCGCTCAGTTTCGGCGTGTGGATGACCGAAGGATGACGCATGTCCGTTTGCCTCCTCATCAGTGGATTCACCAACGATAGCCGTAAAAAAGCCCCGCATCTCGGCAAAGAGAGCAGGGCTTGGCTTTCAGCGGGCAATTCCCTGCGGGAACAGGGTTTGCCGAATCAGATCTGTTCGGCCCAGAGGTCGTACTCGTCGGCGTCGGTCACCTTGCACCAGACCTTGTCGCCCGGCTTGAGGTTGCTGCCGTTGTCGATGAACACGTTGCCGTCGATTTCCGGGGCATCGAAGAAGCAGCGGCCGACCGCGCCTTGCTCGTCGACTTCGTCCACCAGCACTTCGATCTCGCGGCCGATGCGCAGTTGCAGGCGCGCCGAGCTGATGGCCTGCTGGTGCGCCATGAAGCGCTCCCAGCGGTCTTGCTTGACGTCGTCCGGCACGATGTCCAGGCCCAGGTCGTTGGCCGGGGCGCCTTCGACCGGCGAGTACTGGAAGCAGCCGACGCGGTCGAGCTGGGCTTCGGTCAGCCAGTCCAGCAGGTACTGGAAGTCTTCTTCGGTTTCGCCGGGGAAGCCGACGATGAAGGTCGAGCGGATGATCAGGTCCGGGCAGATCTCGCGCCAGTTCTTGATCCGCGCCAGGGTCTTGTCTTCGAACGCCGGGCGTTTCATCGACTTGAGGACCTTGGGGCTGGCGTGCTGGAACGGGATGTCCAGGTACGGCAGGATCTTGCCGGCGGCCATCAGCGGGATCAGCTCGTCGACGTGCGGGTACGGGTAGACGTAGTGCAGGCGCACCCAGACGCCGAGGGTGCTGAGGGCTTCGCACAGCTCGGTCATGCGGGTCTTCACCGGCGCGCCGTTCCAGAAGCCGGTGCGGTACTTCACGTCGACGCCGTAGGCGCTGGTGTCCTGGGAGATCACCAGCAGTTCCTTGACGCCGGACTTGACCAGGCGCTGGGCCTCGTCGAGCACATCGCCCACCGGACGGCTGACCAGCTTGCCGCGCATCGACGGGATGATGCAGAAGCTGCAGCTGTGGTTGCAGCCTTCGGAAATCTTCAGGTAGGCGTAGTGGCGCGGGGTCAGCTTGACGCCTTGCGGCGGCACCAAGTCGATCAGCGGGTTGTGGTCCTGCTTGGGCGGCACGACTTCGTGCACGGCGCTGACCACTTGCTCGTACTGCTGCGGGCCGGTCACGGCCAGCACGCTCGGGTGCACGTCGCGGATGTTGCCTTCTTCCACGCCCATGCAGCCGGTGACGATCACCTTGCCGTTTTCCTTGATCGCTTCGCCGATGACTTCCAGCGACTCGGCCTTGGCGGAGTCGATGAAGCCGCAGGTGTTGACCACCACGACATCGGCGTCCTGATAGGTGGACACCACGTCATAGCCTTCCATGCGCAGCTGGGTCAGGATGCGCTCGGAGTCGACCAGTGCTTTGGGGCAACCCAGGGATACGAAGCCAACCTTGGGATTGGCCGGCGCAGGAGTGGTGGACATGTCTAACCTCGGTGTCTGTGACGTCGCTTGCCTGATGCATGAGCCGACGGACGGGCGCTTGAACTGCGCCTCTGATCAAAAAGTGCGCAATTCTAGCGACGAGCAGCGCACTTGACCAGCTTTATACGGGGAAATGCGACGAGTGCTGCGCTATGCTTCGCGCCAATGCGCTTTACCGCTTTTTTATAGTCAACCAATCGACTGTAACAACAGGTAATAAGGGCGCAGGCTGCATCAAAAAGCAAAGTGCTTCGTTCAGAGGCCGGTCTGGGAATCAGGAGTGTTGGATGGGTCACGCAAGTAGTCATGCGGCGGGCGCCGAAGGTTCGGCAACCAAGCCGCTGAGCATGCTGGTCGCGGCGGTCGGGGTGGTTTACGGCGACATTGGCACAAGTCCGTTGTACACCCTGAAAGAAGTGTTTTCCGGCGCCTATGGCGTGCCCGTCAATCACGACGGGGTGCTGGGCATCCTGTCGCTGATTTTCTGGTCGCTGATCTGGGTCGTGTCGATCAAGTACATGATGTTCGTGCTGCGCGCCGACAACCAGGGCGAAGGCGGGATCATGGCCCTCACCGCGCTGGCGCGGCGGGCGGCGGGGCAGCGGGCCAGGCTGCGCACGCTGCTGGTGGTCTGCGGGCTGATCGGGGCGGCGCTGTTCTACGGCGACAGCATGATCACCCCGGCGATTTCCGTGCTCTCGGCCATCGAAGGCCTGGGGCTGGCGTTCGAGGGCATCGACCACTGGGTGGTGCCGCTGTCGCTGGTGGTGCTGGTGGGCCTGTTCCTGATCCAGAAGCACGGCACGGCGCGGATCGGCATTCTCTTCGGGCCGATCATGGTCACCTGGTTCCTGGTGCTCGGCGCCCTCGGGATCTACGGCATCAGCCACTACCCGGAAGTGCTGCACGCGCTCAACCCGGTCTGGGCCGTGCGTTTCTTCATGGTGCATGCCGGCATGGGCGTGGCGATCCTCGGCGCGGTGGTGCTGGCGCTGACCGGCGCCGAAGCGCTGTACGCCGACATGGGCCACTTCGGCCGCAAGCCGATCGCCCGCGCCTGGTTCCTGCTGGTGCTGCCGGCCCTGGTGCTCAACTACTTCGGCCAGGGCGCACTGCTGCTGGAGAACCCGGACGCCGCGCGCAACCCGTTCTACCTGCTGGCGCCTAGTTGGGCCCTGATCCCGCTGGTGGGCCTGTCGACCCTGGCCACGGTGATCGCGTCCCAGGCGGTGATTTCCGGCGCGTTCTCCCTGACCCGTCAGGCGATCCAGCTCGGCTACATCCCGCGCATGTACATCCAGCACACCTCCAGCGACGAGCAAGGGCAGATCTACATCGGTGCGGTGAACTGGTCGCTGATGGTCGGCGTGGTGCTGCTGGTGATCGGCTTCGAGTCCTCCGGCGCCCTGGCCTCGGCCTACGGCGTGGCCGTGACCGGCACCATGCTGATGACCACCATCCTGGTGTCGGCGGTGATGCTGCTGCTGTGGAAGTGGCCGCCGGTGCTCGCCGTGCCGGTCCTGCTCGGCTTCCTGCTGGTGGACGGCCTGTACTTCGCCGCCAACGTGCCGAAGATCGTCCAGGGCGGCGCATTCCCGGTGATCGCCGGCCTGGCGCTGTTCATCCTGATGACCACCTGGAAGCGTGGCAAGCAACTGCTGGTCGAGCGTCTGGACGAAGGCGCGTTGCCGCTGCCGATCTTCATCAGCAGCATCCGCGTGCAGCCGCCGCACCGAGTGCAGGGCACCGCCGTGTTCCTGACCGCCCGCTCCGACGCCGTGCCCCACGCCCTGTTGCACAACCTGCTGCACAACCAGGTGCTGCATGAGCAAGTGGTGCTGCTGACGGTGGTCTACGAAGACATCCCGCGCGTGCCGCCGTCCCGGCGCTTCGAGGTCGAGGCCCACGGCGAAGGCTTCTTCCGGGTGATCCTGCACTTCGGCTTCACCGACGAGCCGGATGTGCCCCAGGCGCTGAAACTGTGCCATCTGGACGACCTGGACTTCAGCCCGATGCGCACCACCTACTTCCTCAGCCGCGAAACGGTCATCGCCTCCAAGCTCGAAGGCATGGCCCGTTGGCGCGAGGCGCTGTTCGCCTTCATGCTGAAGAACGCCAACGGCAACCTGCGCTTCTTCAACCTGCCGCTGAACCGGGTGATCGAGCTGGGGACGCAGGTGGAGATGTAATCCCGCCGTAAAGCGAAAGCCCCCGTCGGCCTTGCGGCTGGCGGGGGCTTTTTTGTGGGCGGCGGGAGCGTTCGGTTGCGGGGTGCACGACGGAAGCATCAAGTTGCACTGTGTTTAATACAACGCAATACTCTGTGCATTATCGTGCGCAACAGCAACTGAGCAAGAGGTGAATATGACGGCATTACTAGAGCGTGCTGAACAGGCTATCTCCGTGACTGCCATGATCCGGGGCTTCAGCGCGAGGCTCAAGGAGATTTCCAGTCGTGCCACCGAACGTCTGGTCATCTTCAAGGACAACCAGCCGGCAGCGGTCATCATCAATGTGCAGGCCTATCAGGAAATGCTGGACGAGCTTGAGAACCTGCGCATCGAAGCGGCAGCCCGTGAGCGTCTGGGCAGCTTTGATCAGACCCGCGCAGTCAGTCATGAGGATATGCGGGCAAGGTACGCCCGGAAGGATTAAGGGAGCGCTGGATGGTTTGGGGAGTGGTTTATCATCCGGAAGTCCAGGGCGATCTGGATCAGCTGGGAGCGGCAGCGGCCAACCGGATTCTCGATGTCATTGAAGAGCGGATCATCCATGGCGAGCCGGACAAGATCGGCAAACCGTTGAGGGCCAGCCTTGCCGGCTGCAGGCGGATCCGAACCGGCGACACGCGGATTGTCTATCGGGTCGACGGTAAGGCCATCCAGGTTCTGATCGTCGCCGTCGGCGCGCGACGCGACGAAGAGGTCTACGACGCCGCAGAGCGTCGCCTTTAAACGAAAGCCCCCGGAGCCTTGCGGCTGCGGGGGCTTTTCATTGAGGCCGCTCAGGTTACTCGGCGGCGGTCTGCTCGCTCGCCTGACGCTTCTCGATCAGATCCACCAAGCGCTTGGCCAGCGCCGGGTAGTTCTCGTCGAAGTGGTGGCCGCCGGGCAGCTTCACCGCTTCGCCCACGGCGGTCTTGTCGGTGCAGCCGCTTTCGTCGGTCTCTTCCTCGCCGTAGATGCACACCACCTTGGCGGCCGGCAGCTTGGCCATTTCCGGACCGGTGGCGGCTTCCTTGCCGGCGTTGCCGAGCCAGCCCTCGACTTCGATCTCGAAGCTGCCGGTGCGGGCGAAGGCCAGCAGGATGATGGCGTCGACCCGTTGCTGCTCGGTTTCCGGCAGACGGTTGTAGATCGCCGGCAGCACGTCGGCGCCGAACGAGTAGCCGGTGAGGATGAAGCGCTTGGTGCCCCATTTCTGCCGGTAGTGCTGCATCAGTTCGGTCAGGTCCAGCGCACTCTGCTCGGGGCTCTTGTGCTGCCAGTAGTAGCGCAGGGTGTCGATGCCCACCACCGGGTAGCCGATCTTGGCCATTTCCCCGGCCACGTCGCGGTCCAGGTCACGCCAGCCGCCGTCGCCGGAGAGGAACAGGGTGACGGTGTCCCGGGCCTGGCCGGCCGGGACTTCCACCACCGGAATCTGCAGGCCGCCGTTGGCCTTGTCGCCGCCGACGAGGAGCTTGCGCAGTTCGTTGTTCAGCACCTGCGGCAGGTTGATGTCGTAGTCGCTGATGCTGGTTTCGGCGTTCGGCTGGTCGCGCACGAAGCCGGCGCTGGTGTCGTCCGGGTTGTCGTTCCACGCCACCAGCCAGTGGCCGTGGGCGGCGGATTTCGGCAGCAGGTGAGTGCAGCCGCCCTTTTCCAGGGCCAGGTCGACGGACACGGCCTGGGCCTTGTCGTCCTTCTGCTCGGACAGCCAGCGCCAGGCCAGCACCGCGCCCGGGCCGATGCCGCTGACCAGGGTGGCCGGCCCGTTCAGTTGGCGCAGGCCGGTCTGCAGGGCACGGCTTTGCTGCAGGCAGTCCTTGGGCAGGATCACCTGAACGATCTGCGCCGAAGCGCTGCGGCTCAGGGTGCTCAGTTGCTTGTCGCTGAGCTTCTGGTCGTCGTTGACCGCCACCAGCACCTGGGCCTTGGGCTTGGTGCCGGGAATGACCCGGGTCATGGCCGGGCCGTCGGCGGGCGTCAGTTGTTCGAGGGTCGGTTCCGGTGCCGGGCGTTTGAGGTACCAGAATCCGCCGCCGGCAATCACGGCCAGCACGATCAGCGTGGCCAGGATGTACTTCAGGGAGCGTTGAATCATCAGCGTTTCACCAATCCAGTCAAGCCGCCCGCGATCAGGGCGGCAGTGTCGGCCAGCGCCACCAGGGGATCGAGTCCGGCGGGCACGGCCATGTAACGGGGTTCCCAATCAGGCTGGAACTTGTCTTTGAAACGGCGCAAGCCTTGGAAGTTGTACAGCTGCTCACCACGGCGGAATACCATCGAGCCCAGGCGCTGGGTCAGCGGTGCCCCGCGCCGGGGCTGCAACCCCGACAGCGGCACCATGCCCAGGCTGAAGCGCGCGTATCCGTGACTCTTATAGTGTTGAATCAGGCCGACCATCAGAAACTCCATGGTCAGCTTCGGCGCATCCGGGTGCGAGCGCATCAGGTCGAGGCTGGCCAGGTCATGGCTGTAGGTCTCGAGCAGGTTGGCGAACGCCACCGGACGGCCTTCGAAGCGGATCACCGCAATGCGGAAATGCTTCAGGTAGTCGTCGCTGAAACGGCCCAGGGAGAAGCCTTTCTCGCGCACGTTCTTGCCGGTCAGCCAGGCATCGGAGATGACCTTGAGCTCGTCCATCGGCGCCTGGCCCGGCTCATGGATCTCCAGCGACAGGCCGTCGCGGGTGCCGCGGTTCCAGGTGTAGCGCAGGTCCTTCATCTCCTTGCCCTTGGCATCCAGGTCAAAGCGATGCAGATCGACCCGGGCCTCTTCGCCGAGCTTGATCGCGGTCAGGCCGATGTCCATGTAGTACGGCAGGTTCTCGGCGCGCACCTGGTAGAACACCGGGCGGGCGTGATGGATGTCGCACAGGTCGCGGAACTGCCAGATCATTTCCGCCCGCTGCTGGCCGGGGCCGATCGGGTCGTACAGGGCCACCAGACTGCGGCCGCGGCGGGCGTACATCAGGAACGCTTCATCGTTGGGGTGGAACAGCAGCGCCTTGTCGCCGGTCAGGGCCAGGCCGCCGTCGGGCTGCGACGAGGCCATGAGGATTTTCGCGGCGCGGTCGAGTTCGTCGGCGGTCGGCAGGTGGATCACCGGGCGCGCGGTGCGCAGCAGCCAGGTCAGGGCGATCACCAGCAGCAGGACGGCGGCGCCGAGCAGCGAGCGCAGGCCGCGCGGGGCATCGGCGTCGAGGGTGAACTGCCACCACAACTGATGGCTGTACGGCACGTCCTGGTAGGCGAACAGCAGCAGCCAGGTCGATGCGCCCAGCACGCACAGGCTGGCCACCAGGTACAGCGGCGAGAACGGCAGCTCGGTCAGGCGGCTCGGACGATAGAAGGAACGGCGGAACACCCCCAGCAGCGCGGCGGTGAGGGTCATCAGGGTGGCTTCTTCCCAGTCGAACCCCTTGAGCAAGGAGAGCAGGGCGCCCACCAGCAACAGGATGGTGGTCAGCATCCACGCCGCCGACAGCCGGCGGCGCAGGCCCTGGGCGAGCATCAGGCACAGCACGCCGATCAGGCTGGCGCCGAAGTGCGAGGCATCGACCAGGCGGTGGGGAATCAGGAAACCGATGTGTTCCAGGCGCGTGTCGATCTCCGGGGTCGCGCCGGAAAACAGCAGCACCACGCCGGACAGGAACACCAGCACCGCCAGGATCGGCGCCGCCAGGCCGGAGGCCGCACGCAGGGTCTGGGACTGGAACAGGCGCTGGCCTTCGTTGATCAGCAGCAGCACGCACGCCACCAGCATCGGCAGCACCACGTAGATCAGGCGGTACAGCAGCAGCGCGGCGGCCAGCGGCGCGGCGCCGAGCTTGTCGGCGAAGGCGGCCAGCAGGATGGCTTCGAACACGCCGACGCCGCCGGGCACATGGCTGAGCACGCCGGCGGCCAGGGCCAGCAGGTACACCAGCAGGAAGGCGCCGAACGGCGGGGCTTCCGGTAGCAGCAGGTACAGCACGGTGGCGGCGGCGGCGACGTCGAGGGCGGTGATGACCAGTTGCAGGACGGTCAGGCGCCGGCCCGGCAGGCGCAGGGTGCGGCGGCCGGCCTTGACCAGCAGGTTGTCCGGGTAGGGCTGCTCCGGCAGGCGCCGGCGGTAGATGCCGATGACCAGGATCGAGCCCAGCAGCAGCACGGCGCCGGCGATCGTCCCCAGCAGGCCTTCGGACAGGCCCAGGGCCTGCGAGGCGGCGGGCAGGTCGCTCAGGGTGGCGAGGGCGGCCAGCGGCGGCAGGGCGCAACCCAGCGACAGGCTGGCGAACAGGGTCATATGCGCGACTTCCGTCGCGCCCAGCCCGTGGCGCGCATACAGACGGTAGCGCACCGAGCCGCCGGACAGCAGCGACAGGCCGATGGCGTTGCCGATGGCGAACGCGGTGAAGCCGCCGAGGGCGAGGGTGCGCGGCGCGAGCGTCACGCCGGCGTAGCGGCTGGCGGACCACTCGTAGCCCAGCAGGATGATGAAGCCGGCGACCGTCGCGCCGAAGGCGCCGAGCAGGGCCGGTTTCGGTACGTCCAGGATCGAGTCGTGCAGGGCGTCGAGATCGAGCTCGCTCAACAGGTGGCGGCACGCGATCAGCGCGATGGCGAACAGCAGCAGCGTAACCGCCAGGCCGATCGGCTGGCGGTACTTGCTCAGGCGATCCAGCAAGCGCAGGCGCTCGGTCTTGATCGGTTGGGTCGCTGTGACGGTGTCTTGTGGATCAGACGAGTTGGCGCGCATCAATCACCTCGTGGATTGTGCGCGACAGGATGGGGGTATCCAGCCAAGTTACCAATCCCTGTAGAAAAAAATAATCACAAAATACTACGCCTCCCGCCGGATGGCGGCGAGGGCGGTTTCCGGATCGCAGGCACCGGCCCGCGACTCAAGCATAGTCGCTGTGCGGCGGGTCTGAGGATCCTGAAGGGTTCACTGCACGATGACAGATCATTGTTGCGAAAGGACTTTTTCCACAGATACAAAAAAGGCCACTCTTTCGAGTAGCCTTCTTTGATGTTTGGTTGCGGGAGCCGGATTTGAACCGACGACCTTCGGGTTATGAGCCCGACGAGCTACCAGGCTGCTCCATCCCGCGTCTGTGAGGCGGCATTCTACAGACCGGCGGCGCAGTGTCAACCGCTAATGCGGATAAGGGTCAAATTAGTGTGCATTTCGGCCGGACGGCCTGCGGGGGAGCGCTAAGTGGTTCAGTCGCAAGGGTTTGTGTCGCGCCTGCAATACACGCGCGCACAAAAAAGGCCACTTTTTCAAGTGGCCTTTTCTGATGTTTGGTTGCGGGAGCCGGATTTGAACCGACGACCTTCGGGTTATGAGCCCGACGAGCTACCAGGCTGCTCCATCCCGCGTCTGATGTGGCGGCATTCTACAGAGGATTGCCGGGGTGTCAACCGGCAATGTGGAAAAAATCTGTTGAGCTTCAACCGCTTAGCGGAATTTCACGGTGGCCTGGAAGGCTGCGGGGCAGGCAGGGCAAGGGTTTCAGCTCTATTGCCCGGCTAATCTCGATTGAAGAAATAAATTCGGTTCGGATTTCCTACGGGTGAAAAAGAACCTTCTGAGTACTGGTGCTATATACAGGTGTCAGTGAGATACTGCCGATCCGGCTTGCCATGTTTTCCTTTCTGTCATGACCCAGCGAAAAATCATCCACATCGACTGTGACTGTTTCTACGCCGCCATCGAGATGCGTGACGACCCGAGCCTGGCCGGCAAGCCTCTGGCCGTTGGCGGCTCGCCGGAGCGTCGCGGGGTGATCGCTACATGCAACTACGAGGCGCGTGCGTACGGCGTGCGTTCGGCCATGTCTTCCGGCCATGCACTGAAGCTGTGCCCGGATCTGACCATCGTCAAGCCCCGGATGGACGCCTATCGCGAGGCGTCGAAGGAAATTCACACGATCTTTCGCGACTACACCGACCTGATCGAACCGCTGTCGCTGGACGAGGCTTACCTCGATGTGTCGGACAGCGCTCATTTTGGCGGCAGCGCCACACGGATCGCCCAGGACATCCGCCGACGGGTGTCCAATCAGCTGCACATCACGGTGTCCGCCGGGGTGGCGCCGAACAAGTTTCTGGCCAAGATTGCCAGCGACTGGAAAAAGCCCAATGGTCTGTTCGTGGTCACGCCGGACCAGGTCGAGGACTTCGTCGCCGGCTTGCCGGTCGGCAAGCTGCACGGCGTGGGCAAGGTCACCGCCGACAAGCTGCACAAGCTGGGCATCGACGACTGCCGGCAGTTGCGCGAATGGGACAAGTTGACGCTGGTGCGCGAGTTCGGCAGTTTCGGCGAGCGTCTGTGGAGCTTGGCCCGCGGGATCGATGAGCGGCAGGTGCACAACGACAGCCGCCGGCAGTCGATCAGCGTCGAAAACACCTACGACGTCGATCTCCCGGATCTGCGTAGTTGCCTGGACAAGCTTCCGGAACTGCTGGAGACCCTCAAGACCCGCATGGCGCGGATCGACAGCAGCTACCGGCCGGGCAAGCCGTTCGTCAAGGTGAAGTTCCATGACTTCACCCAGACCACATTGGAGCAGGCCGGGGCAGGGCGGGATCTGGGCAGTTATCAGTTGATGCTGACCCAGGCGTTCAACCGGGGCGGCAAGCCGGTGCGGTTGCTGGGCGTGGGGGTGAGGCTGGAGGATCTGCGGGGCGGGTTCGAGCAGATGGAGCTGTTTGAGCGCTGATCCGGTGGTGGAGCCTGGCTAAGGCGGCCCGTCAGGCAGACCGCCATGGCCCCCATTGCTTTGTTCTCAGTTCGGCCCCGGATCCGCCACCAGGCGCCCGGCATCCCTGGTCAGGGACTTGAGGAATTCGGTCTGCAGTTCCGGATCGTTGCGGGTCAGCTCGATCAGGCTCTGTTCCAGCTCGCTGGCTTCCTCTTCCAGGCCCAGCTCCGACAGGCGCTTGACCCGGTGCACCCACTGGCTCACTTCGTCGTCTTCCAGATCGTCGTAGATCAGCGCGTGGGCCTCCAGCAGCTTGCCGCGCAGGTGGCCGCTGATCGCCAGCGACGAGTCGGTGTGCACGTCGTCCTTGGCGTCTTCCACGCTGATCTGCAGTTTGCCCAGGTGATTGAGGTCATGCTCGGCGAACGGGCTGTCCAGCAGGTTCAGGCGCAGCACGCCGTTGCGGTCGGTGGTCATGTCGAAGGTCTGCTTGCCGGCCTTGACCTGAACCGGGCGCTCGCTCCACGGCAGGCTTGAGTATTCCGTGCGCTTGTCGCGCTGGACTTCGTCGATGCCGGCCAGGTTCTGTTGCGCACGGCCGTGGGACTGTACGTTCATGAACGGGTTGAGCCCGGCGAAGCCGTAGCTCAGCCAGTCCTTGGTCACGCTGTCCGGCAGGTTGCCCAGGGCGAACACGTTGACCACGTTGGCGCCGACGCCGGCCACCACCGCCACCGCACCCAGCGGGATCTCGTAGATTTCCCGCCAGGGTTGGTAAGGCGTGTAGCGGTCGTAGTGACGGGTGACCTCGAACTCGGTGACCTCGAAGGTCTTCTGCTCGTGGATCTTCACGCGCCGCTGCGGCAGCTCAAGCACCTTGGGCTCGCCGACATCGATCTGCAGGCTGTGATCGAGCAGTTTGCGCTCGACCCGTTCCTCGTGCTCGCTGCGTTGCGACATGTGGTTGGCACAGCCGCTGACCAGCAGGGCGCCGCACAGGGCGGCGCCACCGAGGCCTAAGGTGTTTCGCTTGAACATGACGTCTCTATCTGGTGTCAGCGGCGGATGCGGGCCTGCAGGAAGGACAGCGCGTCAGCGACCGGCAGCGCTTGCGCCTCGGCCTCGGAACGGCTCTTGTATTCCAGGTTGCCGTCGGCGAGGCCACGGTCGCTGACCACGATCCGGTGAGGGATGCCGATCAGTTCCATGTCCGCGAACTTGATGCCCGGGCTGGTCTTCTTGTCGCGGTCGTCCAGCAGCACTTCGAAGCCGGCGGCGGTCAGTTCCGCGTACAGCTTGTCGGTGGCTTCGCGCACCAGGTCAGTCTCGTAGCGCAGCGGCACCAGGGCGATCTGGAACGGTGCCAGGGCGTCGCTCCAGATGATGCCGTTCTCGTCGTTGTTCTGCTCGATGGCCGCAGCCACCACGCGGGACACGCCGATGCCGTAGCAACCCATTTCCAGGGTGACCGGCTTGCCGTTCTCGCCCAGCACTTCGCACTTCATCGCCTTGCTGTACTTGTTGCCCAGCTGGAAGATGTGCCCGACTTCGATGCCGCGCTTGATCTCCAGGGTGCCCTTGCCGTCCGGGCTCGGATCGCCGGACACGACGTTGCGCAGGTCGGCCACGGTCGGAACCGGCAGGTCGCGTTCCCAGTTCAGGCCGAAGTAGTGCTTGTCGTCGATGTTGGCGCCGACGCCGAAGTCGCTCATCAGTTCGACCGAGCGGTCGATGATGATCGGCAGCGGCAGGTTCAGCGGGCCGAGGGAGCCGGCGCCGGCGCCGATGGCGTCACGCAGCTCCGCGTCGCTGGCCATGACCAGAGGGCTGGCCACGCCAGGCTGGTTGGCGGCCTTGATTTCGTTGAGTTCGTGGTCGCCGCGGATGATCAGGGCAATCAGCTTGCCTTTCTCTTCGGCGTGCACGATCAGGGTCTTGACGGTCTTTTCGATCGGCAGGCCGAATTTTTCCACCAGGGCCGCGATGGTCTTGGTGTCCGGGGTGTCGACCAGGCGCAGCTCTTCGGTCGGTGCAGGACGCGAGGTTTCGCGCGGCACGGCTTCGGCCTTCTCGATGTTGGCCGCGTAGTCGGAGCCGTTGCTGAAGACGATGTCGTCTTCGCCGGACTCGGCCAGCACGTGGAACTCATGGGAGCCGGCGCCGCCGATGGAACCGTTGTCGGCCTCCACAGGGCGGAACTTCAGGCCCAGGCGGGTGAACACGTTGCAGTACGCCTGGTGCATGCGGTCGTAGGTGACCTGCAGCGAGGCCAGGTCGGCGTGGAACGAGTAGGCGTCCTTCATGATGAATTCGCGGCCGCGCATCAGGCCGAAGCGTGGGCGGATCTCGTCACGGAACTTGGTCTGGATCTGGTACAGGTTGATCGGCAGCTGCTTGTAGCTGCTCAACTCGTTGCGCATCAGGTCGGTGATGACCTCTTCGTGGGTCGGGCCTGCGCAGAAGTCGCGGCCGTGGCGGTCTTTGATGCGCAGCAGTTCAGGGCCGTATTCTTCCCAGCGTCCCGACTCCTGCCACAGTTCGGCCGGCTGGGTGCCCGGCATCAACACTTCCAGAGAGCCGGCGGCGTCCATTTCTTCGCGGACGATGGCTTCCACCTTGCGCATTACCCGCAGGCCCATCGGCAGCCAGGTGTACAGGCCCGAAGCGAGTTTGCGGATCATGCCGGCGCGCAGCATCAGCTGATGGCTGATCACGACCGCGTCGGAAGGCGTTTCTTTCTGTGTGGCGAGCAAAAATTGACTGGTGCGCATGATTGGCCGTTGTCGGTTGCTGAGACTGGAAATAGACGGAGCATTGTACGGGCGAGATTTGCTGACGTACAGGCGTGCGGCCGGCGGCGGGGCAGAACGGCGGGATTCGTCCCGCCTTTGGCGAAATGCCCTACGACTCTTCCGCGACCGGCGCCTGCACGGGCTCGGGCGTCGGCGTCGGGCCTTCGCGGCGGCTTTCCTGGAACCAGTGCAGGGCGATCAGCACCAGGGTCGGCACACCGAGCATCGCGGTGATCAGGAAGAAGTTGTGGTAGCCGAACTTCTCGACCATCACCCCGGAATAGCCGCCGATCAGCCGCGGCAGCAGGAGCATGATCGAGCTGAGCAGGGCGTACTGGGTGGCGGAGAACTTGAGGTTGGTCAGGCTCGACAGGTACGCGACGAACGCCGAGGTGGCCAGGCCGGAGCTGAAGTTGTCCAGGGAGATGGTCAGCACCAGCATCTTCAGGTTCGGGCCCATGTCGGCCAGCATCAGGAACAGCAGGTTGGTGGCCGCCGAGGCCGCGCCGCCGATGAACAGGATCGGCAGGATGCCGAAACGCACGATCAGCAGGCCGCCCATGCCGGCGCCGACGAGGGTCATGATCAGGCCGAAGATCTTGCTGACGCTGGCGATCTGGTCCTTGGTGAAGCCCTGGTCGATGTAGAACACGTTGGCCATCACGCCCATCACCGTGTCGGACATCCGGTAGGTGGCGATCAGCCCAAGCAGCAGCAGGGCCTGCCAGCGGTAGCGCAAAATGAAGTCGTTGACCGGCGTCAGCACCGGCGCCAGGCCCCGGCGGCCCATGGCCGACAGGCACAGGCAGGTGAGGGTGGTGTAGAGGATCGCCCGCAGGAACGCGCGGTCCTCCAGCAGCAGGTCGAGCAGGCTGACGCCTTCGAACAGCACGCTGGCGAAGTCGGTGTTGTAGAGCTGGGTGAACATCGCCGGCACGGACACCAGCAGGATGATCAGCACGAACACCGACATCAGCTGGTGCATGAACGTGTAGCGGCCGGCCTGCAGTTGGGTGCGCAGCGGCACGGGCGGCTCGCGCATCAGCAGGGAGGTCAGCAGCGCCGGCACCATCAGGACGCCGAACAGGACGTAGGTGCCGGTCCAGGCTGAATGCTGGTAGTTGAAGCCGGTGGAGCCGAAGCCTTCGGCGAAGAACAGTGCACCGGCGGTCGCCAGCAGGGCTGCGACCCGGTAGCCGGACATGTAGCTGGCGGCGAGCGCGGCCTGGCGGTTGTCGTCCGCGATCTCCAGGCGATAGGCGTCCACGGCGATGTCCTGGGTGGCGGAGGCGAACGCGACGAGGACGGCGATGGCGATCAGCCAGGACAGGTGCTTCTGCGGATCGCAGAAACCCATGCCGACCAGGCCGAGGATCACCAGCGACTGCGACAGCACCAGCCAGGAGCGGCGACGCCCCAGTTTGCCCAGCAGCGGCAGGCGCCATTGGTCGAGCAGCGGCGACCAGACCCACTTGAACGCATAGGCCAGGCCGATCAGGCTCGCGTAGCCGATGGTTTCGCGGGCCACGCCGGCTTCGCGCAGCCAGACCGACAGCGTTGAAAACACCAGCATGTACGGCAGGCCGGCGGCGAAACCCAGCAACAACAGCACGAGCGTCGAAGGACTGGCATAGGCGGCGAGCGCGGCGCGCCAGGTTTTACGGGGCATGGGCTGAAGTCTGCCTCAAGATTGCGAAAACAAAGCGCGCACTCTAACCGCTGTGCTCTACCGGACGCCAGCCATGGCGCCGAATATCCACACGATTGTTCAGGACGGTGACCCCTTCCATGCGCAACCGCGCCCGTTGTTCGTCCCCCGATGGGCTGCCGGCCGGGAGGCTGATGCGGCCGCCGGCGCCGAGCACGCGGTGCCACGGCAGCCGGGTGTCGCCGGGCAGTTGGCTCAGGGTGCGGCCGACCCAGCGGGCGGCGCGCCCCAACCCGGCCAGTTCGGCCAATTGACCATAGCTGACGACCTTGCCTTCGGGCACTTGGGCCAGGGTCGAGTAGAGCGCCGTGCGTCGGATTTGCGCCTGGCTTTCGTCGGTTGGGTTCGGGTCTGTCACGTCTGCGGTTCCTGCGCGGTTGTGCAAAACAATCGCCTCGATGCCTTTAAGCCTAATCGGTGCAGGGCCAATTGAGAAATGAACTCAACAGAAATAGTCATGTCAGTCGTTGTCAGGGACTTATTCCTACGGATAATGCCGACCTTTTTTCCCGCAAACTCGAGCCCCCGATTCGCTTATGTTGTCCAGAACCCTGCTGTGCCTCGCTGTCTTCAGCGCATCCACCCCCCTGCTTGCCGATACCGTCTGGTTGAACAACGGCGACAAGCTGAGCGGCAAGATCACGCTGTTCGACGGCGGCAAGCTGTTGATCCAGACCCCGTACGCCGGTGCCGTCACGATCGACTGGAAACAGGTCAAGACCCTGGAGAGCGATCAGGAACTGCTGGTCAAGCAGGATGCCTACAGCGGCGAGAAGGCCAAGTCGCTGAGCGCCGCCGGCGACGGCAAGGTCACCCTGGCCAACGGCGAGGCGCCGAAGACCGTCGAACTGGCGAGCATCCAGCAGATCCTCAAGCCCAAGCCTGTGGTCGAGGATCTGGTGTGGAAGGGCAACGTCGACCTGGCCCTGGATTACCAGCGGGCCGAAAAGGACACCGACGACTACGACATCGGCTTCAAGACCTCTGCGCGCCACGGCCGCTGGCGGCACACCGGTGAAGGCGAATACAACCGCGAGGTGCAGGATGACGTCACCACCACCGACAACTGGCGCGCCGAGTACTCCCTCGACCGCTTCCTCACCGATCAGTGGTTCTGGCGAGGCCGCCTGAGCTACAAGCGCGACCACATCGAAGAGCTGGCGCGCCAGCGGGTGGTCGGCACCGGTCCAGGCTACCAGTTCTGGGACGACGAGCTGGGGGCGTTCTCCCTGGGCTCGCTATTCAACCGCACCGACTATGAGTACCGCGACGGCAGCAAGGACAATTTCTACTCGGTGGCGGTGAAGTGGGACTACAACCGCTACCTGATCGGCAAGAAGGTGGAGTTCTTCACCAACGGCGAAGTCGGCAAGCCGTTGTCCGATGTCGCGAACTACGCCCTGGATGCGGAGATGGGCCTGCGCTACAAGGTCACCGACTGGGCCTCGCTGAACGTCAAGGCCGAGCGCGACATCATCAGCGGCACCAACGATGCGGATCTGAACAAGACCCGCTACACCGCCGGGTTCGGTGTGGCCTGGTAACGCCGCCCACAAAAAACGCAGCCGTCGGGCTGCGTTTTTTTTGCCTGCGCCATAAGCAGGCGCCCACAAAAAAGCCCCGCGTTGAGGGCGGGGCTCTTTTTTCGCTAAAGCGACAAGTTAGATAACTTGTACTTCTTCAGCTTGCATGCCTTTCTGACCGCGGGTAGCGATGAAAGAAACCTGCTGGCCTTCTTTCAGGGTTTTGAAACCGTCAGCCTGGATGGCTTTGAAGTGTACGAACAGATCGTCACCGGATTGTGGGGTGATGAAGCCGAAGCCTTTCTCATCGTTGAACCACTTAACGGTACCGGTTTGGCGATTGGACATGGTGAAACTCCTTGGACAAAGATTACTGCGACTCAGGAAGAACCCTGGCCGAGACTGAGTGCAAAGAGCAGGAAAAATTCTTGTAGACGGTTGGATCGAAATTCAACATATCGTGGAGAGATTCTCAGTGACACAAGCAGCACAGTGGCGCCACCTTAACCCTTTTTCATGAACGTGCCAATGCTTCTTGCGAAGGTTTCTCCGTTTTCGGGACCGGCGGTGTGACGGTTCGTCGCCAGGCCCCGTGAAACCTGGCGATGGGGGGATAATCGCGCCCCGGACTTTGAACCCGGCGACGCGCCCGGTAAGATGCCGGACAGATTTTTTCCACCTCGCTATTCAGGACACCCGCCATGAGCATCAAATCGGACAAGTGGATTCGCCGCATGGCGCAGGAACACGGCATGATCGAACCGTTCGTCGAGCGCCAGATGCGCGGCAGCGACGACAGCCGAGTGATTTCCTACGGTGTGTCGAGCTACGGCTACGACGTGCGTTGCACCAATCATTTCAAGGTGTTCACCAACATCAATTCGGCCATCGTCGACCCTAAGAACTTCGACGCCGGCAGCTTCGTCGACATTCACAGCGACGTGTGCATCATTCCGCCGAACTCCTTCGCCCTGGCCAGCACCGTCGAGTACTTCCGCATTCCGCGCAACGTGCTGACCATCTGCCTGGGCAAGAGCACCTATGCCCGCTGCGGCATCATCGTCAACGTCACGCCGCTGGAACCTGAGTGGGAAGGCCATGTGACCCTGGAATTCTCGAACACCACCAACCTGCCGGCGAAGATCTACGCCAACGAAGGCGTGGCGCAGATGCTGTTCCTGGAATCCGACGAGCAATGCGAAGTCTCCTACAAGGATCGCGGCGGCAAGTATCAGGGCCAGCGCGGCGTGACCCTGCCGCGCACCTGATCCGTCCGTCCGGCATTTGCCGGGAATTCTTCGGCGGGTGGACACTCTATGGGGTGTACCGCCCGTTTTGCCTTGCGCAGAGCGGGCCTTCGCCGAGGAGGGCCCCCATGAAGATCGATCCGCGAATCACCGCCGAACTGGCAAGGCTCGAGCCCAATCAGGTCGGGGTATTGGCCTGGTCGTTGCTGGCGCAACCGCCCGTCGGCATGGCCGGGGGCATTCCCGGTCAACCCGACCCCGATACGCCCAACGAACAGCCGACCGAACCCGGTGAGCCCACCTTGCCGGACGAACCGCCGCCGGCGCCTGTCGCTTGAACCGTCGCCCGAACGAACGGCCGGTCAACGGAAGCCGAAAAGGTTTCCGCTGACCGGCCGTTGCGTTTTCAGGGACGGTTCACTTGAGGTTGCCGCTGAGGAACTGCTTCAGCCGCTCGCTCCTGGGGTTGCCCAGCACGTCCTCCGGCGCGCCTTCTTCCTCCACCAACCCTTGGTGCAGGAACAGCACCTGGCTGGACACCTTGCGCGCGAAGCTCATTTCGTGGGTCACCATGATCATGGTGCGGCCCTCGTCGGCCAGGCCCTGGATCACCTTGAGCACCTCGCCGACCAGTTCCGGGTCGAGGGCCGAGGTCGGCTCGTCGAACAGCATCACCTCCGGCTCCATCGCCAGCGCCCGGGCGATGGCCACCCGTTGCTGCTGGCCGCCGGAAAGGAACGCCGGGTACTGGTCGGCCACCCGCGCCGGCAGGCCGACCTTGTCCAGGTAGCGGCGGGCGCGGTCTTCGGCCTCGGCCTTGGCGCAGCCCAGCACCCGGCGCGGGGCCATGGTGATGTTCTCCAGCACGGTCATGTGGCTCCACAGGTTGAAGTGCTGGAACACCATGGCCAGGCGGGTGCGCAGGCGCTGCAGTTCGTCCGGGTCGGCGACGTGCATGCCGTGGCGGTCGGTGGCCATGCGGATCGGCTGGCCGTCGAGGCTCATCGCGCCGCTGTTGGGCTGTTCGAGGAAATTGATGCAGCGCAGGAAGGTGCTCTTGCCCGAGCCGCTGGCGCCGATCAGGCTGATCACGTCGCCGGTCTTGGCCTTGAGCGAAACGCCTTTGAGCACCTGATGGTCGCCGTAGCTCTTGTGCAGGTCTTCAACAGTCAGTTTGTACATGGAACAGGCATCCTCAAGGCGAAAGCAGATAGCCGCTGCGGTAGGCTTCGGCGCCGGCCACATGGGCGACGACCATGCCGGCGGTGGCCATGCGGCGCAGCGAGCGCGCGTACAGCAGGCCGGCGACGGTGCAGTGGACGGGGGTCACGCGGTCGGTGATCGGGTCGATGATGTCGGCGATCTGTTGGCCGGCCTCCAGGTACTGGCCCGGCGTGGCGGTGAACACCAGCAGCCCGCCGACCGGCGTGGCGACCGGCTCGACCCCGGCCAGCGGCGTGGCCGGGAAGGGCAGCGGCGGCAGCGGCGCCGGTTCGCCGGCGATCGCGCCGAAGTGGGTCAGGTAATCGATCAGCGCCTGGCTGTCCTGTTCGGCCAGCGGATGGCTGACGTCGCCCTGGCCGCGCAGTTCGACGGTCACCGAAAAGCTGCCGGGCGGAATGTCGAAGCGTTCGCCGAAGCGCTCCTGCAACTGCCACCAGAGCAGCGTGAAGCATTCGTCGAACGACTGGCCGCCGGAGTCGGTGGCCAGCAGGCTGGCCTGGGAGCCGATGCAGCGCGCCAGCGGTTCGACCTGCGGCCAGGCCTCGGGCGTGGTGTAGAGGTGGGTGACGGACTCGAAGTCGCAGTGCAGGTCCAGCACCATGTCCGCATCGCAGGCCAGCCGCTGCAGGGTCAGGCGCTGGGATTGCAGCTGGGTGGCGGGGGTCTGGCGATCAAGGGCTGCACGCAGGCTGGCGCGGATCAGTTCGAGGTTGCGCCGGGGATCGTCGCCCAGCCGCTCGGCGATGTCGTTGCCGATCTCTTCGCTGAGGTCGACGAACCAGCGGTTGAAGTTCTGCCCGCTCTCCAGCTCGTAGCGGCCCAGCGGCACGTCCATCAGCACCTGTTCGAGGCCGACCGGGTTGGCCACCGGCACCAGCACGATTTCGCTGCGCAGGCGGTCGGCGGCCTCCAGCTCCGTCAGCCGTCGCTTGAGGTGCCAGGCCACCAGCATGCCGGGCAGTTCGTCGGCGTGCAGCGAGGACTGGATGTAGATCTTGCCTTGGCCCTTCTGCGGGCCGAAGTGGAAGCTGTGGATCTGGCGCGCGGTCCCCGGCAGCGGGGCCAGCAGCTCATGTATCTGATGGCGCATTGCAAAGGTGTCCTAGTGGGTCGGCCCGAGGAAGGCCAGCCATCGGCGTTCGGCGAGGCGGAACAGGCCGACCAGCGCAAAGGTGACGGTCAGGTAGATCAGGGCGGCGATGCCGAACGACTGGAAGGTCAGGAAGGTCGCCGAGTTGGCGTCCCGCGCGACTTTCAGGATGTCCGGGATGGTCGCGGTGAAGGCCACGGTGGTCGAGTGCAGCATCAGGATCACTTCGTTGCTGTAGTACGGCAGCGAACGGCGCAGGGCCGACGGCATGATCACGTAGGCGTACAGTTTCCAGCCGGTCAGACCGTAGGCCTTGGCCGCTTCGACTTCGCCGTGGTTCATGCTGCGGATCGCCCCGGCGAAGATCTCCGTGGTGTAGGCGCAGGTGTTCAGGGCGAAGGCCAGGATCGTGCAGTTCATCGCATCGCGGAAGAAACTGTCGAGCACCGGCTGGGCGCGCACGGCGGCCAGGCTGTAGATCCCGGTGTAGCAGATCAGCAGCTGGATGTAGAGCGGCGTGCCGCGGAACAGGTAGGTGTAGAACTGCACCGGCCAGCGGATGTAGAAGTGCGGCGAGACCCGGGCGATGGACAGCGGGATCGAGGTGATGAAGCCGATGAAGATCGAGGCGCTGAGCAGCCAGAGGGTCATGGCCAGCCCGGTGATGTTGTTGCCGTCGGTATAAAGGAAGGCTTTCCAGTAGTCCTGCAGGAGTTCGATCATCGGATGGCCTCCCGGGCCCCGGCGGCGTAGCGGCGTTCAAGCTTGCGCAGGATGAAGTTGGAGGCGCTGGTGATCAGCAGGTAAATCAAGGCGGCCAGCACCAGGAAGTAGAACAGCTGATAGGTGCTCTTGCCGGCGTCCTGGGCGGCCTTGACCAGGTCGGCCAGGCCGATGATGGACACCAGCGCGGTGGCCTTGAGCATCACCATCCAGTTGTTGCCGATGCCCGGCAGGGCGAAACGCATCATTTGCGGGAACACCACGAAGCGGAAACGCTGGCCGCGCTTGAGGCCGTAGGCGGTGGCGGCTTCGACCTGGCCCCGGGGCACCGCGAGGATCGCGCCGCGGAAGGTTTCGGTGAAATACGCGCCGTAGATGAAGCCCAGGGTCAGCACGCCGGCGCTGAACGGGTCGATCTCGATGTATTCCCATTCCATGTAATCGGTGAGGGAGGTCAGCCAGGTCTGCAGGCTGTAGAAGATCAGCAGCATCAGCACCAGGTCCGGCACCCCGCGGATCAGCGTGGTGTAGAGCTGGGCGGGCAGGCGCACCAGCTTGACCTTCGACAGTTTGGCGCTGGCGCCGATCAGGCCGAGCAGCACGGCCACCAGCAGCGACAGCGCCGACAATTTGATGGTCATCCAGGTGCCTTCCCACAGCAACGGGCCGAAGCCCTTGAGGCTGAAGGCGGAAAGCCCCAGATTCTGTAATAGGTTTTCGAACATGAATCAGCAACCTGAACGGATGAGAAAGGCGCCCATCCGGGATGGGCGCCGTGGCATTACTTGCCGCTGTACAGATTCAGATCACCGAAGTGTTTCTTTTGAATCTCTGCGTATTTGCCATCATCGTGTAACGCTTTGATACCTTTATCCAAAAGCGCTTTCAGCTCGGTGTTACCTTTCTTAATACCGACAGCGGTCTTGGACGGCAGCAGTTTGTCGTCCACCGGCTTGCTGACTTCATAGTCGGCGCCCTGCGGCGACTTCAGGAAACCCAGCTCGGCCTGCAGCATGTCCTGGATCGAGGCGTCCAGGCGACCGGAGACCAGGTCGGCGTACACCTGGTCCTGGTTGGCGTAGGCTTGGGTCTTCACGCCGGCCTTGTCCAGCACGGCCTTGGCGTAGGCTTCCTGGATGGTGCCTTGCTCGTAGCCGACGGTCTTGCCCTTGAGCGACGCGGTGTCGGTGGTGATGCCGGCGCCTTTCTTGTACACGAAGGAGGTCGGGCCGGAGAACAGCTCGTTGGAGAAGTCGATGACCTTCTCGCGGGCCTCGGTCACGGTCATCGACGAGATCACGCCGTCGAACTTGTTGGCCTTGAGGCCCGGGATCATGCCGTCGAAGTCGCTTTCGACCCACTTGCACTTGACCTTGAGCTCGGCGCAGATCGCGTTGCCCAGGTCGATGTCGAAGCCCACCAGGCTGCCGTCGGCCGCTTTCGACTCGAACGGCGCGTAGGAAGGGTCAACGCCAAACCGCAGCTCCTTGTACTCCTTGGCCAGCGTGGAACCGGCAGCCATGCACAACGCCAGTGCAGAAAGGGTCAGCAATGCTTTTTTCATTATTCAATCCCTAAGAACCAATAAGAGCGCTTGTGGGCGCAGAAGTATTGTTACTGGAACGCTTACGACTTATAGAAAGTAGCAATTTCCGAACCAGAGTCCCGAACAAGTGTTTTAAAAGGTGTAGGAAGGGATGGCGCGAGGGATCGGTGCACGGAATCGGGCAGGTGCGATGCGCCGCACCGTTTTGTGACAGCCGTGGTGAGTGACGCTCGTGCGGCGAGGGATCAGGTCAGCAGGTTCTGCAAGGTGGCCAGGTCGTCGGCCTCGTCCACGCTCTTGTCCTGGCGCCAGCGCAGCATGCGCGGGAAGCGCACGGCGATGCCGCTTTTGTGCCGGCGCGAGAGGGCGATGCCTTCGAAGCCCAGTTCGAACACCAGGCTGGGCGTGACGCTGCTGACCGGGCCGAACTTCTCCACGGTGGTCTTGCGCACGATGATGTCGACCTGGCGCATTTCCTCGTCGGTCAGCCCCGAGTAGGCCTTGGCGAACGGCACCAGCGAGCGCTGGCCGGCGCCGGACGGGCCGTCCCACACCGCGAAGGTGTAGTCGCTGTAGAGGCTCGCGCGCCGGCCCTGGCCGCGCTGGGCGTAGATCAGCACCGCATCGACGCTGAACGGATCGACCTTCCATTTCCACCACACACCCATGTCCTTGGTGCGGCCTACGCCGTACAGCGCATCACGGGCCTTGAGCATCATGCCTTCCACCCCCAGGCGCCGCGAAGCCTCGCGCTGGCGAGCCAGGCCTGCCCAGTCGTCGGCGGTGAGGATCGGCGAGAGCCGCAGAACCGGATCGGCGCAGCCTGCGATGACCTGCTCCAGCTGTTCGCGCCGTTGGCTTTGCGGCCGATTGCGCCAATCCTCGCCCTGCCACTCCAGCAGGTCATAGGCGATCATCGCCACCGGGGCGTCCTCGAGGATTTTCTTGTCCAGGCGCTTGCGGCCGATCCGTTGCTGGAGCAGGGCGAACGGCTGCACCGACGGCGACCCCGGGGTGTCTTTCCAGACCACGATTTCGCCGTCGATCACAGTGCCGTCGGGCAAGCCGCGGAGCAGGCCGCCCAGTTCCGGGAAGCGTTCGGTCACCAGTTCCTCACCCCGCGACCAGATCCACAGCCGGCCGTCGCGCCGCACCGCCTGGGCGCGGATGCCGTCCCACTTCCATTCCACCTGCCAACCGGCGGGCGGGCCCAGCAGCGCCTCGAACTGCTCCGGCGGCTGCGACAGGGCATGGGCAAGGAAGAACGGATAGGGCTGGCCGCCGCGCCGGGCGTGCTCTTCGCTGGATTCGGGGGCGATCAGTTGCAGGTAGCGCGCCGCGTCAGGCCGGTTGGCGAGGTCGGTGTAGCCCACCAGCCGCTGCGCCACGCGTTTGCTGTCGAGCCCGGCCATGGCGGCCAGGGCACGGGTCACCAGCAGCTTCGAGACGCCGACCCGGAAGCTGCCGGTGATCAGCTTGATGCACAGCATCAGGCCCGGCCGGTCCAGTTGTGCCCACAGCGCCGGCAGTTGCCGGGCCAGGTACTCCGGGGTTTCGCCGCGCAGCGGCAAGAGCTTGCGTTCGATCCACTCGGCCAGGCCCTCCTCGGAGATGTCCGGGTTCTGCGGCAGCACCAGCGAGAGGGTTTCCGCCAGGTCCCCGACCGCCTGATAGCACTCCTCGAACAGCCACGGCGCCAACCCCGACCGCTCCACCGCCAGATCCCGCAGGATCCGCACCGGCACCAGTTGCCGGGGACGTCCGCCGGCGAGGAAATACACGGCCCAAGCCGCATCCTGCGGCGCCGCCCGGGTGAAATACGCTTGCATGGCGGCGAGCTTGGCATTGCTGGAGGTGCTGGTGTCGAGCTCGGCATACAGGCGGGCGAAGTCTTTCATGGCTGCACCTGGGCGATGGCCGGGCTGTCGTCTTCGTCGTCGCCGTATTCCGTGCTGAAGGCTTGGGCGTCCAGCCCTTGTTCGCGCAGGTGCCGCACCAGTGTGCCGACCGCGCCGTGGGTGACCTTCACGCGTTCGGCGCCGGTCTGGCCGATGGCCCAGAGCAGGCCGGGCCAGTCGGCGTGGTCCGACAGCACGAAGCCCCGGTCCACGCCGCGCCGCCGCCGGGGGCCCCGCAGGCGCATCCAGCCGCTGGCGAAGCCGTCGCTGTAGTCGCCGAAACGGCGCATCCAACTGCTGCCGCCCGCCTGGGGCGGGGCAATGATCAGGGCCTGGCGCAGCAACGGGTCGTTCTTCTGCACGTCACCGGCGTAGCGCGTCGGCGGCAGATGAACGCCGGCCTCGCGGTAGACCCGGTTCAGCGGCTCGACCGCGCCGTGGCAGAGGATCGGCCCGAGCGACGGGTCGATGCCGTGCAGAATCCGCTGCGCCTTGCCGAACGCATAGCACAGCAGCACGCTGGCCTTGCCGGCGCAGGTGTTCGCCTGCCACCACCGGTTGATGTCGGCGAACACCTCGGCCTGCGGCTGCCAGCGGTAGATCGGCAGGCCGAAGGTCGATTCGGTGATGAAAGTGTGGCAGCGCACCGGTTCGAACGGGGCGCAGGTGCCGTCGGTCTCGATCTTGTAGTCGCCGGAGGCGACCCAGACTTCGCCGCCGTATTCCAGCCGGATCTGCGCCGATCCCAGCACATGGCCGGCGGGATGGAAGCTCAAGGTGACGCCGTGGTGGGTCAGGCGCTGGCCGTAGGGCAGGGTCTGCAGGTTGATGTCCGGGCCCAGGCGTGCGCGCAGGACTGCGGCGCTGGCGCTGCTGGCCAGGTAATGCCGGTTGCCGGTGCGGGCATGGTCGCCGTGGGCATGGGTGATCACCGAGCGTTCGACCGGCCGCCACGGGTCGATATAGAAATCCCCGGCAGGGCAGTACAAGCCTTCCGGACGCGCGATGACAAGCTCCATGTCGTTACCTCGATAGAGGGGCCTGTCAGCTATGAGGTGAGCGCGGGTCCGAAAGTTCTATCGATTTTGCGGGCGCCGAAAAAGCCGTTTCGGGAGCGTGGTGCGCGCAGGCTGCGGGCGTGACAGCGCGGCCCTGCGGCGTCTTGGCGGACGCCATCGCCAGCAGGCTGGCTCCCACAGTGAAGCGTGGGTGAATGCAGAATCTGTGGTCACGGCAGAACCCTGTGGGAGCAAGCTTGCTTGCGATGACGGCGGCACATCCGGCCTCGATGGACCAGACCGGCCGCCATCGCCAGCAGGCTGGCTCCTACAAGGGAATTTGGGTGGATGCAGAGTTTGTGATCACTGCAAATCCTGTGGGAGCAAGCTTGCTTGCGATGACGGCGGCACAGATGGCCTCGATGGACCAGGCTGTCCGCCATCGCCAGCAGGCTGGCGCCTACAGGGGCCGTGCCCGCCGCCGAGCGGATGCGGCGGCGGGGGGGGCGTTCATTTGCCTGGGGTGAGGGTCAGGCGGGTCTTGCCGTAGACCCGGTCGAAGTTCTGCGGCTGCATCGGCAGGCCGATGTACTGCCCCTTGAGCCACGGATCGATCCCGTTCAGGTAGTTCGGGCTGGCCGGGTTGCCGGACTGACCGGTGCCGTTCTGGGCCGACAGCGGTTCGCTTTGGCCGAAGTCGACGATGAAGCGCATCGACGGCGCGCGGCTGACGGCGGCGTCCTGGCCCCAGGCGAAGGCCGCCAGGTTGAGCGTGGTGTGGTCGCCGCCGGCGGCGAGCGGGCCGCGGATCGTCTGGCCGTTGGCGTTTTTCCACTCGTAGCGGTGCAGCTTGCCCCACTGCCAGGCTCTGCGGTCGCCGCCCAGCTGGCTGTCGCCGGCGCTGATGGCGGCGGCCAGGCTGCGGGCCAGGATCGCCGGTTTGCCTTCTTTCTGCGGGGTGCGGACATCGTCCCAGAACGGGCTGTCCTCGCGGCCCAGCAAGTGGTCGGCCTGGGCGGCGTAGGACAGGTCGCCGTTGGCGACGAAGGCTTTCCACGCCGGGCTGCTCTGCGGTCCGAGTTCGTCGAGGAAGATCTGCTTCATGCTTTCCTGCAGGAACAGCTCGTAGATCGCCGCATCGGCGGAGGTCGGGCTGAGCTTGCCGTCGAACGCCATCAGGCGCGTGTAGGCTTCGCGGGCCTTGGCGCGGTCGGCGTCCGGCAGGGCTTCGATCGCCCGCTTGAGCGGCTGGGCCATGCCCGGCGCTTCGAACATCTTCTTCAGTTTGGCGGCGAACAGGGTGGTCTGGTCGTACTGCATGGCAATCACGCTGCGGCTGTCGTGCTTGCCGCTGCCGGCCAGCTCGGCCAGGCGCTCGCCGCGCTCCGGCGCAGCCCAGGAGTTGGACAGCTGCATGCCGTAGCCATGGGGGATGACCCGCTGGTTGGCGGTGCCGAGCCAGCCCTGGGCCGGGGCCTGATCGTAGGGGTGCAGCATCGGGTCGGCGTAGCCGTCCCAATCGTAGCGGCCCTCCCAGCCCGGCGACGGCAACAGGCCTTCGCCCTCGCGGCGGTTCGGGAAGCGGCCGGTGACCTGCCAGCCGATGTCGCTGGCGTCGGCGAACACCAGGTTCAGCCCGATGGCGCGGATTTCCCGGCTGGCGTCCGAGGCGCGCTCGGCGTTCTGCGCGCGGCTCAGGTCGAACAGCGCATCGAGGGACTTGTCGTCGGTGAAGCTCGGCACTTGCAGCGCAAGCCCGAAACCCGAGCCCTGGGCCGCCGCCTGGGCACTGTTGAGCAGCGCACCGTGGCGGGTTTCGTACACCGCTTCGCGGATCGGCCGCTGGCCTTTGACGAAATAGGTTTCCTGGCGCACCGCCAACGGCTGCCATTTGCCGTTGACCTCGTAGGTCAGGCTGCTGCCCTGACGGCGGATCCTCTCCAGGAACAGGTCCTGGTTGTCGCCCTGCACGCTGCTGATGCTCCAGGCCACTTTGCCGTTGAAGCCGCCGAGCACCATCGGCAGGCCGGCCACGGTCACCCCGGCGGCCTGGTATTTGGGAGCGCGGATCTGCACGAAGCTCCACAGCGACGGAGCGGCGAGCGGGCCGTGGCTGTCGCTGGCCAGCAGGCTCTTGCCGCTGCGGCTGCGTTGCGGGGCGATGGCCCAGTTGCTCGACGACCCGGCGCCGAGCAGGTTCAGCGCCGCCAGTTGCTGAGTGGCGTTGCTCAGTTCGCTCAGGCCCGGCACCTGGCCGTTGAGCTTGATGCCTTGCAGCTTGTCG
The DNA here is from genome assembly GCF_002112745.1 of Pseudomonas sp. B7(2017). Classification (NCBI taxonomy): domain Bacteria; kingdom Pseudomonadati; phylum Pseudomonadota; class Gammaproteobacteria; order Pseudomonadales; family Pseudomonadaceae; genus Pseudomonas; species Pseudomonas sp. B7(2017). The sequence continues at coordinate 246,747 of NZ_NEIP01000004.1, read as the reverse complement.
GCTTCGGCCAGCGGTAGGTTTTCGTCTGGCGCCGACGGGGTCAGCCAGGCCAGCTTGTCGGTGGTGACGGTCTGCGCGAGCACCAGCGAGGCGATCTCTTCCGGCAGGTTGGCCGATTGGCTGAAGTTCAGCAGGCAGAAGATCAGCGCCGAATCCTCAGGCTTCCAGTACTCCGGCTTGTAGCCGTTGGCGGCCAGATCCCCCGGCAGTTTGTCGGCGTAGCGGAACAGGTAAGCGTTGACGCCCCGCGCATAGACTTCGAAGAAGCGCTTGAGCCGCGGCGACGAGGCCTTGTACAGCTCGTCGGCGCTTTTCTTCAGGTTGACCGCGCGCATGTAGCGGTCTGCATCCAGCAGGGCCGGGCCGGACATCTCCGCCAGACGGCCCTGGGCCAGCAGGCGCAGGGTCACCATTTGGTTGATCCGGTCGCCGGCATGGACATAGCCCAACGCGAAGAGCGCATCGTGGAAGCTGTTGCTCTCGATCAGCGGCATGCCCATGGCGTTGCGCCGCACCGAGACGTTCTGCGCCAGGCCCTTGAGCGGTTGCACGCCGGAGACGGGCGGGAGCGAATCCTGAGCGTTCCAGGTCTGGCAACCGGCCAGGCTCAAGACGCCGGCCACTGCTGCGGCAACGCCGAACCGGGGAAGAAATTGTGTGAGGGCTGGCGAGGCCATGGCAAGGCTCCTGCGGGGGGTAGCGTCAGTAAAGGCGCTACGTTAGTGAGCGGGAAGGGGCCGCGCAAGCGGGTGACACAGTTATTTCCGGGGCGGGGCGCTGCGTGCGACGGAACGGGGTGCTTGCTCTGCAGCGAACGGAGATGTTGAAGTGGTCGATCAACTGACCTTTCGAGGGAAACACCGCCATGGAGCTTCAGGCCAACGCTGCCCTGATCATCATCGACCAGCAGAAAGGCATCCTGCATCCGCGCCTGGGGCGACGGAACAATCCGCAGGCCGAGGCGCGGATCCTCGACCTGCTGGGGACGTGGCGCCGCAGCGGCCGGCCGGTGATCCATGTCCAGCACTTGTCCCGTTCACCGGACTCGGTGTTCTGGCCCGGGCAATCGGGGGTGGAGTTTCAGGAACGCTTCGCGCCGCAGGACGGCGAGCGGCTGGTCCAGAAGCAGGTGCCGGATGCGTTCTGCGCGACCGGGCTTGAAGCGATGTTGCGCGGGGCGGGGATCGGGCAACTGGTCATCGTCGGCGTGGCGACCCACAACTCCGTGGAGGCCACGGCGCGCACGGCGGGCAATCTGGGGTTCGAGGCCTGGGTGGCGGAGGATGCGTGCTTCACCTTCGACAAGGCCGATTTCTTCGGTGCCTTGCGTTCGGCCGAGGATGTGCATGCGATGTCGCTGGGGAACCTGCACGGCGAGTATGCGACGGTGGTCGGCAGCCGCGAGATTCTGGCGGCGGTCTGAGGGCAGAGGCGGTGAATGGGCTGACGTCATCGCTGGCAAGCCAGCTCCCACAGGAGAGGTGCGCGACGCGGATTCCATCCGAGAACAACAGTCTTCTGCCAGCCTTGCGGCGCTCGGTCTGACGCCATCGCCAGCAGGCTGGCTCCCACAGAATCTCGGTTGAATGCAGTGTTTGCGGTCACTGCCGAACAAGGTGGGAGCCAGCCTGCTGGCGATGGCGGTCGGTCAGGCGAAGGCGGTCTTCGCCCCAGGCGTCACGCGCCGTGGCACTTCTTGAATTTCTTGCCGTTGCCGCACGGGCAAGGGTCGTTGCGGCCGACGTCCTTCAGGGCGTTGCGCACCGGCTCCTGGTGGGCGTGGCCGCAGTTCGGGCCGTGGACATGGCCATGGTCGTGGTGGTGATGGTCATGATCGTGGTTGCAGTCAGGGCCATGGACATGAGGTTGCTGGGTCATCGGGGTCACTCCGGAATCAATTCGGCGGGGATTATCACGCCATTGCGCTCCAGGTGCACGTAGTGCGCGATGAATAAACCGGTTTCCATCTCGCCCTGCAGCCGGTAGGGGATCTGCTGGTTCGGGTTCTTCAGCAGTTTCACCACCTCTTTCACCTGGGGCCACAGGTTGGTGCGCACCGGCACCTTATAGAAAGCGCTGCGTTTGGGCCCCACCGTGATCCAGTGTTCGTGCTCGCCCTCGGTCAGCAGCAGGCCGGCCAGGTGCACGCGGTATTCGAGGCCGCGCACGGTCAGGTCGCTGTCGTTGGGGTTGTCGATGCGAAAGTGCAGGATGAACTTCTGTTCCAGCAGCTTGGCCCGCACCACTTCCACCTTCACCAGATGCACCGCCGGATCCGGCAAGTCGTCGGCGAACCACGAGGCGCAGCCGCCCAGGGCCAGAAACAGCAGCAGGCTGAGGAATTGCAGGTTGCGCCATCGACCGGGCATGGAGTCACTCCTTTTCGGCCCAGTCTAGACGCCGCTCACCTCACGCGCCGAAATACCCCGCGCAGCACTTCTTGAACTTCTGCCCGCTGGCGCAGGGGCACGCGTCGTTGCGGCCGGTCTTCATCGCCACGGTCGGGTCGATGAAGTACCAGCGGCCGGCGTTCTGCACGAACGACGAGCGTTCGCGGTGGCTGTGTTCGCCCTGGCTGTCGTGCCAGCGGGCGGTGAAGGTGACGAAGGCGTGCTCCGGCTGGCCGCCGAGCACTTCCGAGCTTTCCACCTCAAGGCCGAGCCAGGTGCTCTGGGCGCTCCAGTCGCTGATCGAGTGGCGATCCAGCCCCGCTTGCTGGGCAGGCAGGGTGGTCGCCACCAGGTAGTCGACCAGGCCCAGCACATAGGCGCTGTAGCGAGAGCGCATCAGGGCTTCGGCGCAGGGGGCCGGATGACCGGCGTGATAATGGCCGCAGCAGGCTTCCAGCAGGTTGCCGCTGCCGCAGGGGCAAATGGCTGTACTCATTGCGTCACCACCAATATTTGCCGAAGTTTTCCGGGTTGGCCCAGAACTTCGAGTTGAGCCAGTCGGGGACTTGCTTGTAGTCAAGCAGATCGTAGGTGAACAGGGTCAGCACCTGCTCGTCGCGGGCAAAGCGCTCGCTGGCCTGCAGGGCCAGGGAGTAGAAGTCCGTCTCCTGCCAGCCGCTGGCCGCAAGGTCCGCCAGCACGGCGATGCGGCTGGCGTTGAGGTTGCGGATGCCGCCCAGCAGGTTCAGGCCGTCGCGCTTGGGCAGGTGCTCCAGGCAATCGACCACCAGCGCCAGGTCGAACCGCTGCGCGGCGAGCTCATCGGGCAAGGCGCCGGGAGCGGCGTGGGCGACGCGGGTGTCCGGGTGGGCCTCTTTGAAGGCGGCCAGGGCCGGGAACTCGCTGGCGCCGATCAGCAGCAGGCGGGCCGGCGCGTAGCGGTCGAGCAGGGCGGCCAGCGCCTGCTGCGGCGTACGGGGGGAAAGGGCGACGGTCATGGAAAATCCTCGGTCAGGCCGTCAAGACTAGCGTGCCGGGGCGCAGGAGCCTAGCGCCCTGTTTCGCGGGTTTGCGGCAAGTGCGGCGAAGTCCCGTGAACAGGCGTGCAAACAGCCATCACCTATTGCTGGCGGAGATTAAAACTCCGGTCTTTACTCCCTGAATCGGTTGCAAGCCGATCCCTCAGGAGAAAACTAGATGAGCATAGTTCGGACAGCATTGCCCTTGGTTCTGCTAACCAGTGTGTTGACTGGTTGTGCAGGTTTGCAGAAAACCGACTGGCCGACCTGTGCGGCAGTCGGCGGTGTCGTCGGCGCAGGTCTCGGGGCGACGGAAAGTTCGTCCTGGGCCGGTTACGGCGCGCTGTTGGTCGGCGGCACGGCAGCGGCCTACTGCTGGGTGCACGGTGACGGCGACGAGGACGGCGACGGTGTGCCGGACAGCCGCGACAAGTGCCCCCACACGCCTCGCGGCGTGAAGGTCGACGCCGACGGCTGCCCTCCACCGGCACCTGCGCCAGTGGTGGAAGAAGCGGTCGTGGTCAAGGAAGAAACCATCGTGATCCGCGATGTGCACTTCCAGTTCGACAAGGCCACGCTGACGCCATCCGATAAACAGGTCCTGGACAAGGTCGCCTCGCGCCTGAAACAGGAATCCTCCACCGCGCAGCTGACCGTGACCGGTCACACCGACAGCGTGGGCAGCGATGCCTACAACAAGAAACTGTCGGACCGCCGTGCGCACTCGGTGGTCGAGTACCTGATCCAGCAAGGCGTGCCTCGCGCAAGCTTCGTGTCGGTGACCGGTGCCGGTGAAAGCCAGCCGGTGGCGGACAACAAGACTGCGGACGGCCGCGCGCTGAACCGTCGCACGGAAATCAAAATCGTGCGTTGAGCCCCCTCGCATCCGCGGCTTGTGCAGTCGCGGATGCGGGTCTTTACTCCTGTGTAACCGGTATGGGCCGGTGACACAGGAGCTTTCACGATGAGTGTTCTCACAAGGTCCGTCTTGCCGGTTCTGCTGCTGGGCAGCCTGCTGACCGGTTGCGCCACCCACAGCGATGGCACCGCTCCCCTCAATCAACGCACGTGGCCGATCTGCAGCCTCATCGGCGGGCTGGTCGGCGGCGGTCTCGGCGCGCTCGAAAACGGCGGTTGGGCGGGCGGCGGCGCGGCGTTGGGGATACTCACCGGCGGACTGATCTGTTACGCCCAGGACGGCGATGAAGACGGCGACGGCGTGTTCGACCGCCGCGACCGTTGCCCCGACACACCGGCCAACACACCGGTCGACCACCGCGGCTGCCCGCTGCCGCAGTACCCGGCCACCGAGAAACCGGCCCCGGCCCCACAGACCGAAGTCATCACCCTGAGCGATGCCGGCAACGTGCTGTTCGATTTCGACAAGTCCGACCTGACCCCGGCGGCGAAAAGCCAACTGGATTCGTTGATGGACAAGCTGCGCAACGCCGACGTGGTAAGCATCAAGGTCATCGGCCACACCGACAGCAAAGGCACCGACGCCTACAACCAGGCCCTGTCGGAGCGGCGCGCCAGCAGCGTGGCGGCGTACCTGCTGAGCCAGGGGCTGGAGCCCGGCAAGCTCACCAGCGAAGGACGCGGCGAGCGCGAACCGGTGGCGGACAACAACACCGATGAGGGCCGTGCGCAGAACCGTCGCGTGGAACTGCACATCAATCGTTAGGAATTGTCTGTAGTCCGCAGGCTAGAGCTGTCGGCCGCCGAATCACGGCGTGCCGGCGGCCGTCCGGCGGGTGACGGATTTTTTTCATTTTCCCCTCTGGCTAATCCATCACCGAAGCCGTTACTGTGCGCCCAAAGAATAATTCCGACACGGGGGAGCGTATGAAGCTGTTATGGGGGCTGGGGCGGTTGTTGACCCTGCTGTTCGTTTGCGTGGTGCTGGCCAATCAGTTGGTGCCGTTTGTCCGTCCGCTGCACCTGCTGGTCAACCTGGCCGGCGGTCTCTGGCTGCTGATCCACGTCCTGGAGGCGCTGCTGTGCAACCGCAGCCTCAAGGGGCGCCCGCACCCTTGGCGCGACCGTGGCCGCATCCTGCTGTTCGGCGTTTTCCACCTGCAAACCATCCCGGCCCCGGCCGCCCCGGAGGCTTCCCATGCGTAAACTCTGCCTGCTCGCTGCATTCATCAGTCCACTGGCCTGCGCCCAGGTGGTCAGCGTCGAGACCAACTCCCTGATGCGCCTGCCCAACACCGCCAGCACACTGCAGCTGGAACGGCTGGAGGTCGCCGACTACGGCACCTTGCTGGTGCCGGCCAACGTCACCGAACTGACCGTCAAGGAATTGCGCCTGGGCCACGAAGCGCGGATCGCCATCGTGCCGGGCGAACAGGCGCTGGACATGAAGGTCAGCCGTGCGGACCTGGCCGAAGGCAGCCGGATCACCGCGCGCGGGGCGCCGGGCACTTACGAAAAAGCGGCCCGCGCCGGGCGCAACCTGAACCTGCAGTTCAAGGCGCTGAACGCGCCGCAGCTGTCGGTCGATGCCCGCGGCGGCACCGGTGCGCCCGGGTTCGTCGGGCTGGACGGCGCCAACGGCCAGGATCCGGGCTGCACCTGGGGTCAGGCCGGACGCGGTTTCGACGGCAGCAACGGCAGCGACGGCCAGCCGGGCGCGCCGGGCGGCCTGGTGCGTCTTGAAGTGCCGCGGGACTTCCCGGCGCAGTTGATCAAGGTCGATGTGGCCGGCGGCGCGGGCGGCCCGGCGGGGCCTGGCGGCAAGCCAGGGGCGGGCGGCAAGTCCAAGGGCTGCCTGGTGTACCGCGCCGACGGCGGCAAGAGCGGCCGCCCGGGCGCCGACGGCCAGCCCGGGCCTGTGGGCGCGGCTGGCTCCGTGACCGTGCAGCACCTGTAAGCCATTGCGCTCAGACCAGGGAGCAGGCTTCCTGGCCTGAGCGGTGTCGCGTGCGGCTCAGAACGTCGGCCGCGCCGCCGCCACCGCCACCAGGGCAATCCCGACCAGCAGGTTGATCCCCACCACCCGGCGGATCCGCCCCAGCACCGCCGCGCCCGCCGGCCAGTCCTTCGCCTCCACCGCCGTGCGCAGCTCCGGCAGCATCAAGGCCTGAATCCGGATGAACAGCGCCGTCATGACCACGAACAGCCCCATCATCACCTGCACGTACCGCGGCGCGTTGTCGAAGCCGATCTGCTGAAGGTGCAGCATGCCCACGCCAGTGACCGGCAGCAGGATCACCGCACCCCACACCCAGCGGAAAAAACCTTGAAACACTTCCACCCACAGGGTCAGCCGGCCGGGGCCGTCCAGCGCCTTGACCGCGGCGGGGCGCAGCACCATCCAGGCGAAGAACATGCCGCCGACCCAGACCAGGGCGGCGAGCACATGCACGGGGTAAACGAGGCTAAAAGGTGTCATTGGGGCACTCCGTTCTGCGCGGGACTGATTAGCGGGGTATGATAGCGGCCGATCCGAACCACTGAAAATTTATCCAGCGCTTTTTGCGCCCGACACCCCATGATCAGCACCGAACTCAAAACCACGATCCAGGGCGCCTACTCGCGTTTCCTCGAGGCCAAGAGCCTCAAGCCGCGCTACGGCCAGCGCCTGATGATCGCTGAAGTCGCCAAGGTCCTCGGCGACATCGACACCGACGACGAAGGCAAGCGCAGCGGCGACCCCGCGATCGTCGCGGTGGAGGCCGGCACCGGTACGGGCAAGACGGTGGCCTACAGCCTGGCGGCGATCCCCACTGCCAAGGCCGCCGGCAAGCGGCTGGTGATCGCCACCGCCACCGTGGCCCTGCAGGAGCAGATCGTCTACAAGGACCTGCCCGACCTGATGCGCAACAGCGGGCTGAACTTCAGCTTCGCCCTGGCCAAGGGCCGCGGCCGCTACCTGTGCCTGTCCAAGCTCGACATGCTGCTGCAGGAAGGCCACGCGCAGACCGCCACCGCGCAGCTGTTCGAAGAGGAAGGCTTCAAGATCGAGGTCGACGAGGCCAGCCAGAAGCTGTTCACCAGCATGATCGAGAAGCTCGCCGGCAATAAGTGGGACGGCGACCGCGACAGCTGGCCCAACGCCCTGGAGGACGCCGACTGGGCGCGCCTGACCACCGACCACAGCCAGTGCACCAACCGCCATTGCCCCAACTTCGGCCAGTGCGCCTTCTACAAGGCCCGCGAAGGCATGGGCAAGGTCGATGTGATCGTCACCAACCACGACATGGTGCTGGCCGACCTCGCGCTGGGCGGCGGCGCGGTGCTGCCGGATCCGCGCGACACGATCTACGTGTTCGACGAAGGCCATCACCTGCCCGACAAGGCCATCGGCCATTTCGCCCATTACACGCGCCTGCGCTCCACCGCCGACTGGCTGGAGACCACCGCCAAGAACCTCACCAAACTGCTGGCCCAGCATCCGTTGCCCGGCGACCTCGGCAAGCTGATCGAACAGGTGCCGGAGCTGGCGCGGGAGATCAAGGCCCAGCAGCAGTTCATGTTCAGCGCCTGCGAGCAGATCGCCGACTTCCGTCCAGGCGAAGACACCGAAGGCCGCGAGCGGCCGCGCCACCGCTTCGTCGGCGGGGTGATCCCCGAGCACATGCGCGAAATGGGCATCGAGCTGAAGAAGGGCTTCGCCCGGCTCAACGACCTGTTCACCCGCCTGACCGACCTGCTCAAGGAAGGCATGGACGGCGAGGTCAACATCGGCATCGCCAGCACCCAGGCCGAAGAGTGGTATCCGCTGTTCGGCAGCCTGCTGTCCCGGGCCTCCGGCAACTGGGAGCTGTGGACCGCGTTCACCGCCGAGGATCCGGAAGACAACCCGCCCATGGCGCGCTGGCTGACCCTGGCCGAAAGCGGTTCGCTGTTCGACATCGAGGTCAACGCCAGCCCGATCCTGGCGGCGGAGACCCTGCGCCGCAGCCTGTGGAACGTGGCGCACGGCTGCCTGGTGACCTCGGCGACCCTGACGGCGCTCGGCACGTTCGACCGTTTCCGCATGCGCGCCGGCCTGCCGAAGAAAGCCGTCACCGCCGTGGTGCCGAGCCCGTTCCACCATTCCGACGCCGGCGTGCTGCGGGTGCCGGACCTCAACGCCGATCCGCGGGACGCCGCCGGCCATACCGCCGCGATCATCCGCGACCTGCCGGATCTGGTCGAAGGCTCGCGGGGCAGCCTGGTGCTGTTCTCCTCGCGCAAGCAGATGCAGGACGTGTTCGACGGCCTCGACCGCGACTGGCGCAAGCAGGTGTTCATCCAGGGCAACCTGTCGAAGCAGGAAACCCTGAACAAGCACAAGGCGCGGGTCGACGGCGGCGATTCCAGCGTGCTGTTCGGCCTCGCCAGCTTCGCCGAGGGCGTGGACTTGCCGGGGGCCTACTGCGAGCACGTGGTGATCGCCAAGATCCCGTTCTCGGTGCCGGACGATCCGGTCGAGGCCGCGCTGTCGGAGTGGATCGAGGCCCGGGGCGGCAACCCGTTCATGGAGATCGCCGTGCCGGACGCCTCGCTCAAGCTGGTCCAGGCCTGCGGCCGCTTGCTGCGCACCGAAGAGGACCGCGGCATCATCACCTTGCTGGATCGGCGACTGGTCACCCAGCGCTACGGCAAGGCCATCCTCAATGCGTTGCCGCCGTTCCGGCGTGAAATTTCCTGAGGCACCGGTGGGCAGTTTTGCCCGCCGCGTTGTCTATCTCTCAGCCATCGCCTGTCCATTGGCCTTCACGGGTCGCTAGGGAGAATTCCGTTCTTATGATTCGCCGTTCGTTGCCTGCCGCTTTTGCCCTGATGTTCGCCGCCCCGTTGCTGGCGGCGCCAACCGGCCAGCAGACCCTGTTCAATTTCGTCCGTCCCGCCGACGTGGTGAAGGTGACCACCGAAAACGCCGACCTGCCCCAGGCCAACGCCGAGCAGACGCCCGAAGGCGAAGTGCTGCGCCGGGTGACGTTCAGCCCGGCCGCCCGTCCGACACTCCGTCTGGCCCCGCAGACAGGCGCCTGGGACTGGTCGCAGTCCGGCATGATGAGCCTGCGCCTGCAGAGCGCCATGGACTGGGCCGTCACTGTCTACGTGCAGATCCAGAGCAACGACGGCAAGACCCTGACCAGCCGCGTCGACCTGCCGGCGGGCCCCGCGCAGACCCTACTGGTGCCGTTGACCGCGAGCTCGCCCCTGAGCCAGGGTATGAAGGCCGCGCCGCCGATGCCGATGACCGTCGACGGCCAGCGGATCCTGCTGGCCGGCAGCAGCGGCGAGCTGGATCGCAGCCAGGTGGTGTCGGTCAGCCTGTCGCTGGACCGGCCCAAGGCTGCGCAAAGCCTGTTGCTGGAGCGCTTCGGCGTGCAGGACGGCGACGAGGCGGTCAAGGCCGCCTACGGCAACCTGGTGGATGCCTATGGCCAATCCACCCGGGGCAAGTGGCCGGAGAAGGTCGCCAATGACGAACAGCTCAAGGCCGCCGCCGCCAAGGAACAGCAGCAACTCAAAGGCTGGCTGGCGGAACGCGAGAAGGCGCCGCTGGACAAGTTCGGCGGCTGGACCGGTGGCCCGGCGTTCAAGGCCAGCGGTTTCTTCCACACCGAAAAACGTGACGGTCGCTGGTATCTGGTGACGCCGGAAGGCCATCCGTTCTACTCGCTGGGGGTGAACACTGTGAGCCCGGACGTGAACCCGACCTACGTCGCCGGGCGCGAATGGATGTTCGAATCCCTGCCCAAGCCCGACCAACCGCTGGCCAACCATTACGGCGAAGGCGACAACCGCGGCGGCAACGGCGCCGATCAGGGGCGCGGCTACAACGTCGGGCGCTGGTACGATTTCTATGGCGCCAACCTGCAACGCTTGAACGGCGATCCTTGCGCCACGCAGGTGCAGAGCCAACCCGATGCCGAGGCGGCCGCCGCCGTGCCGTGCAAGGCCACGATCGACGAGAAGCGCTGGACCGCCCACACCCTCGACCGCCTGCTGGCCTGGGGCTTCAACACCGTGGGCAACTGGAGCGCTTCTCCATTGGGCAACGCCCAGCGTATGCCTTACACGTTGCCGCTGTCCATCGTCGGCGACTACACCAGCATCAGCACCGGCAACGATTGGTGGGGCGGCATGCCCGACCCGTTCGACCCGCGTTTTGCCATGGCCACCGAGCGCGCCGTGGCCATCGCCGCCCGCGACCACCGCGACGATCCGTGGCTGATCGGCTACTACGCCGACAACGAACTGGCCTGGGCCGGCCCCGGCGACGACCCGAAGTCGCGCTACGCCCTGGCCTACGGCACCCTGAAAATGACCACCGACGTGCCGGCCAAGCGCGCCTTCCTCAAGCAGTTGCGGGACAAGTACCGCAACCAGGAAGGCCTGTCCAAGGCCTGGGGCATCGACCTGCCGGCCTGGGAACTGATGGAGGATCCGGGCTTCGTGCCGCCGCTGCCGAGCGCCGAGCACCCGGAGATCGAGGCCGACTTCAAGTACTTCCAGAAAGTGTTCGCCGACACCTACTTCAAGACCATTTCCGATTCGCTCAAATGGCATGCGCCGAACCAGATGCTGCTCGGCGGCCGCTTTGCCGTCAGCACCCCGGAAGCCGTGGCCTCCTGCGCGCAGTTCTGCGATGTGCTGAGCTTCAACCTGTACACCCTCAAGCCCCAGGACGGCTACGACTTCGCCGCGTTGCGTGAACTGGACAAACCGGTGCTGATCACCGAGTTCAACTTCGGCTCCACCGACCGCGGCCCGTTCTGGGGCGGTGTGACGCCGCTGGCCAAGGAAGAGGACCGCGGCCCGGCCTATGCCAACTTCCTCAAGCAGGCCCTGAGCGAGCCGGCGATCGTCGGCGTGCACTGGTTCCAGTACCTGGACCAACCGGTGACCGGACGCCTGCTGGACGGCGAGAACGGCCACTTCGGCCTGGTGGGCGTGACCGACCTGCCGTTCCAGGGCTTTGTCGAGGCGGTGCGCAAGAGCAACCTGGCGACCGTCGGGCAGATCGGCAAAGAGGCTGCGCGACCTGTGAGCGACGCCGGGCATGAAGCCGAAGGCGGGCGCAAGGGCGAGGCCGGCAAGGGGCCGGGCGCCGGCCATGCCGGGGGGCACTCGGGCAACGGCCACTGACGCCATCGCCAGCAGGCGGGCTCCCACAGGGATTGCGTTGCAGTCAACGGCTGTGGGAGCCGGCCTGCTGGCGGTGAGGCCGGCCGCAGCCGAAAACCTCCGATCCTCACTTCGGCCGCACAACCGCCCGGCCCGCAGCAGTTCCCAAAACCCTCAAGGGCTGGAACAATGCCGGCCACTTTGTAGAGCGTTTGGGCGGGGGAGTTGCGGGTGCAGATTCAGGGACATTACGAGCTTCAGTTCGAAGCGGTGCGCGACGCCTTCGCGGCACTGTTCGACGATCCCCAGGAGCGCGGCGCGGCGCTGTGCATCCGGGTCGGCGGCGAGACCGTCCTCGACCTCTGGTCCGGCACCGCCGACAAGGACGGCAGCGAAGCCTGGCACAGCGACACCATCGCCAACCTGTTCTCCTGCACCAAGCCGTTCGCCGCCGTCACGGCGCTGCAACTGGTGGCCGAAGGCAAGTTGCAGCTGGACGTTCCCGTCGCCCGCTACTGGCCGGAATTCGCCGCCGCCGGCAAGGAATCCGTCACCCTGCGCCAATTGCTCTGCCACCAGGCCGGCCTGCCGGCCCTGCGCGAGCTGATGGCCCCGCAAGCCCTGTACGAATGGCAGACCATGGTCGACGCCCTCGCGGCAGAGGCGCCGTGGTGGACGCCGGGCACCGGCCACGGCTACGCCGCGATCACCTACGGCTGGCTGGTGGGCGAACTGCTGCGCCGCGCCGACGGACGCGGGGCGGGCGAATCCATCGTGGCGCGGGTCGCCAAGCCGTTGGGGCTGGACTTCCATGTCGGCCTGGCTGACGAAGAATTCCATCGCGTGGCCCATATCGCCCGGGGCAAGGGCAACGTCGGTGACGCCGCCGCCCAGCGCCTGCTGCAGGTGACAATGCGCGAGCCGACCGCCATGACCACCCGCGCCTTCACCAATCCGCCGTCGGTGCTCACAAGCACCAACAAGCCGGAGTGGCGGCGCATGCAGCAGCCGGCGGCCAACGGCCACGGCAATGCGCGCAGCCTGGCCGGGTTCTACGCCGGCCTGCTCGACGGCAGCCTGCTGGAAGGCGAAATGCTCGACGAGCTGACCCGCGAACACAGCCTCGGCGAGGACAAGACCCTGCTGACCCGCACCCGTTTCGGCCTCGGCTGCATGCTCGACCAGCCCGACGTGCCGAACGCCACCTACGGCCTCGGCCCGCGCGCCTTCGGCCATCCGGGAGCGGGCGGTTCCGTCGGTTTTGCTGATCCGGAGCACGATGTCGCGTTCGGTTTTGTGACAAATACCTTGGGGCCGTACGTCTTGATGGATCCGCGCGCGCAGAAGCTGGCGCGGGTGCTAGCCACTTGTCTGTAAAGCGTTGCCGGAGGTTCCAGGGCCGGAACCTCATCCGTTTTTTCGATTCAAAGCGTCTGTTTATCCGGGCCGACCCGTGCCGGTTGTTCATCACTTCATTTTGTGGGTTTCCAATGTCTTCCAAACCAACTCTCGCCCTGGCCCTGTGTTTTGCGATCACCGGTTGCGCCCAGACCCCGAAAAGCGACGCCGACGGCGGCAGCTGGTGGCCGTTCGGCTCCTCCGACAAGGTCGCGGCGAAAGAGCCGGCACCGGCCCCGGCACCGCTGAAGCCCGCCGTCACTGCGCCTGTGGCCAAGTCCGAAAGCGGCAGCCATTGGTACTGGCCGTTCGGTTCCGACGACGCCAAGGCTGACGTCAAGGCCGAGGCCAAGCCTGAAGCGAAACCCGAAGCCAAACCGGTCGCCGTGGCCAAGGCCGACGCCGACAAGGGCGGCAAGTGGTGGTGGCCGTTCGGCGGCAAGGATCAGGACACCAGCGCCAAGGCCGCGCCGATGCCTGACCCGAAAGTCACCCAGGCCTGGCTGGACGACTACGAGCCGCGCCTGCGCGAGGCGATCAAGGAAAGCAACCTGCAACTGGAGCGCCGCGAAAACGTGCTGGTGGTGACGGCGCCGGTGGAAGGCTCGTTCAACCCGGATCGTCCGGCGATGCTGCTGCCGGTCACCCTCGGTCCGTTCACCCGCGTGGCGAAGATCCTCGAAGCGGATCCCAAGACCGCCGTGCTGGTGCTCGGCCACAGCGACACCACCGGTGCCGCCCCGGCCAACATCAAGCTGAGCCAGGAACGTGCCCAGGCCGTGGCGGCGATCTTCCGCCTCAGCGGCCTGCAGCGTGACCGCCTGATGCTGCGCGGCATGGGTTCCGAAGCGCCGCGCGCGGCCAACGACAGCGCCGAAGGCCGTGCCCTGAACCGTCGCGTCGAACTGCTGGTGACCCCGCAGAACACCATGGTCGCGCTGCTGAGCAAATACAACATGCCAGCGCCGAAGCCGGTGACCATGGTCGCCGCGCAAGACGTCAAGCCAGCCGCCAAACCGGTGACGCCGGCCCCGGCCGCCAAGAAAGCCGCCGTGCCGGCCACCAAAAAGGCCCCGGCCAAGAAAGCCGCCGCCAAGGCCCCGGCCAAGAAAACCCCGGTGAAGAAGACCGCACCGGCCAAAGCCGCCACGGCCGACAAGAAAGTCGCCGCGGCCGATACTTCAAAGAAGTGATCCGTTAACGAAAAGGAATGCGCCATGACCCAGGCTCTGGCAGATATGCGTCGTGATTACACCCGTGACGGCCTGACCGAGGCGCAAGCCCCGGCCGAGCCGTTCGCGTTGTTTCACCAATGGTTCGCCGACGCGGTGAAAACCGAACAGGCGCCGGTGGAGGCCAACGCCATGACCCTGGCGACGGTCGATGCGGACGGCCGTCCGCATTGCCGCATTCTGCTGCTCAAGGGCCTGGACGAGCAGGGGTTCACCTTCTTCACCAACTACGACAGCGCCAAGGGCCAGCATCTGGCGGCGAACCCGTTCGCCGCCATGACGTTCTTCTGGCCGACCCTGGAGCGCCAGGTGCGGATCGAAGGCCGGGTGGCCAAGGTCACGCCGGCCGAGTCCGACGCGTATTATCAGGTGCGCCCGCTGGGCAGCCGCCTGGGCGCCTGGGCGTCGCCGCAGAGCCGGGTGATCGACGGGCGGGGGGAACTGGAGGATCTGCTCAAGGCCACCGAGCAGCGCTTCAGCGACACCCAGCCGGACTGCCCTGAACACTGGGGCGGTTACCGTCTGCTTCCCGAGCGCATCGAGTTCTGGCAGGGCCGTCCGAGCCGTCTGCACGATCGCCTCAACTACCGCATGCAGGGCGCCGGCTGGATTCTGGAACGTCTGGCGCCGTAGGCAGTCTACCGCTCGGGATAGTCTGCCGCGGCGGCCTTGAGCCACTGCGGCAGATCCCGACGCTTGATCTTCTGTTTTTGAGCCTGTGCCAAGCGTTCAAGCATGAAGGCGCGTTTGCTTTCGTCCTTGCCGGCCAGCGACAATGCCAGATCGCGATCCATCCAGCGTTTGATTCGCACGTACAGCCACCCATGGAAGTACAGACCGGCAACGGTTGTGGCGACGATGATGAAGTAATCCATGAAAATCCTTGGGGCTGTGGCGCGGTTTTCCGATTTTGGCGCTACTGTTGGGTGAATCGTTTGAGGCGCCTGTACCGGGCCTGAATGAAACCAATTTTATCCGGGCGGCGCCGTGACAGGCGTCAAGCTGCGGAGTTTAATGAATACCTGTCCTTTGGAGTTGATCCTATGCGTAAGTCTGTCCTGCTGGTTGCTTCCTTTTCCACGATGGCGATGCTGCTCACCGGCTGCCAGTCGAGCCTGACCGGCGACACCTACTCCCGTGACGAAGCGCGTCGCGTGCAGACGATTCGCATGGGCACCATCGAATCCTTGCGTCCGGTGAAGATCGAAGGCACCAAGACCCCGATCGGCGGCCTCGCCGGTGCAGCGGTGGGCGGCGTCGGCGGCAGCGCCATCGGCGGCGGCAAAGGCAGCATCGTGGCGGCGGTCATCGGTGCCGTGGCCGGCGGCCTGGTCGGCTCCGCCGCCGAAGAAGGCCTGACCCGCACCCAGGGCGTCGAGATCACCGTTCGCGAAGACGACGGCAGCATGCGCGCCTACGTGCAGGAAGTGCAGCCGAACGAAGTGTTCCGCGTGGGCGAGCGTGTACGCATCTCCACCGTGGGTGGCACCAGCCGCGTTTCCCACTAAGCGGATTGCAGTTGAAGAAAACCCCGACCGGGTGACCGGTCGGGGTTTTTTCTTTGTGTGCTGATTGTTCACGAAGCGGCCGGGCTCAGCCTTACGACTCTGAGGTCAAATACAAATCGAGATTTCTCGGCAGAGTCAGGGCGGTCGCTTTCTCAATGTCACACATTTGCTGCTCTGTCAGTCGATAGTCATGCATGCTCTCCTCCTGATTGATCCAGCCCATGATGATTTTTAGTTCTGCAGCACCAATTGAAATGCTCTTTTCATACTCCGGGAAAT
The DNA here is from genome assembly GCF_002112745.1 of Pseudomonas sp. B7(2017). NCBI lineage: Bacteria > Pseudomonadati > Pseudomonadota > Gammaproteobacteria > Pseudomonadales > Pseudomonadaceae > Pseudomonas > Pseudomonas sp. B7(2017). Next base: position 230,851 of record NZ_NEIP01000004.1, on the reverse strand, counting down.
CCTCCCCCTTTTTGACGCCCATTATCCGATGTCTCATGGTTCTACCTTTCTGGTTGGATCTGCAGGTTTGGTCTGAGCACCCGTTTCATGGTTGAACTCACCAAGATGCTTCCCCCGCTTTGTATATGTTTCAACCGCTCCATGTTGGAAGTCCCATTCGTAAATGGTGCCGTCTCTATCTTTCCAACGTGGACGTAACCCTCCACCTCCCTTTATCGGGGTTTTTGGGGTCGCCCAGCGCGCATCGGGAAAGGCAGGCAGAAAACTTGGCTTTTGATGGTAGTTGCCGTGCGGAGCGCTCACCACAATGTAAACCGGCCTGACCCCAGAATCCGCCGGAAACACCAGAATGAAATCCCGATATTCCGGCGGATAGACCGGGTTCACCAGAATGCTGTCCGCCGCTTCCGTCGGCGGGTACACCCAGATGTGCGGCGCCTGCGGGGCGGCTTCCAGGGCCGGGATGCCGAGGGTGTCGGCGCCGTCGTTGGCCGGTGTCCAGATCAGTTCAATGCCTTCGCCAAGGTCTGCGGTGTACTGGTTGCCGCGCGGAGCGAACTGCACGACGTCGACCATTTCCCAGTCGCGGTGCTTGCCGGTGTAGAAGCCGTAACCCTTGAGGTTGCCGTCCTCCTGCTGTTCGATTCGCAGGCGCACGCGGGTGCGGGCCTGTTTGAGGGCGCGCAGTTGGTCGTCGGTGTAGAGCGCGCTGTCGCCCAGGCTCAACGGCATCAGCAATGCCACCAGTCCCGTCAGCGTGGCCGCAGCGGTGCCGGCGGCCACGGTCGGCAAGGCTTCGAACAGGGAACCGGCGAGGGCGAACGTGCCCAGGCCTGCGGGGATGGCCGCGCCGCTGATTTTCCTGAGGGGCACGCCGCCGCTGGCATCGGCCTCGCGGGCGCCGAGCAGGATCAGGTCGCCGTAGTCCTTCAGGCTGTCGGTCGGCACCATGCCGGAGGGATTGGCGTAGTCGATGACCGCGTCCGGCAATTTGCAGGACTTGGCGAACACGCAACCGGCGCGAACCGGTTCAGGCTTGTCGGCGGCTGTCTCGCGGCTGCGTTCGAAAGCCGCCTGCCGCGCAAGCATGGCGTCGTAGGCGCTCTGCCGGGCCTCGCGCTCGGCCAGTTCGGTGGCCGTCATGTAGCGGTGGGTGATGAGATGTCCGTCGCCCGACGGCGGGTTGGGAATCTTGGGGATGTCCTTTCTGCCAGCCACTGATCGTCCTTTCGTTCATGCATCGACAGCCCCGACGAAGGGGCTGCACGACGTTAGCGAAGGGAATAAAGCGTGGCTGTAGGACGTATCTGCGATGAAGTGGGGATTGTTCGCCGTGAGCGTGTAACGAGGGAGCAGGCTCCCTTGTTACAGGTGGGCTCAGGTGAGCGCGGTCTTCCTGCTCGCCGCCGCCGTCACGGCGTAGCCGATCAGCGCCGCGAGGATCGAGCCGGTCAGGATGCCCATCCGGTCCATGCCGACGTAGTCGCTGGCGCCCGGCACGAAGGCCAGGGAGCCGACGAACAGGCTCATGGTGAAACCGATGCCGCAGAGGATCGCCACGCCCAGCACCTGGCCCCAGTTGGCGCCCTGGGGCAGGGCGGCGAGGCCGGTCTTGACCGCCAGCCAGGTCAGGCCGAACACGCCGACGGTCTTGCCCAGCAGCAGGCCGACGGCGATGCCCATCGGCACGTGGTGGGTGAAGCTTTCGACGGTGACGCCGCTCAGGGACAGGCCGGCGTTGGCGAAGGCGAACAGCGGCAGGATGCCGTAGGCCACCCAGGGATGCAGGGCGTGTTCAAGGCTCAGCAACGGCGACGGCTCGGCGTTGCGGGTGCGCAGCGGAATGCAGAAGGCCAGGGTCACGCCGGCCAGCGTCGCATGGACGCCGCTCTTCAGCACGCACACCCACAGGATCAGCCCGACGATCATGTACGGCCCCAGCTTGACCACGCCGAGCCGGTTCATCGCCACCAGCGCCGCGATGCACGCGGCCGCCAGGGCCAGCGACAGGGTCGACAGCGCGCCGGAGTAGAAGATCGCGATGATCACGATGGCGCCCAGGTCGTCGATGATCGCCAGGGTCATCAGGAACAGCTTCAGCGACACCGGCACCCGCTTGCCCAGCAGGGCCAGCACGCCGAGGGCGAAGGCGATGTCGGTGGCGGTCGGGATCGCCCAGCCGCCCAGGGCCGCCGGGTTGTCGCGGTTGAGGAACCAGTAGATCAGCGCCGGCACCACCATGCCGCCGATGGCCGCCGCGCCGGGCAGGACGATCTGCGAGGGTTTCGACAGCTGGCCGTCGAGCACTTCGCGCTTCACTTCCAGGCCGATCAGCAGGAAGAACAGCGCCATCAGGCCGTCGTTGATCCACAGGAGCAGGGGCTTGGCGATCTTCAGCGCCCCGACCTGCGCCACCACCGGGGTGTCGAGCAGGCCGGCGTACAGCCACGACAACGGCGAGTTGTTGATCATCAGGGCCAGGACGGCTGCAGCGATCAACAACAGACCGCTGGCAGCTTCCAACTGAAAGAAACGCGTGAAAGTGCTACGCAGAGGCAAGGTCGCTCTCCATCGGATTTGTCAAAAAGGTGGGACACCCTAACCCGTACCGTTAGTTGTTAAAACAAAAGTTATATTCTTTTTTGTTATATGTCGTTACAGAGCGGGATACGGTGCGGGCTGAGCCTAGCAGTTGCCAAAGGTATTGGCGGTCAGCTGTATCTGTTGATCGTGAGGGATTTTTCCTAAGCTTGCGGACTGAGCCTGCGAAGGCGATTCCTGCCCGATTCAACGAGAACGACAGCCATGAGCGACAACCGACAGTGGGCCCGCGAAGCCATCCGGATCATCGAAGCGGACTTCCAGCGCAGCGCCGACACTCACCTGATCCCCTTGCCGCTGCCGGGGTTCCCGGGCATCGAGCTGTACTTCAAGGACGAGTCGAGCCACCCCACCGGCAGCCTCAAACACCGCCTGGCCCGTTCGCTGTTCCTTTACGCGTTGTGTAACGGCTGGCTGAAGCCCGGGGCGCCGGTGATCGAGGCGTCCAGCGGTTCGACGGCGATTTCGGAGGCTTATTTCGCCCGCATGCTGGGCCTGCCGTTCATCGCGGTGATGCCGGCGACCACGTCGAAGGAGAAGATCGCCCAGATCGCCTTCTACGGCGGCCAGAGCCATCTGGTGGACGACCCGACGCAGATCTACGCCGAGTCCGAGCGTCTGGCCCGCGAGCACGACGGCCACTTCATCGATCAGTTCACCTACGCCGAGCGCGCCACCGACTGGCGGGCGAACAACAACATCGCCGAATCGATCTTCCAGCAGATGCGCTACGAGCAGCACCCGACGCCGGCCTGGCTGATCTCCAGCCCCGGCACCGGCGGCACCACCGCGACCCTGGGCCGTTACGTGCGCTACCGTCAGCACTGCACCCGCGTGCTGTGCGCCGATGCCGAGCGTTCGGTGTTCTTCGATTTCTACCGGACCGGCGATGCGAGTCTGCGCCTGAGCCACGGTTCGCGGATCGAGGGCATCGGCCGGCCGCGGGTCGAGGCGTCGTTCCTGCCCAAGGTGATCGATGCGATGGTCAAGGTGCCGGACGCCCTGTCGCTGGCGGCCATGCATTACCTGGCCAAGCGTCTGGGACGGCATGTGGGCGGTTCGAGCGGCACCAACCTGATCGGCGCGCTGATGGCGGCCCAGCAGATGAAGGCGGCGGGGGAGACGGGGTCGATCGTGGCGATCCTGTGCGACGGCGGCGAGCGCTATGCCGACACCTATTACGACCCGGCCTGGCTCAAGGCCCAGGGGTATGCGCTGGACGGGCTGATCGCGGCAGTGGCGGCGAGCGCCGAGCGGGGCGAGGCGCTGCCGGAATCGGTGCTGCGCGCCAACATCTGAGGCAGTCGCACCAAACAAAGTGGGAGCGAGCCTGCTCGCGATGACGGTACATCAGCCAACTCATCCATTGACTGATGCTCCGCCATCGCAAGCAGGTTCGCTCCCACAGGTTTTGCGGTGGCTCCGTCAGGCCTCCAGGCCCAGGATGTCGCGGGCCACCGCTTCGGCGATGCGGATGCCGTCGACGCCCGCCGACAGGATCCCGCCGGCATAGCCTGCGCCTTCGCCGGCCGGGAACAGCCCCTTCACGTTCAGGCTCTGCAACGACTCGTTGCGGGTGATGCGCAGCGGCGACGAGGTGCGGGTCTCGATCCCGGTCAGCACCGCGTCGTGCAGCGAGTAGCCGCGGATCTGCTTCTCGAACGCCGGCAGGGCTTCGCGGATCGCCTCGATGGCGAAGTCCGGCAGCGCCAGGGCCAGGTCGCCCAGCGAAATGCCCGGCTTGTAGGACGGCTCGACCTCGCCCAGTTCGGTGGACGGCTTGCCGGCGATGAAGTCGCCGACCAGTTGCGCCGGTGCCTTGTAGTCGCTGCCGCCGAGGATAAAGGCGTGGGACTCCAGGCGTTCCTGCAGCTCGATCCCCGCCAGCGGGCCGCCCGGATAGTCGACCTCAGGGGTGATGCCGACGACGATGCCGGAGTTGGCGTTGCGCTCGTTGCGCGAGTATTGGCTCATGCCGTTGGTGACCACCCGGTTCGGCTCGGAGGTCGCCGCCACCACAGTGCCGCCCGGGCACATGCAGAAGCTGTAGACCGAGCGGCCGTTCTTGGCGTGGTGCACCAGCTTGTAGTCGGCGGCGCCGAGTTTCGGGTGGCCGGCGTACTTGCCCAGCCGCGCGCGGTCGATCAGCGACTGCGGGTGCTCGATGCGGAAACCCACCGAGAACGGCTTGGCCTCCATGAACACGCCACGGCTGTGGAGCATGCGGAAGGTGTCGCGGGCGCTGTGCCCCAGGGCAAGGACCACGTGTTTCGAATGCAGGGTTTCGCCGCTGGCCAGTTCGACGCCGACCAGTTGGCCGTCTTCGATCAGCACGTCGGTGACGCGTTGCTGGAAGCGCACTTCGCCGCCCAGGGCACGGATCTCTTCACGCATGGTCTCGACCATGCCGGTCAGGCGGAAGGTGCCGATGTGCGGCTTGCTGACGTAGAGGATCTCTTCTGGCGCGCCGGCCTTGACGAACTCGTGCAGCACCTTGCGGCCGAGGAACTTCGGGTCCTTGATCTGGCTGTACAGCTTGCCGTCGGAGAACGTGCCCGCACCGCCTTCGCCGAACTGCACGTTGGACTCGGGGTTGAGCACGCTCTTGCGCCACAGGCCCCAGGTGTCCTTGGTGCGCTGGCGCACTTCGGTGCCGCGCTCCAGGATGATCGGCTTGAAGCCCATCTGCGCCAGCAGCAGGCCGGCGAAGATGCCGCACGGGCCGAAGCCGACCACGATCGGCCGTTCGCTCAGGTCGGCCGGCGCCTGGCCGACGAACTTGTAGCTGACATCCGGGGCTTCGTTGACGTTGCGGTCGTCGGCGAAGCGCGCCAATACCTTGGCCTCGTCGCGCACGTTGAGGTCGATGGTGTAGATGAAGCTCAGTTCGGAGGATTTCTTGCGCGCATCGTAGCTGCGCTTGAACAGGGTGAAGTCGAGCAGGTCATCGCTGGCGACCCCCAGGCGCTGCACGATGGCGGTGCGCAGGTCTTCGTCGGGATGGTCGAGCGGCAGCTTGAGTTCGGTGATTCGTAACATGGCAGGATCCGGTTCGCGGGGCGCACAACTGCGCCAGGGCGTTTGAAGGCGGCGATTATACGCCGCATCGGCCGGATCCCGTGAGGTTAAACGATCAGTCGTCGCGGGAGCCGCCGAAATACGCGCAACCGCGCTCGGCCTTGCCGTCGATGCGCAACTCGGCGCTCATGGGCTGCACGCTGCCGGTGCGGCCGTCGACGCAGCGCTGCGGCGCCACCCACAGCTCGATCCGACGGTTGTCGGCCTCGCTGCTGAGGTTGAAGCGGCCGTCGCCCAGTTGCTCCTCGACGTAAGGCACGGCCAGGGGCGGTTGGCCTTCGCGGTCGATGGCCATGCCCTTGCCGCTGACTTTCACGCTCCACTCCGGGCCATGGCCGGCCGCGCGCAGGATCAGCAGCTTGAAGTTCGGATCGTCGCACGCAGTGCCCGAGCGCTCGACGCGGTACAGTCGGGCCAGGTCGAGCCGGTCGCCGGCGACCTTGCCGCGCACGTCGGCGAACAGCTTGCCCTGCTCGTCGGCGAGGGTGGCGGCCTCCTGCAGGACGCTGGTGCCGCCGACGTCGTTGACCTCATAGCGGCGCCGGTCCTGGCAGGACTCGAACATCAGCTTGCCGTCGGCGGCGATCAGTTGGCCCTGCATCCGAACCTGGCCGACGTGCGAGGCGCTTTGCCGCGCCCCGTCGAACAACTGGCACGCGGCAAACAACGGCAGCAAGGCAACAACGATCAACGAACGGGCGACACGCATCTTTGGCTCTCCAGTCAGGTGCCGCCACGTTACGCAGCCTGACCGTTCATCACAAGGGGTCAGCCCACGTGAAAGGTCTGACCTGTCTGCAAGCCCTCGACGCTTTTGGCGTAGGCCAATGCCACGTCCACCGCAGGAACCGGCTTGTAGCCCCGGAAGTATGGGGCGTAGCTGCCCATGGCTTCCACCAGCACGGTCGGGCTGACCGAGTTCACCCGCAGGCCGCGCGGCAGTTCGATCGCGGCGGCGCGCACGAAGCTGTCGAGGGCGCCGTTGACCAGCGCCGCCGAGGCGCCGGTGCGGATCGGGTCATGGCTGAGCACGCCGGAGGTGAAGGTGAACGACGCGCCGTCGTTGGCGAACTCGCGGCCGATCAGCAGCAGGTTCACCTGGCCCATCAGCTTGTCTTTCAGGCCCAGCGCAAAGCTGTCTTCACTCATTTCGTTCAGCGCGGCGAAGGTGACGTTGCCGGCCGCGCAGACCAGCGCGTCGAACTTGCCGGTCTTTTCGAACAGTTGGCGGATCGACGCGCTGTCGCTGATGTCGACCTGGAAATCGCCGCTGCTGCGGCCGATGCGGATGATTTCATGGCGTTGCGACAGTTCTTTGTCCACGGCCGAACCGATGGTGCCGCCGGCGCCGATCAACAGGATTTTCATCGTGGGTTGCCTCAAGTGATTGAACGAGCCTTGAGTCTAGAGTGGTTTTTTCCGCAGATAAGCGCACTAATGGGCAACCTTTGGTTTTCAGGTGGAAACAATCCATGAGCGAAATGGATGATCTGGCGGCGTTCGCCGTGCTGATCGAGGCCGGCAGCTTCACCCTGGCGGCGCAGCGGCTGGGCTGCAGCAAGGGGCAGTTGTCCAAGCGCATCAGTCAGTTGGAGGCGCAGTTTTCCGTGGTCTTGCTGCAGCGCACGACCCGACGCCTGAGCCTGACGGCGGCGGGCGCGGCGCTGTTGCCGCAGGCCCAGGCGCTGGTCGCCCAGGCGGAGCGCGCGCGTCAGGCGCTGGCGCGGCTCAAGGACGACATGGCCGGCCCAGTGCGCATGACGGTGCCGGTGTCCCTGGGAGAGACGTTCTTCGACGGCCTGTTGCTGGAGTTTTCGCAGAAGTACCCCGACGTGCAGATCGAACTGGAGCTGAACAACAACTTCCGTGACCTGGCCCGGGACAGCTTTGACCTGGCCGTGCGCACCGACGTGGCCAACGACGAGCGGCTGGTGGCCAGGCCACTGTTGGCCTGGCAGGAAATGACCTGCGCCAGTCCGGCCTACCTGGAACGCTACGGCGAGCCGGCGACTCCGCAGGCGCTGGCCGAGCACCGTTGCCTGCTCAACAGCCACTACAGCGGCCGCGAGGAATGGCTGTACCACCAGCGGCACGAACTGCTTCGGGTGAAGGTGTCCGGGCCGTTTGCCAGCAACCACTACAACCTGCTGAAGAAGGCGGCGCTGGCTGGCGCCGGCATCGCCCGGCTGCCGTCGTACCTGTTGCCGACGGAATTGGCTGACGGTCGGTTGCGATGGCTCCTGCGGGATTTCCAGACCCGGCGCATGCCCATGTACCTGGTGCATCCGTATCAGGGCGGGCTGCCCAAGCGCACCCAGGTGCTGGCGGACTACCTGGTCGGCTGGTTCAAGCGCAGCGGCGAGGCGCTGGACAGGCTTTAGCGGCCAGGCCGCCATCCCTGTAGGAGCGAGCCTGCTCGCGATGGCGCTGTGTCAGCCGACGCATGTACTGACTGACCCGCCGCCATCGCGAGCAGGCTCGCTCCCACACAGGCAGTCATTTGTTCAGCCGGGCAATCAGGTGGTCGATCGACAGCTTGCCAGGCCCCGTCGCCATCAGGTACAGCAACAGCGCCGCCCAGGTGCCGTGGGTCGGGTAGGCGTCCGGGTAGACGAACAACTGGATGGTCAGGGTCATGCCCAGCAGCGCCAGCGCCGAAAAGCGGGTGGCGAAACCGAGCAGGATCAGGATCGGGAAGAAGTGCTCGGCGAACGCCGCCAGGTGCGCGGCGAGTTCCGGCGACAGCAGCGGCACGTGGTATTCGCTCTGGAACAGCGGCACCGTCGAGTCCGCCAGGTGCGGCCAGCCGAGTTCGAAGGTGCCGTCGATCAGGTCGATGGCCAGGCCTTCGACCTTGGTCTGTCCGGATTTCCAGAACACCGCGGCAATGGAAAAACGCGCGATGAAGGCGATCAGGCTGTGGGGAATCCGTTCCAGCAGCGCGATGGCGCGGGCGATCAAGTGGCTCATGGCGACACCTTGGGGTTCAAGTGGGTGATGGCGTTTCGGCTGATCAGCAGGGCCAGGGTCTGGCTGAGGTCGAAGGCCGGAAGGTCCGCCAGTGCCTGCCCCAGCGGTTGGCCGTGAAGCAGGCAGCGGATGAAGCGGCTTGCGCCGGGCTCGAGGGCGAACACCTCGACGTCGAGGCCGTGGCGCAGGATCAGCGCGTGCTGCGCACAGGCCAGGTCGATCCCGGCCAGCGTTGCGTCCTGCTGGTGCGCAGCCCAGATGTCCACCACGGCGAAGGCCGAATCGAGCAGGTGCAGCGAGGGATGCAGGCCGATGCACAGATCGTTGACGGTGCCGGGATCGGCGAAGGCGTCGGCGATCCGCTCATGGGGCAGCGGCGGGGCATCGGCGGCGTGATAGGCGACGGTGCGCAGGCGTTCCAGCCGGGTGACATCCGCCAGATAAGGCACACCGGCGGCGGGTTCGAAACCTTCGATGAAGTCCGCCAGGCCTTCGCCGTACTCGCTCATGACCGGGCTGCGGGGCGGTTGATCCTGCAGGAACAGCGCGGCCATGGCCCGGAAGAAATCGTCGCCGACCAGTTCGGCCACCACCGGGTAGCTGTCGGCCAGGGCACTGATCAACGAGCTCTGCACGTTGTTGCGGTACACCGCGAAACGGCTCGCCGGGTCGGCGCCGTTGGCGCTGCACAGGCCTTCGGGGCAGGGCCGGCGGCTATCGAGCAAGGCTGCGCTGAACACAGCTTGATCGCTCATGGGTGCCCCCCTGCGGCCAGCAGCATCTCATCGGCCTGGCGCGCCTCGGCCAGCAACACATTGAAGGCCGGGACGTGATTGTCCCGTTCGATGAGGGTCGCCACCGGGCCGGTGCGTTGCAGCGCTTGCCGGTACAGGGCCCAGACTGCCTGGTCGACGGGGGCGCCATGGTCGTCGATCAGCAGGCGGTCGCCGAGGCTGTCGGCATCTTCGGCGAAACCGGCCAGATGGATCTCGCCGACCGCGTGCAGCGGCAGCGCCTCAAGGTAGGCCAGCGGATCGCGCTGATGATTGATGCAGGAAACGTAGACGTTGTTGACGTCCAGCAGCAGGCTGCAGCCGCTGCGCCGGATGATTTCGTGGAGGAAGTCCGCTTCGTCGAAGGTCGAGTGCCGGAAGGCCAGGTAGGTGGCGGGGTTTTCCAGCAGCATCGGCCGCTTGAGGGCGTTTTGCACCTGGTCGATGTGGTCGCAGACGCGGTTCAGCGTCGGTGTGTCGTAGGCCAGGGGCAGCAGGTCGTTGAGGAACACCGGGCCGTGGCTCGACCAGGCCAGGTGTTCGGAAAAGGCATGGGGTTGGTAGCGTTCGATCAGCGCCGCCAGACGCTGGAGATGCCGGGCGTCCAGCGGGCCTTCGCCGCCGATGGACAGTCCGACGCCGTGCAGCGACAGCGGATGGCGTTCGCGGATCAGCCCCAGGAAGTGATGGAACGGGCCGCCGGCCACCATGTAGTTTTCGGCGTGGACCTCGAAGAAGCCGATGTCCGGGCGGGTGTCGAGCACTTCATCGAAGTGCCCGGTCTTGAGCCCCAGGCCGGCACGGGCCGGGAGCCCGGTGAGGGCTGCCCGAGTGCGGGGGAGGGCATGGTCGCAGGATGTGATCATGATCGACACTCGGGCAGCCGTCGGATCAGGCCTTGGCCTTGAACGCTTCGAGCTGGCCGAAGCCGGTCGGCGAGGTCTTGCTCTCGGTGGTGGTGCAGGTGCCCTTCGGCACCAGTTTCCAGGCGTTGGACTGGTAGTCCATCTTGGCGGTGCCGGCGCAGGTGGTGCCTGGGCCGGCGGCGCAGTTGTTCTTGCCTTTCATGGCCACGCCGAAGCATTTCTCCATGTTGTCGTCGGCGGCGTGGGCGGTGGAGACAGTGGCCAGGCTCAGGGCGGAACCGAGGGCCAGGACGAGGGCGGTGGCGGACAGGGTGCGGGTGGTGGCGGTCATGGTGTTTCTCCGGTTGGGTTTGGGTTCTGCAAGCGAAGTGCGCTTGCTTGCCCCACTAGAGAAACGACCTCGCGATGCGTTACACGCGATCCCGAATTTTTTTCGAAAAATCTTCGATGCGCCGATTTTTCCTGTGGGAGCGAGCCTGCTCGCGATGGCGTCGCGTCAGTCGGCGAATTCGTTGGCTGACCCACCGCCATCGCGAGCAGGCTCGCTCCTACAGTGGATTTGAGTCGTATAGAGCACCCGGGCATAAGCGCCGGGCGGTCATCGTGAACGGATCTAGGTACCTGTAATTTCTGACAGTCAAGCACGGTAAATGACAGGCACAAAAAAACGGCCCCGAAGGGCCGTTTCCTGTTCACCGCAACCGCTTACCCCCCCAGATACGCCTCGCGCACCTTAGGGTCGGTCAGCAGCGCCTCGCCGGTTCCCTGCATCACTACCCGGCCGTTCTCCAGCACGTAGGCGCGGTCGGCGATCTTCAGCGCCTGGTTGGCGTTCTGCTCGACCAGGAACACCGTCACCCCGTCCTTGCGCAGCTGTTCGATGATGTCGAAGATCTGCTGGATGATGATCGGCGCCAGGCCCAGCGACGGCTCGTCGAGCAGCAGCAGCTTGGGCTTGCTCATCAGCGCGCGGCCGATGGCGAGCATTTGCTGTTCGCCGCCGGACATGGTGCCGCCGCGTTGGGTGAAACGCTCTTTCAGGCGCGGGAAAAGTCCGAGGACCTTGTCCATCTGTTCCTGATAGTCGCCTTTGTCGGTGAAGAATCCGCCCATGGACAGGTTCTCTTCCACGGTCAGGCGGGCAAACACCCGGCGGCCTTCCGGCACCACGGCGATGCTCTTGCGCATGATCTGCGACGAGTCCAGACCGACCAGTTCCTCGCCCATGTAGCGGATGCTGCCGCTGTGGGCCCGGGGCGAGCCGCACAGGGTCATCAGCAGGGTGGACTTGCCGGCGCCGTTGGCGCCGATCAGGGTCACGATCTCGCCCTGGCGGACTTCGACGTTGACGCTGTGCAGGGCCTGGATCTTGCCGTAGAAGGTGGAAACGTTTTCGAACTGCAGCATTTACGCTTCCCCCAGGTAGGCTTTGATCACTTCGGGATTGTCGCGGATCTGTTCCGGCGTGCCGTTGGCCAGGGGCGTGCCCTGGTTGATCACGACGATGTGGTCGGAAATGCTCATGACCAGCTTCATGTCGTGTTCGATCAGCAGCACGGTGACGTTGTGCTCTTCGCGCAGCACGCTGATCAGCGCCTTGAGGTCTTCGGTCTCCTTGGGGTTCAGGCCGGCCGCCGGTTCGTCGAGCATGAGGATCCGCGGACGGGTCATCATGCAGCGGGCGATCTCCAGGCGGCGCTGCTGACCGTAGGCCAGGGTGCCGGCGGGACGGTTGGCGAACTCCTTGAGGTTGACCTTGTCCAGCCAGTAGCCGGCGTACTCCATGGCTTCCTGCTCGCTCTTGCGGAACGACGGGGTCTTGAACAGACCGGACAGGAAGTTGGTGTTCAGGTGGCGGTGCTGGGCGATCAACAGGTTCTCCAGGGCCGTCATTTCCTTGAACAGCCGCACGTTCTGGAAGGTGCGCACCACGCCCTTGAGCGCGATCTTGTGGCCCGGCAGGCCCTGGATCGGCTCGCCGTCCAGCAGGATGCTGCCGCCGGTGGGCTGGTAGAAGCCGGTCAGGCAGTTGAACACGGTGGTCTTGCCCGCGCCGTTCGGCCCGATCAGCGCCACCACTTGTTTCTCTTTCACGGTCAGGGCCACGCCATTGACCGCCAGCAGGCCGCCGAAGCGCATGCTCAGGTTTTCGACTTTCAGGATCTCGCGGCTCATTTGCGCAACTCCATGTGTGGGCGTTGCATCGGCAGCAGACCTTGTGGACGCCAGATCATCATCAGCACCATCAGGGCACCGAACATCAGCATCCGGTACTCGCTGAACTCACGCATCATTTCCGGCAGCAGGATCATCACCACGGCGGCGAGGATCACGCCCAACTGCGAGCCCATGCCGCCCAGCACCACGATGGCGAGGATGATCGCCGACTCGATGAAGGTGAACGACTCCGGGGTCACCAGGCCTTGGCGCGCGGCGAAGAAGCTGCCGGCGAAACCGGCGAAGCTGGCGCCCAGGGTGAAGGCCGAGAGCTTGATCACGGTCGGGTTCAGGCCCAGCGCGCGGCAGGCGATCTCGTCTTCGCGCAGCGCTTCCCACGCGCGGCCGATCGGCATGCGCAGCAGGCGGTTGATGATGAACAGCGCGCCCAGGGCCAGCAGCAGGGCCACCAGGTACAGGAACACCACTTTGCTCACCGGGTTGTAGGTCAGCCCGAAGAACTCGTGGAAGGTCTGCATGCCTTCGCTGGCCGAGCGTTCGAAGCTCAGGCCGAAGAAGGTCGGCTTGGGGATGTTGCTGATGCCGTTCGGGCCGCCGGTGAGGTCGGTGAGGTTGCGCAGGAACAGACGGATGATCTCACCGAAGCCCAGGGTCACGATGGCCAGGTAGTCACCGCGCAGGCGCAGCACCGGGAAGCCCAGCAGGAAGCCGAAGGTGGCCGCCATCAGGCCGGCGATCGGCAGGCACAGCCAGAAGCTCCAGCCGAAGTAGTGCGACAGCAGCGCGTAGCTGTAGGCGCCCACGGCGTAGAAGCCCACGTAGCCCAGGTCGAGCAGGCCGGCCAGGCCCACCACGATGTTCAGGCCCAGGCCCAGCAGGACGTAGATCAGGATCAGGGTGGCGATGTCCACCGCGCCGCGCGAGCCGAAGAACGGCCAGATCAGCGCGACCACGATCAGGCCGACGATGATCCAGCGCTGGGTGCGCGGCAGGGTCAGGAACTGACTGACCTTGGGCGAGACCAGCGGGCCGCGGTCGGTGCGCATCAGCGCACTGAACTGTTCGCTGAACAGCACCCGCAGGAACATCAGCACCGAGCACAGGGCGATGACGGTCAGCGTCAGCGGGCCGGTGCCGTGCACTTCGAGGTTGATGCCGACGATGCTCAGCTTGAGGCCGAGGACAGGGAAGGCGACGGCCCAGACCAGCAGGGCGCTGAACAGCGCTTGTTTAAGATGTTTGCTCATACTTTCTCAACCTCCGGACGGCCCAGGATGCCGGTCGGCCGGAACAACAGGACCAGGACCAGGAGACCGAACGCCACCACGTCCTTGTATTGGTCGCCGAAGATGTCGGCGCCGAACGCTTCGGCCACACCCAGCACCAGCCCGCCGAGCATCGCGCCCGGAATGCTGCCGATGCCGCCCAGGACCGCTGCGGTGAAGGCCTTCAGGCCCACCAGGAAGCCGGCGTTGGGGTTGATCACGCCGTACTGCATGCTCAGCAGCACGGCGGCGACCGCGGCCAGCGCGGCACCGATGACGAAGGTCAGGGCAATGATGTTGTTGGTGTTGATGCCCAGCAGGTTGGCCATCTTGATGTCCTCGGCGCAGGCGCGGCAGGCGCGGCCCAAGCGGGAACGGGAGATGAACGTGGTCAGGCCGAGCATCGCGATCAGCGTCACGACGAAGACCAGGATCTGCATGTAGGAGATCAGGACTTCCTCGGCGCCGCCCGGACCGAAGGAGAAGCTCCCCGGAATCAGGTTGGGGATGGATTTGTCCTTGGAGTCCTGGGACAGCAGCACGGTGTTCTGCAGGAAAATCGACATGCCGATGGCGGAGATCAGCGGGATCAGACGGTTGCTGCCGCGCAGGGGGCGGTAAGCGACGCGTTCGATGCTGTAGCCGTAGGCACTGGTGACGACGATCGACGCGATGAACGCGGCGGTCATGAGCAGCGGCAGTGAGTGGATGCCCATCATGGCCAGCCCGGCAAGGGCGATGAAGGCCACGTAGGAACCAATCATGTAGACCTCGCCATGGGCGAAGTTAATCATTCCAATGATGCCGTAAACCATTGTGTAGCCAATGGCTATCAACGCATACGTGCTGCCAATGGTCAGTCCATTAACCAGCTGTTGGAAAAAATGATAGATCTCAGGCATTACAGCGCTCCTAAAAACCCGATACGCATTTCACTGGTGGAGTCATGTTCCGGCCCTGTGCTGTGTTCTGTGGCCACATTTGCACGGAGCGTTTGCCAGCGAACCGCTGGTGACGGTTTTAAGATTTTCAGGTGAACCAGCGCCCGGATCGCGGGCGACTGGCCCATAAACCTCGTAAAACAAAGCCCACTGCTCGCACAGTGGGCTCACTGACCAGTAATGCCAGGCTTACTGAGGGGAAACTTCGGTCTTGGGCTTGCCGAAGTGCCACTGGTAGACCACGAACTTGAAGTCCTTCAGGTCGCCCTTGGCGTCGTAGGACAGCTCGCCGGTCGGCGTCTTGAAGGTGCCGGCGTGGATGGCTTCGGCCACCTTGGCGGTGTCTTCGGACTTGGCGGCCTTGATGCCTTCGGCGATCAGTTCGACGGCGGAGTAGGCCGGGAACACGAACGGACCGCTCGGATCCTTGCCGTCAGCCTTGATGGCGTCGACGATGGCCTTGTTCGCAGGGTCGGCGTCGAAGGACTTCGGCAGGGTCACCAGCAGGCCTTCGGAAGCGTCCTGGGCGATCTGCGAGATGGAGTCGTTGCCGACGCCTTCCGGACCCATGAACTTGGCGTTCAGGCCCTTTTCCTTGGACTGGCGCAGGATCAGGCCCAGCTCAGGGTGGTAGCCGCCGTAGTAGACGAAGTCGACGTTGTTTTGCTTGAGTTTCTGGATGATCGAGGAGAAGTCCTTGTCACCGGCGTTCAGGCCTTCGAAGACGGCAACCTTGATGCCTTTCTTCTCCAGGGTCTGTTTGACGGCGGTGGCGATGCCTTCACCGTACTGCTGCTTGTCGTGCAGGACCGCGACGACCTTCGGCTTGACGTGGTCGGCGATGTAGTTGCCGGCCGCAGGGCCCTGGGCGCTGTCCAGACCGATGGTGCGGAACACCAGCTTGTAGCCACGGGTGGTGATGTCGGGGCTGGTGGCCGCCGGGGTGATCATGATCACGCCTTCGTCTTCGTAGATGTCCGAAGCAGGCTGAGTGGAGCTGGAGCACAGGTGACCGACCACGAACTTGACGCCGTCGTTGACCACTTTGTTGGCTACGGCCACGGCTTGTTTAGGGTCGCAGGCGTCGTCGTATTCCTTGGCTTCGAGCATCTTGCCGTCGACGCCGCCCTTGGCGTTGATGTCCTTGATGGCTTGCTTGGCGCCGACGAACTGCATGTCGCCGTACTGGGTCACCGGGCCGGTCTTGGGACCTGCGATACCGATCTTGATGGTGTCGGCGGCGAACGAATGGCTGGCCACCCCGGCCAGAACCATAGCGGCAAACAGTTTGGAAATCTGCTTAGTAGCCTTAGTCATAGTGCTCCACTCTTGCTGTTGTATTTTTTAGAGTCCTGGCGCCGTAGCAGCAGAACCGGGTCCGATATCTTTGCGATACCTTCCGGAAATGCCCCCGGCAACTGTACCGGTACAGTGTAGAGCGCCGGTCGTTGGCCTGGGAAGCTGGCGCCAGGGGGCAAATCCTGAGGGTGTCGCTTTGATGAAAGAAAAAGACAGAATTGCGGCGGGGCGTTCAGGGGGCTTATGCCCCAATCATCGGCATTCCTTGGCGTTCCTGCTCTTTTCGTTCGGTACAGCCGTTTCCTACCGGGTTTTTCTGCCGGACCACCGACGTTATCATTCGCGCCGATTTCTTTTCCGGACATTCCCATGAATCAAGAACCTAGCACCCTCTATGCCAAGCTGCTTGGTGAAACCGCATCGATCCGCTGGAAAGAGCTGGAGCGCTTCTATGCCCAGGGTGCCCTATTGTGGGTCGATCCCGGGCTGGATCTGATCGCGGTCGCCGAGGCCGTGGCGTCGGACGAGGGCGAGAAAGTGGCCGCCTGGCTGGCCGCCGAGAAGGTCGCCAAGCTCTCTGAAACGCGGGCGCTGGACATTTTCGGGCGCGACCCCGAGATGTGGGCAGTGGTGGTGCGGCCGTGGATTCTGATCCAGGAAAGGGCGACGGAGTGACAGCGTGCACCGATTGTGTGCGTGATGTCGTCGGCGAAAAGTGTGTAGCCGAGTAGCGTGATGGCACGTTGCCGTAGAGAAATGCCACAAGCGGAGGTGGCATCACGGTGACGTAAACGTAACGGGAACAGTTCATCGGGCAGCCTGAGGGCTGCTCAATTGTTTCTGGATGTTTGAAGGGCTGAAATTTTGAGGGTGTTGTCTGGCCCCATCGCTGGCAAGCCAGCTCCCACAGGTTTGGTGGCGCTCACAATAATGGTGTTCACCTGGATCTTGTGGGAGCCGGCTTGCCGGCGAAGGGGGCAAGTCGGTCTGTAGTCAGGCCGAGTAGGTGCGCCCGGTATGGCTGTTGAGCGAGATGACTTTGGTCTTGCCGATCCGGTGACGGTAGATCTCGCGCAGGTACTTGATCGCTTTCTTCACGCAATCGCGGGAAAGGCGGATGTCGTTGATCGAGACGAACTTCTCTTTGTCGTTGATCAGCTCGCGGTACTTCTTCTCGTACATCGGCTTGATCGCGTACCAGTTGGTGTCGAGGATCTTCGCCGGGTTCTCGAATTCGTTGAGCAGGTCGTCGATCCGGTCTTCGTCGAAGTCCTCGTGGACGATGAAGTCCAGGATCGAGTTGTCCAGGGTCTCGTCGAAGCGGTACGGGTTCTTCGCGAAGCAACGCTTGATGAACGCCACGATCAGGGTCAGGAAGTCGTCCGACAGGCACGGGCTCTTGGCGATCAGGGTGGTCAGCGACAGGTTGGCCGAGGCGCCGATCACCAGCGCGTAGCGTTTGAGCGTGGTGTTGGGGAACAGGCTGTTGAGGTGGGTCTTCAACCGGTTCAGGTCCATGTACGACAGCTTGTAGTCCTTGGGCAGCGAGACGATCGAGACCACCGACGAGCAGTTCTTGAAGAAGTGCAGGTCGTGCAGGGCCGCCGCGTCGTAGCCGGAGTTCTTGTACTGCTCCAGCGAGGCGCGATAGCGCTTGGACTCGATCGGCAGCAGGCTGATGCCTTCGATGGCCTGGGTGACCTTGTTGAAGTGCGGCAGGTCGATGGAGCGGAAGAACAGGTCGTCGATGTTCAGGCGCTGCGGCTCCTTGTCGAAGACCTTGAACTTGTCGCTGCTCGGCGGCGGGGTCTCCGGCACCACGGACTCGGCGTAGGCGATGGCCACAGGGCCCGCCAGGCTCATGAACAGGTCGTTGGCGTCCAGGCGGATGGTCTCGCCGATGTCGATGCCGGCGCGGCGGAAGTAGTTCTGGTCGTAGTCGGTGGTCACCGCCTGCGCCGTCAGGATGTTGAATATCTGCTGCGAGATGTACTGGTTGGCGTGCTTCTCCATCGCATTGACGTCAATGTTCTGGATATTGCCGTCATCGTTCTCTTCGGCGTAACGCATGATGTCGTTGGAGATCAGCATCATGGCGTTCCAAGGGCGGATGCGGCCCATGACGCTGGCTTCGCTGCTGTCTTCGTTGGCGAAGTTGTACGAGAAATCCCATTCTTCCGACAGGTACTTGCACAGCAGGCGGCCGGCGTTGATGTGCAACGCTTCGGACATTTCGCTGCGGTGGTCGGAGATGTTCGGCAGCACGCAAATGCCGCTGGTGAAGATCGGCTCGAACACGAACGAGTGGCCGCTCTTGCCGTCGTGCTCGTCCATCGGCTTGGTGTCGAACGTCTTGTTCATGTACGAGTGCTGCTGGGCCAGGCCGAATTCCGAGGCCATGCCGGAGCCTGTGCCGCCGCCGGCGCTGAAGATCGAGAAGTACAGGCGCGACTGGTTGGCCTTGATGCCGCAGCTGTCGATCAGGTACGAGTGGATCATTTTCCAGTCGGGGCTGGAGAAGCGCTGGGTGTCCTTGTTCAGGATGATCTTGGCCAGGTACTGGCCCAGGATCGGTGCGTTGCCCGCGCCGCCGGCGTGGACTTCGGACAGGTCCATGATCTTCATCTTGCTGTAGTCGCGCAGGAACCCGGTCTTCTCGCCCTTGCGCGAGAAGCGGATGCGCCCGGCGATGTCCTTGTCCAGGTCGCCGAGCATCACCAGCGGCTCCACCAGGAACACCGGTTTGCTGGCCTTGTTCGGGCCGATCCGCAGGTTGGTGCGGATCCACTGGGCCGGGCTGTAGCCCTTGTCGGCCAGGCGGCGGTCGACGGCCCGGTCCTCGTTGTTGAATTCGTTGAGGTAGAACTTGCGCGCGTTGTACACCAGCTCCGCCACGTCCAGGGCGATGTTGGAGCCGCAGCGGCCCAGGCCGATCAGGCACACCGACGGGAATTCCTGGTCGTTGTGCTGTTCGTTGTCGCCTTCCAGGTGCGGCGGGCGCGGGAACACCAGGTCACGCAGGCCGTCGAGGTTGTCGAGGATGCGGTCGGTGTTGGTTTCGGTGAAGTACAGGTACTGCTGGGTGCCCAGCGGACGCGAGGGTGGCAATGGCTTCGACGGCGATGGCGACGGGCTGTTCGCCGCCGGGCTCAGGGTCAGATCGGATACCGCAGTGGCCGGATTGTTCTTGGAAGTCATTGGGCGCCATTTACCTGGACTGGTTGGCCCGGCGACCGCTGTCGCCGAACCTCACGGAATGGAATCTCGCGTCTGTTTGCTGCGCGTGTTTGGCCCGGATTCCGGGCCGTTGGCCTGGGTGTCGTCCGGGGGAATCCTTTCCTGATTGATGATGGATCGGCCATGATTCGGCGATCTTTAATAAAAAGGAGGCTAAATGATGTCAACGCTACCTTCGTTGGGGTTCGCCGGGATCGGCCTGATGGGCCTGCCGATGTGCCGGCGGCTGCTGGCCGCGGGCTATCCGCTGACGGTGTGGAACCGCAACCCGGCCAAATGCGCGCCGCTGGTGGAAGCCGGCGCCCGGCAGGTGGCGACCCCCGCCGAACTGTGCGCTCAGGCCGATGTGGTGATGCTGTGCCTGGCCGACACGGCGGTGGTGCGCGAGGTGGTGTTCGGCCCGGCGGGCATCGCCGAAGGCGCGAAGGGCGGTCAGTTGCTGGTGGACTTCTCCAGCCTGGAGCCCACCGCCACCCGCGAGATGGCCGCCGAGCTCCGTGGCCGCACCGGCATGGGCTGGCTCGATTCGCCGGTGTCCGGCGGGGTGGCCGGCGCCGAGGCCGGCAGCCTGGCGATCATGGTCGGCGGCGAGGCGGCGGACCTTGAGCGGGTGCGCCCGGCGCTGATGAGCCTGGGCCAGCGCGTGACCCATATGGGCGGCGTCGGCGCAGGCCAGGTGACCAAGGCCTGCAACCAGATGATCGTGGCCTGCAATGCCCTGGTGATCGCCGAAGTGGTGGCGCTGGCCGAAAGTGCCGGGGTGGATGCGGGCCTGATCGCCGAAGCCCTGGCCGGCGGGTTCGCCGATTCCAAGCCGTTGCAGATCCTCGCCCCGCAGATGGCCGCCAGCCGCTTCGAGCCGGTGAAGTGGCACGTGCGCACGCTGCTCAAAGATCTGGACACGGCAGTGAAGTTTTCCCGGGAGACCGGTTCGGCCACGCCGCTCAGCGGATTGGCCGCACAACTGATGCGCCTGCATGGGAGCCAGGGCTTTTTGCAGCAGGATCCAGCGACACTGGTGCAGATGTACCGTGGGCCCGACTCAGCGGATTGACCGTGTGGGCGTGCTTGCGCTGGTCGATTTCCTCCAGCACCGGCCGCAGTTCACTCAGCGGCACCGGGCGGCTGAGCAGGTAGCCCTGGATGAAATCGCAGCCCGAGCGCTCCAGGAATTCGTATTGCTCCAGGCTTTCCACGCCTTCGGTGACCACCTGCAAGTGAAGGGTGTGGGCCATGACGATGATCGCCTGGACGATCTCCATGTCGGCGGTGGCCTTGGGGATGTCGAGGATGAACGAGCGGTCGACCTTCAGAGTGTTCAGCGGCAGGCGCTTGAGGTAGGCCAGCGACGAGTAGCCCGTGCCGAAGTCGTCGATCGACAGCGACACGCCGAGGGCGCGGATCTGGCGCAGCAGCACCAGGGTGTTGGCGATGTTGCCCATCAAGGCGTTTTCGGTGACCTCCAGCTCCAGCCGTTCGGGTGAGACCCCGGCGGTGCGCAGGGCGGTTTCGATCTCGTCGGCCAGCTCTTCCCGCGCCAGGTTCAGCGGCGAGCAGTTCCACGCGATCTTCAGTTCGTCGCAGCCGTGGCGGGACAGCTCGCCCAGGTCTTCGCAGGCCTTGCGCAGCACCCAGTTGTCCAGCTCGGCGATCAGGCCGTTGGTCTCGGCGATGGCGATGAACCGGTCCGGGGTCAGCAGGCCGTGCACCGGATGCTGCCAGCGCACCAGCGCCTCAAGCTTGGTGACCCGGCCGCTGCGCAGCTCGAGGATCGGCTGGTAATGCAGGGTCAGGCCGTTCTCCTCGCGCAGGGCCAGGCGCAGTTCCTCTTCCAGCTGCAGTTCCAGGGTGGCGCGGTTCTTCAGGTTGGCGTTGAAGAAGTGCAGACCATTGCGCCCGGCGCCCTTGGATTGGTACAGCGCCAGGTCCGCGTGCTTGAGCAGCTCTTCGCAGGTGGTGCCGTCCTCCGGGAACAGGCTGATGCCGATGCTGGTGGTCATCACCATCCGCCGCCCGGCCAGTTCGATCGGCTCCTTCATCTTGTGCATGATGCGCTGGGCCAGGTTGCGCGCCTCCTCACGGTCGCGCAGGCCGATGAGGATGCAGAATTCGTCGCCGCCGAAGCGGGCGACCACGTCCTCATGGCTGCGCACCGATCCTTTTATGTGCCGGGCGATGACCTTGAGCAGCTCGTCGCCGGCGTCGTGGCCGAGGCTGTCGTTGATGCGCTTGAAATGGTCGATGTCGAGGAACATCACCGCCAGCATTCCGCCTTCCTTGGTCTTCTGGCTGAGCTTTTCGGCGAAGATCTGATTGAAGCCGCGGCGGTTGATCAGGTTGGTCAACGCGTCGTAGTTGGCCACCTGCTGCAATGACATGCGCGCCTGGTCCAGCTGGGTGAGCAGGGTGTTGACCCGGCGCAGGTCGTTTTCCTTGTGCTGCAGTTTCTTGTCGGCCAGCGCCGCGCTGATGGCGCTGCCGAGGATCAGCAGGGTGATCAGCGCCACCGTGAGACCCAGTTGCATGTGCCCGGACTGCGGCGGCAACGCCGGCAGGCTGTTCTCCGGCAGCACCAGTTGCAGGGCGGCCATGCCGGTGAAGTGCATGCTCAGGATGCCGGCGCCGAGGATCAGCGCCGCCGCGTACTTGAGCAGTTGCAGGTACAGGCCGGCGCCGTCGCGCAGGCGGCCGGCCACCCACAATGCGGCGAAGCTGGCGCCGATGGCGATCAGGATCGATACCGTGAACAGGGTAGGGTCGTACCAGGCCGTGGCGGCGGAGCGCATGGCCGCCATGCCGACGTAATGCATGCCGGCGATGCCCAGGCCGATGACGACGGCGGTCTTGAGGTATTGCAGCAGGCTCGGTTGCGCCTCGCTCAGGGTGTGCATCGCCAGCCACGAGGCGAAGAGCGCGATCAGCAGGGAAAACAGCGTGACGGGCAGGTCGTACTGGATGTCGATCGGCGCCTGGAACGCCAGCATGCCGATGAAGTGCATGGCCCAGATGCCGCCGGCCAGGCACAGGGCGCCGATCCAGCGCCAGAAGCGCTGCGAGGCCGGATCTTCGGCGTGCCCGACGCGTTCGGCCATGTCGAGGGTGGCGAAGCTCGCCGCGCAGGCGACGAGGTAGGCCACCAGCACCAGCAAGGCGTCATGTGTGCAATTGAGGATGACCTGCCCGCTCTGCGGCAACTCGGCAACGAACTGTAAACCAAGCCACTCCATAGCATGCCCCGTCTCTGAGTGCGTCCCGAGTGCGTTCCGGCCGCGTCATGAACGCAGACGAACGACTGGAGTATAGAGGCCGAATGTGGGGCGAATGCGGTAGTGGCACATTGGCGCTAATGATTTCGGCATTAGCGTCATAGCGAACGGGACTATAGCCAACGGAACAATAGCCAACGGAGCGATAGCGAGCGGGACTGAGGCTCAGGCGCTCTGTTCGTAAGGCGTCTGCGCCCAGTGCGGCTCCAGCGGCGGCAGGCCGAAGCGGGCGCGGGCCTTGTCGCAGTCGGTGTTCTGTTCGCCGTTTTCCCAGGACGACTCGAACTCCCGGCAAGGGCTGGAGCGCTGCTCGTAGATCGAACAGTGCACCGTGCTGCCCACCTCGCCGACCAGCGCGGTGCAGCGGGGCGACTTGCAGTCCGTGCCGTTCATCGCCACCCGGCTGGGGCTGATCTGCGTCACCAGCTCGTCAGGCACCGTTCCGCCGGCCGAGGCGCACTCGCCCCAGAAAAAGGACACGCGGAAATGGGAACAGCAGGCACCGCAATTCAGACACGGACTGGCTTCGGACATGGTCAGGCATCAAAGGAGGGATGGGAAGGATCCGGACGGATCCGGCGGCTATTCTAGGCTTCGCCGCAGACTTGGGAAGGGGGGCGCAAAAGTATTTTTTCGTTGCCGGATTTTGCCGCAAAAGCCCCGGTTTCCGGGGGATTCCAGGCAATTCAAGGGCTTACGTTTCGTAACATCGCCATGGCCCGGTATCAGGCCGGCGAATGATCACAGACATCCGCCGAACGGCTGACTAGATTGCAGGTTCCGGGCTCGAACGCGTCGGCCGTGCAGCCCACATAACAATAAAAGAGGCGGACCCATGCAGCACTCGACCCAAGCGGCGAATGCCTGGCGCATTCTGTTCCTGCTGTTCCTGGCCAATCTGTTCAACTTCTTCGACCGCACCATTCCGGCGATCATCATCGAACCGATCCGCATGGAATGGCACCTCAGCGATTTTCAGCTGGGGATCGTCGGCACCGCCTTCACCATCGTTTACGCCATCGCCGGCCTGCCGCTGGGGCGCATGGCCGACACCGGCTCGCGCAGCAAACTGATGGGCTGGGGCCTGGCGGCCTGGAGCGCGTTGACGGCGGTCAACGGCATGGTCGGCAGCTTCTGGAGTTTCCTGCTGGTGCGCATGGGCATCGGCATCGGCGAGGCCAGCTATGCGCCGGCCGCCAACTCGCTGATCGGCGATCTGTTCCCTGCCCACCGCCGGGCGCGGGCCATGGGCATTTTCATGCTGGGCCTGCCGCTGGGGCTGCTGCTGGCGTTCTTCACCATCGGCGCGATGGTCAAGGCCTTCGACAGCTGGCGCGCGCCGTTCTTCATCGCGGCGGTGCCGGGGCTGGTGCTGGCGGTGTTCATGTTCTTCATCAAGGAACCCAAGCGCGGCGCGGCGGAGACCGTGCAGGTGTCGCAGGCGCCCGTCGACAGGCCGATCCGCCGGGTGCTGGCGGTGCCGACCTTCCTGTGGCTGGTGATGGCCGGGCTGTGCTTCAACTTCGCCACCTACGCCTGCAACTCGTTTCTGGTGCCGATGCTGCAGCGCTATTTCCTGATGCCGCTGCAGGAGGCGGCGGTCGCCACCGGGCTGATCGTCGGCGTCACCGGGCTCATCGGCCTGACCCTCGGCGGCTGGGTCGCCGACAAGATCCACCAGCGGGTGGCCAACGGTCGGTTGCTGTTCGCCGGGTTCAGCCTGATCGTTTCCACCCTGTGCACGGCTTGGGCGCTGCATGCCGGGCGCATCGAGATCGGCGTGTTCGTGGCGGTGTTCAGTGTCGGCTGGCTGTTTGCCTACAACTTCTACACCTGCGTCTACACAGCGATCCAGGACGTGATCGAACCACGCCTGCGGGCCACGGCGATGGCGCTGTTCTTCGCCGGACTGTACCTGTTGGGCGGGGGCCTTGGGCCGGTGGTGGTGGGAGCCTTGTCGGATCATTTTGCGCAGTCGGCGATGCTGGCGGCGGGCGCGGGGGAAATGAGCGAAGCGTTCAAGGCCGTCGGCCTGCATGACGCGATGTACCTGATCCCGGTGGCGTTGTTCCTGACGATGGTGTTCCTGTTCCTGGCGGCGCGGTGCTTTGTGCGCGACGCCCAGCGGATGAAGACGGGGCTGGCGGCGGTGGTGCCGCAGGCTGAGGCGGCGACGGCGTGATCGCTTTCGCCGGCAGGCGGGCTCTCCCATTGGAACGCCGTTCAGGCTGTGGGAGCCAGCCTGCTGGCGATGCGGCCGTCCGCAGCGCCTGAAAATCCGACAGGCAAACAAAAAGGCCCGCATCGCTGCGGGCCTTTTCGTTTTTTGCCGGAGGGCAGGGTGGATCAGCCCGCCACCAGCACCCGGATCGCTTCCAGGCGCAGGGCGGCCTTGTCCAGCATCGCCAGGCCTTCCTCGCGCTGCTTGCGCAGGGCGACCAGTTCGCTGTCGCGCACGCTCGGGTTGACCGCCTGCAACGCGGTCAGGCGCGCCAGTTCTTCGTCGGTGTCCGCCGCCAGGCGACGGCGGGCCTCGGCCACGCGCTCGGCGTGGCGCGGGGCGATCTTGTCTTCACCGGCGTTGATCCGTGGCGTCAGCTGGTCGCGCTGGGCCTGGATGAACTTGTTGGCGCTGGCGCGGGGCACGCTTTCCAGCTGGTCGTTGAGGGTGTTGAACGACACCCGCGCCGCCAGGTCGTTGCCGTTGGTGTCCAGCAGGCAGCGCAGGGCGGCCGGCGGCAGGTAACGGCCCAGTTGCAGGGCGCGCGGGGCGACCACTTCGCTGACGTAGAGCAGTTCCAGCAGCACGGTGCCGGGCTTGAGCGCCTTGTTCTTGATCAGCGCCACGGCGGTGTTGCCCATCGAGCCGGACAGCACCAGATCCATGCCGCCCTGCACCATCGGGTGTTCCCAGGTGATGAACTGCATGTCTTCGCGCGACAGCGCCTGGTTGCGGTCGTAGGTGATGGTCACGCCCTCGTCGTCGCCCAGCGGGAAGCTGGCGTCGAGCATCTTCTCGCTCGGCTTGAGGATCAGGGCGTTTTCCGAATGGTCTTCGCTGTCGATGCCGAAGGCGTCGAACAGGGTTTCCATGTAGATCGGCAGGGTGAACTGGTCGTCCTGCTCCAGGATCGCCTCGACCAGCGCCTCGCCTTCGCCGGCGCCGCCGGAGTTGAGCTCCAGCAGACGGTCGCGGCCGGTGTGCAGTTCGGCTTCCAGGCGCTGGCGCTCGGTGCGCGCCTCGTCGATCAGGGCTTGCCACTGGCCGTCGTCGGCCTCTTCCAGCAGCGGCAGCAGGCGCGGGCCGAACTGATGCTGCAGGGCGTTGCCGGTCGGGCAGGTGTTGAGGAACGCGTTCAGCGCCTCGTGATACCACTGGAACAGGCGTTCCTGCGGGCTGGTCTCCAGGTACGGCACGTGCAGCTCGATGACGTGCTTCTGGCCGATCCGGTCCAGACGGCCGATGCGCTGTTCCAGCAGGTCCGGGTGCGACGGCAGGTCGAACAGCACCAGGTGGTGGGAGAACTGGAAGTTGCGGCCTTCGCTGCCGATCTCGGAGCAGATCAGCACCTGGGCGCCGAACTCTTCGTCGGCGAAGTAGGCGGCGGCGCGGTCACGCTCCAGGATGCTCATGCCTTCATGGAACACCGTGGCCGGGATGCCGGAACGCACGCGCAGGGCGTCTTCCAGGTCCATCGCGGTTTCGGCGTGGGCGCAGATCACCAGCACCTTGGTGCGCTTGAGCATCTTCAGCTGGTCGATCAGCCACTCGACGCGCGGGTCGAATTTCCACCAGCGTTCCTCTTCGCCGGCGTCCGGCTGGGCCTGGAAGCTGACTTCCGGGTACAGCTCGGCGTGTTCGCCCAACGGCAGTTCGAGGTATTGGTCCGGGCACGGCAGCGGGTACGGATGCAGCTTGCGCTCCGGGAACCCCTGCACGGCGGCGCGGGTGTTGCGAAACAGCACGCGGCCGGTGCCGTGGCGGTCGAGCAGCTCGCGCACCAGGCGGGCGCTGGCTTCGCTGTCGCCGTCGTTGACGGCGGCGAGCAGCGCTTCGCCCTCGGCGCCGAGGAAGTCATGGATGGTCTTGTGCGCGGCGGGCGAGAGGCGGCCCTTGTCGAGCAGTTCCTGCACGGCTTCGGCCACCGGGCGATAGTTGTCGCTCTCGGCGCGGAAGGCGGCCAGGTCGTGGAAACGGTTCGGGTCCAGCAGGCGCAGGCGGGCGAAGTGGCTGTCCTGGCCCAGTTGCTCCGGGGTGGCGGTGAGCAGCAGCACGCCGGGAATCACTTCGGCCAGTTGCTCGACCAGCGCGTACTCCGGGCTGGCCTTCTCTTCGTGCCAGACCAGGTGGTGCGCTTCGTCGACCACCATCAGGTCCCAGCCGGCGGCGAACAGGGCGTCCTGGGCCTTTTCGTCGTCGACCAGCCATTCCAGCGCAACCAGCGCCAGTTGGGTGTCTTCGAACGGGTTGGCGGCATCGCTCTCGATGAAGCGCTCTTCATCGAACAGCGCGACCTGCAGGTTGAAGCGGCGGCGCATCTCCACCAGCCATTGGTGCTGGAGGTTCTCCGGCACCAGGATCAGCACGCGGTTGGCGCGGCCCGACAGCAACTGACGGTGGATCACCAGGCCGGCTTCGATGGTCTTGCCCAGGCCCACTTCGTCCGCCAGCAGTACCCGCGGCGCGATGCGGTCGGCGACTTCACGGGCGATGTGCAGCTGGTGGGCGATCGGTTGCGCCCGGGAACCGCCCAGGCCCCAAAGGGTGGACTGCAACTGGCGGCTGGTGTGTTCCAGGGTGTTGTAGCGCAGGGAGAACCACGACAGCGGGTCGATCTGCCCGGCGAACAGGCGGTCGCTGGCCAGACGGAACTGGATGAAGTTCGACAGCTGGGTCTCCGGCAGGGTGACCGCTTCGTTCTGCCCGTTGAGGCCGTGGTAGACGAGCAGGCCGTTGGCGTCCTCGACTTCGCGCACGGTCATCTTCCAGCCTTCGAAGTGGGTGATGGTGTCGCCCGGCGAAAAGCGTACGCGGGTCAGGGGCGCATTCCTTAGCGCGTACTGGCGGGTGTCGCCAGTGGCCGGGTAAAGCACGGTCAACAAGCGGCCGTCCTGTGCCAGAACGGTGCCTAAACCAAGCTCTGCTTCGCTGTCACTGATCCAGCGTTGCCCCGGTTGATACTGCTGCGCCATGCTGCCTGACTCCCACCTTGAAAAAGCGGGCTATCTTAACGGAATGAGGCTCCGAGGCCAAAGGATTAGGAGCCGTGCCCGGCTTTTAGCTGCCAGCGGCAAACTGAGGGAAGCGTAGGTCATGCATCGGATTCGCGGACGCCGGCGGCACTGTTCGATGCCGATCCGGTCACAAGTTTTCGACCGGTGGCTCAAGGCGTGCCGGGTGCCGCCGATAGCCTGCTGACAGGAGACCCTTCATATGCTGCCACCGATGCTCCCCCTGAGCGCCGTGCCGATCACTTCCCAGCAGGATCCGATCCGCCAGCGGCCGGACATCCCTCCGGTGGTGCCGGTGCAGGAAAGCTCCAACGAAAGCACCATCGACCTGCAAAAGCGCGATCCGGAAGAGGACGGCCTGCTGCTGCGCGAGGAGCAGCGCCGCCAGCAGGAGCGCGACCGCCGCCGGCGCGAGGCCGACGAGGATCCTGAGGAGCACTTGGCCGTGCCCGGCACCGAACTCAACGCCGACAACACCGTGCCGGTGGTGCCGCTGATGGAAGACCAGCCGCGCCAGGGGCTGTGGGTCGACATCGAGATCTGACCCGGGCGGTACATCAATTGTCGAGGTTCATGCGCTGCGGGCTCTGGTCAGCGCCGACGCCAGGCCGCATCATGGGCGCAGTCCTGTCGTTGACGCGGCAGTTGCGATCCTTCCACCCATGCACCGAACGCCATGAGCCAAGACGACAAGCTGATCGACCTCAACGCCGAACGCGCCAAGCGGGTTCACGACCTCAACGACAAGCGCCTGAACGAAGTGCGCCAGGCTTTCGAACAGGCGATGCCGTTGGGCAAAGCCAAGAAAAAGCCGAAAAACAAACCGAAAAAGCGCTGATCTCCCCTGCATCCGTTGATGCAGGTCATTTATTCCCCTTCCTTCCCCCCGCGCATCGACCGGCATTGATCCCGGTCAATTTCTCCCCCCGTCCGATTGGTTAACTTAGCTCCATCGCAACAGAGCAGGGGCCAGGAGGCCAGTGTCATGTTTTTCGATAACGTGGTGTTTGCCGGCGTCCTGACCGTTGGCCTCATGGTTGTGTTTTTTGCAGGGTTTGGAATTTTTATCTGGAAGGATGCGAATAAACGCAAAAAACCGTAGGTCCTTTTGGATTGATGAGCACGCAAGGCATTTTGGGCAACTTCGGTTGCCCTTTTTTTTTGCCTGCGGTTTTTGGGGGTTGGTCTTGGCGGCTTTTGGGCCGACCAGGCTACGGTTTGGTTGAGTACATATCCGTTTCTGCGGTAACGGCGGCTTAGGGTTCCGCCCTTACGGCGGGTCACTTTTTTCAGACGCCAAAAAAGTAACCAAAAACGCTGGCCCCGGCGTTCGGCCCCTCGCTGAGGCTCGGGGTTCCTTCGCTCCGGGATTCATCCGGGGGCATCGGCTACGGTTTGCTTCGCTGCACCTCCTTCCGATGTGTTTGGCTGCGCCAAACGGCGCTGCGCGCCCACCCCCGGATGAACCCCTCCGCTCAGCCTTCCGAAGGGGCCGGCAGATCAAGATCAAAAGCTAGGCGAGCTGACACTCGGCCTTTTGATACGTGCGCGATGGCGGCCTGACAGTCGACCAACCTCTACCTGATTGCACCCGATCCAACTGTGGAAGCTGGCTTGCCAGCGATGGCGGCCTGATGGCCGACCAATCTCTCCCTGACTGCCCCCAATCCAACTGTGGGAGCCAGCCTGCTGGCGATGACGGCCTGACAGCCGACCTGTTTCTGACTGGCCGACACAATTCCCTGTGGGAGCTGGCTTGCCAGCGATGGCGGCCTGACAGCCGACCAATCCCTCCCAGACCACCTCAATCCCTGTGGGAGCCAGCCTGCTGGCGATGGCGGCCTGGCAGCCAACCAATCTCTCTCTGACCACCCCAATTCCTGTGGGAGCTGCGGTGCGACGACTCGACTTGCCAGCGACGGCGGCCTGCCAGCCGACCAATCCCTCCCAGACCACCTCAATCCCTTGTGGGAGCCAGCCTGCTGGCGATGACGCCCTGCCAGCCAACACCCCTCCACCTGACCGCCCCCGCTCAGGCAACAAAAAAGGCGTGACCCTCTCGGATCACGCCTTCTTCAACACCTGTGACGATCAGCTGCCCAGCGCCTTGGACGCCAGCCAGAACAGTCCGGCCGACAGTGCCACGGTGGCCGGCAGGGTCAGTACCCAGGCCAGCAGGATGGTGCGCACGGTGCCGCTCTGCAGGCCGCTCTTGTTGGCGACCATGGTGCCGGCCACGCCCGAGGACAGCACGTGGGTGGTGGACACCGGCAGGCTGAAGATGTTGGCCATGCCGATCATGCACGCGGCGGTGATCTGGGCGGACATGCCTTGGGCGTAGGTCATGCCTTGCTTGCCGATCTTCTCGCCGATGGTCAGCACCACACGCTTCCAGCCGATCATGGTGCCCAGGCCCAGGGCCAGGGCGACCGCCAGGATCACCCAGAACGGGGCGTATTCGGTGGTGGTGGTCAGGTCTTTGCGCAGTTTGTCCAGGTCGGCCTTTTCACGGGCCGGCAGGCCTGGCAGCTTGGCGACCTTCTTCGCGGTGTCGTCCAGGCAGAGCAGGTAGCGGCGCACTTCGATGCGGCTTTCCGACGACAGCGAATGGTAGTCCGCCACGCCCTTGAGGGTGTCGAGCAGGGCGGAGATGGTCGGTTCGGTCTGCTGCGGGTTGCAGCGGAACTTCTCCGGCAGGTCGCCTTCAACGCTCTTGCCCAGGGCCAGGAACTCGCCCAGGGAATCGGCGTTGCGCTTGTAGAACTGGCTCAGGTGCAGGGTGGCGTCGCGGGTGCGCTCGATCTGGTAGGTGGTGCTGTTCAGGTCGAGCACGAACTGCGCCGGGACGATGCCGATCAGCACCAGCATGATCAGGCCGATGCCTTTCTGGCCGTCGTTGGAGCCGTGCACGAAGCTCACGGCCATGGCCGAGATCACCAGCACCAGGCGGTTCCAGAACGGCGGGTGCTTCTTGTCGTCGATCTTGCGGCGCTGCTCCGGCGTCTTGTGCATCTTCGACAGCGGGCGCCACCATTTCAGGCCGATCAGCACCAGGGCCGCGACCAGGAAACCGGCCATCGGCGAGAACACCAGCGAGGCGGCGATGTCGATCGCCTTCTGCCAGTTCACCCCGTCCGCCAGCGGAATGTCGTTGATCAGGGCATTGGCCAGGCCGACGCCGAGGATCGAACCGATCAGGGTGTGGGAGCTGGAGGCCGGGATACCGAAGTACCAGGTGCCCAGGTTCCAGGCGATGGCGGCGGCGAGCAGCGAGAACACCATGGCCAGGCCGTGGCCGGTGTTGACGTTGATCAGCAGTTCCACCGGCAGCAGGTGGACGATGGCATACGCCACGCCGACCCCGCCCAGCAGCACGCCGAGGAAGTTGAACACCCCCGAGAAGAACACCGCCAGGTGCGGCGGCATCGCTTTGGTGTAGATCACAGTGGCTACCGCGTTGGCGGTGTCATGAAATCCATTGATGAACTCGAAGGCGAGGACAAATGTCAGGGCGAGCAAGAGGCTCACAAGCACCCAGGCATCCAGTCCGCTGAATAAATCGATCATGAAGGTTTTCTGGCCCGGTCATAAGGGGGCGCGATTATGCCAGAAAAGACCGGAAATCGATCCCCTACCTGCTCATCGGTAACATTCTTCAACGAATTAATTTGTATCAGGCGGCAAAGTCCGAGCGTTTTGCAGGGTTTTGCAAGTGCTTGATTTAATTGAATAAATGGCTCATCGGCAAGCGTCAGGGCCAAGGCGCGGAGGCCTCGAACGCTTGTGTGAAATATCTCTGAAACGGGTCAGGCTCGTCGTTTCCGCTGTAGGACGGAACGGTTAGGCCGCTGCCCGCGGGTAGCGGGCGCGCAAGGCATCGTCGTTGCACCGCGCTTGTAACCGGTGTCGACGCAAACCCTTGGACAAGTCAATGCCAAAGGCTCATGGCTCTTCGGCTTTGAGTTCCTTTTCCATTTTCTGCAGTTCTTGCTGGAAGACCTGATCCTGAACGGTGGCGCGTTTGCGCCAGGGTTTGCGTTCCGGTTCGGGCTGGGCGGCGTAGGTGGTGACTTCCCCGCCGTAAACTTCCTTGTAACGTTGTTCCTGGCGCTCAAGTTCCGCGCGCAGTTCGTCTTTCGTCACAGTGCTACCTGTTTGAGTTGAGATGAATGTCTGGTGAAACGCACAGCAACGAATCACTCAAGCGAGTCCGCCGAGGGCAACCGGCCTGAACAGGCGACGGTGTTGTCGGCAGAACGCTCGGGACTTCCATGTTGCAGGCGGCTACGGCACCAGATTAAAACTGACGCAGCATCAGTTTCCGGGTTCAGCGAGCGCGCTGGCGGTGTATGGATAACGGGCATCAGGCGCTGGCCGGGGCCGACGGCGATGGACATCGCGTCGGCGGGCGACGCCGTCGGCAACTAAAGGCGCGGCGTCACTGAGTTGCATTATAGCGGCCGATTCGGGATTGACTATCTTCGGCAAGTTAAAAACGGTTGCGCGGGCATGATTGTTTTGTGACTGACATTTTTTATCGGTAGTTGTCGCGGCGATGGCCGGCGGTGTGATTTTGGCGTCATTAAGCCGGACAACTAAGGTTCGCACTCAACGAGTGCTCCAAGTTCAAGGCGACCGTTGCGGCCAACCGGGGGCGCGCGGAGAGCGATTGCGATTATCGGTCGCCGGTTCGATAATCGCCCAATATTGACGACCCCCCGCTTGTGCATTGGCCGGCGGGCCGCTTGTATGGCCGTTGCCCCGCGAAATATTGAGAACCGGACATGAACGATCAAATGCGCAACTCCTTCACCTCGGTGGCACCGCCGATCGTCGCCTCGCCGGCCAAGCGCATCCAGGCCATGACCGGCGATCCGGATTTCATGACCTCGCTGGCCCGGGGCCTGGCGGTGGTGCAGGCCTTCCAGGAGCGCAAGCGCCATCTGACCATCGCCCAGATCAGCCACCGCACGGAAATCCCCCGCGCCGCCGTGCGCCGTTGCCTGCACACGTTGATCAAGCTCGGTTACGCCACCACCGACGGCCGCACCTACTCGCTGCTGCCCAAGGTGTTGACCCTCGGCCACGCCTATCTGTCCTCGACGCCGCTGGCGGTCTCGGCCCAGCCGTACCTCGACCGCATGAGCGAGCAACTGCACGAGGCCTGCAACATGGCCACGCTGGAGGGCGACGACATCCTCTACATCGCCCGGTCGGCCACCACCCAGCGGCTGATTTCGGTGGATCTATCGGTGGGCGGGCGACTGCCGGCGTACTGCACCTCCATGGGCCGGATTCTGCTGGCGGCGCTGGACGACACGTCGCTGCGCGAATACCTCGACCACGCGGAACTGGTGGCCAAGACCAGCCGCACGCTGCACACCCCCGAAACCCTGCTCGAATGCCTGCAGGAAGTGCGGCGCCAGGGCTGGTGCATCGTCGACCAGGAACTGGAGCAGGGCCTGCGTTCGATCGCGGTGCCGGTGTACGACGCCTCGGGCCAGGTGGTGGCCGCGCTCAACGTCAGCACCCACGCGGGGCGCGTCAGCCGCACCGAGCTTGAGCAGCGCTTTCTGCCCGGCCTGCTGAGCGCCAGCCGCGACCTCAGTGCGCAATTGTTCGCCTGAGGAAGCTGTTCGATAAACGCACAGAGTTGCGTTTATCGAATTGACGCTCATTCCCCCGGATCATTAATGTCGCGGCAGCGTCATCCGGCACAGGCCTTCTCCGGCCGGCCGTTGACGCCTCTGATAATAATGACAAGAGGCAACCTCCCATGCGCACGTTTCCCGACTGTCGCCGTTCTCGCCCGTGTTGCCGGGCCTGACGCAACGCCCTGACTCCAGCCTTCTATTCTCATGACCGTGCCGCTCTTCGGCCGGCCTCCGTTCGACTGCGTTTTTTGCGTGGAATAAAAACAATGAACCAGCCTCAGTCCGCTGTGGGGCACTGCCTCGACGTGCAGTCCTTCATCAATGCCCAACCGATCTCGCGCTATCAGTGGCGGGTGGTGATCCTGTGTTTCCTGATCGTGTTCCTCGATGGCCTCGATACGGCAGCCATGGGCTTCATCGCCCCGGCCCTGTCCCAGGACTGGGGCATCGACCGCGCCAGCCTGGGTCCGGTGATGAGCGCCGCGCTGATCGGCATGGTGTTCGGTGCCTTGGGTTCGGGCCCTTTGGCCGACCGTTTCGGGCGCAAGGTCGTGCTGGTCGGGGCAGTGGCGCTGTTCGGCGCCTTCAGCCTGGCGTCGGCCTACAGCACCAACGTCGAGCAGTTGCTGGTGCTGCGCTTCCTCACCGGCCTAGGGTTGGGCGCGGGCATGCCGAACGCCACCACGCTGCTGTCCGAATACACCCCGGAGCGTAAGAAGTCGCTGCTGGTGACCAGCATGTTCTGCGGCTTCAACCTCGGCATGGCCGGCGGCGGATTCATTTCGGCCAAGCTGATTCCGGCGTTCGGCTGGCACAGCCTGCTGCTGATCGGCGGGATCCTGCCGCTGATCCTCGCGTTGGTGCTGATGGCCTGGCTGCCGGAGTCGGCGCGGTATCTGGTGGTGCGCAACCGCGGTACCGACAAGGTGCGCAAGGCCCTGGCGCCGATCGACCCCGCCCAGGTCGCCCAGGCGTCGGCCTTCAGCGTGCCGGAGCAGAAGACCGTCAAGGCGCGCAACGTGTTCGCGGTGATCTTCTCCGGCACCTACAGCACCGGCACGCTGCTGCTGTGGCTGACCTATTTCATGGGCCTGGTGATCGTGTACCTGCTGACCAGCTGGCTGCCGACCCTGATGCGCGACAGCGGCGCGAGCATGGAGCAGGCCGCGTTCATCGGCGCGCTGTTCCAGTTCGGCGGCGTGCTGAGCGCGGTGGCCGTCGGCTGGGCGATGGATCGGTTCAATCCGCACAAGGTCATCGGCACGTTCTACCTGCTGGCCGGGGTGTTCGCCTACGCGGTGGGGCAGAGCCTGGGCCATATCACGCTGCTGGCGACCCTGGTGCTGGTGGCCGGCATGTGCGTGAACGGCGCGCAATCGGCGATGCCGTCGCTGGCGGCGCGGTTCTACCCGACCCAGGGGCGGGCGACCGGGGTGTCGTGGATGCTGGGGATCGGCCGGTTCGGCGCGATTCTCGGGGCGTGGATGGGTGCCACCCTGTTGGGGCTGGGCTGGAACTTCGAGCAAGTGCTGACGGCGCTGGTGATTCCGGCGGCGCTGGCCACCACGGCGGTGCTGATCAAGGGCGTGGTCAGCCACGCGGATGCGACTTGAATCAGCACTGAATGATCCGGCTTTCGCGAGCAGGCTCGCTCCTACAGGAAAACGCATTTCTCTGTAGGAGCGAGCCTGCTCGCGATGCTTTTGGCAGTGATCGTTAGTGAGATAACAATCTGTTCGATAAACGAACACTCACTCGATTATCGGATTGTTTGGCGTTTTTCACGGGCTTAATCTTCAGTGACTCCGGCGCCGAACCTCGCGCCTTTTTATCACTGGCGATTCACTACAGAACGGGAGCCAGCTCCATGGCCGAGATCCTTTCGCTGCACGACGCGGTGAAGCAATTCGTCAACGATGGCGACACCGTCGCGCTCGAAGGCTTCACCCACCTGATTCCTACGGCGGCGGGTCATGAAATCATCCGGCAGGGCAAGAAAGACCTGACCCTGGTGCGGATGACGCCTGACCTGATCTACGACCAACTGATCGGTGCCGGTTGCGCCCGCAAGCTGATCTTTTCCTGGGGCGGCAACCCTGGCGTGGGGTCGCTGCACCGTCTGCGCGACGCGGTCGAGAAGCAATGGCCGCACGCGATCGAGATCGAAGAGCACAGCCACGCCGACCTGGCCAACGCCTACGTGGCTGGCGCGTCCGGCCTGCCATTCGCGGTGCTGCGCGCCTACGCCGGTTCCGACCTGCCGAAGGTCAACCCGCTGATCAAGAGCGTGACCTGCCCGTTCACCGGTGAGGTGCTGGCGGCGGTGCCGTCGGTGCGCCCGGACGTGACCGTGATCCACGCGCAGAAGGCCGACAGAAAGGGCAACGTGCTGCTGTGGGGGATCCTCGGGGTGCAGAAGGAAGCGGCGCTGGCGGCCAAACGCTGCATCGTCACCGTCGAGGAAATCGTCGATGACCTCAACGCACCGATGAACGCCTGCGTCCTGCCGACCTGGGCCCTGAGCGCGGTCTGCCATGTGCCGGGCGGCGCGCACCCGTCCTACGCCCACGGCTACACCGAGCGCGACAACCGTTTCTACCAGGCGTGGGATCCCATTGCCCGCGACCGTAGGACGTTTACCGCGTGGATCGACGAATACATCCATGGCTGCGCTGACTTCGGCGCGTTCCAGGCCAAGTTGGCCGCGGCTTCGGAGGCCCAGCAATGACTTACACCACTAACGAAATGATGACCGTGGCTGCGGCCCGTCGCCTGAAGAACGGCTCGGTGTGCTTCGTCGGCATCGGCCTGCCGTCGAAAGCCGCCAACCTGGCGCGCCTGACCTCGTCGCCGGACGTGGTGTTGATCTACGAATCCGGCCCGATCGGCGCCAAGCCGAGCGTGCTGCCGCTGTCCATCGGCGACGGCGAGCTGGCGGAAACCGCCGACACGGTGGTGCCCACCGGCGAGATATTCCGCTACTGGCTGCAGGGCGGGCGCATTGATGTGGGCTTCCTCGGTGCGGCCCAGGTCGACCGCTTCGGCAACATCAACACCACGGTGGTGGGCGATTACCACCAGCCGAAAGTGCGCTTGCCGGGGGCCGGCGGTGCGCCGGAAATCGCCGGCTCCGCCAAGAGCGTGCTGATCATCCTTAAACAGTCGGCGCGTTCGTTCGTAGACAAGCTCGACTTCATCACCTCGGTCGGCCACGGCGAAGGCGGCGATTCGCGCCAGCGTCTGGGGCTGCCGGGCGCCGGGCCGGTGGGCATCATCACCGACCTGTGCATCATGGAACCGGAGGCCGGCACCCACGAGTTCGTGGTGACGGCGTTGCATCCGGGCGTGACCCGCGAGCAGGTGAGCGCCGCCACCGGCTGGCCGATCCGTTTCGCCGAGCAGGTGGCCACCACCGCCGAGCCGACCGCCGTCGAGCTGACCGCCCTGCGCGACCTGGAAGCCCGCACCGCCGCGGCCCACGGCCAAGCCCCGGGAGAAGCCTGATGCGCGACGTGTATATCTGCGATGCGATCCGCACCCCCATCGGCCGGTTCGGCGGCGGCCTGTCCGCCGTGCGCGCCGACGACCTGGCCGCCGTGCCGATCAAGGCCCTGATGGAACGCAACCCGTCGGTGGACTGGACGGCCCTGGACGAGGTGTTCCTCGGCTGCGCCAACCAGGCCGGCGAAGACAACCGCAACGTGGCGCGCATGGCGCTGCTGCTGGCGGGCCTGCCGGACAGCGTGCCGGGGGTGACCCTCAACCGTCTCTGCGCCTCGGGCATGGACGCCATCGGCACCGCGTTCCGCGCCATCGCCAGCGGCGAGATGGAACTGGCCATCGCCGGCGGCGTCGAGTCGATGTCCCGTGCGCCGTTCGTGATGGGCAAGGCCGACGCGGCGTTCTCGCGCAACCTGAAACTGGAGGACACCACCATCGGCTGGCGTTTCATCAACCCGCTGATGAAGGCCCAGTACGGCGTGGACGCGATGCCGCAGACCGCCGACAACGTGGCCGACGACTATAAGGTGTCCCGCGCCGACCAGGACGCCTTCGCCCTGCGCAGCCAGCAGCGCACCGCTGCGGCCCAGGCCGCCGGTTACTTCGCCGAAGAGATCGTCGAAGTGCGGATCGCCCACAAGAAGGGCGAAACCGTGGTCAGCGAGGACGAGCATCCCCGCGCCGATACCACCCTTGAGGCCCTGGCCAAACTGAAACCGGTCAACGGCCCGGACAAGACCGTCACCGCCGGCAACGCCTCGGGCGTCAACGACGGTGCGGCGGCCCTGATCCTGGCCTCGGCCGAGGCGGTGAAGAAACACGGCCTGACCGCCCGCGCCAAGGTGCTGGGCATGGCCAGCGCCGGGGTGGCGCCGCGGGTGATGGGCATCGGCCCGGTGCCGGCGGTGCGCAAGCTCACCGAACGCCTGGGGCTGGCGGTCAGCGATTTCGATGTGATCGAACTCAACGAAGCGTTCGCCAGCCAGGGCCTGGCGGTGCTGCGCGAACTGGGGCTGGCGGACGATGCGCCGCAGGTCAACCCGAACGGCGGCGCGATCGCCCTCGGCCATCCGCTGGGCATGAGCGGCGCCCGGCTGGTGCTGACGGCGCTGCATCAGCTGGAGAAGGGCGGCGGCCGCAAAGGTCTGGCGACCATGTGCGTCGGCGTCGGCCAGGGTCTGGCCCTGGCCATCGAACGCGTCTGACCCTGCGCCCTGACGAACAAGAACCGAGGAAAGCGAAATGACTGACAAGCCTGGCTACCGCCGCCCGCAGGAAGGCACCCAGCCGCCGTACCTGCACCCGACCTATCAATCCACCAACCTGCGTGCGCCGTCCAAACCGTTGGTGTTCCTGCCGCATTCGCTGTCGGAGATCACCGGCCCGACCATCGGTGCCGAGCGGGTCGGCGACAACGATCACGACCTGACCGCGCAGCACGCCGGCGAGCCATTGGGCGAGCGGATCATCATTCACGGCCGTGTGCTGGACGAAGACGGCCAGCCGGTGCCGGGCATCCTGGTGGAAATCTGGCAGGCCAACGCCGCCGGCCGCTACAACCATGCCCGCGACCTGCACGACGCGCCGCTGGACCCGAACTTCACCGGCACCGGCCGCACCGTGACCGACGCCGACGGCCGCTACGAATTCCAGACCATCAAGCCCGGCGCCTACCCGTGGGGCAACCACCACAACGCCTGGCGCCCGGCGCACGTGCATTTCTCGCTGTTCGGGCCGAGCATCCTCACGCGCCTGGTCACCCAGATGTATTTCCCCGGCGACCCGCTGCTGGCCTACGACCCGATCTACAACTGCGTGCCGGACACGAGCGCCAAGGAACGCCTGATCGCCGCTTTCGATCTGGAAAAAACCATTCCGTCCTACGCCCTCGCTTACCGCTGGGACATCGTGCTGCGCGGCCGCGAAGCCACGCCGATGGAGAAATGAGATGACCCTGACCGCGACCACGTCCCACACCGTCGGGCCGTACTACCACATCGGCCTGACCTGGCTGAACCGTGAGCAACTCGCCGACGAACTCGCCCTGGGCGAGCGCGTGGCGATCACCGGGCAAGTCGTCGACGGCAACGGCGACACCGTCAATGACGCCATGCTCGAAGTCTGGCAGGCCAACGCCGCCGGCAAGTACGCCCACCCGGAGGACGAGCAGGACAAACCGCTGGATCCGCACTTCGAAGGTTTCGGCCGGGTGCCGGTGGACGCCGAGGGGCGCTTTCGCTTCACCACCATCAAGCCGGGCACCGTGCCGGGCCTCAAGGGCACGACCCAGGCGCCGCATCTGGTGGTGCTGGTGTTCGCCCGTGGCCTGGTCAAGCATCTGCTGACCCGGATCTACTTCGAGGGCGATCCGGCGAACGTGAACGATCCGCTGCTCGAATGCGTGCCGGCCGAACGCCGCGCGACGCTGTTGGCCAGGCCGGACGCGAGCGGCGTTCACCAGTGGAACGTGGTCCTGCAGGGCACCGAGGCCGAGACGGTGTTCTTCGACTACTGAATCCGCCGCAGCTTCTGTAGGAGCCAGCCTGTTGGCGATGGCGGTGTGTCATTCAACGGTTTGGGGCCTGATTCACCGCAATCGCCAGCAGGCTGGCTCCCACATGGGTAAGGCATGACTGATCCGTCACCGAGATTTCCCATCAGGAAACCCGGTGACGGATGTAGGTGTGGAACGGGGCTGTTACGAAGTGTGTCTAGACTTTCACCTGTCCCCTCAGAGTAAACAACAATGACAACATTGACCTCCCCTTACACGGGCGAAGAGCGCAGCAAGCGTATCTTCGCCATTGTCGGCGCATCGTCCGGCAACCTCGTCGAATGGTTCGACTTCTATGTCTACGCGTTCTGCGCGATCTATTTCGCCCCGGCGTTCTTCCCCTCCGACAACCCGACGGTGCAACTGGTCAACACGGCCGGCGTGTTCGCCGCCGGCTTCCTGATGCGGCCCATCGGCGGCTGGATCTTCGGCCGCGTGGCGGACAAGCACGGGCGCAAGAACTCGATGATGATCTCGGTGCTGATGATGTGCTTCGGCTCGCTGCTCATCGCCTGCCTGCCCACCTACAACAGCATCGGCGTCTGGGCGCCGGTGCTGCTGCTGTTCGCCCGCCTGCTGCAAGGCCTGTCGGTGGGCGGCGAGTACGGCACCACCGCCACCTACATGAGCGAAGTGGCGCTCAAGGGCCAGCGCGGGTTCTTCGCCTCGTTCCAGTACGTGACCCTGATCGGCGGGCAACTGCTGGCGGTGCTGCTGGTGGTGATCCTGCAGCAGTTCCTCAGCGAAGATGAATTGCGCGCCTACGGCTGGCGGATCCCGTTCGTGGTCGGCGCGGCGGCGGCGCTGATCTCGCTGTTCCTGCGCCGTTCTCTGAAGGAGACCACCAGCAAGGAGGGCCGCGAAAACAAAGACGCCGGCAGCATTCGCGCGTTGTTTCGCGACCACAAGGCCGCGTTCATCACCGTGCTCGGCTACACCGCCGGCGGCTCGCTGATCTTCTACACCTTCACCACGTACATGCAGAAGTACCTGGTGAACACCGCCGGCATGCACGCCAAGACCGCCAGTTACATCATGACCGGCGCGCTCTTCCTATATATGTGCATGCAGCCGCTGTTCGGCATGCTGGCGGACAGGATCGGCCGACGCAATTCGATGCTCTGGTTCGGCGCCCTCGGCACGCTGTTCACGGTGCCGATCCTGTTGAGCCTCAAAAGCGTCAGCAGCCCGTTCCTGGCCTTCGTGCTGATCACCGTGGCGCTGGCCATCGTCAGTTTCTACACCTCGATCAGCGGCCTGGTGAAGGCCGAAATGTTCCCGCCGGAGGTCCGCGCCCTCGGCGTCGGCCTGGCGTATGCGGTGGCCAATGCGATCTTCGGCGGTTCGGCCGAATACGTGGCCCTGAGCCTGAAGTCGGCGGGCTTGGAAAACTCGTTCTACTGGTACGTCACGGTGATGATGGCGGTGGCGTTCCTGTTCAGCCTGCGCCTGCCGAAACAGGCGGCATACCTGCACCACGATCTCTGAAACCCTGTGCGCGGGCCCCTGTGGCCCGCGCCGGCAAGGACTGTTTATGACGCAACGACCGGGCAATCAATTGTTCGATGCCTACTTCACCGCCCGCGACATGCGCGAGGTGTTCTGCGACCGGGGCCGGGTGCAGGCGATGCTCGACGTCGAAGCCGCGTTGGGCAGGGCCCAGGCCCGGGTGGGGGTGATTCCGGCCAGCGCGGTGCCGGCCATCGAAGCCGCGTGCCGTGCGGACCTGTACGACTTTGCGGCGTTGGGCGAGGCGATCGCCAGCGCCGGCAACTCGGCGATTCCGCTGGTCAAGGCGCTGGGCAAGCGGATCGCCGCGACGGACGCCGAGGCCGAGCGCCACGTGCACTTGGGTGCCACCAGCCAGGACGTGATGGACTCGGGGCTGGTGCTGCAACTGCGCCAGGCCCTGGCGTTGATCGAAGGCGACCTGGCGCAACTGGCCGATGCGTTGGCCACGCAAGCGCAGCGCCACGCCGCGACGCCGCTGGCCGGGCGCACCTGGCTGCAGCACGCCACGCCGGTCACGCTGGGCATGAAGATCGCTGGATGCCTCGGCGCCGTGACCCGCAGCCGTCAGCGCCTGCGTGAGCTGAAGCCGCGCCTGTTGGCGCTGCAGTTCGGCGGCGCCTCCGGCACCCTCGCGGCGCTGGGCGAGCAGGCGCTGCCGGTCGCCCGGGCGCTGGCCGAAGAACTGCAACTGGCGTTGCCCGAACAGCCCTGGCACACCCAGCGCGACCGCATCGTCGAGTTCGGCGCCGTGCTCGGGCTGATCGCCGGCAGCCTCGGCAAGCTCGGCCGCGACATCAGCCTGCTGATGCAGACCGAGGCCGCCGAAGTGTTCGAGCCGTCGGCGCCGGGCAAGGGCGGTTCCTCGACCATGCCGCATAAGCGCAACCCGGTGGGGGCGGCGGTGCTGATCGGCGCCGCGACGCGGGTGCCGGGGCTGGTCTCGACGCTGTTCAGCGCCATGCCCCAGGAGCACGAGCGCAGCCTGGGGCTGTGGCACGCCGAATGGGAAACCCTGCCGGAAATCTGCTGCCTGGTGTCCGGCGCGCTGCAACAGGCGCGGCTGCTGACGGACGGCATGGAGGTCGATGCCGAACGCATGGGCCGCAATCTTGAGTTGACCCAAGGACTGGTGCTCGCCGAAGCGGTGAGCATCGTCCTGTCGCAGCGGGTCGGGCGCGACGCCGCCCATCATCTGCTGGAACAGTGCTGCAAACGGGCGGTGGCCGAGCGGCGCCACCTGCGCGCCGTGCTCGGCGACGAGCCGCAAATCACCGCCCGGTTGAGCGGCGCTGAACTGGATCACCTGTTGGACCCCGCCCATTACCTCGGCCAGGCGCGTGCCTGGGTCGAGCGGGCGGTGGCCGAACATCACGCGTTGTCTGTCTGAAGGAGAGGGCTGTGGCTTTCGTACCACTCGCCGATGGCGAACTGCATTACCAGATTGAAGGCCCGGTCGATGCGCCGGTGCTGGTGCTGTCCAACTCGCTGGGCACCGACCTGCACATGTGGGACGTGCAGATGCCGGCGTTCACCGGGCATTTTCGCGTGCTGCGCTTCGACACCCGCGGCCACGGCCGCTCGCTGGTGACCCCGGGCCCGTACAGCATCGAACAGTTGGGCCGCGACGTGCTGGCGCTGCTCGATGCGTTGAACATCGAGCGCGCACATTTCTGCGGGCTGTCGATGGGCGGGCTGATCGGCCAGTGGCTGGGGATCAACGCCGGCCAGCGGCTGAACAAGCTGATCGTCTGCAACACGGCGGCGAAGATCGGCGATCCGTCGGTGTGGGATCCGCGCATCGACACCGTGCTGCGCGACGGCCCGGCGGCGATGGTCGCCCTGCGCGATGCGTCCATCGCCCGTTGGTTCACCCCGGACTTTTCGGCGGCCAACCCGGCGGCCGCGAAGCAGATCACCGACATGCTCGCGGCCAC
Organism: Pseudomonas sp. B7(2017); assembly: GCF_002112745.1. Lineage (NCBI taxonomy): Bacteria > Pseudomonadati > Pseudomonadota > Gammaproteobacteria > Pseudomonadales > Pseudomonadaceae > Pseudomonas > Pseudomonas sp. B7(2017). The sequence continues at coordinate 187,990 of NZ_NEIP01000004.1, read as the reverse complement.
ATCGCCCCAGGGCTACGCGGCCAACTGCGCGGCGGTGCGCGATGCCGATTTCCGTGACCGGCTGGGCGAGATCAAGGTGCCGCTGCTGGTGATCGCCGGCAGCGACGACGCGGTGACGCCGCCGTCCGGCGGGCTTTACATCCAGGCGCGTGTGCAGGGCGCCGAGTACGCCGAGTTCCATGCCGCGCATCTTTCCAACGTCCAGGCCGGCCACGCGTTCAGCGACCGGGTGCTGGCATTCCTGAAGGCCGATTGAGGAAGACACCGTGGACGAGAAGCAACGTTACGACGACGGCATGCAGGTGCGCCGCGCGGTGCTGGGCGATGCCCACGTCGACCGCAGCCTGAACGCCCTGACCGAGTTCAACGCCGAGTTCCAGGAGATGATCACCCGTCATGCCTGGGGCGACATCTGGACCCGCCCGGGCCTGCCGCGCCACACCCGCAGCCTGATCACCATCGCCATGCTGATCGGCATGAACCGCGAAGGCGAACTCAAGCTGCACCTGCGCGCCGCCGCCAACAACGGCGTGAGCCGGGGCGAGATCAAGGAAGTGATCATGCAGAGCGCGATCTACTGCGGGATCCCGGCGGCCAACGCGACGTTCCACCTGGCCGAGTCGGTGTGGGATGAACTGGGGGTCGAATCCCGCGGTTGAGCGGCGTCTGGACTGACGCCATCGCCAGCAGGCTGGCTCCCACGGGGATCTCGGGTGGATGCGGGGATTGTGGACACAGCCTTCGGCAGAGTGAGCTCAAACCCTGGCGACCATGAACACCCGCTTGAACGGAAACAGCGTCAGCCCGTCGTCCTCCGGGGGGTAGTGCGCATGCAGCCTGAGCAGGTAGTGGTAGATGAACCGCGCCTGCTCCCCGGCGTCCAGCCCTTGCAGCACCGGCCGCAGCGCCGAGACCTTGACCCAGTCGTAGACCGGCGACTGGCCTTGCACCGCCTGCAGTTGCTCGGTTTCCCAGATGTCCAGCGAGCGGGTCAGCGGCGCCAGCAGGCGGTAGTAGCCCTCCAGCGACAGCAGCGGCCGCGCCGCCATGCGCTGGCGCAACTGCGCCGAGCCCAAGGGTTTGCCGCCGGGGCCGGCATCGTCGAGGGTGTCGAGCATCAGCCGGTACCACAGCGCGTCGCGCCAGTTCGGCAAGTGTGCCGCCAGGCAGCCGCCGGGGTTGAGATGGCCCAGCAGATGCGGCAGCAACTGTTCGTGGTCGTCGAGAAAGTGCAGCACCGCCGCCGCGAACAACAGATCCGCCGGCCGGTCGGGTCGCCAGTGCAGCAGGTCGCACTGCTGCCAGTGCGCCGTGATCGGCAGGCGCCGCGCCTCCTCAAGCATCTGCGCGGAGCTGTCGATGCCGCACAGGTACGCACGGGGCCAGCGCCTGGCGAGCAATCGGGTGGCGATGCCGGTGCCGCAGCCCAGGTCGTAGAGGCACTGGGGCTTTTTCAGCGTGATGCGGCTGAGCAGTTCGTTGACCGGTCTTTGCCGGTGCAGCGCAAACCGCTGGTAAGCCTTGGCGTCCCAGTCGGGTGTCGCGTCGAGTCGGGCGACCATGAGGGTGTCCTCCGGTGATCGGTGGTGTCTTCCGATGACAGCCTGGCTCGAACTTCAACAGATAACGGAAGCGGAAAAGGGGAGTCACCTGAGTCTGTCAGGTGCACTCACTTTACTGGATTGCGCACGCCGCACAGGGCTTTCTGACGGAAGGGAAAGCGGGGCAGGCCCGCTCCCGCAACGGATCACAGCAGGCTGATCGGGTAACTGACGATCAGGCGGTTCTCGTCGAACGCGTTGTTGCTGTAGTCCCGGCGCATGGTCGAGTTGCGCCAGCGCACGCTCAGGTCCTTGAGCGTGCCGCTCTGCACGGTGTAGCCCAGCTCCGACTCGCGGCCCCATTCCTTGCCGTCGGAGGTGGTGGCGGTGTGCACGTTGTCGCCTTTGATGTAGCGGTTCATCAGGGTCAGGCCGGGGACGCCGAGGGCAGCGAAGTTGTAGTCGTGGCGCACCTGCCAGGAACGTTCCTGGGCGTTGTCGTAGCTTGAGTTGTAGCTGTCGTTGGCCAGGGTGCCGCCGCTGGTGCCGTTGACCCGCATCCAGGCGCTGTCGCCGGTGAGCTTCTGCAGGCCGACGTAGAAGGTGCTGGCGCCGTACCTCGCCGAGAACAGGCCCGACCAGGTCTTGTTGTCGAGGTCGCCGGCCCGGGCGCTGCCGTCGTCCTTGCCGTAGAAGAAGCCGAGGTTGGCCCCCAGCGTCCAGTCGCCCAACGGCTGGCTGTGGGTCAGGTTGACGTACTGCTGGCGGTAGATGTCCTTGAGCTGGGCGTTCCACACGCCGATCTGGGTGCGCTTGCCGTTGAACGCGTATTCGCCGCCCTGGAAGTTGAAGCGGTCGGAGGTGAACGCCGGTTTGCCGGTCATCGACAGGTCGCCCATGCTGCTGTCGTCGCGAGGGCTGTTGGCGCGGAACTGACCGCCGTAGAGGGTCAGGCCGTCGATTTCCTTGGAGGTGAGCTGCCCGCCACGGAAGGTCTGCGGCAGCGAGCGACCGTCGTCCGAGCGCAGGATCGGCAGCACCGGCATCCACTCGCCGACCTTGATCTCGGTCTGCGACAACCGGGCCTTGAACGCGACGTTGGTGCGGCCGAAGGTGTCCGCCGGGCGGCCGTCATGGTCCAGCGGCAGCAGTTGCGTGCCGCCGGTGCCCTTGCCGCCGTCGAGCTTCACCGAGTACAGCCCCAGCACGTCGAGGCCGAAGCCGACGGTGCCCTGGGTGAAGCCGGACTTGGCGTCGAGGATGAAGTTCTGCGTCCATTCCTCGGCCTTGCCCTGGGCCTTGGTCGGGTCGGTGAAGTTGCGGTTGATGTAGAAGTTGCGCAGGTTCAGGCCGGCCTTGGCGCCTTCGATGAAACCCGGCTCTTCGGCGGCGGCGGGCAGGGCCGTGCCGGCCAGGGTCAAGGCGATCAGGCCGGGAAGGGCGAAAGGGGCAGGGGAACGGGTCATGGGCTCGGGTCTCTCTGATTGTTTTGTTGGGGATGAGGCAGGGCGCCGCCGCAACCTTGGGTTGCAGACAAAAAAAGCGGTCGTCATGGCGGAGGGGCGGATCAGCCCGAGCGGGGAGGGCGCGTGGTCATGGGGATGAACCTGTTTTTATTGGTTTTGTCGGTGCGGGCAATGGTGAAGGGGATCGGCGCGGGGATTCAATCGGGGTGAACCGGGTTGTGGGCGATTATCGAACGCAAATCGGCGGCGGTTGCCTCTGCCCCACGGGCGCCATTCCCAATCAAATCCCGTGCTTATGTTGCTTGTTCGCTGATTGTTTTTTTGCCGCTGAATTAATGGCGGAGTTTGAACTGTTTATTTCTTTGGTAGTAGGAAAGTTCTTACAGTAAATATGGCAATTAAAGGTGCCTGGATAATCGCCGGATAAACTTAATATTTGGTGTTGTCGCTTATCGTGAAAAGATTTAATGATATCCGTGCTTGTAACTGGCAAAGGAAAGCGGCGTTGCTATATTCAGGATTCCCGGAGGGGACAGGGAGTTTAATGTTTCGCCCGGGATGTTTCTTTATTGATGACAAGGAGAGAAAGCATGTCTGCAAAAGTGAATCAGGAACGTCTCGCGACAGTGGTGGGTCGTGCCCTTATTGATAAGGAGTTTGCGGAACAGTTGCATAAGGACGCCGAAGGCGCCGCCAAGAGGATCGGCGTGCACTTGAGTGCCACCGAACTCACGGCGGTGAAAAACATCGACTCCGCCAAACTGGTCAGCGCAGGGGCGGGCATTCGCGACAAGCTGGGCACTGCCGCGATCTTTGACCAGCAACAGCAGGTCCAGGCGCGGATGGACTGACGCCCGGGGGCCGTTTGGCGCGCTCCGGAGCGGCGATCCGGTTCCGAAGCACGCCAAACGGCCTGATCGAAAGCGCTTGGACAAGGAGTGAGCCGCTCATGCCTGTCACCTTGGTTCCCATGGACGATGCGGATTTTACGGTGTTCACCGAACGGGCGGTGGAGGAGTACGCCCAGGGCATGGCCGCTTCGGGAGAGTGGAGCGAGCAAGAGGCGCCGCAGCGCTCCAGCGCGGCGTTCACGCAGCTGCTTGAACACGGGCGGCAGACCGCCGGCCACCGGCTCTGGGTGATCAAGGACGGGGAACGGCGCATCGGCGAACTGTGGATCGCCCAGCGGCATGTCGGTACCCGGTCGATCGCCTTCATCCTGGATGTCTACATCGAGCCCGGCGAGCGCCGCCAAGGCTATGCCCGGCAATCGATGCTGGCCGCCGAGGACTGGGCGCGCCAGCACGGGTGCGAAGAAATGCGCCTGCACGTGTTCGGCCGCAACGCGCCGGCCCGTCGCCTTTATGAACAATTGGGGTATGACATCGCCAGCCTGAGCATGGCGAAGCCATTGCCGCCTGCCTGAAAAGGATGGTTGAACATGGATATTGCACACCACGGCCAACTTGATGCGGCTGTCGATGAACTGTTCAAGGGCACTACCTTTCTTCCGGATACCGATATGTCCCGGTTTGAAACATTGCTCGAACATGTCAGCCGGAACCGCTTCACGACGTTCACTGTTTTATATGCTGAGCTATACAAGTTGTTTGCCGAGGTGGCGCGCTTATCGGACTTCTTTGATCAGGCGGTCGAACTTATCGTCCTGCCGAAACGTGAACAGTATCCGATCGTCAATGATCCGGTGTTTCAGATCTGGGTCGGCCAGGCTTTCCGTGACACCAACCATATCCTGACCGGGAAGGTCGAAGGCACGGCGGAACTTGAAAAGACTGTGTCCGGGTTCGCCGACATGTTGAGCCGGGTCAAGGCCCGGCAGGCCTCTGGCGTTTTTCCGGAGGATCCGCCGGTGTACCGGTTCGATGCCGACCCGTTGATCATGCAGGCCACGCCGCCCAGCTACGAGTTCCCGGAAGACGATGCGGCCCGCAAGCGTCTGGAGCGCGGCGTGTTTTCCAGCCGGTTCTTTGCCGACGTGGTGAAGATCGCCCTGCTGCGGATCGAACACACCTGGCCGGACTGCCGGGAACAGATCAGGCACCTGATCAAATCCATCTGCTTCCTGCCCGACGGCACTTTCCGCAGTTGCTCGGCCTCGCGCTACACCGGGGTGGTCCTGCTGGCGAGCCGGGACGAGTCGATCCTCGACCTGGAAGAATCGCTGGTGCACGAGGCCACCCATCAGTTGCTCTACCACGTCGTCGAAGTGGCCCCGGTGGTCGAGCCGCAGACTTCGCAGGAGGCCACGTTCAGCCTGCCGTGGTCGGGGCAGAAGCGTGACCTGTATGGCTACTTCCATGCGTTCTACGTGTACATCGCGCTGGTCAAGTACATGGAGCGGGTGCGTTCGCGCTCCGCCGAGGAACTCAAGCGCGCACAGAACCGCATGCTGTTCATCGTGCGCGGGCTGATCCGGGCCTTGCCGGACCTGGAAGGCAGCCCCGACTTCACCCGCCACGGGCGCCAGTTGCTGGACAACCTGGCGGCGGAGGTGCGGGCCATGGAAAGCCGCCACGCCGGCCTGCTCGCCATCACCGCCCCGTTGTCCGCCGCACTGCCGGTGCTGGGCGCCACCGCTTGACGCCAGGGAGGCGACCATGACGCTATTCGATGCTTCGCGGTTTCCCGAGGCTGGGGTGGGGCTGGAGTACCACTTGCCCAAGCGGCCGGATCCGGATCACGGCCTCGACCCGGTGCTTGAGCGGATCCTCGCCGAAGGGCTGCCGCATTTCGATTACCTGGAGTTCCAGCCGACCCACAGCATCCTGCAGCCGCGCCTGCTCGACGTCGGGGCGCAGACGCCGAGCCTGCTGCATTCCTCCAGCCTGTCGTTGGGCAGTGTGGGGATCGCGATGGACCGTGAGTTCCTGCGCATGACCCGGCGCCTGTGCGACGCGACCCGCTCGCCGTGGCTGGCCGAGCACATCTCCTGGTCGCGCTTCCATGGCGGCGACACCCAGCATTTCATCCTGCCGACCCTGGCCAAGGAGGTGGCCGACACCGTGGTGGCCAACGCCCTTGAGCTGCAGGCGCTGACCGCCACGCCGCTGGTGCTGGAGAACGCGCCGCGCCTGTTCGCGCTGGCCGACGCGGCGGAGCAGTCTGAGGGCGAGTTCATTTCGGGCGTGGTGGCGCGCAGCGGTGCGGGGTTCCTGCTGGATCTGGACAGCGCCCTGGCCACCGCCCGGGCCCAGGGCTACGACTTCAAGGATTACCTGCGTTCGCTGCCGCTGGACCGGTTGATCGAGATCCACACCGGCCATCCGCGGCGGGACTGGGATCTGCTCAAGGAGCTGTTTGCGCGGTCTCCGGTCAGGGCGGTGACCCTGGAGTGGGACATCGACGACAAGGCCGGCGACGCGCAACTGGAAACACTGGTGCGCGACCTCAAGCGACTCAAGCCCAAGACGCTGTTCTGGCAGGGGCGGGAGCGGCCGATCGAACCGCCGGCGCCGGCGCCGGCCCCGGAGCCCGGGGATCTGCTCAAGCTGCGCGACAGCGTATGGTTCAGCGTCGGCGCGTCGACGTTCGTCGTGCATGACCGGCGCACCGGCCTGAGCCTGGAGTTCTGCCTGACCCTGCTGCCGCTGCTGAACCATTTCATGACCCCGCGGACGCTGGAGAGCGCCCTGATGCTGCCGGGCGTGCTGCGCAGCCCGGCGCAGGACAACAGCCTGGCGTTCCTCGGCACCCTGGTCGGGCAGGGCATCGTGCAGCCGGTGGGGCGCCTGTCGGACTCGGGGCGCAGGCAGGCGCACCGGCTGTGGTCGCGCTGGGAAGCGGCGTTGGAGTTCTACCTGAGCACCCGCACGGGGTTGCAGACGCCCTACGTCAGCGTCGTCGAGCTGGAGGCCGAGCTGGAGCAGAAAGCCTCGCAGCAACGCCAGCCCTCGTCCTTCAAGGACTATCACTCGCACCCGTTCATCGCCCTGGAGAACCCGCTGCTGGCGCCCGGCGAGGCCATCGCCGGCGCCACGCTGCTGGATTCGCTGTGCGCCCGGCGCACGGCCCGGGCCTTCGGCGGCGCACCGCTGACGCCGACGCAATTGTCCCTGTTGCTCTATTACACCTGGGGCATGACGGCGATGGAGCCCAACGGCATGGGCGATTTCTTCCTGAAGAAGACCTCGCCTTCCGGCGGTTCGCTGCAAGTCACCGAGGTGTACGCGGTGCTGATGAACGTGCAGGGGTTCGAACGGGGGCTTTATCACTATTCGGTGCGCCGCCACGGGCTGGAGCTGATTTCGCGGGAGGATCCGCGGGCCTGGATCAGCGAAGCCTGCGGCGGGCAGCCCTGGGTGAAGGACGCGGCGGCGGTGTTCGTGTCCACCGCAAGGGTCGAGCGGCTGGCCTGGAAGTACGAGTTCAGCCGGGCGCTCAGGGTGGCGATGATGGACGCCGGGCACCTGAGCCAGACCTTCTCCCTGGTGGCCACGGCCCTGAACCTGGGCTGCTTCACCACCGCCGCGCTGCGCGACGAGATGTTCGAGAACCGCCTGGGGCTCGACTATCTGGAAGAGCCGGTGTTCCTGCTCAACGGCGTGGGTGGCTGAACAAGGCCCGGACAGCAAAAAGCCCACCGTTCGGTGGGCTTTTCGTTCATCGCGGCGCGGTCAGAACAGCTTCATCTTCGGCGCTTCTTCCTTGAGCGGCTCGTTCTGCGCGGTCTGCGCATTCCAGCCGCCGCCCAGGGCCTTGTACAGGTTGACCGCACTGGTCAACTGCGCGAGGCGGTCGGTGATCAGCGCCTGTTGCGCGCTGAACAGCTGACGCTGGGCGTCGAGGAAGGTCAGGTTGCTGTCGACGCCGATGCGGTAGCGACGCTCGGCCAGGCGGTAGTAGTCCTGGTTGGCGGCGACGAAGTCACGCTGGGCCTGCAGCTGCTCGGTGTAGGTCTGGCGGGCGGCCAGGCCGTCGGCGACTTCCTGGAAGGCCGTCTGGATGGACTTCTCGTAGTTCGCCACGCCGATGTCCTTCTGGATCTTGGCGGCGTCGAGGCTGGCGCGCAGGCTGCCGGCGTTGAAGATCGGCAGGTTGATCTGCGGCTGGAACAGCCAGGTGCCCGAGCCGCCCTTGAACAGGCCGGACAGGTCCGGGCTCAGCGTGCCCGCGTTGGCGGTCAGGCTGATGCTCGGGAAGAACGCCGCTCGGGCCGCGCCGATGTTGGCGTTGGCCGCCTTCAGGTTGTACTCGGCCTGAAGGATGTCCGGACGGCGTTGCAGCAGGTCCGACGGCAGGCCGGCCGGCACGTCGCTGAGCAGGTCATCGGACAGCGGCCGGGCCGCTTGCAGGTTGGCCGGGATGCCGGTGCCGAGCAGCAGGGTCAGGCTGTTTTCGTCCTGGGCCACCTGGCGGGTGTAGCGGGCCAGTTGCGCACGGGCGTTTTCCACCGAGGTACGCGACTGGGCCAGGTCCAGCGCCGAGGCCACGCCGACCTCGTTGCTGCGGCTGGTCAGCTTGTAGCTTTCCTCGAAGGCGGCGAGCGTCTCCTGGGTCAGCTTGAGCAGTTCCTTGTCGGCCTGCCAGGTCAGGTAAGCGTTGGCCACGCTGGCCACCAGGCTGATCTGGGTGCTGCGGCGCGCCTCTTCGGTGGCGAAGTACTGCTGCAGCGCCTGTTCGCTCAGGCTGCGCACCCGGCCGAACAGGTCGAGTTCGTAGGCGCTGATGCCGACGGTGGCCGAGTAGGAACTGTTGATGGACGCTTCGCCGGTCTGCGAGGCCCGGGCCGGGACGCGCTGGCGGCTGCCGCTGGCGTTGGCCGAGACCGCCGGGAACAGGTCGGCGCGCTGGATGCGGTACTGGGCCGCATAGGCGTCGATGTTCAGCGCCGCGACGCGCAGGTCGCGGTTGTTCTCCAGCGAGACCTGGATCAGTTGCTGCAGGGCCGGGTCATGGAAAAACTGCTTCCAGCCCTGCTCGGCGGCGGCCTGCGCCGGCGCCTGGGCCGGCGAATATGCCGGGCCCTGCGGGTACTGGCCGGCAATCGGCGCTTCGGGTTGCTGATAGTCCGGTATCAGCGAGCAACCGCTCAGCACGAAGGCGGCGACTGCGATGGAGAGTAGCGACTTGCTCATTGGCCAGCCTCTTTAGGGGTTTCTGTGGCGTCGTCCTTGCCGGCGTTTTTGCGCTGGCCCATGGACGACACGGTGACGAAGAACAGCGGTACCCAGAAGATCGCCAGGATCGTTGCGGTGAGCATACCGCCGATCACGCCGGTACCGATCGCATGTTGACTGCCGGAGCCGGCGCCGGTGGAGATCGCCAGCGGCACCACGCCGAGCACGAAGGCCAGCGACGTCATGATGATCGGCCGCAGACGCATGCGGCAGGCCTCGATGGCCGCGTCGCGCAGACTGCGCCCTTGCTCGTGCAGCTCCTTGGCGAACTCGACGATCAGAATGGCGTTTTTAGCCGCAAGACCGATGGTCGTCAACAGACCCACCTGGAAGTACACGTCGTTGGACAGGCCGCGCAGGCTGGTGGCCATCAGCGCACCGATGATCCCCAGCGGCACCACGAGCATCACCGCGATCGGGATCGACCAGCTCTCGTAGAGCGCCGCCAGGCACAGGAACACCATCAGCAGCGACAGGGCGTACAGCGCCGGCGCCTGGGAACCCGACAGGCGTTCCTCGTACGACAGGCCGGTCCAGGAAATGCCCACGCCGGCCGGCAGTTTCTTGGCGATGGCTTCGACTTCGGCCATGGCTTCACCGGTGGAGTAGCCCGGCGCCGGGGCACCGAGGACTTCGATCGCTTCCACGCCGTTGTAGCGCGCCAGCTTCGGCGAGCCGTAGATCCACTGGCCCTTGGCGAACGCGGAGAACGGAACCATGGTGCCGGCGGCGTTGCGCACGTACCACTTCTTCAGGTCTTCGGGGTTCATGCGCGAGTCGGGACGACCCTGCACGTACACCTTCTTCACCCGGCCGCGGTCGATGAAGTCGTTGACGTAGCTGGAGCCCAACGCGATCGACAGGGTGTTGTTGATGTCGGCGATGGTGATGCCCAGCGCGCTGGCCTTCTCGTCGTCGATCTCCAGCTGGAACTGCGGCTCGTCGTTCAGGCCGTTCGGACGCACCTGGGTCAGCACCTTGCTCTGCGCCGCCATGCCGAGGAACTGGTTGCGCGCTTCCATCAGTTTTTCGTGGCCGATGCCGGCGCGGTCCTGCAGGAACACGTCGAAACCGGTGGCGTTGCCCAACTCCAGCACCGCCGGCGGGGCGAAGGCGAACACCATCGCATCGCGGAAGGTGAAGAAGTGCTGCTGGGCGCGGGCGGCGAGCTTGAACACGCTGTTGTCGGCGTTACGCTCGTGCCACGGCTTGAGCATGATGAACGCCATGCCCGAGCTCTGGCCACGGCCGGCGAAGTTGAAGCCGGTCACGGTGAACACCGACGCCACGGCGTCGCCTTCGCCGCCGTCCTTGCTCGGACGCAGCAGGAACTCACGCATTTCGTCCACCACCACTTGGGTGCGCTGGGCGGTCGAGCCGGCCGGGGTCTGCACCTGGGCGAACAGGACGCCCTGGTCTTCTTCCGGCAGGAACGCGGTCGGGATGCGCGAGAACAGCCAGATCATGCCGACCACGATCAGCAGGTACGCCAGCAGGTACGGCGCCTTGCGTTGCAGGATGTTGCCGACGCCGCGCTCGTAGCTGCGCACGCCGCGGTCGAAGTTGCGGTTGAACCAGCCGAAGAAGCCTTTTTTCGGCGCACCGTGCTCGCCGTGCGGAATCGCCTTGAGCATGGTGGCGCAGAGCGCCGGGGTGAAGATCAGGGCGACCATTACCGACAGGGCCATGGCCGACACGATGGTGATCGAGAACTGCTTGTAGATCACACCGGTGGAGCCGCTGAAGAACGCCATCGGCAGCAGTACCGCCGACAGCACCAGGGCGATGCCGACCAGGGCGCCCTGGATCTGGCCCATGGACTTCTTGGTCGCTTCCTTCGGTGACAGGCCTTCTTCGCTCATCACCCGCTCGACGTTCTCCACCACGACGATGGCGTCGTCCACCAGCAAGCCGATGGCCAGCACCATGCCGAACATGGTCAGGGTGTTGATGCTGAAGCCGGCGGCGGCGAGGATGCCGAACGTGCCGAGCAGCACCACCGGCACGGTCATCGTGGTGATGACGGTGGCGCGGAAGTTCTGCAGGAACAGGAACATCACCAGGAACACCAGCACGATCGCCTCGACGAGGGTTTCAACCACACCCTTGATCGATTCGGTCACCACCGGGGTGGTGTCGTACGGGAACACCACTTCCATGCCTTGCGGGAAGAACGGCTTGAGGTCGTCGATCGTCTTGCGCAGCGCCTTGGCGGTGTCCAGGGCGTTGGCGCCGTTGGCCAGCTTGACCGCAAGGCCGGAGGCCGGGCTGCCGTTGAACTGGGCGCTGATCGAGTAGTTCTCGCCGCCCAGGCCGACGTCGGCGACGTCCTTGAGGCGAACCTGGGAGCCGTCCTTGTTGACCTTGAGCAGGATTTCCTTGAACTGCTCGGCGGTCTGCAGACGGGTCTTGCCGATGATCGTGGCGTTCAGTTGCTGACCTTGCACGGCCGGCAGGCCGCCCAACTGACCGGACGACACCTGGACGTTCTGCGCCGCGATGGCGGTCTTCACGTCGACCGGGGTCAGGTTGAAGTTGTTCAGCTTGGCCGGGTCGAGCCAGATGCGCATCGCGTACTGGGCGCCGAAGACCTGGAAGTCACCTACGCCGGCGGTCCGCGAGATCGGATCCTGCATGTTCGACACGATGTAGTTGGACAGGTCGTCCTTGGTCATGCTGCCGTCGCGCGACACCACACCGATCACCAGCAGGAAGTTCTTCACGGCCTTGGTGACGCGGATGCCCTGTTGCTGCACTTCCTGCGGCAACAGCGGGGTGGCCAGGTTCAGCTTGTTCTGGACCTGCACCTGCGCGGTGTCGGAGTTGGTGCCTTGCTCGAAGGTCGCGGTGATGGTCATGCTGCCGTCGGAGTTACTTTCCGACGACACGTAACGCAGGTTGTCGATGCCGTTGAGCTGCTGCTCGATCACCTGCACCACGGTGTCCTGCACGGTCTGCGCGGACGCGCCCGGGTAGGTCACCTGGATCGCGATGGCGGGCGGCGCGATGCTCGGGTACTGGTTGATCGGCAGCTTGAGGATCGAAAGGGCGCCGACCAGCATGATCACCAGGGCGATCACCCAGGCGAAGATCGGGCGGTCGATAAAGAATCTTGACATGGATTACTCCCCTTTGCCGCCGGCGGCCTTGTCGGCTGCCTGAGCGGGGGCCGGGTTCTTCGCGCCGACGTTGGTCGCTTCGGTCGGGTTGACCACCGCGCCCGGACGCACGAACTGCAGGCCTTCGGTGATCAGGCGGTCGCCGGCCTTCAGGCCGTCTTCGACCAGCCACTGGCTGCCGACGGTGCGGCTGGCCTTGAGCTGGCGCAGCTCGACCTTGTTGTCGGCGCCGACGACCAGTGCGGTCGGGGTGCCCTTGAGGTCGCGGGTCACGCCTTGCTGCGGCGCGAGGATCGCGGCGCTGTTCACGCCGGCCTGCAACTGGGCGTGGACGAACATGCCTGGCAGCAGGGTGTGTTCCGGGTTCGGGAACACGGCGCGCAGGGTCACCGAACCGGTGGTCTGGTCCACCGACACTTCGGAGAATTCCAGCTTACCGTCGAGCTTGTACTGGCTGCCGTCTTCCAGGGTCAGCTTGACCGCGGCGGCGTTGTCGCCGGCCTTCTGCAGGCGACCGCTTTCCAGTTCGCGGCGCAGTTCCAGCAGTTCGACGGAAGACTGCGTCACATCGACGTAGATCGGATCCAACTGCTGGATCGTCGCCATCGCGTCGGCCTGGGCGTTGCTCACCAGCGCACCTTCGGTCACCGAAGAGCGACCGATGCGGCCGGAGATCGGCGCGTAGACCTTGGTGTAGCGCACGTTGATCTGCGCGCTCTGCAGGGCGGCTTCCGATTGCAGGCGGTTGGCCACGGCGGTGTCGTATTCCTGGCGGCTGACGGCTTGCTCGTCGACCAGTTGCTTGTAGCGGTCGGAGATCGACTTGGTCGAACGCAGGTTGGCTTCGGCGCTTTTCAGGGTCGCCTCATAGACCGACGGATCGATCTGGTACAGCTGCTGGCCGGCCTTGACGTCGCCGCCTTCCTTGAACAGACGCTTGAGGATGATGCCGTTGACCTGCGGGCGGACCTCGGCGATGCGGAACGCACTGGTGCGCCCCGGCAGTTCCGAGGTCAGGGTGAAGGTCTGGGGTTGCAGGGTGACGACGCCGACCTGAGGAGGTGGGGCGGCGGGCGCCGCCTCTTCCTTTTTGCATCCGCTGAGCAGCGATGCCAGGGCGACGGCAGTGACCAGAGCGGTAACAGCTGGCTTGAATTGCATGAAGATCCTCGGGTCAGGCGCGCAAAAAGCGCACAAGAAAGGTGGAAGGGTAAAAAAGGGATGCCGGGTGGATAAGTAGCTTGCTAAGGAATATACTTACGTTCATGGTTGTTTGTAAACACCTTGACTGCGTACCCACCCTGTTACAAAAGTCGTCGCAAGGTTCGAAATTGTAGGCCGGGGCAGTCGATCCACGAGAGATCACCCCCTTTTTATTCAGCGGATATTCAGCCATCCCTGAAACATCCTGTTTGAGGTTTTACTGCCATGGTCCGTCGCACCAAAGAGGAAGCTCAAGAGACCCGGAGCCGGATACTCGAAGCGGCCGAGCACGCGTTCTACGAGCGTGGCGTGGCCCGCACGACGCTGGCCGACATCGCGACGCTGGCCGGTGTCACCCGCGGCGCCATCTACTGGCATTTCAGCAATAAGGCCGATCTGCTCCAGGCCATGCTCGACACGTTGCGCGAGCCGCTGGACGAACTGGCCCGGGCCAGCGAAAGCGAAGACGAAGTCGACCCGCTGGGCTGCATGCGCCAACTGCTGGTTCATTTGCTCCATCAGATCGCGCTGGATCCGAAGACCCGGCGCATCAACGAAATTCTTTTTCATAAGTGCGAGTTCACCGATGAAATGTGCGACCTGCGCCAGCAGCGTCGGGCGGCCAGCCTCGAATGCAACGTGGGCATCGGGCTGACCCTGAGCAATGCGGTCAAGCGCGGGCAGTTGCCGGCCGACCTCGACACCGTCCGGGCCGCCATCGCGATCCATGCCTACATCGACGGTCTGCTGTATCAGTGGCTGCTGGCGCCGGACAGCTTCGAGCTGCAGGCCGAAGCCGAACGCTGGGTCGATGCAGGGTTGGACATGCTGCGCTTGAGCCCCGCCCTGCGCAAATGAAACAAAATGCGTATTTGGATCAGCGTGTGTCAATCAAGGAGGCCGATGAAGATCCCTGTTCACAGGCCCCGCTGCCTAGGAGTGCTTTTATATACGCCTGCGGCAGGGGTTGATACATAGCGGGCTACGTATTTTGTAGGGATTTTGTTGCGCACCTGTGAAGGTGTGTGAGGCGCGTTGCGAACGCGCAAGAAAAAGCCCCGGCTCTGACGAGTCGGGGCTTTTGCGTTTCTGCGGTGCGGCTTACAGGGTCGGGTAGTCGAGGTAGCCGACCGCGCCCTTGCCGTAGAACAGTTCAGGACGCGGCTCGTTCAGCGGCGCGTCGGCCTTGAGGCGGGCCGGCAGGTCCGGGTTGGCGATGAACGGAACGCCGAAGGCCACCGCATCGGCCTTGCCGCTGGCCAGCCATTGGTTGGCGCTGTCCTTGGTGAAGCGCTCGTTGGCGATGTAGGCGCCGCCGAAGGCTTCCTTGAGCTGCGGGCCGAGGCTGTCGGCGCCTTCCTTCTCGCGGGAGCAGATGAACGCGATGCCGCGCTTGCCCAGTTCACGCGCCACGTAGGTGAAGGTTTCGGCGAGGTTGTCGTCGCCCATGTCGTGGGAGTCGGCGCGTGGCGCCAGGTGCACGCCGACGCGGCCGGCGCCCCAGACATCGATGGCGGCGTCGGTCACTTCCAGCAGCAGGCGGGCACGGTTTTCCAGGGAACCGCCGTACTGGTCGGTGCGCTGGTTGGTGCTGCTCTGCAGGAACTGGTCGAGCAGGTAGCCGTTGGCGCCGTGGATCTCCACGCCGTCGAAGCCGGCGGCCTTGGCGTTCTCGGCACCGGTGCGGTAGGCCTCGACGATCTCGGCGATCTCATCGGTTTCCAGGGCGCGCGGGGTGACGTAGTCGGACAGCGGACGCACCAGGCTGACATGACCTTTTGGTTGCAGTGCGCTCGGCGCGACCGGCGTCTCGCCGTTCAGGTACGACGGGTGGGAGATCCGGCCGACGTGCCACAGTTGCAGGACGATCTTGCCGCCGGCGGCGTGCACCGCCTTGGTCACGTTGGTCCAGCCGCGCACCTGGTCGTTGGACCAGATGCCGGGGGTGTCCGGGTAGCCGACGCCCATCGGGGTCACCGAGGTGGCTTCGCTGAGGATCAGGCCGGCGGAGGCGCGCTGTACGTAGTACTCGGCCATCAGCGCGTTGGGCACGCGGCCTTCGTCGGCGCGGCAGCGGGTCAGCGGCGCCATGATGATGCGGTTGGACAGTTCCAGGTCGCCCAGTTTGATCGGATCGAAAATCGTTGCCATGAGATACAACCCTCGTGAGGTGAAAAGTGAATCAGTTTGCAGCCGGTGCCAGTTCGGGATTGCCGTTCTGGCGGAAAGTGATCAGGGTCGCCAGCAAGGCGAGCACGGCCAGGACGGCGGCGGCCAGGGGTACGCTGGTCAGGCCGTAGCCGTGGGCGATGACGCTGCCGCCGACCCAGGCGCCCAGGGCGTTGCCGACGTTGAAGGCGCCGATGTTCAGGGTCGAGACCAGGTTCGGGGCCGCCTTGCCGAAGGTCACCACGTTGACCTGCAGTGCCGGCACGGCCGCGAAGCAGGCGGTGGCCCAGAGGAACAGGGTGATTTCGGTGGGGATCAGCGCGACGCTGGTCCAGGTCAGCACGGTGGAGACGACGGCCATGGCGATGAACACGCCGATCAGCGTGGCGGCCAGGCCCTTGTCGGCCAGCTTGCCGCCGATGATGTTGCCGACGGTCAGGCCCAGGCCGATGAGCATCAGCGTCCAGGTCACGCCGCGGGGCGAGACGCCGGTGACTTCGCCCAAAAGCGGCGCGACGTAGGTGAACAGGGTGAACACCGAGGCGGCGAACAGCGCGGTCATGCTCAGCGACAGCCAGATGCCGGCGCCCTTGAGGGCGGCGAGTTCGGCGCGCATGTCGAGCTTTTCCTCGTCGCGCTTGGCCGGCAGGAAGCGCACCAGGCCGAACAGGGCGACGACGCCGATCACGGTCACGGCCCAGAAGGTCGAGCGCCAGCCGGCTTCCTGACCGAGGGCGGTGCCCAGCGGCACGCCGAGGACGTTGGCCAGGGTCAGGCCGGTGAACATCAGGGCCACGGCCGAGGCGCGCTTGTTGGCCGGCACCAGGTTGGCCGCCACCACCGAGCCGATGCCGAAGAAGGCGCCGTGGCACAGGGCGGTGATGACCCGCGCCAGCATCAGCACGTTGTAGTCGCTGGCCACCGCACACAGCAGGTTGCCGACGATGAAGATGCCCATCAGTGCGATCAGCGCGGCCTTGCGCGGCAGGCGGGCGGTGGCCAGCGCCATGAACGGCGCACCGATGGCCACGCCCAGGGCGTAGCCGGTCACCAGCCAGCCGGCGCCGGGGATCGACACGCCCAGGTCGGCCGCCACATCGGGCAGCAGCCCCATGATGACGAACTCGGTGGTGCCGATGGCGAAGGCGCTCAAGGCGAGTATGAGAAGCGGGATGGGCATCGTTATTTCCTTTTGGGCCGGCTGACGTTAAGGGTCAGAGCTCTTTGCCGAGTGTTTCGAGGAACGCCTGGATCACGTCCTCGTTGCGTTTGAAGAAGTGCCACTGGCCGACCTTGCGGCTGCTGACCAGGCCGGCGCGCTGCAGGGTCGCCAAGTGGGCGGATACGGTCGACTGCGACAGGCCGCAGCGTTGGTCGATCTGCCCGGCGCAGACGCCGTGCTCGTTGCTGTGGGACTGGTCGGGAAATTCGACGGTCGGGTCTTTCAGCCAGTGCAGGATGTCTCTGCGTACCGGGTGCGCCAGGGCTTTTATGATTTCGTCGAGGTTGAGGTTCATGGTCGGGTGCTCGTGACGTGTAGCGTTATATCGCGATGAGGCGAACTTTAAATCGGTATTTCGCGATATACCAATATGATTTCGATCTGACGACCGCATAAATCGGTATATCGGGTTATAACGATATTGTGGTTGTGATCCAGCAAAGGAGCAGTGCTAAGCTGCGCCCATGAACTATCTCGCACATTTGCACCTCGGAGGCCAGCGCCCCGGACAATTGCTCGGCAGCCTGTACGGCGATTTCGTCAAAGGGCCGCTGCAAGGGCAGTACGCGCCGGAGATCGAGGCCGCCATCCGGCTGCACCGGCAAATCGACGTGTTCACCGACCGGCACCCGCTGGTGGGGACGGCGCTGGACCGCTTCGCCACCACCCGGCGGCGTTATGCGGGCATCGTCCTCGACGTGTTCTTCGACCATTGCCTGGCCCGAGACTGGACGCTGTACGCAGACCGGCCGCTGGAACACTTCACCTCCGATGTCTACCGCACGCTGTCCAGCGAACGGCAATTGCCGGAGCGCCTGGCGAAGATCGCGCCGTACATGGTGGCCGACGACTGGCTGGGCTCGTACCGGGAGTTCGAGGTGCTGGAACAGGTGCTGCGGGGGATTTCCCGGCGGCTGAGCCGGCCGGAGGAACTGGCGGGGGCGATGGACGAACTGCGGCGGCTGTACGAGCCGTTGAGCGAGGATTTCGCGCGGTTCTATCCCAGGCTTCAGGACTTCGCGCAGCCCCCGCCGACATCTTGATTCCCTTGTAGGAGCCAGCCTGCTGGCGATGGCGGCCTGTCAGTCGATGTTGATGTGACTGATCCGGCCCTATCGCCAGCAGGCTGGCGCCTACAGGGTTGCGTGGCCTCAGGCGGCAATCAGGTCGCCGGCACGGCTCGGTTCGACCGGCTTGGCCACCTCGCCGAACAATGCCTTCTGCACCGCCTGCTGCGCCTCGAACGCCAGCGCGGCACGCTCGCGGCCCTGGCAGGCGATCGGCTTGAGCAGGTGGATCTCCACCTCGCCGCAGTCATGGCTGAACAGGCGCATCAGGTGCGACAGCAGGTCATCGTCACCGATGAACGGTGCCAGCGGGTCGATGTGGCCATTGCGCAGGTAACGGATCGCTACCGGTTGCAGCTTCACCTCGGAGTCGATGGCCGCCGACAGCAGGCGCCCGTGGAAGGTGCGCAGCGAGCGGCCGTCGGTGGTGGTGCCTTCCGGGAACATCAGCAGCGGATGTTCCGATTGCAGGTGACGGGTCATCTGCTTGCGGATCAGCTGGCTGTCGCCCGAACCGCGGCGGATGAACAGGCTGCCGGCCTTGGCGGCCAGCCAGCCGGCCACAGGCCAGGTGCGCACTTCGGCCTTGGACAGGAACGACAGCGGCGTGAGCATGCCCAGCAGCGGAATGTCGGTCCAGGACACATGGTTGCTGACCCACAGCATCGGCTGCTTGGGCAACTCGCCCAGGACGGTCACGCGAAAGGGCAGGGCGTTGCTCAGGCGCGCCATGAAAAACCGCGACCAGCGCTGCCGGCGCACCATCGAATGGGCCAGGCCCAGCCGCTCGAACACCCCGAACACGCTGGCCATGCACAGGCCCAGCGCCACCACCAGCAGCACCCGCGCGATCCGCGCGTACACCCGCAGGCGGCCCATCACACGGCCGCCTTGAAGTGCTTGGCGTAGCGCGGGCAGAGCTCGTCGCGCTTGAGCAGGATGAACACGTCGGCCACCTGGAAGTCTTCGTCCCAGCAGGGCTCGCCGCAGATCTTCGCGCCCAGGCGCATGTAGGCCTTGAGCAGCGGCGGCATTTCGGCGATCACGTTGGACGGGATGTCCAGCGACGGCAGCGGATTCTTCGGTTCGGCGCGCAGGTGTTCGGTGCACAGGTAGCGTTCGCGCAGGCGCTGCATGATCGCGTGGGCCTGCACGCCGCCGTCCTGCATCGGGATGCTGGCGCAGCCCATCAGGTAGCTGTAGCCGCCCTGGTTCAGCACTTCGGCCAGTTCGCCCCAGAGCACGGCGATGGTGCCGCCGTTGCGGTAGGCCGGATCGACGCAGGTGCGGCCGATCTCCAGGATCGGGCCCTGCAGGCCGGCGAGGCCGTGCAGGCTGAATTCCTCTTCGCTGTAGAAGCGGCCCAGGCTGCTGGCGGCAGTGTGGTCGAGCAGGCGGGTGGTCGCCACCAGGCGACCGGTGTTCAGGTCACGCACGCCGATGTGGCTGCAGTGGACATCATAGTCATCCATGTCCAGACCCAGCTCCGCGCCCTTCAGCTTGGCGTTGAACTCGCCGCTGAACACGTTGAAGCGCAAGGCCTGGGCTTGCTGCAGAGCCTCGGCGCCGATCAGGCGTTCGGCTTGCAGGCGGCGTTCATTGCCGGTGTCGCTGATGCGGGCGATCTGAGTCATGTGAATCTCCGTACGGGCCGTTCACCCGTCAAGGGTTGCAGCCGATCGACTTTCTTTATGCCGCCGTGTTGGGCAAAGTCAGGCTATGTAGCCCCGGTGTCATCGCCATGAATGTTTGGTGATGCTTGTATGACAGCCCTCAAGGAGCCTCCTATGCCCTGGCCGACCCTGCTCGAATGCCGTGAACGAATGCCCGCCGTCCCTGACCTGAGGGAAGGTTTCGCGATGCTGCTGCATCAGTTGGGCACCGTGACCCCGTTCGAACTGGCGGTGGCCGGCGGGCGGCGGATGGCCACGCCGGGCCTGGCGTTCCTGGTGGGCTATCAGGCGGCCCTGCGCATGCTCTGGCCGAGCGCGCCGCCCAGCCTGGGCGCCCTGTGTGCGACCGAACAGCGCAGCCTGCGCCCGGCGGACATGCAGACCCGTCTCACGGACCTGCGCCTGGACGGGCGCAAGGATTTCGTCACCGCCGGCGACGCCGCCGACTGGCTGCTGGTCGCCGCGCGCAGCGAGGCGCCGGGGGAGGCGCCGAGCCTGAGCCTGGCGGTGGTCTATCCGGACGAGCCCGGTGTGCGGGTGGAAACGCTGCCGGCCCTGCCGCTGATGCCGGACATCAGCCACGGTCGCCTGCACCTGGAGAACGCGGGCTGCGAATTGCTTGCCGGGGATGGCTGGGACGCCTACGTGAAACCGTTCCGCACCCTGGAGGACATCTACGTGCTGAGCGCGATGACCGCGTGGCTGTACGGCGTCGGCCAGGACAGCGGCTGGCCGCAGGCGCTGCAACTGCGCTGGGTGGCGCTGCTGGCCGGGTGCGCGGAAGCCAGCCGGCTACCGCCGGACAGCCCGGTGGCGCATGTGGTGCTGGGCGGATTGTTCGCGCAGTTCGACGCGCTCAAGCCTGAGTTGGATCAGGCGCTTGCCCAAGGGGCGCCCGAGTGGGCGGCGATGTGGGCACGGGACCAGTCCGTCATGCAGTTGGCGGCGGGGGCACGGGCCAAGCGGCTGGCCAAGGCCTTGGCGGCGGGCTGACCGCAAGCCCTGCATTCAGCCGAACACCCTGTGGGAGCCAGCCTGCTGGTGATAGCGGTCTGTCTGACACCTCAATGCCGGATGTGCTGCCGTCATCGCCAGCAGGCTGGCTCCTACCGTGTTCTGGGGTGACCGCAGACTCTGCATCAGGCCCCGTCCATCGCCAATCTGTCATCAATGCCGGCTACCCTCGTCGGGTTCATCCCCAGAGCCCCCGCCATGTTCAAAGGCCTGTTCCTGTGTCTGCTGCTGATCAGCCTTGCGGTGCGCGCCGAGGAATGGCCGGTCGTCCCGCAAGCGACCGGCCCGGCCATCGAGGCCCTGGAGGCTTACGCCTTCCCGCCCCGCGACGACGTCACCCGCCAGGGCATCCGCACCGACGCCTTGCTGGTGATCCGCGACGGCCGATTGGTCTACGAGCGCTACGCCGGTCCGACCACCGCCGACACCCCGCACCTGACCTGGTCGATCAGCAAGAGCCTGATGGCCACGGTGCTGGGGGTGGCCTACGGCGAAGGGCGGTTGCGCCTCGAAGAACCGGCGTCGAAGTATTACCCGGCGCTGGAGCGGCACCCGACCCTCACCCTGGGCGACCTGCTGCACTGGGCGTCCGGCCTGGACTGGCAGGAAGACTACGAATACGCGCCGCTCAAGTCCTCGGTGGTGGCCATGCTCTACACCCGCGGCCATCGCGACATGGCCGCGTTCGCCGCGGGCCATGAGGCTTATGCCGCACCGGGCAAGGCCTTCCGTTATTCCAGCGGCGACAGCAACCTGCTGGCGGCGGCGCTCAAGGGCATCGTCGGTCCGCAGCGCTATGCGGACTATCCCTGGACGGCCCTGTTCGAACCGCTGGGCATCCGCCGTGCCGTGTGGGAGACCGATGCCGCCGGCATCTTCGTCGCTTCGTCCTATGTCTACCTGACCGCCCGCGATCTGGCGCGGATCGGCCTGCTGATGGCCCGGGACGGGCGCTGGGGCGAACGGCAATTGCTGCCTGCAGAGTGGATCGCCTTCAACCGCACCCCGTTCGCGGGCTACAAGGCCGGCCAGGACGAGGCCGTGCCCGGCGGCCACTGGTGGCTCAACCTTGCGGTGGACGGCGCGCCGTCGCCCTGGCCTGACGCGCCGCCCGACACGTTCGCCGCCCTCGGCCATTGGGGGCAGGCCTTGTATGTGATCCCGAGCGCGAACCTGGTGATCGTGCGCTACGGCGACGACCGTGACGGCCGCTACCGGCACAACGAACTGCTCAAGCGGGCCCTCGCGGCATTCGCCGGGACGGTGCGGCCATGAAATTGCTGGGGCGTGTGTTGCTGCTGGCGTTCGTCGCGCTGCTGGGCTGGGGCTGGCTGGAGCGCCAAGCGCTGTGGGCGTTCCCGGACATCATCAGCGCCTACACCGCCAAGGAATACTGCTCGTGCCGGTACGTGATGAACAACGACGCCGCGTACTGTCGCGGGTATGTGAAGCAATGGCTGGCCACCAGCGCCTTTGCCGACGAGCCTTTGAGCAAGACCGTCACCGTCAGTGGCCTGGGCCGCAGCAACAGCGCCCGATGGATCGGCGAGCGCCAGGGCTGTCGCCTGGCGCCCTGATGCTGTGACTTGCGGCGGGGGCTTTGCCGGAACGGCCCGGGCCGGTTAAGGTTCGTGCAGGTTTTTCTGCCCCACGGGTCTTCAATGCTCAACCGTTCTCTCTGCACCGCCGCCGGCCTGCTGCTGGCCGCGGCCGCCCTGCCGGCCCAGGCCAACTGGTACCTGGACGGCGAATCCTCGCGGCTGTCGTTCGTCAGCACGAAAAACGCCAACGTCTCCGAAGTGCAGCGCTTTTTGGTACTGCACGGCAAGGTCGACCCGGACGGCCGGGCCGAGGTCGAGGTCGAGCTGGAGTCGATCAACAGCGGCATCCCGCTGCGGGACGAGCGCATGCGCAAGGAGCTGTTCCAGATCGATCAGTTCCCCGACGCCACCATCTCCACCCAGATCGACCTGCGTCCGATCAACGACCTGGCGCCCGGCGCGCAACTGGAACTGCGCCTGCCGCTGACCGTCAGCCTGCACGGCAAACAGCGCGAATACCCCGCCGAACTGCTCGCCACCCGTCTCGACGACCGGCGCTTTCAGGTAGTGACCCTGGAGCCGCTGGTGATCAACGCCGCGGACTTCGACCTGGCGCCGGGTCTGGAAACCCTGCGCAGCCTGGCCGGCCTGTCGGCCATCAGCCTGTCGGTGCCGGTGGGTGCGGTGCTGATTTTCGCGGCGCGCTGACATGCGCGGCGCGGTGTTCCCCTGGCGCGACGGCAACCGCTTCGAACTGTTGATCGACGGGCCGCAGTTCTTCCCGCGCATGCTCGACGCCATCGCCGGCGCCCGCGAGCAGATCGAGCTGGAACTGTACCTGGTGGAGGCCGGCGCCTGCGCCGAAACCGTGGTGCAGGCGCTGGTGCTGGCGGCGGAGCGGGGCGTGCGGGTGCGTTGCCTGTTCGACGACTACGGCAGCCTGGCCTTCACCCTCAACCTGCGTCAGCGGCTGACCGGCGCCGGGGTCGAACTGCGCTTCTACAACCGCCTGAACTGGCGGCGCTGGGTCGGCAATTTCTATCGCGACCACCGCAAGCTGCTGCTGGTGGATCAATGCCTGGCGGTGGTCGGCGGCACCGGGGTCACCGACGAGTTCTGGACGCCGGGCCACGACACCAGCGAATGGCACGAGGTGATGGTGCAGATCACAGGCCCTCTGGTGCTCGACTGGCAACTGCTGTTCGACCGCCAGTGGATCGCCAACCGCCATCGCCGCGCGTGGCGGCCCACGGCGCATTTCGGCCTGCCGCGCCTGCCCCGGGTGCCGGACGCGGGGGAGGGCATGGGCCGGGTGGCCTATGCCGACGCCCGTCAGCACCGGGACATCCTGCAGTCGCTGTTCCGCGCGCTGAACAGCGGCCAGCGCCGCATCTGGCTGGCCACGCCGTATTTCCTGCCGACCTGGAAGATCCGCCGCTCCCTGCGCAAGGCCGCCGCCCGGGGCCTCGACGTGCGCCTGCTGCTGACCGGGCCGCGCACCGATCACCCTTCCGTGCGCTATGCCGGGCACCGCTACTACCCGCGCCTGCTCAAGGCCGGGGTGAAGATCTTCGAGTACCAGCCGTGTTTCCTGCACCTGAAGATGGTGCTGGTGGACGATTGGGTGAGCATCGGTTCGTGCAACTTCGACCACTGGAACCTGCGCTTCAATCTTGAGGCGAACCTGGAGGCCTTGGATCCGCCGTTGACGGCGGCAGTGGTTTCGAGCTTCGAGCGGGATTTCGGCCTGAGTCAGCAGGTGAGCCTGGAGGAATGGCGGCGGCGGCCGTTGTGGCGGCGCATCAAGCAGCGGCTGTGGGGGTGGGTGGACCGGTTGGTGGTCAATCTGCTGGATCGGCGCGGATAGTCGCTACACAGAAAACTTTGTGGGAGCTGCGGCGCGACGACTCGACTTGCCGCCGCTCCCACAGGTATTGCGTTGCTTTGCCTTACAGCAGTTCGAAGCTCTGCTGCGTCACGTCCTGGGAGTCCAGGCCGATCTGCACGTTGAACTTGCCGGGCTCG
Organism: Pseudomonas sp. B7(2017); assembly: GCF_002112745.1. Lineage (NCBI taxonomy): Bacteria > Pseudomonadati > Pseudomonadota > Gammaproteobacteria > Pseudomonadales > Pseudomonadaceae > Pseudomonas > Pseudomonas sp. B7(2017). The sequence continues at coordinate 163,813 of NZ_NEIP01000004.1, read as the reverse complement.
GCGGCGTACTTGAGCTGGGCGTTGTAGAACTTCAGGTCGTCTTCGGTGATGGTGAAGTGCACGACCTTCTGTTCGCCGGCCTTGAGCAGGATCTTCTGGAAGTTCTTCAGCTCCTTCACCGGACGGATCATCGAGCCGGTGACGTCCTGGATGTACAGCTGCACCACGGTTTCGCCGTCGCGCTGGCCGGTGTTCTTCACCACGACGCTGGCGTCGAGCTTGCCGGTGGCGTTCAGGGTGGTGGAGGACAGCGCCATGTCGCTCAGGCTGAAGTCGGTGTAGCTCAGGCCGTAGCCGAACGGGAACAGGGGGCCGGTGGTGTCATCGAAGTACTGCGAGGTGTAGTTGCCCGGCTTGCCCGGCGTGAACGGCCGGCCGATGCTCAGGTGGTTGTAGTAGGTCGGGATCTGGCCCACGGAGCGCGGGAAGGTCACCGGCAGCTTGCCCGACGGGTTGTAGTCGCCGAACAGCACGTCGGCGATGGCGTTGCCGCCCTCGGTGCCGCTGAACCAGGTCTCCAGGATCGCATCGGCCTGTTCCTTCTCTTCCAGGATCGTCAGCGGACGGCCGTTCATCAGCACCAGCACCAGCGGCTTGCCGGTGGCCTTGAGGGCGCGGATCAGTTCGCGCTGGTTTTCCGGGATGTTCAGGTCGGTGCGGCTGGAGGACTCGTGGGACATGCCGCGGGACTCGCCCACGGCGGCCACGACCACGTCGGCGTCCTTGGCGGCTTTCACCGCTTCGTCGATCAGCACGTTGGCCGGACGCGGGTCATCGACCACTTCCGGCGCATCGAAGTTGAGGAAGTTGAGGTAGTCGAGCACCTTCTTGTCGCTGGTGATGTTGGCGCCGCGGGCGTAGGTCAGGTTCGACTTGTCGCCGATGACCGCGCTCATGCCGTCGAACAGGGTGACCGACTGGGCCGGACGGCCGGCGGCGGCCCAACTGCCCATCATGTCGATCGGCGCCTTGGCCAGCGGACCGACCAGGGCGACCTTGGCGGACTTCTTCAACGGCAGGGTCTGGTTGCGGTTGGTCAGCAGCACCAGGCTGCGGCGGGCCACGTCGCGGGCCTCGCTGCGGTGCAGGCGGCTGTCGGCGTAGGTGTCGGCCGGATCGTCCTCGGCCTTGCCGATGCGCAGGTACGGATCCTTGAACAGGCCCATGTCGTACTTGGCCGCGAGCACTTCGCGCACGGCGTTGTCGATGTCCTTCTGCTCGATCTCGCCGGACTTGAGCAGCCCCGGCAGCTCCTTGCCGTAGAGGGTGTCGTTCATGCTCATGTCGATGCCGGCCTTGATCGCCAGCTTCGCCGCCTCGCGGCCGTCACGGGCCACGCCGTGCTTGATCAGCTCGAAGATCGCGCCGTGGTCGCTGACCGCCAGGCCCTTGAAGCCCCAGTCCTTGCGCAGCAGGTCGTTCATCAGCCAGGTGTTGGCGGTGGCCGGGATGCCGTTGACCGAGTTCAGCGCCACCATCACGCCGCCGGCGCCGGCGTCGATGGCCGCGCGGTACGGCGGCAGGTAGTCCTGGTACATCTTCACCGGGCTCATGTCCACGGTGTTGTAGTCGCGGCCGCCCTCGACCGCGCCGTACAGGGCGAAGTGCTTGACGCTGGCCATGATGCTGTCCGCCGCGCTCGGCGAGTCGCCCTGGTAGGCCTTGACCATCACCTTGGCGATGCGCGAGGTCAGGTAGGTGTCTTCGCCGAAGCCTTCGGAGCTGCGGCCCCAGCGCGGGTCGCGGGAGATGTCGACCATCGGCGCGAAGGTGATGTCGAGGCTGTCGGCCGCCGCCTCGTTGGCGGCCACGCGGCCGGAGCGGCCGATGGCGTCCATGTCCCAGCTGGAGGCCAGGGCCAGGGGAATCGGGAAAATCGTACGGTGGCCGTGGATCACGTCGTACGCGAAAAACATCGGGATCTTCAGCCGGCTGCGCATCGCGGCGTCCTGCATCGGACGGTTTTCCGGACGGGTGATCGAGTTGAAGGTGCCGCCGATGTTGCCGGCGGCGATCTCCTTGCGGATCAGCTCACGGGGCATTTCCGGACCGATGCTGATCAGGCGCAGCTGGCCGATCTTCTCGTCGAGGGTCATTTGCTTCATCAGGTTGCTGATGAACGCGTCCTTGTTTTCCAGAGGGATCTGGGTCGTGGCGGCCAATGCCTGATGACTGGCCAGGCTGACGAACAGGCCCAGCAAACACAGCTTCTTCATGAATGGTTTTCTCAAGGGCCTAAACGGCAATGCGATGCCGGCCAGCCAAAATTTAGGGAGCGACTATTGTTGTTCGGGTGCTGATTGAAAAAACGACAGCCGAAAAAACGTCGCCGGTGTTCGGCGACGCGATCGCGCAGGGCCTCTTTGTAGCCCATCGGCCTGCGGCAATCCAGTGGTGCGGGCGATTATGCCCCAAGAGCCCGCCGAGAATGTTTCGCGATCGCCTTTTAATGGAATGCGCCAGGGAGCACCCGTGCGATGAATGTCAGTCCCGCCCACCGTTCGCGTTTGCAGGTCGCCACCTTGCTGGTGCTGGCCACGCTGTTGACCGCCTGCGGCATCAACAACATCCCGACCCTCGACGAACAGGCCAAGGCCGCCTGGGGCCAGGTGCAGAACCAGTACCAGCGGCGCGCCGACCTGATCCCCAACCTGGTGGAGACAGTGAAGGGCTACGCCAAGCATGAGGAAGCGACCCTGACCGCCGTGGTCGAGGCGCGGGCCAAGGCCACCTCGATCCAGGTCGACGCCAACACCCTTGACGATCCGCAGAAGCTCAAGCAGTTCCAGCAGGCCCAGGATCAGCTCAGCGGGGCCTTGAGCCGGCTGATGGTGGTGTCCGAACGCTACCCGGACCTTAAGGCCAACCAGAATTTCCTCGCCTTGCAGTCCCAGCTCGAAGGCACGGAGAACCGCATCAGCGTGGCCCGGCGCGACTTCATCCTGGCGGTGCAGAAGTACAACACCGAGATCCGCACCTTCCCCGGCCTGCTCTGGCACAAGGTGATGTACAGCGACCTGCCGGTGCGCGAGACCTTCGAGGCCACCAGCCCCGGCGCGGACAAGGCGCCGGAAGTGAAGTTCTGATCCGGGGCCGGCCATGCGCATGCTGAAGGCGGGTCTGGCGCTGACGCTGTGGCTGTTGGCCGGCAGCGCGTTGGCCGAACTTTCGTTCCCGGCCCTGACTGGGCGGGTGGTGGATCAGGCGCAGATGATCGAGCCGTCGGTGCGCGCCCAGTTGAGCCAGCAGCTGCAGGCCCACGAGCAGGCCACCGGCGAGCAGGTGGTCGTGGTCACGCTGCCGGACCTGCAGGGCGACACCATCGAAGACTTCGGCGTCCAGCTCGGCCGGCACTGGGGCATCGGCCAGAAAGACAAGAACAACGGCGCGCTGCTGATCGTCGCCCGCGCCGAGCGCAAGTTGCGCATCGAGGTCGGCTACGGGCTGGAGGATCGGCTGACCGACGCCCAGGGTTCGGTGATCATCCATCAGGTCATCACGCCGGCCTTCAAGGCCGGCAACTTCAGCAAGGGCATCAGCGACGGCGTGGCGGCGATGCTGGTGGTGCTGGGCGGCAATCCGCTGGACGAACCGTCGACGGTGTACGAACCGGCCGGGGATCCGGCGGACGATTTCGTCTCCCGCCATCCGACCCTGTTCGTGTTTCTCGTCATGTTGTTCATCCTGACTGTCTTTGTCTGCCAGATGCTCGGTATCCTTCCCGCCGGCCGGGGCGGTTCCGGGGGATCGGGCGGCGGTTTCGGCGGTGGCGGCTTCGGTGGCGGCGGGGGCGGAGGCTTCAGCGGCGGCGGGGGCAGTTTCGGCGGCGGCGGATCGTCCGGCGGCTGGTGACACAACAATAAGACTGGGCATTTCACGACATGGCACTACTGACCGAACACGAACAACGCAAGGTCGCCGAGGCGATCGCCCGGGTCGAGCGCGAGACCGACGCCGAACTGGTGACGGTGCTGGCCGCCCGCGCCGACGACTACGCCTACGTCCCGCTGCTGTGGGCCAGCCTGCTGGCGCTGGTGCTGCCGGGCGTCGTGCATTACTTCACCGGCTGGCTGACCCTGCGCAGCCTGCTTGTGGTGCAGTGGGGCGTGTTCATCGTGCTGTGCCTGGTGTTCCGCCTGCCCAAGGTCACCACCCACCTGGTGCCGCGCCGGGTACGCCACTGGCGGGCGTCGAACCTGGCGCGCCGGCAGTTCCTGGAGCAGAACCTGCACCACACGGTGGGCGGCACCGGGATGCTGATCTTCGTCTGCGAGGCCGAGCGCTATGTGGAGATCCTGGTGGACGAAGGCATCTCTCGCCGGCTGGACAACCGCAGTTGGGATGCGATCGTCGCAGCGTTCACCGAGCAGGTGCGCCAGGGGCAGACATTGCAGGGATTCGTCGCGTGCATCGAGGCCTGCGGCGAATTGCTCAAGGTGCATGTGCCGGTGACCCAGGTGCGCAACGAGTTGCCGAACCGCCTGGTGGTGCTGGGGTAGGCCAAAAGAACGCCGTTGGGCAAATAACTGCGTGTCCCCGGCGCCCATCCCCCCTAAACTGTGCGCCATTTCCGATTTGCCCCGTCCGAGGCCGTTTTCCGCATGTCCGTCACCGCCGCTTCCGCCCCCGATCAGCACGCCAGGTTCATCGGCCTGCTGCAAACCAGCCTCGATCAGAACGGTTTCATCAAACTGGTGCTGGCCCGGTACGTCGGCGACGAGGCGGACCTGCAGCGGGTCATCGTCAAGCCGGTGACGGTCAAGGGCCAGCCGAGCCTGTCCTTCGTCTACCGCTACAAGACCCGCGACATCACCAAGAACCTGGCCCTGGCCGACGGCGTGGCGGCGGTCGCCGGTCTGCTGCCCGAGGCGTTCAGGAACGCGCACCTGCTGACGCTGACCGACGAGGCCCAGCTCGAATACAGCAAGAAGGGCAAGCCTTCGCTGTTCATGAGCAAGCCCCAGCAACTGCGCGAAGTGCCGACCGCCGGCCACAACCGCGAGAAGCACCGCTTCCTCGAACTGAACCGGCCGTTCCTCAAGGACCTGGGCGTGACCAACGCCCAGGGCGAGCTGATCCCGGCGATGTCGCGCAAGTGGAAGCAGATCAACAAGTTCATCGAAGTGTTCAGCCATGCGCTGACCTCGTCGCCGCTGGCGCTGGACAAACCGGTACGGGTGGCGGACTTCGGTTCGGGCAAGGGCTACCTGACCTTCGCCATCCATGACTACCTGCGCAACACCCTCAAGGCCGAGGGCGAGGTCACCGGCGTCGAGCTGCGCCAAGAGATGGTCGACCTGTGCAACGCCGCCGCGCAAAAGCTGGAGCACCCGGGGCTGGCGTTCAAGTGCGGCGACGTGCGCAGCGTGGCGCCGAGCGAGCTGGACGTGATGATCGCCCTGCATGCCTGCGACATCGCCACCGATTACGCGATCCACACCGGCATCCGCTCCGGGGCGTCGATCATCCTGTGCTCGCCGTGCTGCCACAAGCAGATCCGCCTGCAGATCCAGAGCCCGGCGCTGCTCAAGCCGATGCTGCAATACGGCCTGCACCTGGGACAGCAGGCGGAAATGGTCACCGACAGCCTGCGCGCGCTGTTCCTGGAGGCCTGCGGCTACGAGACCAAGGTGTTCGAATTCATTTCGCTGGAGCACACCAACAAGAACAAGATGATCCTGGCGGTCAAGCGCGCCGAACCGGCGGACCCGGCCCGGCTGCTGGAGAAGATCCAGGAACTGAAGGCGTTCTACCACATCAGCGAACACTGCCTGGAAACCCTGCTGCGCGCCGACGGCTACCTGGCCTGACCTGAGTTTTGGGGGCCTGGGCTGACGTCATCGCCAGCAGGCTGGCTCCCACAGGGTTCTCGGTTGAATGCCGAAACGGCGGCCACTGCAAAACAATGTGGGAGCCAGCCTGCTGGCGATGGGGTCAGTCAAATCACCGCCGGCCAAAACCTAGGCAGTGGCCCCCACCTTCGATTGCACCGCCGTCTTGCGCCCGAGCATCACCGTCGCGATCACCCCGCAGGCGAACACCCAGGTGACCGGTTCCACGTGCTCGCCGAAGAACAGCGCCGAAAACGCGATGGTGAAGAAGATCTGCAGCAGTTGGATCTGGCTGACCCGGGCGATGCCGCCCATGGCCAGGCCGGCGTACCAGGCGAAGAAGCCGATGAACTGCGAGAACAGCGCGACGTAGCCGAACGCCCACCAGGTCTTGGCCGACACCGCGCCCTGATGCTGCAGCGCCAGGTACAGCACCGGGCCGACCAGCAGCGGCGTCGACAGCACCAGCGCCCAGCAGATCACCTGCCAGCCGCCCATCTCCTTGGCCAACCGGCCGCCCTCGGCGTAGCCCAGTCCGCCCACCGCGATGGCGGCGAGCATCAGCAGGTCGCCGGCCTGAATGCTGCCGGCGCCGCTGAGCAGCGCGTAGCCGAGCACCAGCGCACTGCCCAGGGCCGCGCAGGCCCAGAAGGCCTTCGACGGCCGCTCGTGGGACAGCCACGCGGCGTACAGCGCCACGCACAGCGGCTGCAGGCCGTTGACCAGCGCGCCATGGGACGCCGGCAAGGTCTGCATGGCCCAGGCCGACAGCACCGGAAAGCCCAGGATCACGCCGGCGATCACCAGGCTCAGGCCTTTGACCTGACGCCAGGTCGGCCACTTTTCCCGTCGCCACAACAGCAGCAACGCCGCCGGGGCCGCCGCGAACAAGGCGCGGCCCAGGCCGTTGAGCAGCGGGTGCAGTTCCTGCACCACGATCCGGGTGAAGGGCAGGGTGAGGCTGAAGATCACAACCCCGAGCAGGCCCAGGGCCATGCCGGTGTTTTCGCGGGAGGACATGTTGGCGACCGGTTAGGAAGGTGGCAGGGAGGTGGGTTCATCTAGCCACAAACCGCCGGGTTTGGCGCTTACAGCTGGCGGCAGAATGGTCGGTACAGTTCGGCTGCAGGCCACATATCCGCAGAGGCGGCGGATCCGGTCTACCTTGTAGGTTCCTGTGCATTTACCTGAGGAGTCCGGGCCATGGCCGCAAAGAAAATCCTGATGCTGGTCGGCGACTACGTCGAAGACTATGAAGTGATGGTGCCGTTCCAGGCCCTGCAGATGGTCGGTCACACCGTGCATGCCGTGTGTCCGGACAAGGCGGCGGGCAAGACGGTGCGCACGGCGATCCATGATTTCGAAGGCGACCAGACCTACAGCGAGAAACCCGGTCACCTGTTCGCCCTGAACTTCGATTTCGCCAAGGTCCAGGCCAAGGACTACGACGCCTTGCTGATCCCCGGCGGCCGTGCGCCGGAATACCTGCGGCTGAACGAGAAGGTGCTGGAACTGGTGCGCGCCTTCGACCAGGCCGGCAAGCCGATCGCGGCGGTGTGCCACGGGGCGCAGCTGCTGGCGGCGGCGGGCGTTCTGGAGGGGCGCGAGTGCAGCGCCTACCCGGCCTGTGCGCCGGAGGTGCGTCTGGCCGGCGGCACCTACATCGACATCCCGGTGACCGAGGGCCATGTCCAGGGCAACCTGGCCACCGCCCCGGCCTGGCCGGCGCATCCGCACTGGCTGGCCGGTTTCCTCGGGTTGCTGGGCACCCGGATCACCCTGTAGCCGACGGGCCTCGTCCTTGCGGTAGCCAGCAGGCCGGCGCCCGCAAGGGCGCCGCCGGAGCGGGTCAGAAGAACCGCGTCACGCTCACCTTGGCGTTGCGCCCCTGGCTGTAGGCGCGGTCACCGCTGAGGGCCGGGCGGTAGTCTTCGTTGAACAGGTTGTCGACCGTCAGGTTCACCTCGGTGCCCTTGAGGTAAGGCTGCTGCGGTTTCCAGTTGGCGAACAGGCCCTGCACGTTGTAGCGGTCGTTGTCGTACTGGTCGTAGAACACATCGCCCACGGTGTTCTTGCCGGAGCCGTACTTGTCGCTCGGCAGGCGGTCGGTCTGGCGCACGAACTCGCCCTGCCAGCCGACCTGGGCGTCCCAGGACGGGATCTTCACGCCGAGCACCGCCACCCACTTGGCCGGCGGAATGTCCCGGGCCCAGACGTCCGGCCCCCACGGGTTGGTGTAGGCCCCCTCGTGCTTGCCGGTCATCCACGAATAGGACAGCGAGCCGAACAGGTACGTCGAGTCATAGAAGCTCTCGACCTCGAAGCCCTTGATGGTCACCCCGCCGATGTTGCGGTAGTTGCCCATCGGGCCCATGCCTTTGCAGTCGGTGGAGATGCTGCCGCCCTTGATCGCCTGGTTCTCGCAGCCGATGCCGGTGGCCTTGAAGATCTCGTCGTCGATCTTGTTGCGGAACAGGGTGGTGCGCACCTGCACGTTGTCGTGGTCGGTGAACACGCCGGCGAAATGGCTGATGTTGCCGGCGCGCCAGCCGGTGATGCGTTCCGGGTCGAGGTCGACGCTGGTGGCGGTGCGGCTGCCCAGGCCCTGGACTTCGTACTGTTCGTCGATCACCGGCGCGCGCCAGGTCTTGCTGTAGTCGACGAAGAAGCCGACGTCCGGGGTCATCCGCCAGAAGGCCGACAGGCGCGGCGACCAGCCGGTGTAGGTGCGGTCGCTGTAGTCATGGCCGAAGGCCGGATCCGGGTTGTTGTAGTACGGCGCTTCGTTGGCTTCGCCGCGGTTGCGCACATGGTCGTAGCGCAGGGACGGGGTCAGGGTGAAGTCGCCCAGGGTGATGGCGTCCTGGAAGTAGACGCTGTTGGTGTCGACCTTGCCCTGTGGCATGAAGCTGGGCTGGAAGCGGCCGCCGTTGTACTTGGGCACCTCGTAGGCCTTGCCCGGCATCCACATTTCGGTGTCGCGGCTGTGGCGGCGCAGTTGCACGCCGGTGGTGAACGCATGGGCCAGCGGGCCGGTCTCGAACAGGCTGACGTTGCTGGCCTCGACGATGCGGTCCTTGTAGGCGGTGTCCATCTTGCGTCCGCCGGTGGAGGTCTGGAAGAACGCCGTGGCGTCGCGTTCATCGGTCTGGTCGGTGTTGGACTCCGAGTAGCTGAGCTTGAAGTCGATCAGGCGGTTGTCCAGCGGCTGGTACTGGTACTTGGCCGACCAGGTGGTGTCGACGGTTTCGCGGTTGGCCAGGAAGCGCTTGAGCGCCTTGTCGTAGCCGTACTGCTTGATGTTGGACCAGGTCGGCGGCGTCGGGTAGCTGGCGGACGAGAACGGAGTCCAGCGCTCGCTTTGCGAACGCGAGTAGGACAGCCCCACGCTGTGCTCGTCGTCCAGGTGCAGGTTGAACTTGAGCAGTTGGCCGTCCAGGTCCTGGGCGCTGTTGGGCAGGCGCTTGGGGTTGATCGGGTACTGGTTGTCCGGGTCGGGCGGGGTGCCGGCCAGCTTCATGTCGCCGCCGTCGCGCCGGGTCAGGTACACCAGCGCGTCGGCGCGGCCGTCCTCGGTGCGGCCGAACGCGGCGCCGCTGTAGGTCTGCTGATGGTCGTTGCTGGCGTAGCCGTACTTGACCATCGCGCCGCTGTTGCGACCTTCCTGCAGCAGGTCTGGCGCGTCCTTGGTTTCCATGTGGACGGTGCCGCCGAAGCCGCCGTTGCCGGTGAGCACCGAGTGCGGGCCCTTTTCCACCTCGATGCGTTTGATCAGTTCCGGCTCGATGAAAATCGTGCCCTGCTGATAGCGCTCGAAGCCGCTCTTGGTGGCGCCGTCGACGGTCAGCGGCACGTCCTCGGCGTCGCCCAGGCCCCAGATGTTGATGGTCTGGCCGCCGGGTTTCATCGACCCGCCCATGCTCACGCCCGGCAGGGTGGCGAGCAGGCTGGGGATGTTGGCGGGCTGGCGGCGGTCGATGTCGGCCTGGGTCAGGGTCGAGCGGCCAACCGTGCCGGAATCGACCTCGGTGCCGCTGCCGATCACGCTCAGGGCATCGAGCTGGATCCCGTCGCCGCTGCTGGCCACGGGTTCTTGAGGGCGCACCACATAGGTCTGGTTGACCTTGATCAGGCCGAACGGGCTGTTTTCCAGCAATTGCCGGATGGCGGCTTCCGCGCTGTATTCGCCGTCGAGGGCCGGGGCCTTGAGGTCGCGCAGCTGCGATTCATCGAACAGCAGCTGGATCCCGGCCTGCTGCGCGATCTGGCTCAGCGAGGCGGCCAGCGGCTGCGCCGGCAGATGCAGGCTGAGGTTGTCGGCATGGGCCTGAACGCTGAACGCCAGGCAGGCGGCGAGCAGGGTCGGTCGAAGGCAGGTGAGCGGGTACGGCGAAAGCACGCGAAACATGGAATCCCCCAAAGCGGCAAAAGGGCCGGAAAGGCCTGCGTTCGGAACGCAGACCGGAGGAAGACGGGACAGGCGAAAAAAACCTCACATGCGAATGCAAAATATTCTCATGTGAGATGCCGTCAGCGGTTTTCCAGGCGGATGCGGCCGTCGGCCAGTGGCACGGCCTTTACCGGAATCAAGGCGGGCAGGGCGTTGACCAGGGCGTCCGGATCCTGGGTGTCGAGATGGCCGGAGACCTTGATCTGCCCCAGTCTGGCGTTGGCCAGCAGCACAGGGTGCGGGCGGTAGAGGTTCAGCTCGTCCACCAGGCTGGCGAGCTCGCGGTTGCGGAACGACAGATGCCCGGTGCGCCAGTCGGCCACCTGGCCGTCGGCCAGGGTCTGCTGGCGCACGGCGCCGTCGGCCAGATCGACCGCGGCTTGCTGCTGCGCACCGAGCAGCAGCGGCGCCCGGTTGGCCGGCGCGAAAGCCACCTGACCGTGGGCGACGCTCACCACTACTTGCGCATCGCTGCGTCGCACATCGAAACCGGTGCCGACCACCCGCACGGTCGCGCCGCCGGCCTGCACCCACAGCGGCCGTTCCTTGTCCGGCGCCACGTCCACATAGAACTGGCCGTGGTCGAGGATGAGCCGGCGCTGCTGGCTGTTGAACTCGATGCGCAGCTGCGTGTTGGCGTTGACCGACAACGTGCTGCCGTCCGGCAGTTCGAGGGTGCGCCTGTCCTTGGACTGCGTGGCGATCTGTTGATGAAGCACCGTGTGGGACGTGCCCAACGGCAACGCCAGCACGGCACAGAGCAACGCCGCCGCCGTCGCCAGCGCCCGGCGCCATCGGCTGGCGGGCTTTCGCGGCGCCAGGGTTGCCGGGCGGTGCAGGGGGCGCACCCCTTCCAGGTCGGCCCACAGCGCTTCGAATGCCTGATAGGCCTTGGCGTGTTCGGGCTCGCGCAGCCACCACTCGAATGCCCGGCGCGTGGCGGGGCCCGGTTGCCGGCGGTTGCGCGTGAACCAGGCGGCGGCTTGCGCGTCGACGCTCTCGCCCGCCGGGCCGACGGTCAAATCGTGAGGGAGGTTCATTGAGGCTGCTCCGTGCCGTTGTCGTGATCCAGGCGTTGCTTGCAGTGCAACAGCGCACAGGCGATGTGTTTCTCCACCATGCTCAACGAGATGCCCATGCGCTCGGCGATCTGCGCCTGGCTCAGGCCTTCGAAGCGGTGCAGCATCAGTGCCTCGCGCCGGCGCGGCGACAGTTCGCCCAACACCGCCTTGAGCTGTTCCAGGCGCTGCTGGCGTTGCGCGGCGGCCATCGGATCCTGGCGTTCGTCGGCCAAAGGCTCCGGGTCGGCCTCGTGAGCGGGCTGGATGATATGTCGCACTTTCTGCCGCCGCCAGTGGTCGCGCAGCAGATTGCGCGCCATCTGGAACAGGAACGCCCGCGGCTGCTCGACCTGGGCCCGGTCGCGGTAGTCGAGCCACTGGGTGAAGACGTCCTGGGTCATGTCCGCCGCGTCGCTGGGGTTGTCCGTGCGTTTGTGCAGGTAATGCAGGATGTCCCTGTAGAACCGGCGAAATGAATCCACCGGCAGAGGATCGGGCGTTGGGCGGGACATGGATATCCTTCTCGACGGAGCGGGGGCGCAGAAAGGCGCGAATGATATCGAGAATGATTGCTATTTGTCATGTTGGCAAACGACACCGGCCGTCCACTGGCTGAACCGCGCAAAGGGTCTTTACTGTCGGAAGTCCAATCGACGGGAGCAGGAACATGTCCGGATGGTACGAATTGAGCAAAAGCAGCAATGGTCAGTTCAGGTTCGTCCTGAAGGCCGCCAACGCCGAGATCATTTTGACCAGCGAGCTCTACACCACGCACGCGGCGGCCCAGGCCGGCATCGCGGCGGTGCAGGCGAACAGTCCGCTGGATGAGCGCTACGAGCGAAAATCGACGAAGGACGGCCACCCGTACTTCAACCTCAAGGCCGCCAATCACCAGGTCATCGGCAGCAGCGAGGCCTATTCCTCCAATGCCGCGTGCGACAAGGGCATCGCCAGCGTCAAGGCCAACGGGCCTTCGAAGACGGTCAAGGACAAGGCGCGGCCGGTTCTCTGAACCGCTGATGCGGGCTTGCCCGCGATGGCGGCCTTGAAGGTGCCGTCGCGAGCAGGCTCGCTCCTGCAGGAGCGGCGGGATCAGCGCAGGTGCTTGAGCAGCGCCTTGAGTTGCGTGCGTCCGGCCTCGCTCAGCGGGAACACCGGCAGGCGCGGATCACCGGCCTCCAGCCCGGTCTCGCGCAGGCCGGCCTTGATCGTCGCCGGCAGCCCGCCCTTGAGGATGAAGTCCAGCAGCGGCAACTGGCGGTAGAACAGCTCCCGCGCCTTGGCCAGGTCGCCCGCCAGGGTGGCGTCGTACAGGTCCAGGTTGAGCTGTGCGATCAGGTTCGGCGCCGCCGTGCACCAGCCTCGGGCCCCGGCGGCGAACGCTTCCAGGGCCAACGGGTTGCAGCCGTTGTAGAACGGCACCCGGCCTTCGCCGAGCAGTTGCAGCTTGTGCATGCGCTGGATATCGCCGGTGCTCTCCTTGACCATGGTCACGTTCTCCACGCCGTCGACGATGCGCAGGATCAGCTCCACCGACATGTCGGTGCCGCTGGTGGCCGGGTTGTTGTAGAGCATGATCGGCACGCCGATGCTGTCGCCGATGGCGCGGTAGTGGGCGAGGATCTCCGCTTCGCTGAGCTTCCAGTAGGAGGCCGGCAGCACCATCACCACGTCGGCGCCGTGGGCTTCGGCGAAGCGGGCGCGGCGGATGGCCTTGGCGGTGGTCAGGTCGGACACGCTGACGATGGTCGGCACCCGCTTGGCCACGTGGCGGAGGCTGAACTCAGCGACCTGGTCCCACTCGGCGTCGCTCAGGTAGGCGCCTTCGCCGGTGCTGCCCAGCGGGGCGATGGCGTGGACGCCGCTGTCGATCATCCGGTCGATGGAGCGGCCGAGGGCCGGCAGGTCGAGGCCTTCGCCATGGACGCCGAACGGGGTGACGGTGTAGCCGATGATGCCGTGAATGTCGGTCTTGGACATGGGGGTGACTCCGTGAAAAGGGGCTTCAGTTCAGGCAATCGGCGTGCTGGCGCAGATTCTGCCGGGCGTAGTAGTTGAAGGCGGCGGCATGGCGCTTGGGCTTGGACACCCAGTCATGGGCTTCGCGGCCCAGAGCCGGGATGATCGGCTTGACGGTGCCGGCCGCCATCGCCAGCAGTTGCAGTTTGGCGGCGCGCTCGATCAGTTGCGCGATCACGCAGGCTTCCTCGATGGTGGCGCCGGTGGACAACTGGCCGTGGTGCGACAGCAGGATCGCCCGCTTGTCGCCGAGGGCGCCGGCGATCAGCTCGCCTTCTTCGTTGCCCACCGGCACGCCCGGCCAGCCTTCGAGGAAGGCGCAGTCGTCGTACAGCGGGCACAGGTCCATGTGGGAAATCTCCAGCGGCACTTCCAGCATCGACAGGGCGGCGATGTGCGTCGGGTGCGTGTGGATGATGCAGTTCACGTCCGGCCGGGCGCGGTACACCCAACTGTGGAAACGGTTGGCCGGGTTGGCCATGCCGTGGCCTTCGAGCACTTCCAGGTCTTCGTTGACCAGCAGCAGGTTGCCTGCGGTGATCTCGTCGAAACCCAGGCCCAGTTGCTGGGTCCAGTAAGTGCCGGGCTGCGGCCCGCGGGCGGTGATCTGCCCGGCGAGGCCGGCGTCGTGGCCGTTCTCGAACAGGATGCGGCAGGTCAGGGCCAGCTTTTGCCGGTCTGTCCACGTATTATCCGCCAGGGTGTTCTGCATCTGCGTCAGCGCCTGCTTGACCAGCTGCTCTTTGGGTAGTGCTAATGTCTTGGCCATATCGGTGTCCTTCGGGTGGTTCAACGGACGTCGGGTTTGCTGTCGCTCCGCTGCTCGCAAGGTCGTGGGTGACTGCAAATGACACTAAAGAGGCTATATGACACTTTGTGTCATTGGCAAGGAATAATCGTCGCTTCCTTGATGGATTAATCGCTTCGCATGTCTATCCGTTTGAAATTATTGAGAAAAAAACTTGGCGTGACGTTGGAGGCCTTGGCCGAGAAGTCCGGCATGACCAAGAGTTATCTGTCGAAGGTCGAGCGTGGGCTCAACACGCCGTCGATCGCCGCCGCGCTGAAACTGGCCAAGGCGCTGAACGTGAAGGTCGAGGAGCTGTTCTCCGAGGACAACGTCAGCCTCGACAGCTACAGCCTGGTGCGCAGCCACGAGCGCCAGTCGCTGGCCGCCAACGACCACAGCCACGGCTACGCGGTGCTGGCCCATCAGGTGAGCGAGCGCAGCCTGCTGCCGTTCATCATCTACCCGCCCGCCGAGTTCACCGACAAGACCTTCAAGGAACACTTGGGCGAGGAATTCCTGTTCGTCCACGAAGGCCGGGTGGAAGTGGACTTCATGACCGAACGGGTGCTGCTGGAGAAGGGCGACGCGCTGCACTTCAACGCGCAGAAGCCGCACCGGATCCGCTCGGTGGGCGAGGAGCAGGCGCAGTTGCTGGTGGTGGTGCACAGCGCCGAGGAATGACCGGCCGGTTTGGCTGACGCCTGCATGGGCAGGCGTGCAGCACCGGTCTCCTGTGGGAGCTGGCCTGCCAGCGATGGCGTCCGATGGTCCGCCGCTAAACCTCGACCGGCACCGACAGCTTCGGATTCCCCAACGCATGGCTCTTGGCGTCGAAGAAGCGCAGTTCGGTCGCGGTTCCCTCGAACAGCCTGGCGTAATGGCGCTTCTGGTGCTGGATGAACGCGCTGCTGCGCGGGTAGACCGAGATCGCCAGAACCTTGGGCTGGGCCAGGCGCAGGGCGCGGACGATGTGCGCGTCCTGCTCGCCCAGGGCATGGCCGAACAGGCACAGGTTGTCGCTGTGCCGCTGCAACTG
This sequence comes from Pseudomonas sp. B7(2017), assembly GCF_002112745.1. NCBI lineage: Bacteria > Pseudomonadati > Pseudomonadota > Gammaproteobacteria > Pseudomonadales > Pseudomonadaceae > Pseudomonas > Pseudomonas sp. B7(2017). The sequence continues at coordinate 148,626 of NZ_NEIP01000004.1, read as the reverse complement.
GTCCAGGCAGAACGACAGGTAGTCCGAACTGCGGATGGTCTTGAGCTTGTCCGCCACCGGCCCTTCGTTGACGATCAGCGGCACATCGTCGAGGGTCTTGATCGTGTTGTTGATCGCGAACTGGCCCAGCAGCGTGCCTTCGGTCGAGGCCAGCCGGCGCGCCGTACCGTCCTGGTTGCGCACCAGGTGCAGGCCGCCGTGCAGGTACAGCAGGCGTGGCTTGCGCGTGGCGTTCGCGCACAGGTCGAACCCGGCGTCGGGGCCGTTGAACAGGTCGTCGACGGCCTCGCCGCCGTGCTGGACCGCCCAGTGGCCGAGCAGGTCGTAGTTGGTGGTGAACACCGTGCGGTAGCGGGCCAGTTCCTCGCCCAGCGCCGCCAGGGTCGAGGCCTCGACCAGGCGCCAGGGGATGTGCACCGCGTGCACCGTGTTGATCAGCGCTTCCTTGATCGCGTAGTAGCGGTTGCGCGGCGCCGCCGAGCTGACCGCCAGGGCCTTGTTCACCCGGCTGGTGGTCTTCAGCGCGCCCAGCACCTGCTCGAAGCTGCGCGTCTGCAGGGCGTCGAAGACCGCCAGCTCGGATGCACCCAGCGGTTTCTCTTCCACCGTGCGGGCGTTCTCGAACAGCGAGTCGTAGCCGAAGTCGTCCCACACCGCGCGGCTGGCGCCGTTGCCCGTGAGCAGGCCGCCGAAGGCCACAGTGTCGCGCAGGGCGTTCCAGTCTTCGAGGCGGTCGTCGACATCCAGAAAATCGGTCATTGCAGGGCAGGTCTCAAACAAAGGGGCAGATGGGCGGCGACTTTATCACGAGCGGGCATTGAGCCAGATCAACAACGGCCGTGACCGTTCGGTCGATCCTGTGCGCATCCGCCGGATCGGAGCAACCGGTCCGCCCCCTGTCAGGAGACCCGTTCATGAGCAGCACGTTCTTCATTCCCGCCGTCAACATCATGGGCAGCGGCTGCCTGGACGACGCCATGGGCGCGATCCGCAACTACGGCCTGCGCAAGGCGCTGATCGTCACCGACGCCGGCCTGGCCAAGGCCGGCGTGGCGCAGATGATCGCCGAGAAACTGGCGATGCAGGACATCGACTCGGTGACCTTCGACGGCGCCAAGCCCAACCCGAGCATTGCCAACGTCGAGGCGGGGCTGGAGATGCTCAAGGCCGGCCGCTGCGATTTCGTGGTGTCCCTGGGCGGCGGCTCGCCCCACGACTGCGCCAAGGGCATCGCCCTGTGCGCGACCAACGGCGGGCACATCAGCGACTACGAAGGCGTCGACCGCTCCGCCAAGCCGCAGCTGCCGCTGATCGCGATCAACACCACCGCCGGCACCGCCAGCGAGATGACCCGCTTCTGCATCATCACCGACGAATCGCGCCACGTGAAAATGGCCATCGTCGACCGCAACGTCACACCGCTGCTGTCGGTCAACGACCCGGCGCTGATGGTGGCGATGCCCAAGGGCCTGACCGCCGCCACCGGCATGGACGCGCTGACCCACGCCATCGAAGCCTATGTGTCCACCGCCGCCAACCCGATCACCGACGCCTGCGCGCTCAAGGCCATGACCCTGATCAGCAACAACCTGCGCCTGGCGGTGCGCGACGGCAGCGACCTGGCGGCGCGGGAGAACATGGCCTACGCGCAGTTCCTGGCCGGCATGGCGTTCAACAATGCGTCGCTGGGCTACGTGCACGCGATGGCGCACCAGTTGGGCGGCTTCTACGATCTGCCCCACGGCGTCTGCAACGCCGTGCTGCTGCCCCATGTGCAGACGTTCAACGCGCTGGTGTGCGCCGACCGCCTCACCGACGTGGCCCACGCCATGGGCGCGGACATCCGCGGCTTCAGCCCGGAGGAGGGCGCTCAAGCGGCCATCGCCGCGATCCGCTGCCTGGCCAAGGACGTCGAGATCCCCGGTGGCCTGCGCGACCTGGGCGCCAAATGCACCGACATCCCGGTGCTCGCCGCCAACGCCCTGAAAGACGCCTGCGGCTTCACCAATCCGCGGGCGGCGGATCAGCGGCAGATCGAGGAGATTTTCCGCAACGCATTCTGAGGCGGGCACGGCGCAGGCGAACGGCGTTATGCTGCGGACTCGCCCGCGCCGTCACCGCCGAGTCCCGCATGCTGCAAAAGAGCCTGATCCGCCGCCTCGACCTGATCACCCTGCACCTGTTCGTCGCTGTCCACGAAGAGGGCACCCTGACCCGCGCCGCCGCCCGCGAGGCGATCGCCGTGTCGGCGGCGAGCAAGCGTCTGATGGAGCTGGAAGAGGCGCTGGGCATCAGCCTGTTCGTGCGCCAGGCCAAGGGCATGACCCTGACGCCGGCCGGCGAGACCTTGCTGCACCACGCCCGGCAGATGCTGTTCAACGTCGAGAAGATGGGCCTGGAGCTGGGCGAGCACAGCCATGGCGTGCGCGGCTATGTGCGGATGCTCGCCAACCTGTCGGCGATCATCCAGTTCCTGCCCGAAGACCTGCGCGACTTCTCCGGATCGCACCCGCAGATCAAGACCGACCTGGAGGAGAGGCCCAGCGCGGGCGTGATCCAGGGAGTGCTCGACGGCGTCGCGGACCTGGGCATCTGTTCCTGCGACAGCGACATCAAGGGGCTGCAGAGCGTGCTGTACCGCCGCGACCGCCTGGTGGTGGTGACGCTGCCTGAACATCCGCTGACCGCCCGCGAATCCGTCGCGTTCGCCGACACCCTGGACAACGATTACGTCGGCCTGCACGCCGCCAGCTCGATCAACATGCGCACCCACGCCGCCGCGCGCCAGGCCGGCAAAGTGCTGCGCATCCGCATTCATGTGCCGGGGTTCGATGCGGTGTGCCGGATGGTGCAGGCCAACATGGGCATCGGCATCCTGCCGCAGCGCGCCTACGAACTGTTCGGCCGGGCGTTGGGGCTGCGGGCTGTGCCGTTGAGCGATGAGTGGTCGGACCGGGCGCTGATCCTCGTGGCGCGGGACGAGGCGGCGCTGTCGCCGGTGAGCCGGATGCTGTTCGAGTATCTGCGCGGGCAGGGCTGAGGTTTCCATCCGGGCAAGCCGATGCAGCGGGCAATACCGCGGGAACTCGCCTGCTGGCGATGACGGGCAGAGCTGTACCGTCGTTCCCACATTCACCGAGCGTTCGCATTTGGCGAACGCCCCTTGCCGAGTGAAGGTTGGATTCATCCTTCGGCATTCCTCTAGCCTTGGCCGCAATTCCAAGAACAAGAGGTAACCCGCGATGACCGCCCCCTTGAGTGCAATCAAAGTGATCGAGATCGGCACGCTGATCGCTGCGCCGTTTGCCGCGCGGATGCTCGCCGAGTTCGGCGCCGAGGTGATCAAGATCGAAGCCATGGGACAGGGCGATCCGCTGCGCAAATGGCGCAAGCTGCACGAAGGCACGTCGCTGTGGTGGTACCTGCAATCGCGCAACAAGAAATCCCTGGCGCTGAACCTCAAGTCCACCGAGGGCATCGACCTGGTCAAGCGGTTGGCGCAGGACGCCGACGTGATCATCGAAAACCTGCGCCCCGGCGCCCTGGAGAAACTCGGGCTGGGCTGGGACGTGCTCCAGGCGCTGAACCCCAATCTCACCCTCGTGCGCATCTCCGGCTACGGCCAGACCGGCCCCTACCGTGACCGCCCGGGCTTCGGCGCCATCGGCGAGGCCATGGGCGGCATTCGCTATACCACCGGCAGCCCCGGTTCGCCGCCGGCGCGGGTCGGGGTCAGCCTGGGCGATTCGCTGGCTTCGCTGCACGCGGTGATCGGCGCGCTGATGTCGCTGCTGCGGGTCAAGACCGGGCAGGGCGGCGGTCAGGTCGTCGATGTGTCGTTGGCCGAGAGCGTATTCAACGTGATGGAAAGCCTGGTGCCGGAGTACGACATGCTCGGCCATGTCCGCGAACGCAGCGGCGGCGCCTTGCCGGGCATCGCACCGTCCAACACCTACCTCACCGGCGACGGCGCCTATGTGGTGATCGCCGGCAACAGCGACCCGATCTACCGGCGCCTGATGCAGGTGATCGGCCGTGCGGACCTGGCCGATGCCCCCGAGTTCGCCCACAACGACGGGCGGGCGGCGAAAAGCGGCGTGCTGGACGCGGCCATCACCCATTGGACCAGCAGTTTGCCGATCGACGATGTGCTGAGCGTGCTGGAGGCCGCCGAAGTGCCCGCCGGACGCATCTATTCGGTGGCCGACATCGTCGCCGACCCGCATTACCGGGCGCGGGACATGCTGCTCGACGCCGAACTGCCCGGCGGCGTTACGGTGAAGATGCCGGGCATCGTGCCCAAGCTCTCGCAGACCCCGGGCGCGGTGAACTGGTCCGGCCCGGCGCTCGGTCAGCACACTGACGCCATCCTCGCCGGGCTCGGCCTGGCGCCATCGGACATCGAACGCCTCAAAGCCCAGAAGGTGGTGCAATGATCACGGACTTTTCGCAACGCCTCATCGTCCAGGAAGTCTCGCCCCGGGACGGGCTGCAGATCGAGCCGACCTGGGTTGAGACCCAAGACAAGATCGCGCTGATCGATCAACTGTCCCTGGCCGGCTTCAGCCGCATCGAGGCCGGCTCCTTCGTCTCGCCCAACGCCGTTCCGGCCCTGCGCGACGGCGAGCAGGTGTTCAAGGGCATCCTTCGCCGGCCCGGCGTGACCTACGTTGCGCTGATTCCCAACCTCAAAGGCGCACAGCGTGCCCTGGCGGCCGGGGCGGACGAGCTGAACCTGGTGATGTCCGCCAGCCAGACCCACAACCTGGCGAACATGCGCATGAGCTGCGAAGCCTCGCTGGCGGCGTTCGCCGAGACCGTGGCGTTCGCCAGCGGCTCCGGTACGGGCCTCAACGGCAGTATCGCCACCGCGTTCGGTTGCCCGTTCGAAGGCCGGACAGACGAGGACCGGGTGCTGCGGATCGTCGACGCCTATCAGGAACTCGGCATCCGCGGCATCACCCTGGCCGACACCACCGGCATGGCCAACCCCCGGCAGGTGGACGGCTTGGTGCGGCGGGTGCTGCAACGGGTGCCGGCGGCCGACCTCACCTTGCATTTCCACAACACCCGCGGCCTGGGCCTGTGCAACGTGCTGGCGGCCTACGAGGCCGGGGCCCGGCGCTTCGATGCGGCGCTCGGCGGGCTGGGCGGCTGTCCGTTCGCGCCGGGCGCGTCGGGCAACATCTGCACCGAGGACCTGGTGAACCTCTGCGACGAGGTCGGCATTGCGACGGGCATCGACTTGCCGCTGCTGCTGAAACTGTCCCGAGGTTTGCCGGCGCTGCTGGGCCACGACGTTCCCGGCCAACTGGCCAAGGCCGGGCGCAATTGCGACCTGCATCCGGTTCCCTCGTGACAGGCGCCTTGCCCTGTGTGAGCGACCCCGACTGACGCTTTCGCCAGCAGGCCGGCTCCCACAGGTTCTGCGTCCGCCCCCGGCACGGTCGGAGCCAGCCTGCTGGCGATGACGTCAGACCGGGCGCCGCAGAAGCGGGCCAAGACAGTGGCCCCTCCGTTTCAAAAAGCATTTCAACCGCCAGACAACAAAAACAATCGGACGCCCCCGGCAGTCCGCCTGGAGAATACTTATGAGCCTCAACGTCATGGAGGCGGGCGCGAGCCCGTCCGTCAATCACGATGCCGAAAAAGCCCTGGTCAGCAAGGTCGCCTGGCGCCTGATGCCGCTGATCATGGTCTGTTACCTGTTCGCCTTTTTCGACCGCATCAACATCAGCTTCGCCAAGTTCCAGCTGCAGGCCGACCTGAGCCTGAGCGACACCGCCTACGGGTTTGGCGCCGGGCTGTTCGTGGTCGGTTACGTGCTGTTCGAAGTGCCGAGCAACATGATGCTGTACAAGGTCGGCGCACGGCGCTGGATCGCCCGGATCATGATGTCCTGGGGCATTGCCACCGCGTTGATGGTGTTCGTCACCAGCGAATGGCAGTTCTACGCGCTGCGGTTTCTCATCGGTGCGATGGAGGCCGGTTTCGCCCCCGGCGTGCTGTATTACCTGACGCTGTGGTTCCCGCAGCATTTTCGCGGGCGCATCACCTCGATGCTGTTCCTGGCCTCGGCGTTCGCCGGGCTGGTGGGCGCGCCGTTTTCCGGCCTGGTGCTGGAGCACCTCGACGGCGTGCTGCAGATGCGCGGCTGGCACTGGCTGTTCCTGCTCGGTGGCGTGCCGTGCGTGGGCCTCGGCTTCCTGGTGCTGACATTGCTCAAGGACCGCATCGAGGACGCGCCGTGGCTGACGGCGGACGAAAAGAGCCTGCTCGCCAGCCGCATCGCCCAGCATGAACCACACAAGAGCGGCGGGTCGTTGCTGGCGGCGCTGAAGATCCCGGGTTTCCTGACACTGGGCCTGATCTACTTCCTGATCCAGGTCGCGTCCTACGGCCTGAACTTCTGGGCGCCGCAACTGATCCGCAGCGCCGGCACCGAAAGCCCGGTGATGATCGGCCTGCTGACTGCGGTTCCCTACATCTGCGGGGCCATCAGCATGGTGGTGATCGGCCGGCTGTCGGACGCCACCGGCGAGCGGCGCAAGTTCGTCGCCGGGCTGGTGACCGTCGGCGCCATCGGGTTCTTCAGCGCGGGGATCTTCGCCAGCCATACCACGTTCCTGATCGTCGCCCTGGGCCTGCTCGGCGCCGGCATCATCGCCTCCATCCCGAGCTTCTGGACGTTGCCGCCCAAGTTGCTGGCAGGTGCCGGCGCCGGGGCGGCGGGCGGGATCGCGGTGATCAACACGCTGGGGCAGTTCGGCGGCATCGTCAGCCCGGTGATGGTCGGACGGATCAGGGACCTGACCGGCAGCACCACCCCGGCGCTGTATGTCATCGGCGTGGCGGCGCTGATCGCGGCGGCATTGCTGCTGTGGGGGTTGCCGCAGAAGCTGCGCACGCTCGATAAGGGCTGAGTCGGTGCCGTTGCCGCTGGATGGCGGCAACGGCGATGCTCACTTCGGTTGCAGCACTTCAAACCTGCGGACAAGGGCCCAGTCGGAAACATTATTGCCCTCGCGTTGTTTGGCCGAAATCGTCCCGAGGCGCATCGTTGAGGCTTTTCGCCGGAGCGGCGCTGAACTGCATCAGCGCCACGCCGGCGATCAGCAGCAGGGCGGCCACCGCTCGTGCCGGCGTCACCTGCCGTTGGACGAGACCAAACAGCCCGAAGTGATCGAGCATCATCGACGAAACCACCTGCCCGGCCAGCGCCAGGGCCACGAAACCCGAGGCGCCGAGCCTGGGCAGCAGCACCACCGCCAGCCCGACGAAACACACCCCGAACGCCCCGCCGGTCCACATCCACAGCGGCGGCATTCCCGTCTGCGTCAGCGACGGCAGCGGCAGGCGCAGCGCGACGATCACCGGCAACAACACCAGCACGCTCACCACCAGCGACACCATCGTCGCCCACAGCGGGTGCCCCAGGCCCCGCGCCAGGTTGAAGTTCAACGCACTCTGAAACGGCACCACGGCGCCGGCGAGCGCCGCCAACAGCATTAGTCCAGCCCACTGCAAGGTTCCCATGGGTCTTTCTCCGGCAAGGTTTCGCTGGACTGTAGGGTATTCGTCGCGCAGATTTAAATTCCGTTTTGCTATTCGGAGCATGCATCGAATGAATGATCTGCGCCGCGTCGACCTCAACCTGCTGGTGATCCTCGACGCCTTGCTCATCGAGTGCCACGTGACCCGTGCCGCCGAGCGCCTGCACCTGAGCCAGCCGGCGGTCAGCCATGCGCTGGCCCGTCTGCGCGACCTGCTCGGCGATCCGCTGCTGGTGCGGGCCGGCGCCGACCTGGCGCCCACGGCCAGGGCCCTGGAACTGGCGGCGCCGCTGGCCGAGACCCTGGCGCAGGTGCAGGCGCTGCTGGCGCCGAATGCGTTCGACCCGGCCAGCGCCCGGCGCACCTTCCGTGTCGCCATGTCCGACTACGGCGCGGCGATCATCCTGCCGGACCTGATCCGCACCCTGCGCCACGAAGCGCCGGGCATCGACCTGCAGATCTGCCACGCCAGCCGCGAAGGCATGCTCGAAGGCGTGCTCAACGGTGACATCGACGTCGCCGCCGGCGTCTTCCCCGACCTGCCCGGCGAACTGCGCAGCACGCCGTTGTTCGAAGAGCGCTACGCCTGCCTGCTCGACCGCAGAAGCCTGCCTGCCGACGGCGTGCTTGACCTGCCGAGCTACCTGTCCCGTCCCCACGTCCTGCTGGAAATGCGCGGCAGCGGCACCCCGGAAATCGAACGCACCCTGACGGCCCTGCGCGAACGCCGCCGCGTCGCCGTCAGCCTGCCGCACTGGAGCGTCGCCCCGCAGTTGATCGCCGGCACCGACTTGATCCTGACTGTGGCTTCACGGGCGCTGGGCGGGATCGACCGGACATCGCTGGCCGTCGTGCCGCCGCCGTTCGAGATCGCGCCGTTCACCTTTGTGCTGGCGTGGCATGGGCGGCGGGGTGGGGATCAGGCGTTGAACTGGTTGAATCGGCGGATTCAAGAAGGGGGCGAGGGTGGCGGGCGAGTGCCAGTCTCATGAGCGCTGTTTCTTTCATGTCTCCAGACTCGTTCTGCGTGGGACGTTGAGCGGGGCGGGGAAAGTGGTAGTTCTGGTGAGTGCATGAAAGACGTGGGATTCCTGTCGTGTGGTTTATAGTGCGCAGCTTGTTACCGTGTCAGATTGGGCCAGAGGCAATGCCTCCAAGGCTGTCATCAAGGAAGAACAATGCTCACCCGTTCCCGACTTCTCATCGCCCTCGGCCTTTTGGCCATCACCGCCCAAGCCCAGGCCGCCTGCGAAACCAAGCCCTTCAACGGCCACTCCCTGTCCCGCTGCAAGATCTGGCCGGCGTTCGCGAATCAGGCGATTTCCGCCAAGTCCTCGTTCGTGCCGGATGCGGACGGCAGCCAGGACGGCGTGTTCGACCTGGAACTGTCGGTCGTCAACGCCTCCAGCCTCAAGCCGTTGGTCACCTACGTCAAACCCGGCGCCTTCAACTCCGATGCCATCAGTTTCGACGACCTCAAGATCGATACCGCCCGTTACCGCTTGGCGACGGATGTGCGGGCGTTCGGGCTGCGTTCCAGTTTCGGCCACAGCTCCCGGGCCAACCCCTACGAGAAAACCGATCTGGCGCTGTATGTCCGCGAGGGCGACAAGCTGCGGCCGGTGCTTGAGGGGCTGGTGGTCTACAAGAACAGCGGCGAGTGGATGGCCAATTGCGAAGGCGAGGGCAAGACGCTGCGCCGCACCCTTGAGGTCGGGCCGCAGACCCACCACGGGTTCTCCGACCTGATCGTGACCACCAAAGGCACGCAACTGAAGACCGTCAAGTCGGGCCAGGCGTGCGTGTCCAGCACCACGGAACTGGGCGCCACCCAAATCACCCTGAGCTACGACGGCCGGCAGTACACCGTCCCCGAAGACCTGCGAGGTTACTGAACCGATGCTCACCGGGCTCAATCATCTGACCCTTGCGGTCACCGACCTTGAGCGCAGCCTGGCGTTCTACCGTGATGTGCTGGGCCTGCGCGCCGAAGCCACCTGGGACGCCGGGGCCTACCTGTCGCTGCCGGGCCTGTGGTTGTGCCTGTCGCTGGATCCTGAGCGCAATCCCGAGCCCGCCGCCGACTACACCCATTACGCCTTCGGCCTCGACGAGGCCGATTTCCTGCCGTTCGTGCAAAGGCTCCGTGCCGCGAACGTGCGGGAATGGCGGGACAACCGCAGCGAAGGTGCGTCGTTCTACTTTCTCGACCCGGACGGCCACAAGCTCGAAGCCCATGTCGGCGACCTGGCTTCGCGGTTGGCCGCATGTCGGCAAGAGCCCTACGCGGGCATGCGTTTTTTCAACGAACCGTGAATATTCGCCGAACGCTGGGATAGACTGGCGGCCACGTTTTCCGGCGCTTGCAGGTTTTTCCATGACTTCATCGTTGCTGATGGCCGTGCTGGCCTCGGGATTCATCTACGGCATCACGCCTGGGCCTGGCGTGCTCGCGGTGTTCGGCATCGGCGCGGCCCGCGGGCGGCGGGCCGGGGCAGGGTTTCTGTGCGGGCACCTGCTGGGCGATGTGGTGTGGTGCAGCACCGCGCTGATCGCCATCGTCGGCGCCCGGGAAATCGGCAGCACGGCGTTCGACGTGCTCGGCGTGCTCAGCGGCCTGTACCTGTTCTGGCTCGGCTGGCGTGCGGTGCGGGCCCGGCGCAGCAACGGCGATCAGCCCCAGGGCGCGGCGCGCCAGCCGTTCTGGCACGGCATCCTGTTCGGCCTGACCAACCCCAAGGCCTACCCGGTGGCGGTGGCGACCTTCACCGCGCTGCTGTCGAGCCGCGCCGAGCTGCTCAACTGGTCGATGCTGCCGATGCTCATCGCCTTGAGTTTCCTGGGCGGCCTGCTGGCCTACGCTATCCTCATCGGCATCGTCGGCGCCCGTCAGGTGCGCACGCTGTATCAACGCCATGAGCTGGCGATCACCCGGCTGTGCGGGGTGATGTTCATCGGCTTCGCCGTCAACGCGCTGGTGCATGCGTTGCCGGGGCTGATGCCGAACAAGGCTTGAAACCGAACGCAAGGATGCGCAGTAGCCAGGTCAGGGACGGTTGATCAGTGCTGTATTGTCCGGACACCTACGCCGAACCATGGAAAGCCGAAACTCCGCGCCGCTGGCGAGCTACATCGATCTGTTGCTGGACGCCGTCTGCGCGGTGGATAAACAGGGCCGTTTCGTTTTTGTCAGCGCCGCCTGCGAGCAGATCCTGGGCTATCTGCCAGACGAACTGATCGGCCAGGCGATGATCGACTTCGTCCACCCGGCCGACCGCGAGCGCACCTTGGCGGCGGCCCGGGAGATCATGGGCGGCGAGCCCAAGCACAACTTCGAGAACCGCTACGTGCGCAAGGACGGCAGCGTGGTGCACATCCTGTGGTCGGCGCGCTGGTCGGAGGTCGACCAACTGCGCATCGCCGTGGCGCGGGACATCACCGAGCGCAAGCAGGCCGAGTCCCGGCAGGCGGCGCTCTATGCGATCTCCGAAGCGGCCCACGCGGCCGAAGATTTGCTGGCGCTGTTCAAGCGCATTCACCTGATCATCGGCGAGTGGCTGCCGGCGCTGAATTTTTCCGTGGCGCTGTATGACGAGCACTGCGCGCAGTTGAACTTTCCCTATCACGTCGTCGACGATGAACGTCAACCGGAGCAGCCCGGCACCGTGACCGGGCGTCTGTGCGCAGAGGTGATCCGCACCGGGCAGCCGATTCTGTTGACGCCCGACAGCGCCGACACGCCTGCGGGGTTCGAGGAACTGGTGGCCGGGCAACATGGCCCGTGCTGGCTGGGCGTGCCGCTGAACTCGAAGAACGGCACCATCGGCGCGCTGATCGTCAAGAGCTTACCCGGCGGCGAGCGCTACACCGAGCGGGACAAGGAACTGCTGCAATACGTCTGCGCGCAGATCGCCACGGCCATCGAGCGCCAGCAACTGCACGCCCGCCTGCGGCACATGGCGCAGTACGATCAGCTCACCCAACTGCCCAACCGAGAATTGCTGCGCGAGCGGCTCAAGGCCGCCCTGGCCTGTGCCCGGGAGCAGTCGGGGTACATGGCGCTGTTGTATGTCGATCTGGATCGCTTCAAACAGGTCAACGACTCGCTGGGCCATGCCGTCGGCGACATGCTCCTGCAGACCGTGGCCAACCGGCTCAAGGGCTGCGTGCGCGAGACCGACACGGTGGCGCGGATCGGCGGCGACGAGTTCATCGTGCTGCTGCACAGCGTCCACGCCGCCGACGATGCCGACGGCGTGGCGGAAAAGATCCGACACGTGCTGGTGCAACCCATGCGCCTGGACGGCCACAACCTGCACATCCAGCCGAGCATCGGCGTCGCCCGCTATCCCGAACACGGCAGCGAAGAACAGCAACTGTTCCGCCACGCCGACCAGGCCATGTACGCCGCCAAACGCTTGAACCACCGCGCCCTGGACAGTTGAACCGCGCTCGCCGTTCGTCGCGGCGCCGGCAACTTTTCTAAACCTTTGGCGGTCAGGAAATTCTCAACCTAGGCGGGCACCTGCTCGCCACGATCAACGCCAAGAGGTAGAGAATCATGCCTAATTCAAGAAACTCGAACTCGGGAAACTTCGCCAACGACCGGACCAAGGCGTCCGAGGCCGGCCGCAAAGGTGGGAAAACCACCACCACGACCGTCGACAAGGATCCGGGCAAGGCCGAAATGGGCCGCAAGCCGGCGCAGAAGTCGAAGTAGCCGTTTGATTGAGAGGCGGGGGCGCAAGCTCCCGCTTGAATGCTTCAGAGAAGGAGGGCACGACCATGAGCCGCAAGGCCAGCCGAGTCCGCGACATCAGTTTCTTCACCCTGCTGGCGCTGGGCGCCGGCAGCGCGTTCGCCCAGTCGCCCGCCGACTTCATCAATGATGCCTCGGCCAAGGGCATGGCCGACATCGAAGCCAGCCGCGTGGCGCACCAGAAGTCTGAATCCAAAGAGGTCAAGGACTACACCATCGTGGTCATCAACGACCGCACCACCGCCAACCAACACCTGGCGAAGATCGCCAAGAAACTCGACTTGCCGGTGGCGTCCCACGACGACATGGCCGACAAGGCCAAGACGCTGATGCCCGAAGCCCTGGAGGGCGAGACCTTCGACCAGGCCTACGCCGCCAGTCAGGTCAAGGCGACGGAGGAGGCCATCCAGCAGATCGAGCAGGAAGCGCAGACCACTGACGTGCCTGAGATCAAGGCCTTCGCCGCCGAGACCCTGCCCAAACTGCAGAACCACCTGGAAATGGCCAGGGCCCTGCAGGCCAGCCGCTGACGGCCACCACGCAATCCCCACGCAATCCCACTGTGGCGAGGGAGCTTGCTCCCGCGGGCCTGCGCAGCAGGCCCAAACAGTCCAGACGCCAGCTCCCTGTGGCGAGGGAGCTGGCTCCCGTTGGCCTGCGCAGCAGGCCCCTTCCTTGCTCGCGGAACAAACACCGCAACCCTCAACAATCGTTCAGATCCTGCTTCGGCTTGCTCTTGTCCCCCAACCCCTCCAGGTTGAACACCTCGTTCTCACCCAGCGACCGGTAATGCTTGCGCAACGACTCCAACTGCTTCAGGTCCAGCGACTCCAGCCCGAGCATCGCGTTCTGCGCCTCCTGCGTGACCCGCAGCAACTCGTCCAGCTTCAGGTGCAGGATGTCTGTGTCGCGGTTCTGGGTGTTTTGGATCAGGAACACCATCAGGAACGTGATGATGGTGGTCGAGGTGTTGATGATCAGTTGCCAGGTGTCGTTGTAACCGAACAACGGCCCGCTCAACCCCCACAGCCCGATCAGGATCAACGCGCCCATGAACGTCTTGGGGCTGCCCGCCCACAGGGCGAGGGTCTGGGAAATCTTGGCGAATTTCATGGCGGTGATCCTATCGCGGGGGGATTGAAATTCAGACATCGGTGGTGAGATGAAAATTCTCTTGGGGCGGTGGCCGTCGCGGGGAGAGCCCTGAGCCTTTTCTCTGACACGGATTGCAACGTGTCGCTCTGGAGCTGAGCGCAAGGGAGGCGGTATCGTAGCGAACCGCTGCAATGCCCACCGACAGGAGTACGCAATGAGTTGGTCCGCCAAGCAATACGTCGCTTTTGAAGATGAACGCACCCGTCCGGCCCGTGACCTACTGGCGGCGATCCCCACGCCGGAGGCGCGCACGGTGGTCGACATCGGTTGCGGCCCCGGCAATTCCACCGAGCTGCTGGTGCCGCGCTTCCCGGGGGCGCAGGTGCGCGGGCTGGACAGTTCGCCGGACATGATCGAGGCCGCGCGCAAGCGCCTGCCGCAGTTGCGGTTCGATGTGTCGGACATCGATGCGTGGGCCGATGAGGGCCCGTTCGATGTGATCTTCGCCAACGCGGTGTTGCAGTGGGTGCCCGACCACGCGACGCTGCTGCCGGCGCTGGCGGGCAAGCTTGCGCCCGGCGGCAGCCTGGCGATCCAGATGCCGGACAACCTCAACGAACCCTCCCACCGGCTGATGCGCGAAGTCGCCGCCAACGGGCCGTGGGCCGGCAAACTGGCGGGCGCCGCCGGGCAGCGCACCGAAATGGCGGATGCCAGCGGTTACTTCTCGATGCTGCGGCCGCACTGTTCACGGGTCGATGTGTGGCGTACCACCTATCACCATCCGTTGCCGGGCGGGGCGGCGGGGGTGGTGGAGTGGTTCAAGGGCAGCGGCCTGATTCCGTTCCTCAACCCCCTCACGGAAGCGGAGCGGGCGCAGTACCTGGAGCAGTATCTGGCGGCCGTGGCCCAGGCTTATCCGGCGTTGCCTGACGGTTCGGTGCTGCTGCCGTTCCCGCGGCTGTTCATCGTCGCGACGCGCTGAGCAAGCGGTGGTGGGCGCCCTCGGGCGCCGGGCGGGAGCTCTCTGCAGGCGATGGTTTGATCCGGGATGTTTAATCCCTGTTCATGATTTGCTGAACCTTCCCACATGGTTTTCAGGTTGTCCGTCGGAAGTCGGCTCTTTAGCCTGAGTGGGTCGCTGACGAATCAGCGGCCGGGATTGGAACCCCGAACAACACTGAAAGCAAACGCACCTTTCATGACGTATGCTGCGCACCTTGATGGTGTGCGCTCCGCTATGGCGGCTGTGCGCGGGAGACTTCGAGTCTGCCGGGTTTTGCTCAGTGGCCCGGGTTCCAACCTGCGTACAGCTGCCACCCTTCGCGTGGAACCGAAGGCGGCAGCTCTGACCATCACGCTGAGTAAAAAATCATGAAAAAACCAACACCGAACCCGCCCGAAATCCCCACCGATCCAACTTCCCCCTACACCTCGATCGACTCGCGAAAACTTCACGAAGCCGCAGAACGCGCGCTCGACCATTACCTGAATCCGGCCGCCGGGATCATGGCCACGTCCCTTGACGCCGAACCCATGTACCTCCCCAACCCCGTCTACGACACCGAATCCCTGCTGGCCAACGCTAGCGAGAACCTCGGCTCGGCCTCGGAAATGCTCAACAACTTCGCCGCCGTGCTGGACGCCGGCCACCGCCGGACCGCGCTGGGCATCGCGCAACTGGTGGCGCTGGGGGAAGCGGCGGTGAACCAGGCGTTGGATAACGTCGAACCGAAGGGGTGACGGCCCGTTGGGCAGGCACAAAAAAACCGGTCATCGCGACCGGTTTTTCTCTTTCAGTTGCCGCTCTGCTGCAGCACCTTCAGCGCCGCCGACGCCAGAAACCCCGAGCGGCTCTTCTCCTCGGGATGATGCAGCACGTACTCATCGATCCGGTTGAGCAGATACCCCGGCAGCGTGATGTTGAGTTTCTGGGCCTTGCCCAGGTACTTGGTCACATCGATGTCCACGACCGCCCAGGTGCAGCCCGCGTACTTGGGATTGGCGGCGTGCAGCGTGACCTTGTTGGCCGGCGGGATGGGCGAACCGTCCTCCGCCAGAATTTCGAAATGGCCTTCAATGGCTTCACGGGCCATGGCCATCGCATCGTCCAGGTCGTCGCCGGCGGAGAAGCACCCCGGAATGTCCGGCACTTCCACGCCCCAAGCCTGTTCGTCATCGCCCACCGAAATCGCGATCGGGTAAAGCATGTTCGTTGTCCTCCATGGCGACTGGCCTTGCGGGTCAAAGCAGCGCCTGTTGCAGAATGCTGATGGCCGTCTTCTTGAGCAGATCCTTCTTCGGATGCGGCACCGTCACCAGCCCGGGTTTGGTCGGGTGCTTGAAGTGATGATGGCTGCCGCGGACCCGCACCAGATACCAACCGTCCGCGACGAGTTGGCCGATTAGAAAACGGCTGTTCACAACACCTCCTTGTGGTGTGCTTGGTGGGTACTATACCTACGGGTTTTTTATGATCAACACCATAACCACCAGGCGGTGGCTCGCTCAGTGACAAACGGTGGCGTCGATCAGTCTAGGCAGCGGTGAAACCGAGGCGAGAGGAGTGTGTTGCATGCCGTTGCGATCGGATGCCCGCCCACGAAACAGAGAATTCCAGACACAAAAAACCGGCCTTATAGGCCGGTTTTTTTACATCCCCGTTCGCTTGCTGGCGACGCTGGCCTCAGCGAAGCAGGGCAATGTTTTCGTCGATCCGATCCTGAATGACCTGCAGCGTGTCCCGGGTGATCACACCGGGGTATCCATGCTCGGCCATGGCCGCGAACTGGCTGGCCACGTTGCACATCCGGTCAATGATGTCGCCTGCCGCGCCTGCCGGGATCTCGGCTTCCTCAGCGAGCCTGAGCAGGGATTTCCGGTCGATCTCCAGTGCCTCGCCCATCACATCCAT
Organism: Pseudomonas sp. B7(2017); assembly: GCF_002112745.1. Lineage (NCBI taxonomy): Bacteria > Pseudomonadati > Pseudomonadota > Gammaproteobacteria > Pseudomonadales > Pseudomonadaceae > Pseudomonas > Pseudomonas sp. B7(2017). Next base: position 132,305 of record NZ_NEIP01000004.1, on the reverse strand, counting down.
TTGATGGTATCCGCCGGGGCCTTCGCAGAAGGTCACGTCGTAGGCCGGTGCCAATGTCCATTGACCCGAAGGTGACATCAGGTAGGCAAAGTTCTTGGGGTGATCGTCCCGGTTGTTGAACACAACGTTGAAGGCTGCACGTTCGAACGCCAGCGCCTTTTCCCGAATGTCATTGGTGCAGCGATGGGTCGCCCGCAGGAAACTGACGTAATCCAGCGTGCCTGCGGTCTGGAAATCGGCTCCGGTGAAGGCCGCAAGACTTTGCATGGGCACACGGAGCTCGCCTTGTCGGTCAAAGCGCCGGGTGGCGAAGGCTGCCAGTCCGTTCGGCAGGCTGAAGTACTGGGTGTCGGGTGTGCGGATGCCGCATTTGCGCAAGCATTCGGCGTAGACCATTTCGATGGCACAGACTTCGGGGTGTTCTTGCCTGGCCGGAAACTTGACCAACCAAGCCTCGAAACCCGGCGTGGCAATCGTCGTAAAGGCTAGTGTCAGAGGATCGCGATAGACCAAGGCCTTCGGCCTGGCGCCTTGGGGAGAGCCGCCGACCAGCAGCAGCCTCTCCAGGAATTCGCCGCCTTCGCCGTTGAGCACGTCCTGTACCTCGGCCGCGAGCAGGTCGAGTGGAATGTGTTCTTGCGGCTCCAGCCCTTCGGGCGCCACGGGCTTGAAGGACATCGCGCCCATGGCGTTGTTGCCGATGTAGGCCAGCCGCTCCAGCGGCCTGATGCGAGCCGGGTTCAGACGGCGGCGCTTGAAGAGACGATCCATCAGCAGCATGCCCCATCCGTCGGGCAATGAATCGTAGACCGGGCCTGGAAGCCCCAACTGATGGCGCGGGAAGTCGCGGCTTAGCTTGGGGCCTTCCAAGGGAAGCTTGAGGGAGGACAGCTCCAGCCCTTTGCGCTTCGCTTCGTCGCTGTACTCGAACACGATCAACGGGCGCCCCGTGAGGGCCGTCGTGGAAACCAGCGTGCCCCAATGCCAGTGTTCGCCCCAGCCGTCGTAGTAGACATCGACTTGCTCAAGCATCGCCGGACTTCCTCCTGACACGATGACGCGTGGAGCTGTTTTCGTAGCGAAGGATATCGTCCAGGCTGTCCAGCTTCGGCATGAACAGGTTTTCGAGCTCGTGGGCGCGCCCGAGCACCATGGCCACGCGAATCACGTTTTCAAACCCGACATTGCGCCCGGATTCCAGATTGGACACGGTGTTGGTGCCGATGCCGGCGCGCGCCGCCACTTCGGCCTGCGTCATTTGCCGGGCCAACCGTTCGGTGCGAAGGCGTTCGCAAAGCCGTTTGACGATTTCACTGGGGGTGCTGAGGCTTAATTCCAGCATGATGGGCCTAAGGCGGGACTGAGTGCGTGGGTGCTCAAAAGTATAGAGTTGGCCTTGGCTTTGTCAAAGCGCACAATTCACATATTTTGTGGATTAACTATCGATTTTCGGCTTAAGAAGTTGTTTTATGGATTTATCATTCAGGTGAGCTGATGCTCTGCATGAATGGGATGCCAGATTCCAGACACAAAAAAACCGGCCCTATAGGCCGGTTTTTTTCATCCCCGTCAAACGACGCAGGACTGAAATCTGATTGGAGCGGGTGAAGGGATGATCAGTGGGCATCCAACGAACTGGTTATCAATGGATTAACTGGCCACCGGGACGGTGGCTGTGCCGCAGTGTGTACCAGGATGGGAAGTGGATCAAGTGCCGTTGACTCGCTTGGCGTGCACATGAGATCTCCCGCGTTGAGCGTGCGTGGAGGTGAGGGCTCTGTTCGCGGGCTAGAACTGTACTGATCTACCCCATGACCCGGATGTCGCCGGAGGTTGATTATTCGCTGAGACCGTCAAAGGTTTCTTACTCGTGAAGGGCAGCTAACGGCCAATAGCGGACGCTTGATCGCGGGACTCACCGCAAATGAGCGGTCAACCCTTTAAACGTCAATTCCATGGATTGAGCTAGAAGCTGATCCATTACATCCGACGGGACGGCCGCACTATCTGCTCGCCAGGCCAGGCTAAGCATGCCATTCATGGCAGCCCACATCGCGGTGGCCACAAGGTATGGGTCGATGGCTGGATCGATTGAACCGTCGGCTATGCCATCGCGCAGCGCAGCCTCAAGTTGAGCGTTATGTTTCTTCACCATCGAGCTAATACGGGTCTGAGCCTCCGGTGTATCTGGAGGAGAGGCCATGAGACGGAACTCGTTGGGGCGCTCCTTGGCAAACCGGATGTATCCCATAGCAGCAACCCGAATCCGCTCCAACGGAGTACCTGCCGCCGCGTAGGCCCTTTCCATGTATACCCGGTTCTCCTCCATGGCCTTTTCCGTCACGGCTAGGAGCAAGGCAGATCGTCCACCGACCCGGTTGTAGATCGTCTGCACGGCGATATCGGCACGCTCAGCAACTGCCTCTAGCGTCAGGGCAGAAAGCCCTTCCTCCAGAATCAATGCTTCGGCGGTATGGATGATCGCAAGGCGAGTGGCCTCGGCTTTGCGCTGGGTGCGGGTTGGAGTGGAGATGTTCATGGGACGGCAGTATACCTGAAAAAAATTTGATGCACTTCTAAAATTGGAATAGCATCAAAAAAACGAAAGAGGTTCGCTGCCCCATGACTTCACGCCTGGATGTTTCCTTCGCTTCGGGAAATTCACGTTGCTCAGCTTGGCTGTACCTGCCATCCGCAGGGGAGAAGCCACTACCCGTCATCGTCATGGCTCACGGTTTGGGGGCCATTCGCCATATGCGGCTGGACATGGTCGCTGAGCGATTCAGAAATGCTGGCTATGCCTGCCTTGTTTTCGACTACCGCCACTTCGGCGACAGCGACGGCAACCCTAGAAATTTGCTCAGCATCTCCAGGCAACTGGAGGACTGGCGCTCTGCTATTTCCTACGCACGTTCCAGAACTGAGTTGGATGCCAAGCGAGTAATTCTTTGGGGTACATCATTCAGTGGCGGCCATGTCATGCGCGTTGGCGCACAGGACGGCTGTGTAGCTGCAGTGATGAGCCAATGCCCGTTTACCTCTGGATGCGCTTCTGCAATGGCCCAAAGCACAAGAACGGCTTTGAAGCTGACGCTCTTGGGCGTCGTTGATCGCATTGGCTCGATCTTCGGCGCGGCTCCGTTGCTGGTAGATGTTGCTGGGCCTGCTAACGCTGCAGCTTTGATGACGGCTCCTGATGCTCTGCCTGGCTACCTCGCTCTCGTGCCGGAGGGCAAGGCATTTATCAACAAAGCCGCTGCACGAATTGCCCTGGATATCTCCAGCTATCACCCAGGACGCAGCGCCGCTGAGATCAACTGCCCTTTGCTGGTTCACGTGTGCGAGACCGATAGCGTGGCCCCCTCTGGGCCGACGCTGCGCTATGCCAGGCAAGCCAAAAAAGCTGAGGTGGTTCTCTGCTCAGAAGGCCATTTCGAAATTTACGGTGGCGAAGCCTTCGAGCGAGTGAATCGCCAGCAGCTCGAATTTCTACGCCGCAACGTGCCTGTCTAGCGTTCAGCACCCTCCCTGCAAAGCAATGATCAAGGCCGAGTGGCCTGAGGACAAGAAATGGAAAAGTACGATTTGACTGGACGCGTAGTGGCTAGAAAGCTGCACGCGAGTTGCACATAAGCCAAGGGCTTTGCCAGAAGCACGGGGTATTGACGTCCATTTCATCATCGAAACGATCTAACGGCTGCTTTTGGCCGAAAGCAGACGCTGGTTCGATCCGAAGATGGTTTGTGCCCTGCCTAGCCTTTGCCGATTTTTGAAGGACAAATATAGAAGTATCTAAGCAATTGTTCGTCCATCGCTCGCGTCTGGCTGCATAGGTGCAGGCCACCGTCAACGCGAGTCTGATACAGTCGGCTCCGGAAAATCTTTGACAGGGAGTCAAGCATGGCAAAGCCAGCGGCACGTATTACTGATCCAACCAGTTGTGCTATGCCTGGGCACGGTTCCAAAGCAATCGCCTCGGGTTCTCCTGATGTGTTCTTCGACGGTCTTGCGGCCGCTCGCAAAGGGGACGCGTGCACCTGTGGTAGTGCGTTAGCCTCAGACGTGTCCAGCACCGTGTTTATCAACGGCCAAAATGCCGCACTGGTCGGCACTGTTGGCACCCATGGCGACGTCGTGATCGGCGGTTCGAGTACGGTCATCATCGGAAGCACCCATACCCCCGCTCCCTTTACTCCACCTACGCCCTTGGTCATCCACGGTAACTGGATTGGCTTTAAAATTTCTGCGGAAGAAAGCTACGAAGGATTTGCCTGCACGGCACACTTTGATGATGGGGCGTCCATGCCCGGCGTCTTTGACGCAAACAACTCGGTCAAATTTTCTAATCCCACCGGTAAGACATGTCATACCTTGGCATTTACCCAAGACGAGATTGCCTGCACCACCTCAGGTATTGACGGGTTGCTGAACGACATTTTGGGATAAGGATTTTCTCGTGACGGAACCGAACCTGGTAACCGGAAGTTATGTTGTCAAAAGCGAACACACTCTCGACCGTTCTCCCCTAGAGATGGCGGTTGCAGGCATGGAGGGGGCGGCCAGCCGTTTTTCCATCGATGCCATCAAGGACGAGCGCGTCCGTGCTAGCTACGAGGGCAATATTCGACGAATGTCACAGCAGATCTTCGCTGAAGTCAGAGCCGGCAATATCAGCGTTGAGGACGCGACAAAGTTCAGCAACGAGATGCGCAACAAAATCATGTACGAACACCGCAAACTGACGTCTGCACACGGCCTTGCCATCGTGCAAAAAAAGAAGAGTACTGGAAAAACATACAGAGAAATACTGGATGGAAAATCTCAAGCCCAGTTCAACAAAAATTACGAACAACTTTCTAAGGCTCAACAGAAAGAGGTTTTGTACAAAGCTCTAGAGCGGTCTGGTAGTGCCAATGCCAAATTCACTTCTGGCACAAAAATCATGTCCGTCATGGGGAAGGTCGGCATCATCATGACAGCGGTGCTTGCCTCTTACCAAATACTGAACGCAGACGACAAAGCCAAAGAAACGGCCCGTCAGGCCACCATCCTCAGTGGTGGTGCGGCAGGTGGTTTCCTGGCGGGCTTGGGTGTATCCGCTCTTTGTGGACCTGGAGCGCCGGCCTGCGCCATAGCCGTTGTTCTCATTGGAAGTATTGCCGGCGGCATTGCTGGAGGGGTTGCGGCTGATACGTTCGACGCCGAGCTAGAGGAGCTGGCCCATTGGGACATATTCTGACTTCCGCGGAAAGAGCGAACATCCAGATTGCGCTGGCAGAGGCATTTGTAGATAGTTTTGTCGACTACGCCTCTATCGCAGAACGAATCCGCGGCTATGATCCAAAGGTTGTTGAAGACATCTTGTATTCAGAGGTAGCTCCCGTGTGTTTCAGCAACCTCGAAACGCCTGTCCCACCTGTTTGGACCGGTTTTCAGGATGAATGGTTACTGGATGAAATAGCGAAAGAACTCAAAGCACGAGAAAGCAGTTGGGTAAGGCGTAGCTTTGACCGGTTAAAAGTTTGTTGGCTACGCTACAGCTACGGTTACATCTGGAAAGAACTGATGAAATTTGATCAATTCCAATAACCCTTCAAGAATATTTAGCGCAATTATCGAGCCCCTGAGATGAAGGTTCGAACCCCTCCCTGCGTCGTGAGAAACGGTTTCGCTTGCCGAGCCGTGTATAGCGAAAGTGCTAAAGCTTGGAGCCGCTTGCCGAAACAAACAGATAGAGCCCGTCGCAATCGTTGAGCGTGTAGTTTTTGTCAGTGGATTTGGCTTGGCGGATTTTCAAATCGGTGAGCATGTGCCCAACTCCTCAGATGAGAGTTGGATGCGATGGTCATGCCTCGGGGGTCGCTCCTCCAGCAACAATGCGATACCGGGGCGGCCGCAAAGATGTACCACTTCATGTGCCGGAAAAGGCCGGCTGTCAGTGGATTTCGCTGGATGTCACTGGAATCAAGCTGGGAGGAAAAACCGTATCAGCTCAGTGACTTGCATGCGTTCCGTGGATTTGTATAAACATCCATGGAAAGGTGATGTGGAGCGGGTGAAGGGAATCGAACCCTCGTTATCAGCTTGGGAAGCTGGAGTAATGCCATTATACGACACCCGCTCGGAACGGCTGACTTTGTACCAGACTCGGGCGCGGATTTGAAGTTTTCTTTGCGCCGGATGGCCTTCAAAGCTTGAAGCAGACGTGCGTTCGGTCAGTCGCGGGCAAGCGCTGCGGGCGTGAAGTCGGTAAAGGCTTCAGTGGCGCAGGCTTGCTCGCGGTGACGCTTTTTCAGATGGCCAATGCATGGTAGTCCTGGGCGAACGCGTTGCGCGCGCGGCTGCTGTGCTGCGCAGGTTTCAGGAAACCCAGCAATGCCTTGCGGCTGCCTTCGCAGGCGGCCTTGTGTTCCATGTCGAGGAAGTGGCCGGTGGCCTGCAGCGTGCTGAAGGTGCTCAGCTGCACATGGTTGCCGAACAGCTTGGCGTCCACGGCCGAGGTGTACTCGTCCCATTCGCCGTTCATGAACAGCACCGGCACGTCGATCTGCTTGGCGGCGCGCAGGTAGCAGTCGCGGTCGTTGTTCAGCACCTCGTTGATGTGAAAGTGCATCTGCCCGTATTCGTGCTCGGCCAGGCTGCTGACGTGGCGATAGTTGAAGCGCTTGAACAGCGACGGCAGGTGTTTGCCGATGGTGTTGTTCACCAGATGGCCGACGCGGTCGCGGTCCAGGTTGCCGAGGTGTTCGACGCCGCGTTCGAGGTAGTCGCGCATCGGTTCGTTGATTACCGGGGAGAACGAGCTGATCACGGCCCGTTCGATGCGCCGGGGACGATGCGCCAGGGCCATCATGGTGGCGGCGCCGCCCCAGGAGAACGACAGCACATGCTCGGCGGCGAAGTGGTCGATCAGCTCCAGCAGGATCTGGGCCTCGACTTCCTTGGTCAGCATCCTGTCGTGGCGGTTGTGCGCCTTGGAGCGGCCAGCGTAGGGTTGGTCGTAGCAGACCACGTTGAATTGCGGGTGCAGGTTCTTGACGGTTTGCGCAAACGACGCAGTCGTGGCCATCGAGCCGTTGACCAAGATGATGGTCTTCTCTGCGGCGTCTGCGCGATAGAACTCCGTGTAAACCCGATACTGACCCTGTATATCCAGCACAGCGATTTCTGGCCTCATGTCATAAGACTCCTGGCAAGCGGGTATGCGCGCAAAAGATTGCACGAGCTTTGTGACAGGTAGGCATACGCCTGGAATTTTGCGGGCCCATGTCGATCCGTTACGGCAGGTCGACGGGTGTTGTTATTGGCGGGCGATTTGCCGGGGGAGGCGGAGCCTTGGGCTCTCTGCCGGCAAAAGGTTTCTTAGAAGTATGTTGTGACTCATCGGTCACATTTTGGCCGACGTCCTGATTCAAGCAGGGGGATCAGGATCGCGCAAGTGCCGTCGGTAATTTGTTCGACAACTTCTGCTGAGCGGTCGCAGGCTTAGAACAAATGGATCTCTTCGGTGCGCAAAGCGCGGTACTCGCCCGGTTTTAGCGCATTGTCCAGATGCAGCGGGCCCATGGATTCGCGGTGCAGGCGCAGCACTTTGTTGTTGAAGTGACCGAACATGCGCTTCACCTGATGGTAGCGGCCCTCGACGATGCTCAACCGCGCCGTCTTCGGGCCGATCACGTCCAGCACCGCCGGCTGCGTGGTCAGGTCTTCGAAGGCGAAGTAGATCCCCTGGGCGAATGTGCTCGCATATTCCGGGCCGATTTCCTGTTCGGTCTCCACGTAGTAGACCTTCGGCAGTTTGGTCTGCGGCTGGGTGAGGCGCCGCGACCAGGCGCCGTCGTTGGTGATCAGCATCAGCCCGGTGGTGTTGAAGTCCAGCCGGCCGGCGATGTGCAGGTCGTCCTTGTCCGCTTCCAGGATCAGATCCAGCACGGTCGGGTGCTGCGGATCGCGGGTGGCGCTGACGCAGCCCGGCGGCTTGTGCAGCATGAAGTAGCGCGCCGGTTTGCCGGCCTGCAGCACTTCGCCGTCCACCTCGACGCGGCTGAACTCCAACACGTCGCTGTGCGGGTCGCTGACGACTTTTCCGTCGATGCTCACACGCTTTTCCACCAGCAGCAGGCGAACTTGCTGACGGTTGTAGCGGGGCAGGTTGCTGAGGAAACGGTCGACGCGCATGGTCAGGAATCGGTGGGCACAGGGGCGCGCATCTTACGGGATCGGCGGCCCGGACGCTTGCAGTTGCGCTTCGACCTGCGCGCAACGCGGGCACAGGCAGGCGCGGTCGCGCAGTTCGGGCGGCAGGGCCTGGAGCACCGCCGCATCGATGGTCACGCCGTAGCACCAGCAGGCGCGGTCGGCGGTGCGCGGGTCGGCCAGGGTGCAGTCGTTGCGGGCACCGCAGGCCGGGCAGAGGTCGGGACGAGGAAGGTCAGGCATAGGTCGAGTGGGGCATTTCCATGCAGGTGCGGTTGCGGCCGGTTTGCTTGGCCCGGTACATCGCATGATCGGCCCGGGACAGCAGACTGTGCAAGGTGTCGTCCCGTTGCAGGGTGGTGATGCCGATGCTGACGGTCAGGTTCAGGGCATGGCCGTTGTAGGCATATTCGTGCTGCTCGACGTGCCGACGGATTTTCTCGGCAATTTTCTGACCGGTGGCGCCGTCGGTGTCCTTCAGCAAAACGATGAATTCCTCACCGCCCCAGCGGCAGACGATGTCGGAATGGCGCAGGCAGCTTTGCAGGTCGCGGGCGAAGCCGATCAGCACCTGGTCACCGGCCATGTGGCCGTAGGTGTCGTTCAGCGCCTTGAAGTGATCCAAGTCCAGCAGCAGCGCGGTCAGCGGTTTCGGTTCCCGCTGCGCCTCGTGCAGGGCCTGCACGGCAAGCAGGTCGAAGCCGCGCCGGTTCGGCAGTTCGGTGAGGCTGTCGAGGGTGGCCTGGGCGTGGATCTTTTCCTGGAAGCGGCGGATCACCCGGTTGAGCAGGGCCAGCACGATCAGCGTCACCAGCAGGCAGATCAGCAGGTTGAGGTACAGCGACTGGCGGATTTCGCTCAGGGCGCCGTCTTCGCGCTTGTCGACGAACAGGTACCAGTTGAGCTCCGGGATGAACCGCACGTTGAGGAAATGTCCCAGACCGTGGGCGGAATATTCGTAGCTGCCGCTGTGGGGTTTGGGCAACTGGCTGACCAGGTTTTTCATGCTGTCCAGGTCGTTCAGGCTTTTGCCGGCGCGGGCGCCTTCCGGGCCGCCTTCGGCGCCGGTGAGCACCAGCCGGCCGAAGGTGTCGACGAAGTACACACTGCGCTGGTAGCGCTGCTGGTACTTGTCGATCAGCTTGATCACCGCGTCCACCGTCAGCCCCACCCCGGCCGCGCCGATGAAGCGGCCGTGGTAGTCGTAGACCTTGTAGTTGATGAAGAAGGTCATGTTGTCTTTGTTGGCCAGGTCCGGGTCGACGTTGATCTCGTACGGATCCTTCATGTCGCGCACGCGGAAGTACCAGGCATCGCGCGGCTCATCGATTCGCACCTGCTTGAGCACGCCTTTGGCGTGGTAGTAGGTATGGGTGCTGTTGGAAACGAAGAACGCAGTGTAGGCGCCGTAATGGGTCATGACCTCGTCGAGGTAACGGGTCATCTGGTCGGTGTCCTTCTCACCGTTCACCACCCAGTCACGCATGAAGGTGTCGCGGGACATCATCGACGAAATCAGGATCGGTCTGACGAGGTCTTTCTGGATTTCCGAGTAGACGGTGTCGGACGTCAGCGGCAGTTCGGTGTTGACGATGTTGTCGCGGATCGAGGTGCGCGAGGCGTAATAGCTGAGCAGCGAAGTGGCCAGGAAACCGGCGCCGAGCAGGATGACCACGGTCATCACCAGCGAGCGTTGGGAGTACAGCGCGGATCTGAGCGGCATGGGCGATTCCCTTGGCGGTGACCTGATGGCAGGCATTCTAGTGGCACGGCGGGAGAAATAGCTGCCTCTGTGCGAACCGAATCCGATTCGCAGGAAACTTCGTCCGTTTTGGCCTCTCGCGCAGACGTCTGCGCCACTGATCCGAACCTACGGCGGCATCGGCACTTGAGGGGCGCCAACCAGTCAAAAGAGTGTCGGCCGGATTCCTTCGTCGTCGGTCGCAGGTCTTTCAGGAGGCCATCATGTTTCGTCGAATCCTGCTGGGTCTGTTGCTCGGTCTTGGTTTGTCGGGATGCTATTACTACGCCGGCACCTACGATGCCTATTCCGCCCCTTACTACTATCCCGGCTACTACTCGCCTTACTCCTACGGCGGGTACTACGGCCCGCGCTACTACGGCGGCGCCCGCTACTACTATTACGGCGGCCACGGCCCCGGTTATTACCGTGGCGGATACCACCGCTGGCACCATTAATCACCCCGTGAATCGGGCCGTAGAAGATGAACAACCTTTCATCGGCTACGTGTTTCAAGTTGTTACCGAAGCGCACCAGATTCCGAAAACGCTGTCAGATCATTCGTCAGTCACCGAATAAACGACTGACGCCTGCCAGCGTCGCTGGCGTGGCCCACCCGCGGTCCAGGAGGCCGCCATGTATCGCCGAATTCTTCTGCTTGCCGTGATGCTGTTTTCCATTGGCGGATGCGTCCCATATTCCTACGGAGATGGCTACTACAGTTCGGAGGTCTACACGTCCCAGTCGCCGTCGTACTACACCAGTGGTGGCACTTACTACAGCGGGGGCAGTACCTATTACTCTGCTCCGCGCTACTACCAGCCGGCTCCCCGCTATTACTCGGCGCCGCGCTATTACCAACCGGCCCCGCGCTACTATTCGGCGCCGCGCTACTACGAGAGCCGGCGCTGGCACGACAATGACCGCGGACGCTGGGACGGCCATCGCGGTGGCTGGGATAACCACCGGGGACGGGGCGACCATGACCGTCACGGCGACCGGGGTGACCACAACGGTCGCGGTCGCTGGTAATTCACCGCAGCAAAAAGCGGCGCATCGAGCGCCGCTTTTTTTGTGTCCGCGATTGACCCCGGGCCTCAGTAAGCCGACAGATCCGCCAGCGGATGCCGCCCCTCCCAGACCTTGTGAAAATGCGCCTCCACCACCGCCTCCGGCACGCGGCTGACATCCGGCCAATGCCAGTGCGGCTTTTGGTCCTTGTCGATCAGCCGCGCCCGCACCCCTTCGCTGAACTCCGGGTGGCGGCAGCAATTGAGGCTCAAGGTGTATTCCATCTGAAAGACTTCCGCCAATGACAAGTGGCGGGCGCGGACGATCTGTTCCCAGACCAGGTGCGCCGTCAGCGGCGCGCCTTCGCTCAGGGTCTTCGCCGCGCGGGCGATCAGCAGGTCGCCGCTGTCGCGTTGCAGGGTGATGGCTTTCCACGCGCAGGCCACGTCGCTGACGTCCAGCAGTTCGTCGATCTGCCGGCGCCTCGGCAGCCACTGCGCGTCGGGCATCTGCGCTGCCGCCTCCTGCTGCAGGGCCTTGAGCAGGCTGTTGAGCTGCATGGCGGTCTGTTCCTGCCAGTTGAGCTGCAGCAGGCGCTCGATCAGTTCCGGCTGCTGTTCGTCGAGCAGGAAACGGTCGGCCAGGTCCAGGTCCAGTGCATCGCGGCCGTTCATCTGTGCGCCAGTGAGGCCGAGGAACAGGCCAAGCTTGCCCGGCAACCGCGACAGGAACCAACTGGCGCCGACATCCGGGTACAGGCCGATGCTGATCTCCGGCATGGCCAGGCGGCTGCTCGGCGTGACGATGCGGGTGCTGGCGCCCTGCAGCAGGCCCATGCCGCCGCCGAGCACGTAGCCGTGGCCCCAGCAGATCAGCGGCTTGGGGTAGGTGTGCAGGCTGTAGTCGAGGCGGTATTCGGCGTTGAAGAACTGCGCGGCCAAGGGCGGCACTTCACCGGGGTGGGCGCGGCAGGCCTCCACCAGGCTGCGCACTTCGCCGCCGGCGCAGAACGCCTTGGCGCCGTTGCCGCGCAACAGCACGCAGACGATTTGCGGATCCTTGGCCCAGGCGCTCAGTTTGTCGCTCAGGGCGTGGATCATCGGCAGGGACAGCGCGTTGAGCGACTTTTCGGCATCCAGGGTGGCGATACCCAGGCGGGCGCCGTCGGTGCCGGTGCGTTCTTCGAAGTGCAGGTTCATCGTGACCTCGATCGGGAATTTGAGCGTTCAGTATGATCGCTGTACGGGAAAGTGCCGGTTCCGTGTCAGATCAATTGACAAGCGTTGTCGGCTTTCCTAGGGTTCGCCCCATTGTTTTTGCCGGGTATGACCATGACTGCTGACGACCGTATCAAACTCGAACCGAGCTGGAAGGAGGCACTGCGTGCCGAGTTCGACCAGCCCTACATGGCGGAGTTGCGCACTTTCCTGCAGCAGGAGCGGGCGGCCGGCAAGGAGATCTATCCGCCGGGGCCGCTGATCTTCAACGCGCTGAACTCGACGCCGCTGGACAAGGTGAAAGTGGTCATCCTCGGCCAGGACCCGTACCACGGCCCGGGCCAGGCCCACGGTCTGTGCTTCTCGGTGCAGCCGGGCGTGCCGGCGCCGCCGTCGCTGGTCAACATCTACAAAGAGCTCAAGCGCGACCTGAACATCGACATCCCCAACCACGGCTATCTGCAGAGCTGGGCCGATCAGGGCGTGCTGATGCTCAACACCACGATGACCGTCGAACGCGCCAACGCCAATGCGCACAAGGACAAGGGCTGGCAGTTCTTCACCGACCGGATCATCGAGGTGGTCAGCCAGCGGCAGCCGCACCTGGTGTTCATGCTGTGGGGCTCCCACGCCCAGAGCAAACAGAAGCTGATCGACGCGACCAAGCACCTGGTGCTGACCTCGGTGCACCCGTCGCCGCTGTCGGCCTACCGGGGCTTTCTCGGTTGCGGGCACTTCAGCCGCACCAACAAGTTCCTTGAGCAGAACGGCGAGACGCCGATCCGGTGGCAATTGCCGCCGCTCTGAAACCGGTGGCGAGGGAGCAAGCTCCTTCACCACAACCAAGCGGTGTCACTCGGGGCTGCGGTTCCAGTACCGGAACAACGGCTCCGCGAGAAACAGCACGAACAGCAAGCGCATCACCTGCATCGCCGTCACCAGCGGCACCGACAGCTGCAGGGTTTCCGCCGTCAGGCTCATTTCGGCGATGCCGCCGGGCATCATCCCCAGGGTCAGCGAGCGCAGGTCCAGGTGGGTCAGCGCACTCAATCCCAGCGCCGCCAGTGTGGCGATCAGCATGGTCAGCGCCGTGCCGATCAAGGTACGGCCCATGAACGACGGCGCGCGGCGGAAGAACTGCCGGTTGAAGTGACAGCCCAGGCCGCTGCCGATCAGCCACTGGCCGATCTGGCTGCCGCCGTTGGGCAGGCCGATGTGCAGATCCCAGCCGATGCTGACCGCCGCGCTCACCAGCAACGGCCCGAACAGCCATGGGTTGGGCTGGCGCAGGCGCTGCCAGAGCCAGGCGAGCAGGGCGCCCGCCGGAAACAGCAACGCCAGCCAGCGCCAATCGACGCTGCCGGCGTGGGCAATCGGCGTGCCTTCGCCGAGCAGGTACTTGAACGCCGCCGGCACGCACAGCACCACCACCAGCACCCGCAGGCTCTGCCCCGCCGCCACATGGCTGAGCATCGCGCCGTTGCGGGCGCCGAGGTTGACCATCTCGCCCGAGCCGCCGGGCATGCTGGAGAAGAACGCGGTGGCGCGATCCTCGCCGGTGCGCCGCATCAGCCACACGCCGACCACTGCCGACAGGCTGGTGACCAGCGCCCCGAAGAAGATCAGGCCGAAGTGGCTCAGCACCTGTTCCATCACCAGTGGGGTGAAGTGCAGGCCGATGCCGATGCCGACGATCCATTGGCCGCATTTGCGGCCGCCGGGGATTTCAGCCAGTTGCCACGGCGTCAGACAGCGCACGAGGATGATCGCCAGGAGCGAGCCGACCATCCACGGCAGCGGCCAGCCGATCTGGCTGGCGACGTAGCCGCCCAGCAGACCGACCAGCGGTGTTCCCCACCAGCCTTTGAGCGATGTCCGGTCAGACATCGGCGATGGTGCGCTGCGCGGCCGAACGTTTGCGCCAGATGCGCAGAAGCGGCACGGCCAGCATGACGGCGGTCAGCACCCAGACGCCGAAGGTGATCGGGCTCGACCAGAGGATGTCCAGCGCGCCGTTGGAGATCGACAGGGCGCGGCGCAGGTTCTGCTCCATCAGGCCGCCGAGGATGAAGCCCAGCAACAGCGGCGACAGCGGGAAATCCAGTTTGCGCAGGATGTAGCCGAAGATGCCGATGCCGATCATCAGGAACAGGTCGAAGGTGGTGGCGTGCACGGCGTAGACGCCGATCCCGGTGATGATGGCGATCACCGGCACCAGCGCCCAGTTCGGCACGGCGAGGATGCGGGTGAAGACGCGGATCATCGGGATGTTGAGGATCACCAGCATCACGTTGGCGATGAACAGCGACGCGATCAGGCCCCAGACGATGTCCGGCTGATCCTGGAACAGCAGCGGGCCTGGCGTAATGTTGTACAGCGACAGGGCGCCGATCATCACCGCGGTGGTGCCCGAGCCCGGAACGCCGAGGGTCAGCATCGGCACCAGCGCACCGCAGGCGGCGCCGCCGATGGCGGTTTCCGGGGCGGCGAGGCCGCGCTTGTCGCCTTGGCCGAACGTGCCGCCGGTGCCGGCGATGCGTTTTTCCGTCATGTAGGCCACGGCGCTGGCCAGGGTCGCCCCGGCACCCGGCAGGACGCCCATGATGAAGCCCAGCACGCCGCAGCGGATGTTCACCACGAACACCGAAGCCGCTTCCTTGAAGTTGAACAGCATGCGGCCGGTGGCTTTCACCGCTTCCTGGCCGTGATGGGTCTTCTCCAGCAACAGCAGGATTTCGCTGATGGAGAACAGGCCCAGCACCAGCACCACGAACTGGATGCCGTCCGTCAGGTGGATGTTGTCGCCGGTGAAGCGGTATACGCCGCTGTTGGCGTCGATGCCGACCGTGGACAGGAACAGGCCGATCAGCGCCGCGATGAAGGTCTTCAACGGCCGGTCGCCGGCCATGCCGCCCAGGCAGACGATCGCGAACACCATCAGCACGAAGTATTCGGCCGGCCCGAACGCGATCGCCCACTTCGCCAGCAGCGGTGCGAACAGCACCATGCCGCAGGTGGCGATGAATGCGCCGATGAACGAACTCCACGCCGACAGCGACAGCGCCACCCCGGCCAGGCCCTGGCGGGCCATCGGGTAGCCGTCCAGGGTGGTCATCACGGTGGAGGCTTCGCCGGGGATGTTCAGCAGGATCGAGCTGATCCGTCCGCCGTATTCGCAGCCCAGGTACACCGCCGCCAGCAGGATCAGCGCCGACTCCGGCGGCAGGCCGAGGGCGAACGCGATCGGGATGAGCAACGCGACGCCGTTGATCGGGCCGAGGCCCGGCAACAGGCCGACCACGGTGCCGATGAGGGTGCCGCACAGGGCGGTCGCCAGGTTGTAGGGGCTCAGCGCGACGCCGAAGCCCTGACCCAAGTAGCCGAGGGTATCCATATCAGTTCTCCAGTACGTCGAGCAGGCCCAAGGGCAGGGGAACGTCCATCAGACGGTCGAACAACAGGTAAAGACCGATGGCCATCAGGCTGATGATCACGGCGCTGGGCAGCCAGCGCCCGCCGTAGAGCCGGGCCATCGGCACACCGGTGACGATGCTGGCCAGGATGAAGCCCAACGGTTCGAAAGTGCCGGCGAACACCAGCAGCAACAAGGTGCAGAGGCCGATCTTGGTCAGCGTTTCGCGGTCCAGCGGCGGTTCGTCCTCGCTGTGCTTGATCGGCGCGGGGCGGAACAGCATGTACAGCAAGGCTGACCCCATCAGGCCGAGCATCAACAACGGAAACGCCCGAGGGCCCACGGGTTCGTAGGAAAACGCCGCCTGGTACGGCCAGGCCATCAGCGCCAGGCCGGCACAGGCCAGCAACAGCACCGACGCGAAGATGCGTTGAATGAGCATGGAGACACTCCTGTGCCATGACCCCGCCGGGCAGGGCCATGGTCGCTAGACAGAGACGATCACTGGATCAGGCCGAACTCTTTGGCCAGCACCTTGTAGTCCGCGACTTGCTTCTTCACGTAGGTGTCCAGCTCCGGGCCGGTCATGGCGAAGGGGAACAGCTCGCGCTGATCGCGCAGCTTGGCGAACTCGTCGGAGGCCAGCAGCTTGTCGAAGGAGGCTTTCCACCAGGCGTAGTCTTCGTCGCTGACCTTCGGGCCCAGGTAGAAGCCGCGCACCACCGGCCAGACGATGTCGTAGCCTTGCTCGCGGGCGGTCGGGATGTCTTTCATTTCCGGCTCGTCGAGGCGGTTCTCGGCGAACACCGCCAGCAGGCGCATGTCGCCGCTGAGGATGTGCGGCATGGAGTCGGAGATGTCGGTGCTGCCCACCTGGATGTGCCCGCCGAGCAGGGCGGTGGCGATCTCGCCGCCGCCTTCGAGGGCGACGTAGCGCAGGTCGCGCGGGTTGATCCCGGCGGCCTTGGCGATCAGGGCGGTCTGCATCCAGTCCTGGCTGCCGACGGTGCCGCCGGAGCCGATCACCACGGCGCTCGGGTCTTTCTTCAGTGCCTTGACCAGGTCGTCGAGGGTCTTGTAGGGCGAATCGCTTTTCACCGCGATGGCGCCGTAGCTGGTGCCGACCGCCGCCAGCCATCGCACGTTGGTCTCATCGAAACGGCCGAACTTGCCCTGGGCCAGGTTCAGCAGCGAACCGCTCGACCACGCCACCAGCGTGCCCGCATCGGCCGGACGCTGGGCGACCACCGCGTTGTAGGCCACCGCGCCGACGCCGCCGGGCATGTAGGTCACGCGCATCGGTTTGGTCAGCAGCTTTTCGTTCACCAGCGCGCTCTGCGCCAGTTTGCAGGTCAGGTCGAAGCCGCCGCCGGGGGAGGCCGGCGCGATGCATTCCGGGCGTTTGGGCTCGGCCATCAGCTGGCCGGCGAACACCATGAGGCCGGCGGCCAGAGCGACTTTACGCAGTGATAAGTTCATCTATGTCTCCTTGGGAGTTGTTGTTATGGACGTACTGAATTACCAAAGGGCAACGCTGTAGCTCACCAGCAGACGCACTTCATCGGCATCGCGGGCGGAGTAGTTGGAACGGTAGGTGGCATTGCGCAGGCGCACGGCGACGTCCTTGAGGGCGCCGCTTTGTACTACATATTTGATCTCGGTGTTGCGCTCCCACTCCTTGCCTTCGTCGCCGTTCTTGAGCTGGATGTTGTCGCCGCTCAGGTAACGGGTCATGAAGCTCAGGCCGGGGATGCCGAGCCTGGCGAAGTCGAAGTCGTAGCGGGCTTGCCAGGAGCGTTCTTCGGCGCCGGCGAAGTCGTTGATCTGCACGAAGTTGACCAGGTACGGGTCGCTGCCGTCGACATACGGGAAGGCGCTGTCGCCGGACATGTGCTGGTAGCCGGCGGTGAACTTGTGGCCGCTCAGGGCATAGCTGACCAGGCCGTTGAGCGAGCGGTTGTCGATCTTGCCGCCGCGGGCCGCGCCCTGGTCGTCGCTGAGGGCGAACCGCAGGTCGGTGGCGAAGGTGCCGGGGCCCATCGGCTGCGAGGCGACCAGGCCGAGGAAGTGCTGGTTGTAGACTTCGGCGAGCTGGGCGAAGTGGTAGCTGCCGGTGATCTTGTCGGTGAACTTGTAGTCCAGGCCGCCGAAATCGAAGTGCTTGCCGGCGACGGTGCCGGCGAAACGGCTGTTCTTGTTGTTGAGGGCGATGTCCTCGAAATCGGTGCTGTCGCGGTCCTTGGCCTTCTCCAGGCGCCCGCCGGTGAAGGTCAGGTTCTTGATCTCCTTGGAGGTCAGCAGGCCGCCTTCGAAGGTCTGCGGCAGGATGCGTCCGTCGTTGGGCTTGAGGATCGGCAGTTCCGGGATCAGGCTGCCGATCTTCAGTTCGGTGGCGGAGATCTTGACCTTGCCGGTCAGGCCGAGCTTGGAGTACTCGTCCGCCGCGCGTCCGTCATCGTGGGTCGGCAGCAGGCCGGTGCCGGTGCGGTCCGGGCTCGAATCGAGCTTGACACCCAGCATGCCCAGCGCATCGACACCGAACCCCACGGTGCCGTCGGTGTAGCCCGACTGCAGATTGAGCATGAAGCCTTGGGCCCATTCGTCCCGCTTGGATTGCTGGGCGCTGGTGCCGTCGCGGAAGTCTCGGTTGAAGTACATGTTGCGGGTTTCGAAGGTGGCGCTGCTGTCTTCGATGAAGTCGGCATGGCTCAGCGGGGAAAAGCCGGCAAGGGCGGCGGCGCTGGCGAGGGCGGTGCGGCTGAAGCGGGAAGGGCGGACAGGCGCGAAGGCCCGGCTCTGCAAGGACTGCATGGATGCTGTACTCCGTTTATTGTTCTTATTGGTCGAAAACGCTTCGTGGCGTTTTTCGCAGCGCTGTGTGCGGCAGCGACGGAAGTCGAAACATTCCGTTACCCGACTCTAGCGGCCTAACCTTTCGCTAACCTTTCAGTTGACTTTCACGGTTTTCGGGCTTCACAGCGGCGGTGGCGGCGGTAAACTCCGCGCCAAAGAGTGGCGTCGGCCACCCCCTGAATGAGGTGAGGATCCATGCGTGTTCTGCTCGTCGAAGACCATTTGCCGCTCGCCGAAAGCGTGGCGCAGGCGCTCAAGGGCACCGGTCTGACCGTGGATGTGCTGCATGACGGCGTGGCCGCCGACCTGGCGCTGGGCAGCGAGGAATACGCCATGGCGATCCTCGACGTGGGCCTGCCGCGCATGGACGGTTTCGAAGTACTGGCGCGCCTGCGCGCACGCGGCAAGAACCTGCCGGTGCTGATGCTCACGGCCCGCAGCGACGTCAAGGACCGGGTGCACGGCCTCAACCTCGGCGCCGACGATTACCTGGCCAAGCCGTTCGAGCTCACCGAACTGGAAGCGCGGGTCAAGGCCCTGCTGCGCCGCAGCGTGCTCGGCGGCGAACGCCAGCAGCGCTGCGGCGTGCTGGCCTACGATCTCGACACACGGCGCTTCACCCTCGGCGAAGAACTGCTCACCCTGACCTCCCGCGAACAGGCCGTGCTCGAAGCGCTGATCGCGCGGCCGGGGCGGGTGATGAGCAAGGAGCAACTGGCGGCGCAGGTGTTCGGCCTGGACGAGGAGGCGAGCCCCGACGCCATCGAGATCTACGTGCACCGCCTGCGCAAGAAGCTCGACGGGCACGCGGTGGCCATCGTGACCTTCCGTGGCCTGGGTTACCTCCTGGAAAGCCGCGATGCATAAGCCCGGCAGTCTGCGCTGGCGGTTGCTGTGGAACCTGGCGCTGCTGCTGGTGGTGCTGATGCTCGCCAGCGGCCTGAGCGCCTACTGGAACGGGCGCGAAGCTGCCGACACCGCCTACGACCGCACGCTGCTGGCGTCGGCCCGCACCATCGCCGCCGGCCTTTCGCAGCGTGACGGCAGCCTCAGCGCCGACGTGCCCTACGTGGCCCTCGACACCTTCGCCTACGACAGCGCCGGGCGCATCTACTACCAGGTCAACGACATCCACCAGAAGCTGATCTCCGGCTACGAGAACCTTCCCGGCCCGCCGCCCGGCACGCCGCGCACCGACAGCTACCCGGCCCTGGCGCGGTTCTACGACGCCACCTACCGCGGGCAGAACGTGCGGGTGGTGAGCCTGCTCAAGGCCGTCAGCGAACCGAACATGAACGGCATGGCGGAAATCCGCGTCGCCGAGACCGACGAAGCGCGGGTCAGCATGGCCCAGAGCCTGGCGGCCGACACGCTGCTGCGCCTGGGCATGCTGGCCGGCGGCGCGTTGCTGCTGGTGTGGTTCGCGGTGAGCGCCGCGCTGCGGCCGCTGGAGCGTTTGCGCACGGCGGTGGAGGAGCGTCAGCCCGATGACCTGCGGCCCTTGCCGCTGGTGCAGGTTCAGCGTGAGCTGTGGCCGCTGGTGCGGGCGCTCAACCATTTCACCGAGCGCTTGCGCGGGCAGTTCGAGCGTCAGGCGCAGTTCATCGCCGACGCGGCGCACGAGTTGCGCACGCCGCTGGCGGCGCTCAAGGCGCGGCTTGAGTTGGGCCTGCGCTCGAACGAGCCGCAGGTCTGGCACGACACCTTGCAGTCCTCGGCGCAAAGCACCGACCGGTTGACCCACCTGGCCAACCAGTTGCTGTCGCTGGCACGGGTGGAAAACGGCGCCCGGGCCATCGCTGAGGGCGGCGCGGAGCTGCTCGATTTGAGCCAGTTGGCCCGGGAGCTGGGCATGGCCATGGCGCCGTTGGCCCACGCCAGGGGCGTCGCGCTGGCGCTGGAGGCGGATCAGCCGGTGTGGCTGCGCGGCGAGCCGACGCTGCTCAACGAATTGCTGAGCAACCTGGTGGACAACGCGCTGGCGCACACGCCGCCGGGCGGCAATGTGATCCTGCGGGTCACGGCGCCGGCGGTGCTGGAAGTCGAGGATGACGGTCCGGGGATTCCGCTGCACGAGCGCGACCGGGTGTTCGAACGCTTCTACCGGCGCAACCAGCAGGTGGCGGGATCGGGCTTGGGGCTGGCGATCGTCGGCGAGATCTGCCGGGCGCACCTGGCGCAGATCACGCTGCATGACGGGGAGCAGGCGGGGTTGAAGGTCAGGGTCAGCTTCATCGCCGGATGAGGCTTTTGAGGATTGACTCTGGAAGGCGGCGCCGCCCGGCGGGAGCGAGCGCCCTCGCCACAGGGGTCAGTAGAACATCGACCGTGATTCTTCCAGGTCTGCGCACATTTCCTTGTTCTCCGTGTCGATCCCCAGCTTGCGGAACGCCGGAACGCTGAACGGGTCGATGCGCGCGAACGGATGCTCGGTGTCCTTGTGGCAGTACAGGCTGGCCACCTGCACCAGATCGACGTAATCGATCTCGGCCGACTCCCGCTTGAAGTCTTGGTACAGCCCCGGCAGTTCGACCAAGCGTTCCGGAAACTCCCAGACACGCAACAGCTTGTCGCCGAGCAGCGGGTGAATGTGGTCGATCACGTGGTTGAGGCTGACAGGATCCGACAGCAGTTCGTAGTGGTCTTCGGCGTAGGTCAGGATCGGCAGGACGCCGATCTGGTGCACCAGTCCGCCGAGGGCGGCCTGGTCGGGCTTGAGCTGGGTGTGGCGGCGGCACAGCGCGTAGCTGACCCCGGCGATCTCCAGGCTCTTGCGCCAGACTTCGCGCATCTTCTGTTCCACCACGTCGGAGCGGGCGTGGAAGATCTGCTCCATCACCAGGCCGATCGCCAGGTTGCTGCTGTAGTTGACGCCCAACCGGGTGATGGCCGTGTGCAGGTCGGTGACTTCCTGCGTCGCGCGCAGCAGCGGGCTGTTGACCACCTTGATCAGGCGCGCCGACAGCGCCGTGTCCCGGCCGATCACCTTGCTCAGGTCGCTGACGCTGATCTCCGGGT
The DNA here is from genome assembly GCF_002112745.1 of Pseudomonas sp. B7(2017). Lineage (NCBI taxonomy): Bacteria > Pseudomonadati > Pseudomonadota > Gammaproteobacteria > Pseudomonadales > Pseudomonadaceae > Pseudomonas > Pseudomonas sp. B7(2017). Next base: position 110,857 of record NZ_NEIP01000004.1, on the reverse strand, counting down.
CTTCGGCGGCCTTGCGGATCTGCAGGGCCACTTCCGGCAAGGTGGGCAGAACCAGATCATCGTTGTCGATGGCCTCAACCAAATCCTGTTGGACCTTATCCGCCAGCTCGCTCATGTCGTTTCTCTAGGTCTTGCACCAAAGGCCGCGTTCAGCGCTGGATCTCGCGGTCGCGATCCAGTTCGTAAGGCAGGTCGAGCAATTGCAGCGCCGGGCCCTCGAGCGTGCCCAGGTGCACATCGCCCTCGTCGGCGGCTTCGGCTTGCAGCACCGCGAGCAGTTCGATGTTGTGTTCGGCGCGGGCGGCCAGCACCACTTCGCCGATGGAACTGCCGTGGCTCGGCGCAAACAGCGGGGTGCCGGGTTCCGGCAGTTCGCCGGCCTCCAGGCTGACGCGGTACAGACGACGCTTGAGCTTGCCCAGGTACTGCATGCGGGCGACGATTTCCTGGCCGGTGTAGCAGCCTTTCTTGAAGCTCACGCCACCGACGGCCTGCAGGTTGAGCATCTGCGGAATGAACAGCTCGCGGGTGCTCGGCATGACCTGGCCGATGCCGGCGCGGATCTGGCCCAGCAGCCAGCCGTTCAGGTCGCCTTCGGCCAATGCGGCGGACAGACGGGCCTTGATGGCGTCCGCCTGATCGGCGGGCACCCAGAGCTCGGCGCGATCCGGCGAGACGCGAACCGCGATCAGGCCTTCGTGGCGCGCCACGCTGTCGGTCTCGGCCGGCAGGGCCAGGCCGAGACCGTTCAGGGCCGCGTCCCCGTTAACCAGGCCAAAGCGCACCCAGGCTGCGCTTTCGTCGGTCAGTTTGGATTTGGAGAACACCGCGTACTTTTTCAGGTCCGCCAGTTGCGGCTCCAGCAGTTCGCCGGCCATCGCCATCAGCACGCCGTCGCCTTCGAGCAGGATGCGGAAACTGGACTGCATCCGGCCCTTTTGCGTGCAGCGGGCACCGAGGCTGGATTGGCTGTCGCTCAGGTAGTTGATGTTGCAGGTCAGCTGGCCTTGCAGGAACTTGCCGGCATCCGCGCCGCGGACCGCGAGAACGCCTTCATGTGACAGGGTGCAGAAAAAAGCAGAATCGGCCATGGGTCATCGCAGGGTAAAGAGACTGGGGCACATCATAAGGGGGGCACGTTGAAATGGATAGTTCATAAAGGATCGGTGGTGGCCGACCAAAGCCGACTGTTCGGCACGCGCCCGGCCTGTATACTTGCGGCCTATTTGAGGAGCGCTCCATGGTCGAACAAGTTGAACTGAACCGCCTCTTTTGGCACAGCCGCCGCGGCATGCTCGAGCTGGACGTGCTGCTGGTGCCGTTCGTGAAAGAGGTCTACGCGAACCTGAACGACGTGGATCGCGCGCTGTATGTCCGCCTGCTCGAATGCGAGGACCAGGACATGTTCGGCTGGTTCATGGAACGCAGCGAGTCCGATGATCCGGAACTGCAGCGCATGGTCCGCATGATCCTGGACCGTGTCCAGCCCAAGTGAAACCTTCGAATGCCGCTGGCAGGCCTCAGGGCAACTGCTGGCGGCGTATCTGCTGACCCAGGCGTTCGCCCTGGGAGCCGTCTTTTGTCTGTCCGTGCCGCTCTGGGCCAGTTTGCTGGGGGCTTTGGCCTGTCTGGGCCATGCCGCTTGGGTGTTGCCGCGTCAGATTCTTCTCAGCCATTCCAAGGCCTTCAGCGGTCTGCGCCGCGACGCGCAGGGTTGGCAGTTGTGGAACCGCGCCGATGGCTGGCAGCCGGTGCAGTTGCGGCCGGACAGCCTGGCGCTGCCGCTGATCGTGGTGCTGCGTTTTCGTCTGCGGGGCGAGCGGCGCACACGGTCGGTCTGCGTGCCCCGGGACGCGCAGGCGGCGGATGTGCACCGTCGCCTGCGGGTACGCCTCAAGTTCAGCCGGCGTAGGTGGGCGGCACCAGAATAGTGTCCAGCGCTTCGGGCAGCAGGTCCGGGTAGTCGAGGGTGAAATGCAGCCCGCGGCTTTCCTTGCGTTCCATGGCTGAGCGGATCATCAGCTGCGCCACCTGCGCCAGGTTGCGCAGTTCGATCAGGTCGCGGCTGACCTTGTAGTTGCTGTAGAACTCGTCGATCTCGTCCAGCAGCAGGCGCACGCGGTGCTGGGCCCGCTGCAGGCGCTTGTTGGTGCGCACGATGCCGACGTAGTCCCACATGAACCGCCGTAGTTCGTCCCAGTTGTGCGCGATGATCACGTCTTCGTCCGAATCGGTCACCTGGCTGGCGTCCCAGGCAGGCAGGGCGCTGGGCACGCTGACGTCGGCCAGTTGGCCGAGGATGTCGGCCGCCGCCGAGCGGGCGTAGACGAAACACTCCAGCAGCGAGTTGCTGGCCATGCGGTTGGCGCCGTGCAGGCCGGTGAAGCTGGTTTCGCCGATGGCATAGAGGCCCGGCACGTCGGTGCGGCCCTGCTGGTCGACCATCACGCCGCCGCAGGTGTAGTGCGCCGCCGGGACGACCGGGATCGGTTGTCGGGTGATGTCGATGCCGAATCCGAGGCAGCGCTCGTAGACGGTCGGGAAGTGGCTTTTGATGAACGCTTCGGGCTTGTGGCTGATGTCCAGGAAAACGCAGTCCACGCCCAGCCGCTTCATTTCATGGTCGATGGCCCGGGCCACGATGTCCCGGGGCGCCAGTTCGGCGCGCGGGTCGAAGCGCTGCATGAAGCGCTCGCCGTTCGGCAGCTTCAGGTGGGCGCCTTCGCCGCGCAGGGCCTCGGTGATCAGGAAACTCTTGGCTTGCGGGTGATACAGGCAGGTGGGGTGGAACTGGTTGAACTCCAGGTTCGCCACCCGGCAACCCGCCCGCCAGGCCATGGCGATGCCGTCGCCGCAGGCGCCGTCGGGGTTGCTGGTGTAGAGGTAGACCTTGGCCGCGCCGCCGGAGGCCAGGATCACGAACCTGGCGCCGTAAGTGTCGACTTCGCCGCTGCGGCGGTTGAGCACGTAGGCGCCGAGGCAGCGGTCGCCGTCCAGGCCCAGTCGGCGTTCGGTGATCAGATCGACGGCGACCCGCTGCTCCAGCAGTTCGATGTTCGGGCGTTCCTTGGCCTGGGCCAGCAGCGTCGTGAAAATGGCCGCGCCGGTGGCGTCGGCGGCGTGGATGATGCGCCGGTGGCTGTGGCCGCCCTCGCGGGTCAGGTGGAATTCGAAGCCGCCGTCCTCGCCGCTGGCGTGTTCGTCGCGGGTGAAGGGCACGCCTTGATCGATCAGCCACTGGATCGCTTCGCGGCTGTGCTCGACCGTGAAGCGCACCGCGTCCTCATGGCACAGGCCGCCGCCGGCGTTCAGGGTGTCGTCGACGTGGGATTCGACGGTGTCGGTGTCGTCCAGCACGGCCGCAACGCCGCCCTGGGCCCAATAGGTGGAGCCGTTGGCCAGATCGCCCTTGCTCAGCACGGCGATGCGCAAATGGCCCGGCAGGGTCAGCGCAAGACTCAAACCGGCAGCGCCGCTGCCAATGACCAGAACATCGTGTTGGAACTGTTGGCTCATTTCAGGATTCCGCTCAAAGCGACCCGGGTCGGGGGTGGCGCAAGACAGCTGGATCGGCACGTCGGGACCGCCACACAGCCCACTAGTATATAGAGGGGGGGATCGGCACAATAGCCGGGCCGATATGGCATTGTGAAACTACCGTGACGGGAAAATCCGAACGTTTCGTCGGATGCCTTTTGGGCAGACTTCGCAAAAAGACGGCTGTATCGGGGATGAAACACACTTTTTCCGCTCATGGTCGCCCAATGTCGGTATGGCGCGGCTATAAATATTTGGAACTTTTGCCAAGGGCCCAAGATCAATAGACAGGTGCCTGAGACAAGGGACAGTGTCGGCTTCGAAGCGGAACCTGAGGTCGGGTTCCTGCCGGCGAACCGATGACAAGATTATTCGCGCAGCCGGTTCATTCCGCGCTGCGTTTTTCGTGCGTGCCTAATCAGAGCCCCGCAGGAAACTTGCTTGGAGGGGGAGAACTTTTGCGAAAAGCCCGAGTCTATGTTTGCAAGTCCGGTCGTTTGGTTATGCAAGCCTCCTCCGAGCTCATCGAGGAGTGTTCATGCTAACCCAGGAAGAGGATCAGCAGCTGGTCGAGCGCGTTCAGCGTGGCGACAAGCGGGCGTTCGATCTGCTGGTGCTGAAGTATCAGCACAAAATTCTCGGGTTGATCGTGCGTTTCGTGCACGACACCCATGAGGCCCAGGACGTTGCGCAAGAAGCCTTCATCAAGGCATTCCGAGCGCTTGGCAACTTTCGCGGAGACAGCGCGTTCTATACGTGGCTTTACCGCATCGCCATCAACACGGCGAAGAACTATCTGGTTTCACGCGGCCGCAGGCCGCCGGATAGCGATGTCAGTTCCGAAGACGCAGAGTTCTACGACGGCGATCATGGCCTCAAGGATCTCGAATCGCCAGAACGCGCATTGCTGCGGGATGAGATCGAAGGCACCGTCCATCGAACCATTCAGCAATTGCCGGAAGATTTGCGCACGGCGTTGACGCTGCGCGAGTTCGACGGTCTGAGTTATGAAGACATTGCGAGCGTCATGCAATGTCCGGTGGGTACCGTGCGCTCCCGGATCTTCCGCGCCCGGGAGGCCATCGACAAAGCCCTGCAGCCGTTGTTGCAGGAAAACTAAAGACAGCGGCGACAGCCAAGAGAGGAACGCCATGAGTCGGGAAGCCCTGCAGGAATCGCTGTCCGCAGTGATGGATAACGAAGCGGACGAATTGGAATTGCGTCGGGTGCTCAATGCACTGGACGATGTTGAAACCCGTGAAACCTGGGCTCGCTACCAGATCGCTCGGGCAGCCATGCACAAGGATCTGCTGCTTCCGCGTCTGGATCTCGCTGCGGCGGTCTCTGCTGCGCTGGAAGACGAAGCCGCTCCGGCCAAGGTTTCCCGCGGCCCGTGGCGCAATCTCGGTCGCCTGGCTGTTGCGGCGTCGGTGACCGTGGCCGTGCTGGCCGGCGTGCGCCTGTACAACCACGACGAAATCGCTGGCGTGGAACTGGCTCAGCAGTCCAACCAGCCGACGTTGGCCGTGCCTCAAGTCAAGGGCCCGGCGGTTTTGGCAGGCTACAATGAGAGTTCGGAAGCCACAGGTCCCATGGCCAACGGCGTTCTGCAAGGCCAGCCAGGCTGGCACGATCAGCGTCTGCCAGGCTATCTGCGCCAGCATGCCCAGCAGGCCGCACTCAAGGGAACTGAAAGCGCACTGCCTTACGCGCGTGCAGCCAGCCTGGAAAACCGTTAAGGAGGATCATGCGCGCCATACCGCTACTCTCGCTTCTGCTTGGCGGCTGGTTCATCGTTCCAGCCCATGCCGACGACGCCCAGGACTGGTTGACCCGTCTGGGCCAGGCCGAACAGCAGCAGAGCTTTCACGGCACTTTCGTCTACGAGCGTAACGGCAGTTTCTCTACCCATACCATCTGGCATCGCGTCCAGAACGGCCAGGTTCGCGAGCGTCTGCTTCAGCTCGACGGATCGGCGCAGGAAGTGGTGCGGGTGGATGGACGGACGCAATGTGTCAGTGGCGCACTGATTGCGGGGCTGGGGGATTCTCCGAATTCCGCCGCCCGCCCCCTCGATCCTCAAAAACTCAAGAATTGGTACGAACTTGCCGTCATTGGCAAGTCGCGCGTGGCCGGACGTGAAGCGGTGATCGTATCGCTGACGCCCCGCGACCAGCACCGCTACGGTTTCGAACTGCATCTGGACAAACAGACGGGCCTGCCCCTCAAGTCGCTTCTGCTCAACGACAAAGGCCAGTTGCTCGAGCGTTTTCAGTTCACCCGCCTCGATACCTCTGAAATCCCTTCCGACAGCGACCTGCAGGCAGGATCCGACTGCCGCGCCGTCGCCCTGGACAGCGACAAGGCGTCCGCCGTCAAGGCTGCCCAGGTCTGGCATTCGGACTGGCTGCCGCCGGGCTTCGAGCTGACCAGCAGTACCTCGCGCAAGGATCCGGAGACCAAGACCCAGGTCAGCAGTCTGATGTATGACGATGGCCTGGCGCGCTTCTCGGTGTTCCTGGAGCCGCTCAACGGCGCCACGGTCACGGATACTCGGACTCAGCTCGGCCCGACCGTTGCGGTGTCCCGTCGCCTGACCACGCCCGAGGGCGAAATGATGGTGACCGTGGTCGGTGAGATCCCGATCGGCACCGCCGAACGAATTGCCTTGTCGATGCGCAATGATGGCGCCGCAACCAGCAAGCAGTAAGCCGATTCCGGCCAGGCTGTTTGCGCTGCTTCGTCGACATGCAGAAATGTTTGCTGAGCATTTTCATTTGCAAAACACCCGATTTTTTTCTATAGGTCAGAGCCTCTCGGCTCTGGCCTTGTCTGTCGTTCCCGGAACAAAAATGCCGGCCCGCAGTTTCCGGCGTTCCTTGCTCCATATCGCTTAACCCTGCTCGTCGTAACGGGAGCTGTATGTCGATACCTAGCTTGAAGTCCTATCTCTCCATTCTCGCCACCGTGCTGGTGCTCGGTCAGGCCGTGCCCGCCGTTCAGGCGGCCGAGCTGCCTGATTTCACCCAGCTGGTCGAGCAGGCCTCGCCTGCGGTGGTGAACATCAGCACCACGCAGAAGCTGCCCGACCGCAAGGTGAACCAGCAGATGCCGGACCTGGAAGGCTTGCCGCCGATGCTGCGCGAGTTCTTCGAGCGCGGCATGCCGCCGCAGCAGCGTTCGCCCCGCGGCGACCGTCAGCGTGAAGCCCAGTCGCTGGGTTCGGGCTTCATCATCTCGTCTGACGGCTACATTCTGACCAACAACCATGTGATCGCCGACGCCGACGAAATCCTCGTCCGCCTTGCCGACCGCAGCGAAATGAAAGCCAAGCTGATCGGCACCGACCCGCGCTCCGACGTGGCCCTGCTGAAGATCGACGGCAAGGACCTGCCGGTGCTCAAGCTCGGCAAGTCCCAGGATCTGAAGGCCGGCCAGTGGGTGGTGGCGATCGGTTCGCCGTTCGGCTTCGACCACACCGTGACCCAAGGCATCGTCAGCGCCGTCGGCCGCAGCCTGCCGAACGAAAACTACGTGCCGTTCATCCAGACCGACGTGCCGATCAATCCGGGCAACTCCGGCGGTCCGCTGTTCAACCTGAACGGTGAAGTGGTCGGCATCAACTCGCAGATCTACACCCGCTCCGGCGGCTTCATGGGCGTGTCGTTCGCCATCCCGATCGACGTGGCGATGGACGTCTCCAATCAGCTCAAGAGCGGTGGCAAGGTGAGCCGCGGCTGGCTGGGCGTGGTCATCCAGGAAGTGAACAAGGATCTGGCCGAATCGTTCGGCCTGGAGAAACCGGCCGGTGCGCTGGTGGCCCAGATCCAGGATGACGGCCCTGCCGCCAAGGGTGGCCTGCAAGTGGGCGACGTGATCCTGAGCATGAACGGTCAGCCGATCGTCATGTCCGCCGACCTGCCGCATCTGGTCGGTGCGCTGAAGGCGGGCGCCAAGGCCAACCTGGAAGTGATCCGCGACGGCAAGCGCAAGAACATCGAGCTGACCGTCGGTGCGATTCCCGATGAGGACAAGGACACGGACGTGCTGCCGAAGTCCGGTGTCGAGAGCACCAGCAACCGTCTGGGCGTGTCGGTCGGCGAGTTGAGCGCCGAGCAGAAGAAAACCTACGACCTCAAGGGCGGCGTGGTCATCAAGGAAGTCCAGGACGGCCCTGCGGCGCTGATCGGCCTGCAGCCGGGCGACATCATCACTCACCTGAACAACCAGGCCATCGGTTCCGCCAAGGAGTTCGCCGAGATCGCCAAAGCGCTTCCGAAGAACCGCTCGGTGTCGATGCGGGTGCTGCGTCAGGGACGCGCCAGCTTCATCACCTTCAAGCTGGCCGAGTGATCAGGTCGTCAATCCAATAAAAAACCGCCTCGAAAGAGGCGGTTTTTTTATGCCCGCAGTTTAATGCCAGCGGGCAGGCTCAGCCCATCATGTCCTTGATCATGCGCTCCTGTTCCATCAGTTCGCGCTGACGGGCATCGATGCGTGACGACAGCGGGAAATTGTTGCCGGCCTTGCGCTTGGCGAAGTCCAGTTGCTGGATCGCCTGCCGGTAATCGCCCACCAGGGCGAAATACTCGGCGCGGGCCTGGTGCAGGCCGATGATGTTGCCGGACAGGCCGCGGGTCTCGGCCACCTGATACCACACGTCCGGATCGTCCGGGCGCGACTTGAGCAGGCTGTCCAGGGCCTTTTCCGCATCGGCGGCGCGGTTCTGCTTGAGCAGCAGGTCGACCCGCACCTGGTTCAGCGGGTAGTTGCCGGGAAACTGCGTGAGCAGCCGGTCGACCCGCGACTGGGCGTCGGGCAGACGGTTGTTGGTGATGTCCAGGTCGACCTGGGCCAGGTTGTAGATCAGTTCGTTCGGGGACTTGGCCAGCAACTGCTTGAGGTTTTCCCGGGCGTCATTCAACTGGCCGCCCTTGATCTGGGCAATGGCCAGGCCGTAGCGGGCGACGTCGTTTTTCGGGTTCTCGTCCAGCTGCGCACGGAAGCGCTTGGCGCCCAGCCCTGGGGTCTCTTCGTAGATCAGCTGCACGCGGGCGCGGATCAACTGATAGCGCAGGCTGTCTTCGATGCCGCCGGGCTTGGCCTGTTCGGCGCGGTTGCGGGTGTCGGCGATCCGCGATTCGGTGACCGGGTGAGTCAGCAGGAATTCCGGCGGTTTGGCGTCGAAGCGGTACTGGCGCATCAGGCGCTCGAACATGGTCGGCATCGAGCGCGGGTCGTAGCCGGCCTTTTCCAGGTTGAGGATGCCGATGCGGTCGGCTTCCTGCTCGTTCTGACGCGAGAAGGTGCGTTGCGACTGGATCGCCGCCGCCTGGGTGCCGGCGATGGTTGCGATGCCCGCATCTCCGCCGCCGGCGGCCGCGATGACGATCCCGGCCAGCAGGGCGGCCATCATCGGCACCTGCATCCGCTGGGAGGCTTCGACGCCCCGGGCGAAGTGGCGTTGGGACAAGTGCGCCAGTTCGTGGGCCAGCACCGAGGCGTATTCGCCTTCGGTCTGGGCGTTGAGGAACAGGCCGCCGTTGACCCCGACCACGCCGCCGGGCGCGGCGAAGGCGTTGAGCTGCGGGCTGTTGATCAGGATGAACTCCAGGCGCCGGTCGCTGACCTGGCTGGTCTCCACCAGCTTGTAGACGCTGGACTCGACGTAGTCCTTGAGCTGCGGATCGTTCAGTTGGGAAACCTGGCTGCGCAGCAGCGCCAGCCAGGCACGGCCCAGCTGGTATTCCTGTTGCGGCGAGACAATGGCAGAGCTGGCATCACCGAGTGACGGCAGATCGTCGGCGAAGCCCGGAGAGGCGAGCAGGCAAGCGAGCGTCAGCAGGGTAGGGCGCAGAAAAGTCATGCACAAAGCCTTAGTCGACAAAGACCTTACTGTAGCCGGACACCGGGCCTGCGACCAGATATTCTAGGCGGCCTGACCCACCTGATCCGGAGTGACGCATGAACGACGCTGTAGCCCATGACCGCGAACTGGACGCCAGCGGCCTGAATTGTCCGTTGCCGTTGCTCAAGGCCAAGATGGAGCTCAACAAGCTGCCCAGCGGCGCGGTGCTCAAGGTGATCGCCACGGATGCGGGTTCCCAGCGCGATTTCCGCACCTTTGCCAAATTGGCCGGTCATACGCTGCTGCGCGAAGAAGACGAGGCGGGCGTCTACCGTTACTGGTTGAAAAAAGCCTGAAACCGACAGCGTTCAAGACCTAAGGAATATTGATGTTCAAAGTGTTACGCGACTGGGTTCAGCGCTACTTCTCCGATGAAGAGGCGGTGGTGCTGGCGGTGCTGCTGTTTCTCGCCTTCACGGCGGTGCTCACCTTGGGCGGCATGCTCGCGCCGGTGCTGGCGGGGATGGTGCTGGCTTACCTGATGCAGGGGCTGGTGGTCACCCTCGAACGGCTGCGCATGCCCGGCGGTGCGGCGGTGGGGCTGGTGTTCGCGCTGTTCATGGGCGTGCTGATGGTGTTCATCGTGGTGGTGCTGCCGCTGCTCTGGCATCAGTTGATCACGCTGTTCAACGAATTGCCGGGCATGCTCGCCAAATGGCAGTCGCTGCTGTTGCTGCTGCCGGAGCGTTATCCGCACCTGGTCTCCGACGAGCAGGTGCTGCAGGCCATCGAGGCGGCGCGGGGCGAGATCGGCAAGTTCGGCCAGTGGGCGCTGACGTTCTCGCTGTCGAGTCTGCCGCTGCTGGTGAACGTGATGATCTACCTGGTGCTGGTGCCGATCCTGGTGTTCTTCTTCCTCAAGGATCGGGCGATGATCGGCGAATGGGTGCGCGGCTATTTGCCGCGGGAGCGGGCGCTGATCACCCGGGTCGCCCAGGAAATGAACCGACAGATCGCCAACTACATCCGCGGCAAGGTCATCGAGATCGTGATCTGCGGCGGGGTGACGTACATCGCCTTCGTTGCGCTGGGCCTCAACTACGCCGCGCTGCTGGCCTTGCTGGTGGGCGTGTCGGTGGTGGTGCCGTATGTCGGGGCGGTGGTGGTGACCGTGCCGGTGCTGCTGATCGCGCTGTTCCAGTGGGGCTGGAGCGACCAGTTCATCTACCTGATGGCGGTGTACGGGATCATTCAGACCCTGGACGGCAACGTGCTGGTGCCGTTGCTGTTTTCCGAAGCGGTCAACCTGCACCCGGTGGCGATCATCTGCGCGGTGCTGTTGTTCGGCGGGTTGTGGGGGTTCTGGGGCGTGTTCTTCGCGATTCCCCTGGCGACGCTGTTCAAGGCTGTGCTGGATGCCTGGCCGCGCAAGGAGCCGGTGGTGGCCCCGCTGCTGTAGGGCGTGTTGCGGTGGCGCCCGAGAGGGCGCCACAAAGGCATCAAGCCTTGTTCAGGGCCTGCGCCGCCGCCAGAACCTCGTCCACATGCCCCGGCACCTTCACGCCACGCCATTCCTGACGCAGCACGCCGTTCTTGTCGATGAGGAACGTGCTGCGATCCACGCCCATGTATTCCTTGCCGTACAGCTTCTTCAGCTTGATCACGTCGAACAGCTGGCAGACGGCCTCGTCCTTGTCGCTGATCAGCTCGAACGGGAACTCCTGCTTGCACTTGAAGTTCTCGTGGGACTTCAGGCCGTCGCGGGAAACCCCGAAGATTTCCGTGTCGGCGGCCTGGAACGCGGCGTACTGGTCGCGAAAGCCCTGGCCTTCGGTGGTGCAGCCGGGGGTGCTGTCCTTCGGATAGAAGTAGATCACCACCTGCTTGCCCTTGAGGCCCGCGAGGCTGACGGTTTTCCCGCTGGTGGCGGGGGCTTCGAAATCGGCAACCGGTCGGTCGATCACAACGGCCATGAAAGCTTCCTTCTTACATTGGGTTCTGTGGGCGCCACGGTTCGATCAGCGCGTCCAGGTTCATCGCGTCGGCGAAGTCCAGGAACTGGTCGCGCAGCCAGCTGATCTGGGTGCCGGCCGGCAGGGTCACGGTGAACGTGGCGTTGAGCATGGTGCCGCCGGTCTGCGGGGCCTGGTAGGTGTCGCAGGTCAGGTTCTCCAGGTCGATGTTGTGGTCGGCGAAGAACTGGCACAGCTCGCTGATGATGTCGGAGCGGTAGGCCGAGCTGACGTAGGCCACGTAGGGCAAGGCCTGCGGGCGGTTTTCCAGGGCCGCGCTGCGCACCACGTTGACGGTGAAGGCATGGCGCTTGGCCAGGACCGGCAGGCTGCTCTCGAGGCGGGCCAGGCCGTCCCAGCTGCCCGAGATCTCGAGCACCAGCGCGCTGCACTCGCCGTGGCGGGTCAGGCGCGAGGTGACCACGGCGCAGCGGTTTTCATGGCTGGCGCGGCACAGCACGTTGGTCAGCTCCATGGGGTTGGCGCCGAGGGCACTGATGACAAGGAATTGTTCGCGAACTGTGGGGGTGGACATGCAGCGTTCCTAAAGCGATGAGCGGTCGGTAGTCATTAGAGGGCATCGCCTGTCGGGGAGTGCCTGAACAGGCCTGTGCGCAAGGCCCCGGCAACGTGCTTCGTCGGCGTCCGCCGTGGCGGGAGCGTCCGGCGGCGACGCTGGAACGGGGCCCGGAGGGCCGATTCGGGAGGCTGGAACCCGGCATGCGAGCCGATCTGTACCGATCAAAGCCTGAAGGGTAGCGAAAAGCGGCGCCAAGGGGAATGGCGGCAGCGCAGTACTTCGCTTGTGCAAGCATGTTGGCGCCAGTACCATTACCGCTCTCTTTTTCCGGCAGGAGCGGTTTCATGATTGCGGGCAGTATGGTGGCATTGGTCACACCCATGGATGCACAAGGGCGTCTAGACTGGGACAGCCTCAGCAAACTCGTGGACTTCCACCTCAAGAACGGCACCCATGCCATCGTCGCGGTCGGCACCACCGGCGAGTCGGCGACCCTTGACGTCGAAGAACACATTGCCGTCATCAAAGCCGTGGTCAAACAGGTCGCCGGCCGCATTCCGGTCATCGCCGGCACCGGCGCCAACTCGACCCGTGAAGCCGTCGAACTGACCCGCAACGCCAAAGAGGCCGGCGCCGACGCCTGCCTGCTGGTGGTGCCGTACTACAACAAGCCGACCCAGGAAGGCCTGTACCAGCACTTCAAGCACATCGCCGAAGCGGTCGACATCCCGCAGATCCTATACAACGTCCCCGGCCGCACCTCCTGCGACATGCAGGCCGAGACCGTGATCCGCCTCTCCACCGTGCCGAACATCATCGGCATCAAGGAAGCCACCGGCGACCTCAAGCGCGCCAAGGCGATCCTCGATGGCGTGAGCAAGGACTTCATCGTGCTGTCCGGCGATGATCCGACCGCCGTCGAACTGATCCTGATGGGCGGCAAGGGCAACATCTCCGTCACCGCCAACGTCGCCCCGCGCGAAATGGCCGACCTGTGCGAGGCCGCGCTGGAAGGCAACGCCGAGAAGGCGCGGGCCATCAACGAAAAACTGATGCCGCTGCACAAGGACCTGTTTATCGAAGCCAACCCGATCCCGGTGAAGTGGGCTTTGGCTGAAATGGGCCTGATGCACGAAGGCATCCGCCTGCCGCTGACCTGGCTGAGCGCTCCTTGTCATGAAACGCTGCGCTCGGCCCTGCGCCAGTGCGGCGTCCTGGTTTAATTGAGGAAGTACAACGCATGAAGCGAATGGCCGGACTTTCCGCACTTGCCTTGATTATCTCCAGCACCAGCGGCTGTGGATGGATCTGGGGCCCGGAAGGTTATTTCCGTGACCGTGGCAGCGACTACCTGCAGGCGCAACAGACCGCGCCGATGCAACTGCCGTCGGGTGTCAGCACCTCCAAGCGTCTGGATCCGCTGTTGCCGATCCCGCGCAACGTGGCTGACGACACCGCAAAAGGCGAGTACGTGGTTCCTCGTCCGCAACCGCTGTCGGCCATCGCCGACGCCGGTGACTACTCGCTGCAGAAGAGCGGCGATTCGCGCTGGGTGATGGCCCAGCATCCGCCGGCCGAAGTCTGGCCGGTCGCCGTGCAGTTCTTCCAGGACAACGGCTTCCGTCTGGACGAGCAGCGTCCGCAGACCGGCGAGTTCACCACCACCTGGCAGCATTCCGATGAGCTGTCCGCCTCCATGGCCAAGCGCCTGAGCGCGGCCGGCGTCGGCGCCGACAGCGAAACCCGCGTGCGGGTGCGCATCGAGCCTGGCGTGCAGCGCAACACCAGTGAAGTCTATGTGGTCAGCGCCGAGCGTCCTGCCGGCAGCACCGCCGACGTGGCGTTCACCAACCGTTCGGTCAACACCGGCCTGGACGCGGCGCTGGTCGACGACATGCTGGCGAGCATGAGCCGCACCTCCGAGAAGGGCGGTTCGGTGTCGATGCTGGCCTCCCGCGATTTCGACGCGCCGAGCCGCGTCAGCCTCAGCGAAGACGGCAGCGGCAACCCGGTGCTCAACGTCGGCAGCGACCTCGACCGTGCCTGGTCGAGCGTCGGCCGTGCGCTGGAGCAAGGCGAATGGCGCGTGGAAGACATCAACCGCAGCCTGGGCCTGTACTACATCAACCTGGCCGAGAAGGCCGAGAAGAAAGACGACAAGCCCGGTTTCTTCAGCAGCCTGTTCGGCAGCAAGCCTGACAAGGAAGAAGTCGAAGCCCGTGCCGAGCGCTATCAGGTTCGCCTGAGCAAGGTGGGCGAGAACGTCCAGGTGACCGTCGAGAAGAACATCAACACCGTGGCGCCGGCCGAAGTGGCCCGCAAGGTGTTGAGCGTGATTCAGGACAACCTGGGCTGATCCGATGCGTTTCGCCGTTCTCGGCAGCGGTAGCCAAGGGAACGGCACGCTGGTCGCCAGCGCCGATACGGTAGTGCTGGTGGATTGTGGCTTCTCCCTGCGGGAAACCGAAAAACGCCTGTTGCGCCTGGGTGTGAACCCGGCGCAACTGAGCGCGATACTCGTGACCCACGAACATGCCGACCACGTGCATGGCGTGGGTTTGCTGTCTCGGCGCTACAATCTGCCTGTCTATCTGAGCCGCGGCACGTTGCGCGGGATGCGCAAGCCGATTGACGCCACCGGTTTCGTCGCCGGCGGCGAGCGGTTGCAGATCGGCGCCTTGAGCATCCAGGCCATTGCCGTGGCCCATGATGCGCAGGAGCCGACCCAGTATGTGTTCAGCGACGGCGAGCGGCGTTTCGGCCTGCTGACCGACCTGGGCTCTTACTGCGAACAGGTGCTGGACGGCTACCGGGATCTCGATGCGTTGATGATCGAGGCCAACCATTGCCGCGATTTGCTGGCCCGCGGTCACTACCCGTACTTTCTCAAGCAGCGGGTGGGCGGCGAGCGGGGACATCTGAACAACCATCAGGCGGCATTCCTGGTGGCCGAGTTGGGTTGGCAAGGCCTGCAACACCTGGTTCTGGCCCATCTCAGCAGCAAGAACAACCTGCCGCAGCTGGCCCGGCAATGTTTCGTCGACACCCTCGGGTGCGACCCGGACTGGCTGCAACTGGCCGATCAAGATTCAGGGCTCGACTGGCGCCACATCGCCTAGCCCACCTATTTAGCAAGCGGAGCCCATCATGGAAAAACGTGAAGAACTCTACCGCGGCAAAGCCAAATCGGTTTACAAGACCGACGACGCCGACCGCCTGATCCTGCTGTTTCGCAACGACACCTCGGCGTTCGACGGCAAGCGCATCGAACAGCTCGACCGCAAGGGCATGGTGAACAACAAGTTCAACGCCTTCATCATGCAGAAGCTCGAAGCGGCCGGCATCCCGACCCAATTCGACAAGCTGCTGGGCGACAACGAGTGCCTGGTCAAGAAGCTCGACATGATCCCGGTCGAGTGCGTGGTGCGTAACTATGCCGCCGGCAGCCTGGTCAAGCGCCTGGGCGTCGAAGAGGGCATGAAGCTCAACCCCTACACCTTCGAGCTGTTCCTGAAGGACGACGCCAAGGGCGATCCGTTCATCAACGAATCCCACGTCGTGGCGTTCGGCTGGGGCACCGCCGAGCAGCTGGTGCGCATGAAGGAACTGTCCCTGAAGGTCAACGACGTCCTGAGCAAACTGTTCGACGACGCCGGCCTGCTGTTGGTGGACTTCAAGCTGGAATTCGGTGTGTTCAGCGACGGCTCCATCGTCCTGGGCGACGAATTCAGCCCGGACGGCTGCCGTCTGTGGGACAAGGACACCAAGAAGAAAATGGACAAGGACCGCTTCCGCCAAGGCCTCGGTGACGTCATCGAAGCCTACGAAGAAGTGGCCCACCGTCTGGGCGTACCGCTTTAATCGACGCAAGCATCTGATAGCACGGAAAAAATTTGCGTCAGGGGGTTCGCTTCCGGCAAAAGTGTTGTTATGATGCGCGCCGTTGGAGAGATGCCAGAGTGGCCGAATGGGACGGATTCGAAATCCGTTGTACCTTCGCGGGTACCTAGGGTTCGAATCCCTATCTCTCCGCCATTATTTGAAAAGCCCCGTAGCTGAGAAGCTACGGGGCTTTTTGTTTGCGCCGAAGAAAGCCGGCCGAACGCGGGCTTGCCTTTCGCGATAACTGACTAAACTTTCCGGTTCAGGGTCATGGGCCGCCGGCCTCTTCCGGCAGCCATTTCAATCCGTGAGGTTTGGCCATGGCAAAAGGCAAGAAGAAGGACGTCGAAAAAGGCAAGGCGACCGAAAAGACCAAGCTGTCGAGCAAGGACTACCTGGCCGAGCTGCGCCGTCTGCATGTCGAGCTGGTGAAGATGCAGGAGTGGGTGACGGCCAATGGCATCAAGGTCTGCATCATTTTCGAGGGGCGTGACGGGGCGGGGAAGGGCGGGACGATCAAGGCGATCACCGACCGGGTGAGCCCGCGGGTGTTCCGCGTGATCGCGCTGCCGGCGCCGACCGACCGCGAAAAGAGCCAGATGTACATCCAGCGCTATCTGCCGCATCTGCCGGCCGGCGGCGAGGTGGTGATCTTCGACCGCAGTTGGTACAACCGCGCCGGGGTCGAGCGGGTGATGGGCTTCTGCACCGACAAGCAGGTGGAGAAGTTTCTGCAGACCGTGCCGCTGGTGGAACGGGCCATCGTCGATTCGGGGGTGATCCTGCTCAAGTACTGGCTGAACGTCAGCCAGGAGGAGCAGACCCGCCGGCTCGAAGAGCGCATCACCGACGGGCGCAAGATCTGGAAGCTTTCGCCCATGGACCTCAAGTCTTACAGCCGCTGGTACGACTACTCCAGGGCCCGCGATGAGATGATCGAAGCCACCGACACCGGCTACGCGCCATGGCTGGTGGCCGACTCGAACGACAAGCGACGGGCGCGCCTGAACATCATTTCCGACCTGCTCAGCCGCATACCGTACAAAGAGGTGCCCAGGGAAAAGGTCGTCTTGCCCAAGCGGCAGAAGTCGGGTGGCTATCGGGAGACGAATTACCCCTTCAAGCACGTTGTGGAGCGCTTCTGACCCATGGGCCGCCGAAACCGCCGGGTATGGCAGATGCGGCGGCCTTTGCCGGCCTCAGATCTCCTTGACCGGCGTCTCTGCGTGCACGCCTTTGATCAATTCGATCACGTGCAGGCAGTCCGCCTTGTTCACGTAGGACTCCCCGCTGGCGACGGTTTCGTGGTTCCCGGCCCTCAGCCGCCAGCGCCATTGGCCCTTGCCGGTGCTCAGGGTGCCTTTGGATTGTCTGTAGATCTCGAAATACATTCAGTTCGCTCCATGCGATTGGGATATTGCGACACGCTGTGACGCACCGACGCAAGCCTAGCGGAGCTGGCTTTTTTGGCTATCGGGCATTTGTTTCCAATCGTTGGGAGATGTGTGAGCAAGGCCCGGGGCAGGGCGCACGAACCGGCTCCGGACGAGGTGCGATGCCGTCGCCTCATTCTTGCGCCGCCTCTGGCGGTGCTGCTTAATGAGGTACGGCTCAAGGTATTCGATCCCGGTTCGGCAACCGGTCAACACGCCAAGAGAAGAGCAGGCCCGTGAACCATCCGCTCGGGACGCATGTTGCGGGGCCGGTGACGTTGTCGCTGGTGATCCCCGTGTTCAACGAGGAGGACAGCCTCGACGGCTTTCTTGTGCGCATCGGGCAGGTCTTCGCGCGCGAGGCGCAGATCGGGCTTGAGCTGGTGTTCGTCAATGACGGCAGCACCGATGCGACGCTGGAGCGGCTGTTGCGGCATCAGAGGGATGACCCGCGGATCCGCGTCGTCGACCTGAGCCGCAACTTCGGCAAGGAAGCGGCGCTGTCGGCCGGCCTGCAGACTGCCACAGGGCAGATCGTGGTGCCGATCGACGTCGACCTGCAGGATCCGCCCGAAGTCATCCTGCAGATGGTCGCCCGCTGGCGGGAAGGCTATGAGATGGTGCTGGGCCACCGCATCAGCCGCCGCAACGACTCCTGGGCCAAGCAGACCTCCGCCAATTGGTTCTACCGCCTGCACAACAGGATCGCCGACCAACCCCTGCCGGAGAACGTCGGCGACTTTCGCTTGATGGACCGCTGCGTGGTGGACGCGCTGCTGACCCTGCCGGAGTCGAGGCGCTTCATGAAAGGGCTGTTCGCCTGGGTCGGTTTCCGCACCACCCATGTCGATTACGAGCGGCCGCAGCGCGCGGCGGGCAAGAGCAAGTTCAACGGCTGGCGGCTGTGGAATTTCGCGCTGGAGGGCATCACCAGTTTCAGCACCGAGCCGCTGCGGATTTGGACCTACCTGGGGGCGGCGGTGTCGCTGGTGTCCTTTGGCATCGCGATATTCATTGTGGCGCGGACGCTGATCTACGGCGTCGACTTGCCCGGCTATGCCTCGCTGATGGTCGCCGTGACGTTTCTCGGCGGCCTGCAACTGATCGGCATCGGGGTGCTCGGCGAGTACCTGGGCCGCACGTACATCGAAGCGAAGCACCGGCCGGTTTTCCTGGTGCGCCGCATCTACGAACCCAAGGACTGAGGCATGGACCTCAAGGAAGCCGACATCCTGGGCGAGCGCATCGGTGAGCATTGGTACTACGGCGCCAAGGCCGCGGCGATCCGCCGGATGCTGGGGGACGCGCCGGTCAGGCGGATTCTCGATGTCGGCGCCGGTTCAGGGTTCTTTTCCCGCCATCTGCTGGCCTGCACCGCCGCGTGCGAAGCCTGGTGCGTGGACACCGGCTACCCCGCCGACTCCAGTGGGGAGAGCGCCGGCAAACCGGTGCATTACCGCCGTGAACTCGGGGGCGTGGACGCCGACCTGGTGTTGCTGATGGATGTGCTGGAGCACGTCGATGACGACCTCGGCCTGCTTCGGGCCTGCATCGGCCAAGTCCCGTCCGGCAGCCGCTTTCTGATGACGGTGCCGGCCTTTGCGTTCATGTGGAGCGGGCACGACGATTTTCTCGGGCACAAGCGCCGATACACCCTGGGACGGTGCGAGGCCCTGGCCGCCGCTGCGGGCCTGCAAGTGGAGCGGGGCGCCTACGGTTTCGGTGCTGTGTTTCCGTTCGCGCTGGCGTCGCGTCTGCTGGCCGCAGGCTCGGCGCCGCGCTCTCAGCTCAAGCGCCACTCTGCCTTCGTCAATGCGCTGCTCAAGGCGCTGTGCAGGCTCGAATTGCCCCTGATGGGCATCAATCGCCTGGCCGGCCTGAGCGTGTTCGTGCTGGCGCGCAAACCGTGACGGTCGCCGACCGGTCCGCCCTGATCCGTCGCGGCCTGCGTTTCGCCGTGACCGGGCTGTTCGTCACGGCGCTGCATGCGTTGGTGGCGGTGCTGTTCATCCGCTTCGTCAGCCCGCGTCCGCCGGTGGCCAACGGCGTGGCCTTCGCTCTGGCGACGGTGGTGTCGTATGCGCTCAACACGGCCTGGAGCTTCTCCGCGCGGTTGCACGGCAAGACCCTGCTGCGCTTCATGTCGGTGTCGGCGGGCGGTTTTCTGTTGGCGGTGTTCGTGGCGTGGTCGGCGCAGGTTGCCGGCCTGCACTATCTGCTGGGTGTCGCGGCGGTGGCGCTGACGGTGCCTGCCTTCACGTTCGTGCTGCACAACGTCTGGACGTACCGATGACGGACGCCGCAGCCGCCGCGCCGTTTCGATGGACGGCGCCCCCCCTGCCTTTCTACACTGCCGCCATCTGGGGATGGGGGTGAAGGATGAACCGAAATGAACTGCGCAAGGCTGACATCAACCTGATGGTGGTGTTCGAGACGCTGATGCTCGAACGCAACGTGACGCGGGCCGCCGAAAAGTTGTTCCTCGGCCAGCCGACCATCAGTTCGGCGCTCAACCGCTTGCGCACGATGCTCAACGATCCGCTGTTCATCCGCGTCGGTCACCGCATGGAGCCGACGGCCCGGGCCGAAGACATCTTCCGCCACCTCAAGCCGGCGCTGGACTCCCTCTCGGTGGCCCTGAGCCTGACCCGAGATTTCGATCCCGCCGTCAGCACCATGACCTTTCGCATCGGCCTGTCCGACGACGTCGAGTTCGGCCTGCTGCCGCCGGCGCTGCGCACCCTGCGCCAGGAGGCGCCGAACGTGGTGTTCGTGGTGCAGCATGTCGACTACTGGCGGATCCCCGACCTGCTGGCTTCGGGCGACATCACCGTCGGCATCAGCCAGACCCGCGGCCTGCCGGCCAACGCCAAGCGCAAGCTGCTGCGGCACATCCAGCCGAGCATCCTGCGGGCGGACGCCTCCGCCACGCCGCTGACCCTCGATGAGTACTGCGCCCGCCCGCACGTGCTGGTGTCCCACACCGCCAACGTCAGCGGCTACGCCGACGAGTGGCTGGCGGACATCGGCCGCACCCGCCAAGTGGTACTGTCGGTGCCGCAGTACAGTGCGTTGCCGGCGCTGCTGGCCGGCACCGACCTGATCGCCAGCCTGCCGGACTACACGGCCGAGGCGATGGCCGCCTCGGGGCTGCTGTTCAAGGAGCCGTTCCCGTTCAAGACGCCGACACTGGACCTGTCGATGGTCTGGCTCAGCCATGTGGACAGTGATCCGGCCGAGCGCTGGCTGCGCTCGCGGCTTGAGGCGCTGATGAGCGAACGCCCCGCGACCTGACCGACACCGCAGCACCTGTAGGCGCGAGCCCGCTCCTCAGGGATTAGTGATATATGTACGGCCTTTGTGCCCAATGACTGGAGTTCCCCCATGCCGCACCTGCACCTGGAATACACCGCCAACCTGCCGCAGCTGAACGCCGACCTGGCGCTGATCCGGCTCAACAACACCTTGGTGGCTTCCGGTCAGTTCGCCGCGGAGTACGACATCAAGAGCCGTGCGGTGAAGGTCGAGACGTTCAGGGTCGGCACCGCGCCTGGCGAGCGGGCTTTCGTCCATGTGAAGCTGGCGCTGCTCAGCGGGCGTTCGCCGCAGATCAAGCGGCAGTTGTCGGAAAGCCTGCTGGCGGCGCTGCAGGACCTGTGCGAGTGGCCGGCCGGGGTCGACGTGCAGCTGTGCGTGGAGCTGCTGGACATCGACCGCGAGTCCTACACCAAGACCGCCATCGGCGTGTGAGGCTCAGGCGGCTTCCAGCTCCGAGCAGGTCTTGATGACCTGCTCGCGCAGCCAGAGGTTGGCGCTGTCCTGGTCGGCGTTGCGGCTCCACTGCATGTCGAGGGTGAAGCCGGGCAGGCCGTTGGGCGCCTCGCAGTGGTTGAACACCGCGTCGTTGGTCAGCAGGCGCTGGATGCGCCGGGGCAGGGTGAGGATGAAGTCGGTGCCGGTGATCATCTTCAGCGCCGCGCTGTAGCTGTTGGAGCGGGCGACGATCTGGCGCTTCTGCGCCTGGCGCGCCAGCCAGCCGTCGACCATGTTGGTGGTGGACATCCACGGCGTGGGGAACACGTGCCGGCGTTCGGTGAAGGCCTTGAGGCTCAGGCGTGGCTCCAGCGGTGTGGCGCGCTTGTCGAAGACGCAGACCAGATCGTCCTCCAGCAGCATGCGCGATTTCAGGTCGGCATGCTGGCGGTGAAAGTGCGGGCCGAAGCAGATCACCAGGTCGAGGCTGCCGTCGCGCAGCTCGTCGGCGGGCACGTCGGTCTCGAACTTGTGCATGTTGACCATCACCGGCAGATCGTCGAAATCGAAGCGCTTGAGCATCCGCGGCAGGATCAGTTGCTCGAAGTACTCCGGCGCGCAGATGTTGAAGGTGACCGCCTGGGCCGTCGGATCGAACACCGGGGGGCCGGCGTGGCACAGGTTGATGCTTTCGAGGATCTTCTGCACATGGCTGTACATGCCGTCGGCCTTGTAGGTCGGCCGCATGCCCGTGCGAGTGTTGATGAAGAGTTCGTCTTCGAAGCTGGTGCGCAGTTTCTTCAGGCAGTAACTGACGGTGGACTGGCTGACGAACAGCGCCTCCGACACGTCGGTGACACTGCTTTGCTCGTACACGGCGACGAACACCATGAGATCCTGCATGTCGAGCTTTCTAAGCAAGTTACTGTTCAGCATCCGTTCCGTCCTGCAGTGCTCCTTGCGCCGATCCGCGCAAACGTGTGCGGACGATCCTAACGGAACGATGGTGCCAGGAAAAACCCCTGTAGGACATTTTACGGTCAGTTGTGGGACAGAAAGTTCCAGCAACACGACGTGCCGAAGTAAACCCGTAAAAGATGGCCAGAAGCCTCCCCCGCAGGCGGGCTCAAGTCACGCTCAACGGATGTGGCGGGCGTAATGTTTGGGGTCGAAGCGCAGCACCATCAGCAGCATCAGCGCCATCACGGCGGTCAGTGACCACCAGGCGCCCTCGAAGCTGCCCGAGCGGTCGCGGATGAACCCGGCCAGCAACGGCGACAGGCCGGCGATCAGGTAGCCGATCCCTTGCACGAACGCGGTCAGGGCGCCGGCCCGTTGCGGCTCGTCGAGGTGGTCCAGGGACACAATCAGGCTCATGGGAAACAGGCCGCCGATGCCCAGGCCCAGCAGGCAGGGCCACAGCAGGCCCAAGTGGTGCGGGCTGAGGATCAGGCCGCAGAAGCCTGCGATGATCAGCACGAGCAGCCCGCCGAGCACCGCCCGCCGGTCACGGCTGCGGTTGGCGATGGCGGGCACCGTCAGGCCGGCGATCACTTCCATGGCGGTGAGGAAGCCCAGCACCAGGCCGGCGTGCTGTTCGCTGAAGCCTTGCTCCACGTAGTACGGCGCGAGCCAGGCCAGCACGCAGGTGTAGGACGCTGTGCCCAGGCCGAAGAAGAGCGCCAGCCACCAGGCGCGGGCGTTGGAGAAAAAGGATTCCCTCGCGGCCTTCACCGCCGCGACGGGTGAAGCCCCCGAACCTTGCGTCCGCCACGCCAGCGCGGCGCACAGCGCCAAGGCCGACCAGAGCGCCAGCCCTCCGCGCCAGCTGCCGCCGTGCAGCAGCACCAGCGGCGCGAGCGAGGCGGCCAGCGCGGCGCCGCCCATGATCGAGGTGACGTACAGCCCCATGCACAGCGCGACGTGGTCGGGAAAGCGCGATTTGATCAGCGCCGGCATCAGGGCCTGAATCAGCGCAATGCCGATCCCGGCGAGCACCGCACTGGCGATCAGCGGCGGCGCCGAGTCGAGGAACAGCCGCGACAGGCTTGCCAGCCCGATCACCAGCAACGACAGCAGCACCGTACGCCGTTCGCCCAGGCGTCGGCTGATGCCCAGGCCGAAAAACATCGCCAGCCCCATCGCCGTCACCGGCAGCATGGTCAACAGGGAGGCGAGGCTGAAGCTCAACGGGATGTCGCCGCGGATGGCCGACAGCAACGGGCCGACCGCTGCCATCGACGGCCGCAGGTTGAGGGCGACCAGCACGATGCCGAGCATCAGCCAGGCGGCGGGACGGGTGGTCGTGGTGCGTACGCTTTCCATTGACGGGCCTTGGGACGGGAGGCGGTCGATTAGGCGCGCGGGGCCTGTGGGCGGGCAAATCAGAAAGTCTGCGGTGGTATTTAAAAAGTCGATATCACGGCGTGGCAGTCACCCCAGGTGTCGGTTGTGCTGGCCTCATCGCTGGCAAGCCAGGCTCCCACAGGGTTTTGTGGTGTACAGGGAATTTGCGGCCCAGCGAGATCCCCTGTGGGAGCCAGCCTGCTGGCGATGGCGTCAGTGATCGCGCCACCCAGTCTGGGCAAAACCTATGAGCGAACTATTCTCAAATACATCGGGCCAACTATTCGTTGGCTTCTTTTTCACAAAAAATTGATGGTTGCCTGCTTAAAGTTTGTCCCGCCTTGATCAATGAAATTTTCACAATTGGTCACAGCGCTTCTTTCAGGAAATGCCCCTCTTTATGCTGAAGTTAAAAGCCGTGCGCCCGGAATGGGTGACGTTGTTGGCCAGTGCCTTTCTTTTGCTCGGATTCAATGGCGTGCTCTGGCAGCACCTGTCCGACATCACGTCGGCGGACGGCAAAGGCATCGCCATGCGCATCGCGTTCGGCGTCATGATTTTCGCGGCCTACAACATCGTGCTGACGCTGCTGGCGTTCCGGCCGGTGATGAAGCCGCTGCTGAGCCTGATGTTTCTGGTCAGCGCCGGCGTGGCCTACTTCATGAGCCAATATGGCGTATTGATTGATGCGGGCATGTTTCGCAACTTCGCCGAAACCAATGCCACGGAAGTTCGCGACCTGCTGTCCTTGAAGTTGTTTGTTTATATTCTCCTGCTCGGCGTCTTGCCGACCTGGCTGTTGTGGAAAGTTCCGGTCAACTACCGCAAGTGGCACCGGGAACTGTTGAGCAAAGTTATCGTGGGCGTCGCGTCGGCGGCGGTCATCGGCGGGGTGGCGCTGGCCAACTACCAGGGCCTGTCTTCGTTGTTCCGCAATCACCATGAACTGCGCCTGATGCTGGTGCCGAGCAACTACATCGGCGCCTCGGCCGGCTACCTGCGCGAGCAGGTCGCCTCGGTGCAGCAGCCGTTCGTCAAGATCGGCGAAGACGCCCAACGCAATCCGGCCGTGCAGAACCGTCCGCGCAAATCCCTGACCGTGCTGGTGGTGGGAGAGAGCGCCCGGGCGGAGAACTTCGGCATTCTGGGCTACGACCGGGACACCACGCCGAAGCTGGACAAGGAAGCCGGCCTGATCGCCTTCACCGACGTGCACTCGTGCGGCACCGAAACCGCCGTGTCCGTGCCGTGCATGTTTTCCGACATGGGCCGCCAGGACTACGACGCCAGCAAGGCGAAGAACCAGGAAGGGTTGCTGGACGTGCTCAAGCGCGCCGGCCTCGAAGTGATCTGGCGCGACAACCAGTCCGGCTGCAAGGGCACCTGCGACCGGGTCACCGTGCAGGACGTCAGCAACCTGAAAGACCCGGCCCTGTGCGCGAACAGCGAGTGCCGCGACGAGATCCTCCTGCAAGGCCTGCAGGGCTTCATCGACCGCCTGGACAAGGACACCGTGCTGGTGCTGCACCAGATGGGCAGCCACGGCCCGGAATACTTCAAGCGTTACCCCAAGGAATACGAGCATTTCACCCCGGTGTGCGAAAGCAACGCCCTGAACAACTGCAGCCGCGAAAGCATCGTCAATGGCTACGACAACACGCTGGTCTACACCGACCACGTGCTGTCGAGCCTGATCGATGTGCTGCGCAGCAACCAGGACAAGGTCGACACCGCGATGCTGTACCTGTCCGACCACGGCGAGTCCCTGGGCGAGTACAACCTGTTCCTGCACGGCACGCCGTACATGCTGGCGCCGGAACAGCAAAAGCACGTGGCGATGCTGGCCTGGTTCTCCGACAGCTACCAGAAGGCTTACTCGGTCGACACCCATTGCCTGCAACTGAGCCGCGACAAGCCCCTGAGCCAGGACAACCTGTTCCACTCGATGCTCGGCCTGCTGGAGGTGCAGAGCAACGTTTACCGGCATGACCTGGACCTGTTCGCCGGATGCCGCGGCGCGGTGATCGACGGGGTGCTGGCCAAGGACTGAGTCTTCAGACACGTCCTGTCAGACTATTCTTGCTCTCAAGCAGGAGATTTCATCAATCCACCTGCCCTGCAGAGGCGCGGAAAGCGCCGGCGGCGATATATACTGCGCGCCATTCTTCAAGGGAGAGCCGTGTGGCCATCGATATTCACTGGATTCGCGACAACGATAGCCTGGCGCGCCTGTGCGCCGAGTGGCAGCAGTTGCCCTTCGTGGCCCTCGACACCGAATTCATGCGGGTCGATACCTTTTACCCGATCGCCGGCCTGCTGCAGGTCGGCGACGGCCAGCGCGCCTACCTGATCGACCCGCTGACCATCGACGCCTGGCAACCGCTGGCCGCGCTGCTGGAGAACACGGCGGTGGTCAAGGTGCTGCACGCGTGCAGCGAAGACCTCGAAGTGCTCCTGCGCCTGACCGGCAGCCTGCCGGCGCCGCTGTTCGACACCCAACTGGCCGCCGCCTACCTGAACCTGGGGTTCTCCATGGGCTATTCGCGGCTGGTGCAGGAAGTGCTCGGCATCGAACTGCCCAAGGGCGAGACCCGGTCCGACTGGTTGCAGCGGCCGTTGTCCGACACTCAGGTCAGCTACGCTGCCGAAGACGCCGTGCACCTGGCCGAAGTGTTCGTGAAGCTGCGCCCGAAACTGTCGGACGAACGTTGCGCCTGGGTGCTGGAGGACGGTGCGGAACTGGTCGCCAACCTGCGCCGCGAAACCGACCCTTACGAGGTGTACCGCGAAGCCAAGCTGGCGTGGAAACTGTCCCGCGCCCAATTGGCCGTGCTGCGCGAGCTGTGCGCCTGGCGCGAACGCGAGGCCCGGGCCCGCAACCTGCCGCGCAACCGCATCGTGCGCGAGCAGTCGCTGTGGCCGCTGGCCCGCACGCAGCCGGACAACCTCGGCGCGTTGGCCAAGATCGAAGACATGCACCCGCGCACCGTGCGTCAGGACGGCGAGTTTCTGCTTGATCTGATCAAACGCTCTGGCAGTGTGTCCCCTGACCAGTGGCCGCCGGCGATCCCCGAGCCGCTGCCGATCGAGGCCGCTGCGCTGATCAAGCGGCTGCGCGCCATCGGCCAGGCCGAGGCGGAGCGTCTGGGGATCGCGCCGGAACTGATGCTGCGCAAGAAAACCCTCGAAGCGCTGGTCAAGAGCGGCTTCCCCGAGGGGCCTTACCAACTGCCAGATTCGCTGCGTGGCTGGCGCCGCGAACTGATGGGCCAGCAGCTGCTCGACAGCCTGGCCTCCGCCGGAGAACAGCCTTGAAACAGATTTGCTCGATCTACCGCAGCCCGAAGAAAAACGAAATGTACCTGTACGTGCTCAAGAGCGATGCGCTGGAGCGGGTGCCGGAGCCGCTGCTGGCCGCGTTCGGCAAGCCGCAGCACGCCTTTGACCTGGTGCTGACCCCCGAGCGCAAACTGGCGCGCGAGGACATCGCCGTGGTGCTGGAAAACCTCGACAAGCAGGGCTATCACCTGCAGATGCCGCCGGCCGAGGACGAATACATCGAACACCTGCCCGAAGAGTTGCTGCGACGCAACGACCCGGTCTGATCCGCGGGGCCCTGTCCTGGGCCCCGGATTTCCCTGGAACTGATTTTCACGGCGATGGCTGCCACGAAGCGGGCGGCCGTCTGCACGGTTTGCGAAAGGTTTGAACATGCGCGTTCTGATTGCCGAACACGACCACGCGGTATATGCCCGACTGTTGCGTCAGGCGGCGCCCGGGCTTGAGGTGCTGACCAGCGGCGACTCCGCCGAACTGGCCCGCCAGGCCGTCGAATGCCCGGTCTGGCTGGGCCAGCCGGACCTGCTGGCGACCCTGCTGCGCCAGGGCCACCGGCCGCAGTGGCTGCAATCGACCTGGGCCGGCATCACGCCGCTGCTGGCCGATGGCCTGTACCGCGATTACCGCCTGACCCGGGCCGTGGGCATCTTCGGCCAGGTGATGGCCGAGTACGTGCTGACCTACATGCTCGGCCACGAGCGCGAAGTGCTGGCGCGGCTGGTGAGCCAGGTCGAGCGCAAGTGGGACAACCGCACCGGCCAGAGCCTGGTGGGGCGCAAGGTGCTGATCGTCGGCACCGGCGACATCGGCCAGAGCGTGGCGCAGTTCCTGCGGCCGTTCGGGGTCGAGCTGTACGGCATCGCCAGCAGCGCCCGGGAGCAGGCGCCGTTCGTCGAGGTCGGTTCGATGGCCGATCTGCCGCGCCTGGTCGGGGAGGTGGATTACGTGGTCAACCTGCTGCCGAATACCCCGCAGACCCACGACATCTACAACGCGGCGCTGTTCCGGCAGTTCAAGCCGACGGGGCTGTTCATCAACGCCGGACGCGGTGTGGCGGTGGTCGATGCGGACCTGGTGGAGGCCTTGAAGGAAGGGCATCTGGCCGGCGCGGTGATCGACGTCTGCCGCCAGGAGCCGTTGCCGCAGCGGCATCCGTTCTGGACTGCCTGGGGCCTGCTGCTGACCGGGCACAGCTCGGCGCCGACCTCGCCGCCGATGATGGTGCAGCTGTTCCTGGAGAACCTGAAGGCCTATGAGGCCGGTGAGCCGCTGCGCGGAGAAGTGGACTTCGCCCGGGGCTACTGATGCCCGATGGACGATAGGCGCTGCGGGGGCTGACCTGCCCGCGACAGCGGCGTGTGTCAGTCACCGCTGGGTGTCCGGCGGAGCGCAATCGCGAGCAGGCTCGCTCCTGCATGGGATCTGCGTCGTGCACCTGTCCCTGTGGGAGCCAGCCTGCTGGCGATGGCGTCAGTGAGGCAACAAAGGCCTCAGAGGGTGAAGTCACCCTCGGCAGCCAGCTCGCTCAGCGGACGACGCGGGCTCGGCACTTCGCGGGCCTGCAGGTACTCGGCCAGGGTGGCCTTGTCGCCCAGCTTGCCGACGGCAACGGCCGCGTGCAGCGCGTAGCCTTCCGGGATGTTCAGCTCCTTGCGGGTCAGCTCCTGGTCGAAGCCGGCCATGCCGTGGGTGTGCCAGCCGCTCAGGCTCGCTTGCAGCGCCAGGTGGCCCCAGGCCGAACCGGTGTCGAAGGTGTGCCACAGCGCCGGGGTCTCTTCGGCGGCGCCCGGTGCGGTGAAGGTGGTCTTGGAGATCACGATCACCAGGGCCGAGGCGTGCTGTGCCCAGGCACGGTTGAATTCGTTGAGCAGGCCCAGGTAACGCTCCCAGTTCGGCGTGTCGCGACGGGCGTAGAGAAAGCGCCATGGCTGCGAGTTGTAGGCCGACGGCGCCCAGCGTGCGGCTTCGAAGAAGCTCAGCAGGGTTTCCTCCGGGATCGCTTCGCCGGTGAAGGCGCGGGGCGACCAGCGGTCGGTGAACTGCGGGTGAATGGCGTAATCGGCAACGCGAGGGTTGGCACTCATCAAGAGATTCCTTGCTACGTTTGAGTAAGAGAGTCGAACCGGAACCTGGCGGGGTCAGGCGGACTGACCGATGGGGTTCCGTTGAGCCGTGCGGTTCGCCGGACGGCAACGCGGTCGAGCGTTGATGGCACCCGGGCGGGGCTTGTTGCGACAGGCAAAGCTACTTGGCCCCGGGAAAACTGACAAGCCCGGCGCAACCGGCAGTCGCCGACGCTTGGTCCGCCGGGCCTTGGGCACTAGACTGGCGGCCTTTTCACCACCTGATGTTGATGCTTGAGCCATGGCCGCCAAAGTCGAACCGTTCTGGATACGCAAAACCCTCGATCAGCTCGATCCGCAGGAATGGGAATCGCTGTGCGACGGCTGTGGGCTGTGCTGTCTGCAGAAGCTTGAGGACGAAGAGGACAACAGCGTCTATTACACGCGCATCGCCTGCAAGCTGCTGGACCTCAAGACCTGCCAGTGCAGCGACTACCCCAACCGCCGCGAATTCGTGCCGGACTGCATCCAGCTCACGCCGGGCAAGGCCGACGAGTTCAAGTGGCTGCCGCCGACCTGCGGCTACCGCCTGGTCAGCGAAGGCAAGGACCTGCCGTTGTGGCACCACCTGGTGTGCGGCGACCGTGACGCGGTGCACCACGAACGCATTTCCCAGTCCGGGCGCATGCTCGCCGAAGGCAGCGTGCCGGAAGAGGACTGGGAAGATCACCTGATTTTCCGCGCCGGATAAACCTTCACAGACTCACAAGGGAGTGGGCATGGCTTCGGGATTGCGTCGGGTGCTGGCCGCAGGCCTGCTGGTGTTGAGCGCGCCGGTGTGGGCGGCGAACAAGGTCGATCTGGATTACCGCGTGCGCCTGTTGCCGCAGAGCGATCAGGCCGAAGTGCGCCTGACCCTCGCCAAGGGCGAAGCGGTGCGCCGCCTGGATTTCGACCTGGGCGACGGCAGCCGCTACAGCGATTTCAAGGCCGACGGCCAATGGCAGCTGAGCCCGGGTAAGCAGGCCCGCGGCGTATGGCGTCCGGCGGCGGACAGCGCCAGCCTGACCTATCGCGTGCGCATCAGCCACGGTCGCAAGAGCGGCAGCTTCGACACCCGCATGACCCCGGCCTGGGCGCTGCTGCGCGGCGATGAGCTGGTGCCGCCGGCCCGGCTCGACCAGCAGGACGGCACCGAGCTGGTCGCGCGTCTGCAGTTCGACTTGCCCGAGGGCTGGAACAGCATCGAAACCGCCTGGCCGCGCATCGGCCGGAACAAATTCCGCATCGACAACCCGTCGCGCCTGTTCGACCGTCCTACCGGCTGGATGCTCGCCGGTCACCTGGGCAGCCGCCGCGCACGGCTGGGGGAAACCGAAGTCACCGTGGCCTCGCCCAAGGGCCAGGGCATGCGGCGCATGGATGTGCTGACGCTGCTGACGTTCGTCTGGCCGCAGGTGCAGGCGCTGTATCCCCAGCATCCCGGCAAGCTGCTGATCGTCGGGGCCAACGACCCGATGTGGCGCGGCGGCCTGGGCGCCCATGGTTCCGTTTACCTGAACACCCGTTTGCCGCTGGTCAGCGAAAGCGGCGCCAGCGCCCTGCTGCGCGAGTTGACCCAAGTGCTGGGCCGGATCAACGACGGGCAGCGCAACGACTGGATCAGCGAAGGCTTGGCCGAGTACTACGCCGTTGAACTGCTGCGCCGCGCCGGCGGCATGAGCGACGACCGGTATCAGGCCTGGCAGGCGAAGCTGACCACGGACAGCCATGGCGTCACCACGTTGCGCGGCGTCCAGGCCAGTCCGGCGCAGGTGGCCAAGGCCGTGCTGCTGTTGCAGGAACTGGACCGCGAGATCCGCCTCAAGACCCGCAACAAGCGCTCGCTGGACGATGTGCTGCGCGGGGCGATGCAGTCGGGGCGAGTGGATGCCCCGGCGTTCGTGCAACTGGCCGAGGGCGTGATCGGCGAGTCGTCCAGGGTGCTCGACAGCGCATTGCTCAAGTAGCGCCGCTATCGCCAGCAGGCTGTTTCCCACCCTTTCCCCTGTGGGAGCCAGCCTGCTGGCGACAGGGCCCTTCAGCTCAACCCAGATCCAGGGTCAGACCCCGGCCTTCGGGGACTTGACCGACTCGTTGCCGGTCACCGTCGCCGTGCGGGTCGCGGCCTCGGCGTTGGCCTTCAAGGTGCGCAACTCTTCGCCGGCCCGCTCGATCTTCGCTCGCACGTTGTTCATGTCCTGACGGCTCTTTTCCAGCAGGCTCTTCACGGAGCTGTGCCCTGTGAGGCCGCGGGCCATGGCCACGCCGCCGATGGCCACCTGGATCAGGCCGAACACGCCGCCCCGGCGCAGGCCCTTGCCGACCATCAGCACACCGCCGGCCAGCGAGCCGATGCGTTCCCAGCCCTGCACGTTCTGGTCGGAACGGCTCTGGAAAGGGGTGGATTCGATGCGTTCGACGCGTTTGAGTTCGCTCATGATCTGTCTCCGGGCAATGAGTGGGGATACTCAAGCTGACTGCGCAGGCCGTCGGCTTGTTCCATCGCAATGGCGACGCTTCAGCGGAATTTCGGCCCGGAGCGGGTGTTCAGGCCCTTGGCCATGCGGTCGTAGAGCACGACGTTGACCGTGGCGGCCAGGTTCATGCAGCCGGTGGTGGGGATGTACACCACGTCTTCGCACCAGTCGCGGATCTCCTTGTCCAGCGAGCCGTCCTCGGGGCCGAAGATGTACAGGGCGCGGTCCGGGTGGGTGTACTCCGGCAGGGCGCGGGCACCGTCCACCAGCTCCACGGCGACCGGCACGCAGCCCAGGGGCAGGATCTTCTTCAGGTCGTCGATGCCGATCAGCGGGATGTCGTAGTGCACGCGCTTGGTGTCGGTGACGAAATCGGCGGCGCGCTCATAGCGCTTGCCGGTGTAGAACACCGACGCCACGCCGTAGCAGCCGGCGGCGCGCATCACCGAGCCGACGTTCTCCGGTGATTTGGGGTTGAACAAACCAATGCAGCTGTACCGTTTGTCTGCCACGAGCGGGGTGCCTTCGGAAAAAATAGGGCGATTATACGGGGATTGGGGAGGAGGGGGGCAGGTTCGGGATCTGCGGCGACTGTTCCGGCCCCATCGTCGGATCGCCGCCCGGGGTAGGCCCGCTCCCACAGGGGGCGGTAGTGCACATGACACTGTGGGAGCAACTGTCTTGCTTCTGTCCTACGGCGCCTTGAATGACGCCTTCGCTGGCAAGTCGAGTCGTCGCACCGCAGCTCCCACAGGGATCTTGGTGGATGCAAAAATTGTGACCACTGCAAAACCCTGTGGGAGCGGGCCTACCCCGGGCGGCGATCCGACGATGAGGCCCGGATGGCCGACAAAGAACCTCAGTCGTCCTTCTTCATCATCCCGGCCAACGCGGCAAACGGGTTGTGGGTGGCCTTGGCGATCTTCGGCGTGCTCAGCGAGCCTTCGCCGAAGTACTGCTGGTCGGTGTAGCGCGAATGTTCGTTGTCGTGGCAGTACAGGCACAGCAGCTCCCAGTTGGAGCCGTCCTGCGGGTTGTTGTCGTGGTTGTGGTCGCGGTGGTGCACGGTCAGTTCGCTCAGGCGCTTGCCGGAGAACTCCCGGGCGCAGCGCCCGCAGACGTGCGGGTACATTTTCAGGGCCTTGTCGCGGTAGCCCATTTCCTTGTCGCGCTGGTTGTCGGCGAGGATGCGGTCCAGTTTCGAGGTGTTGGTCGGGGTCGACGAACTCATGGGTTCACCTTGGTAATAGACTAATGACGGTTACAGCAGAGTTTAGCCCAGGGCCCGCAGGATCCTGCAAGAAAGGACAGGCAGCCGGATCCGGTTGGGAGTAGCCTGTGCACAGACTCAGGCCAATACGGAGCCCTGAATGAAGCGCACCATTCTAGCGGTCATTGCGATGGCCGCAATCTCGATCCCGCAGGTCCGGGCCCAGCAGTCGGTTCCGGTGGCGCCGGCCGGCCAGCCCGGCTCGCCCGGCACGGCGACGCCCACCCCGTACCCGCAGATCAGCCCCGTGCCGATCCCCAAGACCGGAGCCGGTAGTGGCGGCCCGCCGCTGGTGCCGATCGAAATGCCCAGCCCGCCGGCCAAGGACCAGCCGGTGCCGGGAATCGAACCTGCGGTCAAGAGCAAATCCCCCGGCGGCTAGATCTGCTGCGCCGCCAACTGGCCGTCGGCCATGCGCAGGCGCTTGGAGAGCGAGACGGCGAGGGCGCGGATGATCTTGGCGGCGATCTTCGGCGCGTCGTTGAGCATCTTTTCCAGGGAGTCCTTGCCCAGGTTGAGCAACTGGCAGTCGCTCGCCGCCACGCAGGTGGCCGAGCGGCGTTCGCCGTCGAGCACGGCCATCTCGCCGAACGCACGGCCGCTGCGCAGGGTGGCCATGGTCACGGTCTGGCCGTCGCCGTTGGTCTTCTGCACCGCTACCTGGCCGCTGTGGATGATGCACATGAAGCTGCCGGCATCGCCTTCGCGAAAGATCGCCTGGCCCTCGGCCACGGTGCTGATGCTGAAGTAACCCGAGGCGGCGGCGAAGTCCGCCGGCAGCAGTTGGTCGAACAGGCCGCAGTCCATCAGCCAGTCGCGGATTTCGTTGTTGAGCAGAGTCGGTTCTGACATGTCGTCGCGGTCTTTTTTGTTTTCACGGTTTCCAGGCTTCACACAGATTCCCTGCGGGGCGAATAGGCTCGCTCCCACAGGGCTGTACGAACTATCGGCCTGCGGTGTCGGGAGTTAAGACCCGACTGACCGGCGGAGTTCCTCAGGCGATCCCCAGAACCTTGAAGACAAATGCATATTCGAGCGCTGCGTCACGCAATCCCTGATAGCGCCCGCTCATGCCGCCATGGCCGGCGCCCAGTTCGGTCTTGAGCAGCAGCGGGTTGTCGTCGGTCTTGGTGGCGCGCAGCTTGGCCACCCATTTGGCCGCTTCCCAGTACTGCACACGGCTGTCGTTGTAGCCGGCGATCACCAGCGTGGCGGGGTAGGCCTGGGCGGTGACGTTCTCGTACGGCGCGTAGGCCTTGATCCGCGTGTACACGTCCGGCTCCCCGGGGTTGCCCCACTCGTCATATTCGGTGACGGTCAGCGGCAGCTCGGGATCGAGCATGGTGTTGAGCACGTCGACGAACGGCACTTCGGCGATCGCCGCGCCGAACAGGTCAGGGCGTTGGTTGAGCACCGCGCCGATCAGCAAGCCGCCGGCGCTGCCGCCGCTGATCGCCAGTTGCGGCGAGGTGGTGAAACCCTCGGCGATCAGGTGCTCGGCGCAGGCGATGAAGTCGCTGAAGGTGTTGTGCTTGTGTTCCTGCTTGCCGGCGCGGTACCAGGCCTCGCCCAGTTCGCCGCCGCCGCGCACGTGGGCGATGGCGAAGGCCATGCCGCGTTCAAGCAGGCTCAGGCGGGCGTGGGAGAACCACGGGTCGAGGCTCGAACCGTAAGCGCCGTAGCCGTACAGGTACAGCGGCACCGGCCGGCCGAGCATTTCCCGTTTGACCACCAGGCTGATCGGCACCAGGGTGCCGTCCGGCGCCGTGGCCCACAAGCGCTGGCTGACGTAGGCGTCGGCATCGAACGGGCCGAGCACCGGGGTCTGCTTGAGCACGGCCTGTTCACCGCTGGCCAGGATCAGCTGACGCACCTGGGCCGGCCGGTTGAGGGCCTCGTAGCGCAGGCGGATGCGGTCGCTGTCGAACTCCAGGCTGTTCTGCACGTAGAGGCTGTAGGCCGCGTCCGGCAACTGCACGCGGTAGGGCGCCAGGCCTTGGGGGCGGACTTCGATGACCGGCAGGCCGCCTTCGCGCAGGCTCAGGGTCAGGGCGCCGACGTTCAGGCTCAGGCCGTCGAGCATCACCGTGTCGCTGTGAGGGATCAGGTTCTGCCAATCGGCCTCGGTCGGGGCGTGGCCGGTGTCGGGGGCGTGATACAGCGCGAAGTTGATGCCGTCGCGGTTGGTGCGGATGAACCATGTCCACTGGCCGTCGAGCTTGCCGTGATCGACGTCGTATTCGTGATCCTCGACCCGTGGCGCCAGGCAAGTGAAGGCCTCCTGCGGCCGGTTGGCGTCCAGCGCCCAGACTTCGCTGGTGGTCTTGCTGCCCAGCGACAGCAGCAATTGCTGTTCGGAACTCGAACGGTAGCAATGCAGGAAGAAGCGCCCGTCCGGCTCGTGGAACACCTCTTCGGCGGCGGTGCCGTCCAGCCGGTAGCGCATGAGCATGTGCGGGCGGTGGGTGTCGTCGAGCACGCCGAAGAACAGGGTCAGGCTGTCGTTGGCCCAGGTCATGCTGCCGTCGCAGTCCTCGAACGCCAGTTCGCTGACCTTGCCGTTGGACAGCTCCTTGACGAACAGGGTGTAGATCTCATCCCCCGAGGCATCGACGCTGTAGGCCAGGCGCTGATGGTCCGGGCTGACGCTGAACGCGCCGAGGGAGAAGAACCCGCCGTTGGCCAGGGCGTTGGGGTCGAGCAGCAGCTGTTCGCGGCTTTCGTCCAGGGTCAGGCTGCCGTCGGTCGGCCGCGGGCAGCGGTAGTGGCGGGCGTATTCGTCGCCGGCGGTGGTGCGGGTGTAGTACAGGTACGGGCCCCAAGGGGAGGGCAGCGACAGGTCGGTTTCCAGGATGCGGCCCTTGATCTCCTCGAACAGGGTTTCGCGCAGGCCTTCCTGATCGGCGGTCTGCGCCTGCTGGTAGGCGTTTTCGGCCTTGAGGTAGTCGAGCACCGCGTCGGTGTCGCGCTCCTGCAGCCAGGCGTACGGGTCGGCTCCGGGGGCTCTGCGGGCGATCGGGGCGCTGAGGGCGTTGACGGATGCGGGCATGGAGGGCTCCAGGGCAAGATTCGGAAAGAGGGTGTTCGCAGGCCGGGACGGCATGGCCGATCCCGTGGGGCCAGCCAGACAGCATCGACGCCGAATGCGCCGGCCTCGTCGCCGGCAGGCCGGCTCCCGCAGGCTGCATGTCTTTTGGGGCAAGCCGGCCGTGCGAAAAGCCGTTACTATAAGCGCCTCTTTGCCTGCCTTGCCATGGACACCATGACCGAGAACGACTATCTGATCGCCTGGGGCCTCTACGCCTTCGCCGCCTTGGGCTGCCTGCTGGTGTGGATGCGCATGACCCGCTGGATGTGGCGCTGGCTGCGCGAGCCGCTGCGGCTGCTGGTGGCGGTGCTGCTGTTCGCGCCGACCATCATCGACCCGGTGAAGGAAAAATACGCCCCGGCGGTGGCCATCACGGCGCTGGATCTGCTGTTCAAGGTCGGCAACAACGCCTTTCGCGCGATCTCCGAGCTGCTGATGTACGCCATGATCGCCTTCGGCATCTACCTGATCTTCGTGCTGATCCGCTTCCCGATCGAACGGGCCTCAAACGCGCGCAAGGAACAGGCCGAAGCCGCCCGTGCCGCGGCCCGCGCCGAAGACGAGCGGGACGCCGGCCAAGCCTTCGGCGGCGCCGGCGACGACCGCTACGGCCGTCCGCCGTTGCCGGGCAACCCGCAGCGCATGCGGGTCGAGCCGCGTCTGTAGCCACGGGAACCTGCACATGTGTGAACTATTGGGCATGAGCGCCAACGTGCCGACCGACATCGTGTTCAGCTTCACCGGGCTGATGCAGCGCGGCGGCCGCACCGGCCCGCACCGCGACGGCTGGGGCATCGCGTTCTACGAAGGGCGCGGGCTGCGGCTGTTCCAGGATCCGGCGGCCAGCTGCGAATCGGAAGTCGCCAACCTGGTGCAGCGCTACCCGATCAAGAGCGAAGTGGTCATCGGCCACATCCGCCAGGCCAACGTCGGCAAGGTCTGCCTGTCCAACACCCACCCGTTCGTCCGCGAGCTGTGGGGGCGCAACTGGTGCTTCGCGCACAACGGCCAGTTGGCGGACTTTGCGCCGGCGCAGAGCTTCTACCGCCCGGTCGGCGACACCGACAGCGAGGCGGCGTTCTGCGACCTGCTCAACCGCGTGCGTGCCGCGTTCCCGGAACCGGTCGACATCGAAGTGCTGCTGCCGGACCTGGTGGCCGCCTGCGCCGAGTACCGCGGCAAAGGCGTGTTCAACTGCCTGCTCAGCGACGGCGACTGGCTGTTCTGCTATTGCTCGACCAAACTGGCGCAGATCACCCGGCGCGCGCCGTTCGGCCCGGCGCGGCTGAAGGACGTCGACGTGATCGTCGATTTCCAGGCCGAAACCACGCCCAACGACGTGGTCACGGTGATCGCCACCGAACCCTTGACCGAAAACGAAACCTGGACCCGCTACGAACCGGGCCAGTGGAGCCTGTGGCGGCGCGGCGAATGCGTCAGCCAAGGCAAGACCGAATAAGGATCCTGCGATGTTGCTCAGTTATCTGCGGCTGGTGTTGTTTGCGGCGGGCCTGTTGGTCGGTGTCCAGGTGCCGGGGTTCATCAACGACTACGCCAAACGGGTCGAGGCCCACCTGATCGAGGCGCAGACCGGCCTGCGCGGCTTCCAGGGCACCGCCGAGCAGTTCTTCAAGGGTGACCTGCAGGCGCTGGTCGCCCACTACCGCGCCAGCGAAGACCCGGTGTTCCGCAGCGACGCCGACAGCCTGAGCACCTTGCTCAACCGCCAGCTCGCGCTGGACAAGCAGTATCAGGCGATGCAGGGGCCGTGGTACATCCGCTTCCTGCAAGTGGTGCTGGCCGCCGATCCGGACATCCGCAAGGAAACCTGGAACGGCTACAGCTACCAGATCCTGTTGACCCCGGAGGCGATGATCTGGGGCATGGGCGGGGCGATGCTGCTGTCGTTCGGCCTGGAATGCCTGTTCCGCCTGATCGACTGGGTGGTGCTGGGCGGCAAGCGCCTGCGCCAGAGCCGGCCGATCGAGGAACGCGACCTGCGCGGCCTCTGACCTGACTGCCCCACGCCCAGCGTGGGGCAGTCATTTCGACAGGACGATGTAACCCTCGCCCACCTTGCGCGCATACGCCTCCAGCACCTGCTGGCACAGGGTCACGATGTCCTCGACCCATTCCACCCCGATCCGCCACGACACCACCACCTGCAGGTCCTGCGGCCGCTGCGCGATGTCGAGCAGGGTCAGTTCTCCCCGCGCCAGTTCCTCGGCCACCAGCACCGGCGGCAGGGCGCCGATGCCGAAGCCGTCGCGCAGCAGGCGGGTGATCGCCGACACCGAGTTCACGCAGTTCAGCCGTGGCGCCGGCACGCCCTCGGCCTGCATCAGCGCGAGGATGTCCTGGTGGGGGCGGGAGTTCTTCGAGTAGGTGATGATCCGCTCCTGCGCCAGGTCCGCCAGGCCCGTGTAGTCGCGGTTGTAGATCGATTGGCTGGCGACGATCCAGCCGACCGGATGGCTGGCCAGCGCCAGGCTGCGCACGCTTTCCTGGCGCACCAGGTCGGTCTGCAGGATCAGGTCGAGAAAACCCTTTTGCAGCTGATCGCAGAGGTTCAGCGACGTATCCGCCACCAGCTCGATTTCCACCCGGGGGTACAGGTCGGTCATCTGCGCCACCAACGGGCTGAGCCAGGTGTGGATCACCGTGTCCATCACGCCGATGCGCACCCGGCCGACCTTGCTGGAGCGGGTTTCGATCGACTGCTTCAGCGCCTGCATCGTGTCGAGCATCCGCTCGGCGTATTCCAGCACCTTCAGGCCTTCGGGCGTCAGGCTGACGCCCCGGGAGTCGCGCACGAACAGTTTCACCCCGAGTTCGCCTTCGAGCACCGCGATGCGGCTGGAAATCGAGGCCTGGGTGGTGAACAGCTTGTCGGCGGTCAGGCGAAAGCTCTTCAGGCGGGCGACCCAGACAAAGGTCTCGAGAAACTTCAGGTTCATGGGATCAAATTTTTCTTATGGCTAGGGCGGGTTTTTATTCGTTGGACGCAGCAGGGCGGTGCGCCCAAGAATCGGCGCATGCGGTTCCCACGATAGGCGTCGTCGGGACTACGAACAAGACCAATAAAAGCCTGCGGAGACTTGCCATGAGTGCGCCCGACACCCTCGATCACCCCAAGACGGCGGCCCGCCCCGGCCCCTTCGACTGGTACCGCAACATCAACAAGCAAGAGCGTCGCACCTTCTGGAGCTGCAAGATCGGCTACGGCCTCGACGGCATGGACACCCAGATGCTCAGCTTCGTGGTGCCGACCCTGATCGCGATGTGGGGCATCACCACGGGCCAGGCCGGGCTGATCCACACCAGTACCCTGATCGCGTCGGCCATCGGCGGGTGGGTGGCGGGGATCCTCTCCGACCGCATCGGCCGCGTGCGCACCCTCCAGCTGACGGTGCTGTGGTTCGCGTTCTTCACCTTCCTCTGCGGCTTCGCCCAGAACTACGAGCAACTGCTGATCGCCCGCACCTTGATGGGCTTCGGCTTCGGCGGCGAATGGACCGCCGGCGCCGTGCTGATCGGCGAAGTGATCCGCGCCAAGGACCGCGGCAAGGCGGTGGGCATGGTGCAGTCGGGCTGGGCCTTGGGCTGGGGGCTGACCGCGATCCTGTATGCGCTGCTGTATTCGGTGCTGCCGGCCGAAGACGCCTGGCGGGCGCTGTTCATCCTCGGCATCGTGCCGGCGGTGTTCGTGGTGTTCGTCCGCCGCCTGGTGAAGGATCCGGAGATCTACCGCGAAGCCAAGGCCGCGCAAACCCCGCAGAACCCGTCCAGGTTCTATGAGATCTTCGCCCCCGGCATGCTCTTCACCACGCTGCGCGCCTCGCTGCTGACCACCGGTGCGCTCGGCGGCTACTACGCGATCACCTCTTGGCTGCCGACCTTCCTGAAGAACGAGCGCGGCCTGAGCGTGCTCGGCACCGGCGGATACCTGGCGATGGTGATCGTCGGTTCCTATGCCGGCTATGTGATCAGCGCCTATCTGACCGACCTGCTGGGGCGCAAGAAGAACTTCATCCTGTTTGCGGTGGGTTCGTTCACCATCGTGCTGCTCTACACGCAGATGCCGGTCAGCAATGGCGTGATGCTGTGGCTGGGCTTTCCGTTGGGCTTCTTCGCCTCGGGGATCTTCAGCGGCATGGGCGCATTCCTCACCGAGCTGTTCCCGACCCGCATCCGCGGCTCCGGCCAGGGCTTCTGCTACAACGTCGGCCGGGCGCTGGCGGCGCTGTTTCCTTTGCTGATCGGCCTGCTCAGCCAGAAGGTGCCGCTGAGCCTGGGCATCGGCGCCTTCGCGGCGGTGTCCTATGGCGTGGTGATCCTCGCGGCGCTGAGCCTGCCGGAAACCCGCGGCAAGCAACTGGACGCACAGTAACTGATAACCTGCGGGGCGCTGCCTGACGGCAAGCGTCCTACGGCAGAAAAAGATCAAAGCTACAGGAGTGTTCAACGTGAACCGCCTGCTATTGAATTGCGACATCGGCGAGAGTTTCGGCAGCTGGACCATGGGGCTGGACGCCGAAGTGATGCCCTTCATCGACTGCGCCAACATCGCCTGCGGTTTCCACGCCGGCGATCCGGGCATCATGCGCAAGACCGTGAGCCTGGCCCTGAGCCACGGGGTGAAGGTCGGCGCGCACCCGGCCTATCAGGACCTGGTGGGGTTCGGCCGGCGTTCCATGGCCTACAGCGCCCAGGAACTGCAAGACATCCTGCATTACCAGATCGGCGCCCTCGACGGCATCTGCCGCGCCCAGGGCGGGCGGGTGAGCTACGTCAAACCCCATGGCGCGATGTACAACGACATGATGGCCAACCCGGCCCAGCTGCGGGCGGTGATCCAGGCCGTGGCGGCGTACGACCGTGCGCTGCCGCTGATGCTGATGGCCACCCGTGACAACTCGGCGGCGCAGCAGTTGGGTGACGAGTACGGCGTGACGCTCTGGTTCGAAGCCTTCGCCGACCGCGCCTACGACAACGCCGGGCGGCTGGTGTCGCGCCAGTTGCCCGGCGCGGTGCATCACGATCCTGAAACGGTGGTGCGGCAGGCGCTGACCATCGCCCGCGGCGAGTCCCTCGTCGCCAGCGACGGCTCGGATCTGCTCCTGCACGCCGACACCCTGTGCGTGCACGGCGACAACGCCGCTTCCGTGGCCGCCGTGCAGCGCATCCGCCAGGCCTTGGACGAGCAGGGCGCGTCATGAACCCACGGGTGGAAGTGGTGGCGCTGGATTGCCTGATGGTGCGCCTGTTCGATGAGATCGCCGAGGCCAACATGCCTTGGATGCTGGCCGCCGGCGAGCGGTTGCGCGCAGTGTTCGGTGATTGCCTGATTGATCTGGTTCCGTCCTACACGACGCTGATGGTGCATTACGACCTGACGGCCCTGAGCCCGGCCCAGGCGCGGGAGCGGATCGCCGAAGCCTTGACCGGGCTGTCGCCGAACACGGGTTCCGCGGGCCGCTGCCATGTGCTGCCGGTCTGGTACGACCTGAGCGTCGGGCCGGAGCTGAGCTTGCTGTCCCGGCGCAGCGGGTTGACGGTGCAGGAGGTGATCCGCCGCCACAGCGCACGGGAATATCAGGTGTTCGCCCTCGGTTTCGCCCCGGGCTTCGCCTTCATGGGGCTGGTGGAAGAGGCGCTGGCGGCGCCGCGGCTGGACACCCCGCGCAAGAAGGTCGCCGCCGGCAGCGTCGGTATCGCCGAGCGCCAGACCGCAGCGTATCCGGCGGTGTCCCCCGGCGGCTGGAACCTGATCGGCCGTACCCCGGCCAGGCTGTTCGACCGCGACCGAGACGGCTACAGCCTGATGCAGCCCGGCGACACCGTGCGGTTCGAGGCGGTGAGCCATGCCGAGTTCATCCGCCTCGGCGGTGACGACACGCCACTGGAGGCCCTGGCATGAGCCGATTGTTGATCGAAGCAAGCACACCGCTGTGCCAGTTGCAGGATGCGGGGCGGTTCGGCGTGCGCCATCTGGGCGTGACCCAGGGCGGCGCGGCGGACTGGCGCTCGATGGCCTGGGCCAACTGGCTGCTGGGCAACGGGCTTGACCGGCCGGTGATCGAGATCACCCTCGGCGGCTTTGCCGTGGTGGCGCAGCACGACTGCGTGCTGGCGCTGGCCGGGGCCGACCTCGGCGCCCGTATCGACGACGAGCCGCTGCTGCCTTGGCGCAGCTTCACCTTGCGTCGGGGGCAGACGCTGCAGTTCACCCAGCCGCTGAGCGGCGCCCGCGCCTATCTGGC
This sequence comes from Pseudomonas sp. B7(2017), assembly GCF_002112745.1. NCBI lineage: Bacteria > Pseudomonadati > Pseudomonadota > Gammaproteobacteria > Pseudomonadales > Pseudomonadaceae > Pseudomonas > Pseudomonas sp. B7(2017). The sequence continues at coordinate 68,984 of NZ_NEIP01000004.1, read as the reverse complement.
GGCGCCCGGCGGTTTTGCGGCGGCGCAGGTGCTGGGCAGTTGCTCGACGGTGGTGCGCGAAGAACTGGGCGGCCTCGAGGGCAGGGGATTGCCGTTGGCCAAAGGCGCGCTGCTGGACTGTGACGATGCGACTTTGCCGGTGCGTGAAGTGCCGCTTGAGCATCGGCCGGACCTGGCCCTGAAGGCACCGCTGGACCTGGTGCTGGGCGCGCAGATCGGCGAATTCAGCGGGCAGAGCCTGTTCGATGCGTTCAACCGTGCCTGGACGCTCGACAGCCGGGCCGACCGCATGGGCATCCGCCTGCTGGGCACGCCGTTGCAGTACCAGGGCCGGCCGATGATTTCCGAAGGCATTCCGTTGGGCGCGGTGCAGGTGCCGCCGGACGGCCAGCCGATCGTGCTGCTCAATGACCGGCAGACCATCGGCGGTTACCCGCGCCTGGGCGCGTTGACGCCGTTGGCGCTGGCGCGCCTGGCGCAATGCTTGCCGGGGGCGCAGGTGCGGTTGCGGCCGGTGGTGCAGGACACCGCGCACCGTGAGCAGGTCGAGTATCTGCGGCGCTTCGTCGAACGCTGAGGGCTTTGTCGGCAGGTGCCGTTGGCGGGCAACTGTCGCGGCGTCATCACCGACGCCATCGCCAGCAGGCTGGCTCCCACAGGTTTCGTGGCGTACGCAAGGTTCGTGAACGGCCAGAACCTCTGTGGGAGCCAGCCTGCTGGCGATGGTGACCGTCCGGGCGACGAAGTCATTTGGACAGGAAGCGCATCCCTTCTTCCAACCCGCGCAACGTCAGCGGATACATCTGATCCTCGATCAGGTCGCGCACGATGTTGGTCGAGGAGGTGTAGCCCCAGGTGTCTTTTGGATAAGGGTTGATCCAGATGAGCTTCTTGTACTTCTCCATGAAGCGCTGCATCCACACGTAGCCCGGCTCTTCGTTCCAGTGCTCGACGCTGCCGCCGGCCTGGGTGATCTCGTAGGGCGCCATGGCGGCGTCGCCGATGAAGATCACCTTGTAGTCGGCGCCGTACTTGTGCAGCAGGTCCATGGTCGAAGTGCGCTCGGAGGTGCGGCGCATGTTGTTCTTCCACACCGACTCATAGATGAAGTTGTGGAAGTAGAAGTACTCCAGGTGCTTGAACTCGGTCTTGCAGGCCGAGAACAGTTCCTCGCAGATCTTCACATGGGCGTCCATCGAGCCGCCGATGTCGAACAGCAGCAACAGCTTGACCGTGTTGCGCCGCTCCGGACGCATCTGGATGTTCAGCAGGCCGGCGTCGCGGGCGGTGTGGTCGATGGTGCCGTCGATGTCCAGCTCTTCCGCCGCGCCCTGGCGGGCGAACTTGCGCAGGCGGCGCAGGGCGACCTTGATGTTGCGGGTGCCCAGCTCCACGGAGTCGTCAAGGTTCTTGTACTCGCGCTGATCCCAGACCTTCACGGCCTTGCCCTGGCGCTTGCCGGCGTCGCCGACCCGGATGCCCTCGGGGTTGAAGCCGCCGGAGCCGAACGGGCTGGTGCCGCCGGTGCCGATCCACTTGTTGCCGCCGGCGTGGCGTTCCTTCTGTTCTTCCAGGCGTTTCTTGAACTCTTCGATCAGCTTGTCCAGGCCCCCGAGGGACTGGATCTGCGCGCGCTCCTCGTCGGTCAGCGAGCGTTCGAATTCCTTGCGCAGCCAGTCTTCGGGAATCAGCGCCTGGAGGTGGTCGTCGAGCTTCTCCAGGCCGTTGAAGTAGGCGCCGAACGCGCGGTCGAACTTGTCGAAATGGCGCTCGTCCTTCACCAGGATCGCCCGGGACAGGAAGTAGAACTCGTCCATGTCGGCGAAGGTCACGCGCTGCTTCAGCGCGTTGATCAGGTCCAGCAGCTCGCGCACCGACACCGGCACCTTGGCTGCGCGCATTTCGTTGAACAGGTTGAGCAGCATGGCGTCAGCCTCTTAGCGGGTGCCGCGACGGCTCATGAAGGCCAGTCGCTCAAGCAGTTGCACGTCCTGCTCGTTCTTGACCAGGGCGCCGGCCAGCGGCGGGATGGCCTTGGTCGGATCGCGCTCGCGCAGCACCGCTTCGCCGATGTTGTCGGCCATCAGCAGCTTGAGCCAGTCGACCAGTTCGGAGGTCGAGGGCTTCTTCTTCAGGCCCGGCACCTTGCGTACGTCGAAGAACACGTCCAGCGCTTCGCTGACCAGGTCCTTCTTGATGTCCGGGTAGTGCACGTCGACGATCTTCTGCAGGGTGGTGCGGTCGGGGAAGGCGATGTAGTGGAAGAAGCAGCGGCGCAGGAAGGCGTCCGGCAGCTCTTTCTCGTTGTTGGAGGTAATGATGATGATCGGGCGCTTCTTGGCCTTGATGGTCTCGTCGATCTCGTAGACGTAGAACTCCATCTTGTCGAGTTCCTGCAACAGGTCGTTGGGGAACTCGATGTCGGCCTTGTCGATCTCGTCGATCAGCAGGATCACCCGCTCCTCGGACTCGAAGGCTTCCCACAGCTTGCCTTTCTTCAGGTAGTTGCGCACGTCGTGCACCTTGTCCACGCCCAGCTGCGAGTCGCGCAGGCGGCTGACCGCGTCGTACTCGTACAGGCCCTGGTGGGCCTTGGTGGTGGACTTGATGTGCCAGGTGATCAGCTTGGCGCCGAACGACTCGGCCAGTTGCTCGGCGAGCATGGTCTTGCCGGTGCCCGGTTCGCCCTTGACCAGCAGCGGCCGCTCCAGGGTGATGGCGGCGTTGACCGCCAGCTTCAGGTCATCGGTGGCGACGTAGGCCTGGGTGCCTTCGAACTTCATCTGCAAATCCTCGAACGGTGACGCCGGCCTGAACGGGCAGGGCGGGACGAAAAAACGGATGGCCCGACTATAACGCGCAGCCCGGCCGACTGTGAACGCAGACGGCGTATTCAGTCTCTGAATGGAGCGTCACATGTTGACTCGGTTTCGGCCGATGGATGGCATCGGCGACGGTTGCTTGGCCGGTCTGCCTTTGTGGCGAGGGAGCTTGCTCCCGCTGGACTGCGCAGCGGCCCCGTCAGTCGCCCGCATCGGGTTTCGGCCGTTCATACCGGGCATTGAACGCCTGGATGAAGCCGTTGCGCAGGATCTGCAGAAACGCCTCGAACGCACTGATGTCCTGGCGGTGGACGCTGCCGTTGAGTTCGACGCGGGTGGCGAACTGGTTCTTGCCCTGGTTTTTCAGCACGGTTTCGGTGCCGCCGACCAGCGCTTCCCAGATCGAGCGGAACAGGCCCTTGTTCTTGTCTTCCACGTCCTGCTGCCAATTGAACACGTCGACATCGCGCAGCAGCGGCTTGATGTAGCCGCTGAGCCGGGCCTTCTCGGCCCGGGCCTCGATCACCACGTCGCCGTGGCCGGCGTTGAAGTCGAACTTGCCGTAGGCCGAGGCGAAGTCGTTCAGGCGCCTGAGTTCGATGTCCCGGGCGCGAAGGCGGAACTCGAAGTCTTCGAAGTTGCTCAACGGATCGAACATGGCCAGGGTTTCCAGCGGTGCGTGGCCCAGCAGCAGGGCCTTGCCGTCCAGGCGGGCGTCGCGCTTGCCTTGGGTGTCCGCCACGTTGGTCAGGTTGCGCACGATGGCCTGGACGTGGGTGGCGCTCATGTCGACCGGTGGCTTGGAGTTGAAATTGCGAAAGCGGATGCGTCCGTCGTCGATCTGCACTTCGTCGAGGGTGATCGGCAGCAGCTTGCCCAGTTGGGCGCGCCAGTCGGTGCCCTGGCCGGTCTGGGAATTCTGCTTGTTGGCCCCGCCATCGACGAAGTTCACTTCGGGTTTGACGAATTTGACCCGTGCCACCACCGCATGGTCGTGCCACAGCGAACGCCAGCTGACCGACAGGTCGATCAGCGGCGCGTCGACGAACGGCACCGGCACCTTGCCCGTGACCTTGACGATCTTCAGGCCATTGATCTTGTAGGCGCCGCGCCACAGGGCGAGGTCGACGTCGGTGATCCGGCCGCGGTAGTCGCCCATGTCCGCCAGTTTGTCGTTCAGGTAGTCGCGCACCAGCCAAGGCAGGGCGACGTGCAGGGCGACCAGCAGCGCCACGACGGTGGCGAACGTCCACAGGGGCCAGCGGTAGCGACGTTTCATGACGGCATTTTCCGCAGGGTTTAAAGCGATTGACTGCTGCCCGCCGCAGTCGTTCGACCGGGTCGGGACGGGCTGGACTGGCCGCCGCAACAGGCTTACCTTGGACGGCTGAATCCAACGCTGTCGTAAGGACCCAGCCATGAGCCGCATTTTCGCTGACAACGCCCATTCCATCGGCAACACGCCGCTGGTGCAGATCAACCGGATCGCCCCGCGCGGCGTGACCATCCTGGCCAAGATCGAAGGTCGCAACCCGGGCTACTCGGTCAAGTGCCGGATCGGCGCGAACATGATCTGGGACGCCGAAAGCAGCGGCCGCCTCAAGCCGGGCATGACCATCATCGAGCCGACTTCGGGCAATACGGGCATCGGCTTGGCGTTCGTGGCGGCGGCCCGCGGCTACAAGCTGATGCTGACCATGCCGGCCTCGATGAGCATCGAGCGACGCAAGGTGCTCAAGGCCCTGGGCGCGGAGCTGGTGCTCACCGAGCCGGCCAAGGGCATGAAAGGCGCCATCGAGAAAGCCACCGAAATCGCCGCCAGCGATGCCGGCCGATATTTCATGCCGGCCCAGTTCGACAACCCGGCCAACCCGGCGATCCACGAGAAGACCACCGGTCCGGAAATCTGGAACGACACCGACGGCGCCATCGACGTGCTGGTGGCGGGAGTGGGCACCGGCGGAACCATCACCGGTGTCTCGCGGTATATCAAGAACACCCAGGGCAAACCGATCCTGTCGGTGGCGGTGGAACCGGTGGCGTCCCCGGTCATCACCCAGGCGCTGGCCGGTGAAGAGATCAAGCCCAGCCCCCACAAGATCCAGGGCATCGGCGCCGGTTTCGTGCCCAAGAACCTGGACCTGACGATGGTCGACCGGGTCGAGCAGGTCACCGATGAAGAGTCCAAGGCCATGGCCCTGCGGCTGATGCAGGAAGAGGGCATCCTGTGCGGGATTTCCTGCGGTGCGGCGATGGCGGTGGCGGTGCGGTTGGCCGAGACCCCGGAAATGCAGGGCAAGACCCTCGTCGTGGTGCTGCCGGACTCCGGTGAGCGTTACCTGTCGAGCATGTTGTTCAGCGATCTGTTCACCGATCAGGAGAACCAGCAGTAAGGGCAAGGATTGACTCACGTCAGCCGGGGTTCAGGACACGTGTGTTAAGAAGTGCTTTGTTGCGCAACCCTTAACACTGAATCTTGGCCCGGCGGGTTTTTCCCGGCGCCGGGAGTGTTTATCATGGCCGGCCGCCATGTCGGGCAGATGACATTGCGCAGCGTTGTCTTTTTTCAAGGAGTTGTTGATGACTTTTCCATTGGCCGCCAAGGTGTCGGTGCTGTTGCTGTTCGTGGGCAGCATTCTCTTCGTGCATCTGCGCGGCAAGGCGCGCCTGCCGGTGCTGCGTCAGTTCGTCAACCACTCGGCGCTGTTCGCCCCGTACAACACGTTGATGTACCTGTTCTCGGGCGTGCCGTCCCGGCCGTACCTGGACCGCAGCAAGTTCCCTGAGCTGGACGTGCTGCGCGACAACTGGGAAACCATCCGCGACGAGGCCATGCACCTGTTCGACGAGGGCTACATCCGCGCCGCCGAAAAGAACAACGACGCCGGTTTCGGCTCGTTCTTCAAGAAGGGCTGGAAGCGTTTTTACCTCAAGTGGTACGACAAGCCGCTGCCGTCCGCCGAGGCCCTGTGCCCCAAGACTGTGGCGCTGGTCAGTGCGATCCCCAACGTCAAGGGCGCGATGTTCGCGCTGTTGCCGGGCGGCAGCCACTTGAACCCGCACCGCGACCCGTTCGCCGGCTCCCTGCGCTACCACCTCGGCCTGTCGACGCCCAACTCCGACGATTGCCGGATCTTCGTCGACGGCCAGGTCTACGCCTGGCGCGACGGTGAGGACGTGATGTTCGACGAGACCTACGTGCACTGGGTCAAGAACGAAACCGACAAGACCCGCGTCATCCTGTTCTGCGACATCGAGCGTCCGCTGAGCAACCGCCTGATGACCCGTATCAACCGCTTCATCAGCGCCTGGCTGGGCCGGGCCACGGCCCCCCAGAACCTGGACGACGAACGCGTCGGCGGCATCAACCAGGCCTACGCTTGGAGCAAAAGCTTCAGCGACAAGTTCAGCGGCGCGGTCAAGCAATGGAAACGCCGCCACCCCAAGGCCTACCGCGTGATGCGGCCGGTGCTGGCGGTGGTGGTGCTGACGTTGCTGGGGTATTGGCTGTTTGGGTGATACCCGGCCGCAAACGAAAAAGCCGCTCCCGATGAGCGGCTTTTTCATGCCCGTGAATCCGGGGCGACGTGCGCGGCGTTCGATCGTCGCGCCCAATCGTTGCATTCTGTGTCACCGGCTGGTTATAGTCGGCCCTCGTGAGCTTCAGGCTCACCCCTCCAATCTGCAAAGAAGATCAGTCCAGATGCCTGCATCCCCAGTCAACGCGGTAGTCGATCCGGCGGTCAACGCTGGCGTCGTGCCGTGCGGGAACCGGCAGCCTGTGCAGATCAGTCATTACCCTCCACCACCTGTCAGTGGCACGCCGGTGCGCGCAGTCGCACCGCCACCGGGCGTCGGGGTTTCGGGCTGATCGGCGTTTTCCGCCGTCCCCCGTGCCCGCCCGGAAAAACCTACTGAATTTCAGCTTCGGCTGAGTTGGCTATTTGCCTGACTACAGGTGGCATGCATGTTTGTCCTTTCGAAAAAATCCGCGCTCGCGGCGGCGTCCACGAGCCTGTTCGTCCTGCTGTGGAGCAGCGGGGCGATCTTCTCCAAATGGGGCCTGGCCCACGCGTCGCCCTTTGCCTTTCTCCTGCTGCGTTTTGTGATCGCCCTGTGCGGGCTGGTGCTGCTGGTGCCGTTGCTCAAGCTGAAGCTGCCTGCCGGCGGCAGGCCGATGCTGTATGCGCTGGCCACCGGCGTGGTGTTGCTGGGGGCCTATCAGATCTTCTATCTGCTGGCCCTGGACCGCAAAGTCACGCCGGGGGTGATGGCGACCGTCATGGGCGTGCAGCCGATCCTGACGGTGGCGATCATGGAGCGTCAGCGTTCGGCTTCGCGGCTGTTCGGCCTGGCGCTGGGGCTGGCGGGGCTGGTGATGGTGGTCTACCAGGGCATCGGCCTGGCCGGGATGTCATGGGCCGGCATGCTGTTCGGCCTGCTGGCGTTGGCGAGCATGACGTTCGGCTCGATCATGCAGAAGCGCATCACCGACAACCCGCTCGGCACGCTGCCGGTGCAGTACCTGGCCGGATTGCTGCTGTGCGGGGTGTTCGTGCCGTTCCAGCCGTTCCATTTCGAGCGCACGGCGGGGTTCATCGTGCCGGTGCTGTGGATGGGGCTGGTGGTGTCGGTGCTGGCGACGCTGTTGCTGTACCGGCTGATCGCCCGGGGCAATCTGGTTAACGTCACCAGCCTGTTCTATCTGGTGCCGGCGGTCACGGCGGTGATGGATTACCTGATCTTCGGCAATCGCCTGGCGATGCTGAGCGTGCTGGGGATGGCGTTGATCATCGTCGGCCTGGTGTTCGTGTTCCGTAAGGCCTGACGGCGGTCATCGCCGGCGGGTCGGCATTCACAGGAATGCCTTGTGGGAGCCGGCCTGGCGGCGATGTCGTCGGTGCCGGCCTCATCGCTTGCAGGCAAGCTCCTACAGGGCTTTGCGGCCTGCCTGCCGGCGATGACTGTTTCAGTGACGCTGCCGGCCTAGCGTGCCGGCGCTTCGGCAGGTTTGGCCACCGCCGGCTTCAGCACCAGCCACAACGCCAGCGCAATCAACACCCCGCCATACAGATGCGCCAAAGACAGCGGCTCATCCAGGAACAACGCCCCCCACAGCACGCCGAACGGCGGAATCATGAAGGTCACGGTCATCGACTTGACCGGGCCGATCGAACTCAGCAAACGGAAATAGAGAATGTAGGCGAAGGCGGTGCACGCCAAGCCCAGGCCCAGCAGCGACAGCCACACGTTCCAGCCGCCCCAGCTCGCCGGCGGTTGGGTGAGGGCGCTGTAGCCGAACAGCGGCAGCAGGAACAGCGTGGCGCCGAGCATGCTGCCCAGTGCCGACAGGCGGCTGTCGAGCCCGCCGGCTTGGTCCAGCCAGCGCCGCGCCAGGAACCCGGCAAAGCCGTAGCAGGTGGTGGCCAGCAGGCAGGCGAGGGCGCCCATCAGCAGCGGCAGGTCGAACGCTACCGGGCCTGCGCGGGTGAGCACGCCGACGCCGAGCAGGCCGAGAAACACGCCGCCGAGCTTGGCCGCCGTGAGTCTTTCGCTGAAGAACAGCCCGCCGATCAGCACGCCCATCAGCGGCGTGGTGGCGTTGAAGATCGCCGAGTACCCGGCCGGCAGCACCTGGGCGGCCACCGAGTACAGCGTGGCCGGGATCCCGGAGTTGATCAGGCCCAGCAGCATCACGGTCTTCAGCTTTCCCTTGAAGTCCCAGCTGATGCGCATCAGACCGAGGATCACCAGCAGCCCGACGGCGGCGATCGAGACCCGGAAGAACGCCGTGGGAACCGTGCCGATCACCGGCGCGATGATGCGCATGAACAGAAAGCTGGCGCCCCAGATGGCCGCCAGCGACAGTAACCGGAAAATATCGACGGGGCTCACGGGGCACCTCCTGCTGCAAAGGGACGAGAGTGTTGCCGACGGCCCCGGCGATGGCAACCGCTGTTCGGGCATTTAATTCCTGTCGGCGGCGCGCAGGGCGGACCGTCCGCGGATTTGGCGCAAATTGCGCTTCTCCTGCGCAGGCTTCCGTGGCTAAGCTCAGGCTTTGGAGCACAGATCCTTAATTCCCGCAGAGGTCTCATCTATGCCGCAGCAATGGCCCGCCACCGATATCGCCCGCCTGATCCTCGATGGCTTCGACGATTACCGCGAGCATTTCCGCCGGATCACCGACGGTGCGCGGGAGCGCTTCGAACAGGCGCGCTGGCAGGAGACGCAGACCGCCTCGGCCGCGCGGATCAACCTGTACGAAGAGAAGGTGGGCGAGACCGTGGCGCGCCTGCGCGAGCACTTCCAGGAACCGGTGTTGATGGACGTCAGTTGCTGGCCGCTGGTCAAGAGCGCCTACATCGGCATCATCGACCTGCGCTTCGACGATGAGCTGTCCGAGACCTGGTACAACTCGATCTTCTGCGGGCTGTTCAGCCATGACCTGATCAGCGACGGCTGCATGTTCATCCACACCACCCGGCCGAGCCTGCGCCGTGCCCGGGCCGCGCAGACGCGCATCTACCGGCCCGAGGGGCAACTGTCGGGCATGCTCGCCAGCATCTTCGCCGACTACCGCTTCAGCGAAGACTACGCCGACCTGCCCCGGGACCTGCAGCGCCTCGAAGCGCAACTGCGGGACAACCTGCCGGACTGGGTGTGCAAGGATCCGGAGCTGAGCGTCGAGCTGTTCTCCTCGGTGCTGTACCGCAACAAGGGCGCGTACCTGGTGGGGCGCCTCTACACCAACGACGACCAGTGGCCGCTGGTGATTCCGTTGCTGCACCGCGAAGGGCGGGGGATCCAGATCGACGCGCTGATCACCGATGAGGCGGAAGTGTCGATCATCTTTTCCTTCACCCGTTCGTACTTCATGGTCGATGTGGCGGTGCCGGCGGAATTCATCGGCTTTCTGCGGCGCATCCTGCCGGGCAAGCACATCGCCGAGCTGTACACCTCCATCGGTTTCTACAAGCACGGCAAGTCGGAGTTCTACCGCGCGCTGATCAACCACCTGGCCAACACCGACGACCGCTTCATCATGGCGCCGGGGGTGCGCGGCATGGTCATGAGCGTATTCACCCTGCCGGGTTTCAACACGGTGTTCAAGATCATCAAGGACCGTTTCTCGCCGTCGAAGAACGTCGATCGCGCCACGGTGATCGAAAAGTACCGGCTGGTAAAAAGCGTCGACCGCGTGGGGCGCATGGCCGATACCCAGGAGTTCGCCGATTTCCGTTTCCCCGTGAGCAAGTTCGACCCGGCGTGCCTTGAGGAACTGCTGGAGGTCGCGCCCTCGACCGTGTCGCTTGAAGGCGAGACCGTGCTGATCCGCCACTGCTGGACCGAGCGCCGGATGACCCCGCTCAACCTCTACCTGGACAACGCCAACGAAGCCCAGGTGCGCGAAGCGCTGGAGGACTACGGCCTGGCGATCAAGCAACTGGCGGCGGCCAACATCTTTCCCGGCGACATGCTGCTGAAGAACTTCGGCGTCACCCGCCATGGCCGGGTGGTGTTCTACGACTACGACGAGATCTGCTTCCTCACCGAGGCCAACTTCCGCCATATCCCGCCGCCGCGCACCCCCGAGGACGAAATGGCCTCCGAGCCGTGGTACTCGATCGGGCCGCTGGACGTGTTCCCCGAGGAATTCCCGCCGTTCCTGTTCGCCGACGCCGGCCAGCGCAAGCTTTTCGACCAGTTGCACGGCGAGCTGTACAACGCCGACTACTGGAAGGGGTTGCAGGAAGCGATCCGGGCGGGGAAGGTGATCGATGTGTTCCCGTACCGGCGCAAGGGGCTGGACAACGAGTGAAGGTTGCCGACGCCATCGCGGGCCTGCTCCCACAGGAACTGCACTGCTCCTGAACTGCGGTGCCTGGACTGACGCCATCGCCAGCAGGCTGGCTCCCACAGGTTTTGTCCGCGAAATGGACGCACGCCGCTTTGCGTTGTGCGCCCATGCCATCATTTATGTCGCCAAATCTGCGACAATCGCCCCCTTGCGCCACCAGACCACCGAATTGCGTACCCGATGACCGACGAATCGCCCTCCATCGACAAACTGCTGAAGAACCTCGACCACGCCATGCTCGCCGACCGCCACCGGTTGCGCCGGCAGTTGCTTGAGCAGCGCAAGAAACCCGACGAAGCCAAGCTGGCCCAGTGGGTCGCGCGCATGCAGGCGTCCTGCGACCAGGTGCTGGCGCGCAAGGCCAGCGTGCCGGCGATCCGCTACGACGACAGCCTGCCCATCGCCGCCAAGCGTGACGAGATCAAGAAGGCGCTGGAGCAGCACCAGGTGCTGATCATCGCCGGCGAGACCGGCTCGGGCAAAACCACCCAGTTGCCGAAGATCTGCCTGGAGATCGGCCGTGGCCGGCACGGCCTGATCGGCCACACCCAGCCCCGCCGGATCGCCGCGCGCAGCGTCGCCAGCCGGGTCGCCGAGGAGCTCGGCACGCCGCTGGGCGCGCTGGTCGGCTATCAGGTGCGGTTCGAGGACCAGAGCGATTCCAGCACCCTGATCAAACTGATGACCGACGGCATCCTGCTGGCGGAGACCCAGAACGACCGTTACCTGGAACGCTACGACACGATCATCGTCGACGAGGCCCACGAACGCAGCCTCAACATCGATTTCCTGCTGGGCTACCTGAAGACCCTGCTGCCGCGCCGTCCGGACCTGAAGGTCATCATCACGTCGGCGACCATCGACCTGGAGCGTTTCTCCAAGCACTTCGACGATGCGCCGATCGTGGAAGTCTCCGGGCGCACGTTCCCGGTGGAGACCTGGTACCGCCCGCTGACCCTGGAGCAGGACGAAGAGGGCAACCGGGTCGAAGACGACTTGACCGTGGACCAGGCGATCCTCGCCACCCTCGACGAAATCGCCGCCTACGAGCGCAGCGAGCGCCGCAGTCCCGGCGATGTGCTGGTGTTCTTGCCGGGCGAGCGGGAGATCCGTGACGCCGCTGAAATGCTGCGCAAGGCCCAGCTCAAGCACACCGAAATCCTGCCGCTGTACGCGCGCCTGTCGCCGGCCGAGCAGCAGCGGATCTTCCAGTCCCACCCGGGCCGGCGTGTGGTGCTGGCGACCAACGTCGCCGAAACCTCGCTGACCGTGCCGGGCATCCGTTACGTGATCGACAGCGGCACCGCGCGCATCAGCCGCTACAGCTACCGCGCCAAAGTGCAGCGCCTGCCCGTCGAAGCGGTCTCCCAGGCCAGCGCCAACCAGCGCAAGGGCCGTTGCGGACGGGTCGAGCCGGGCATTTGCGTGCGCCTGTACAGCGAAGAGGATTTCCTCGGCCGGCCGGAATTCACCGACCCCGAGATCCTGCGCACCAACCTGGCGGCGGTGATTCTGCAGATGCTCCATCTGCGCCTCGGCGACATCACCGCGTTCCCGTTCATCGAGCCGCCGGACGGCAAGGCGATCAGCGACGGCTTCAACCTGCTGCAAGAACTGTCGGCGGTGGACCGCAACAATCAGCTGACCCCCGTCGGCCGCCAGCTGGCGCGCCTGCCGGTGGATCCGCGCATGGGCCGCATGCTGCTGGAAGCGGCGCGCCTGGGCAGCCTTCAGGAAGTGCTGATCGTGGCCAGCGCCATGTCGGTGCAGGATCCGCGCGAACGTCCGCCGGAGCGCCAGCAGGCCGCCGACCAGGCCCACGCGCAGTGGAAGGACGCCGATTCGGACTTCGCCGCGCTGGTCAACCTGTGGCGCGGCTTCGAGGAGCAGCGCCAGGCGCTGACCGCGAGCCCGCTGCGCAACTGGTGCCGCAAGAACTTCCTCAATTACCTGCGCCTGCGCGAATGGCGCGACGCCCATCGGCAACTGAGCCTGATCTGCCGCGACCTCCAGCTGAGCCTGAACAAGGAGCCGGCGGACTTCGCCAAGTTCCACAAAGCGGTGCTGGTGGGCCTGCTCAGCCAGATCGGCCAGAAGACCGAAGAGGGCGATTACCTCGGCGCCCGGCAGCGGCGGTTCTGGATTCACCCGTCGTCCGGGATCGGCAAGAAGCGTCCGCAGTGGGTGATGGCCGCCGAACTGGTGGAGACCACCAAGCTCTACGCGCGCATGGTCGCCAAGATCGACGCCGACTGGATCGAGCCGCTGGCCGGGCACCTGATCAAGAAGAACCACTTCGAACCGCACTGGGAGAAGAAGCGCGGCCAGGTGATCGCGTTCGAGCAGATCACCCTGTTCGGCCTGATCGTGGTCGGCCGCCGCCCGGTGCATTACGGCCCGGTGGATCCGGTGGTCTCGCGGGAGCTGTTCATCCGCGAAGGGCTGGTGCGCGGTGAGATCCAGTCCCGGGCCAAGTGCCTGACGGCGAACAAGCAGTTGCTGGAGCAGCTCGACGAACTGGAGGCCAAGGCCCGGCGCCGCGACATCCTGGCCGACGAAGAGACCCTGTACGCCTTCTACGACGCACGGCTGCCGGCGGAGATCCACCAGACCGCCACGTTCGACAGCTGGTACCGGGTCAACAGCCAGAAGGATCCGCAGCTGCTGATCATGCGCGAAGAGGACGTGCTGGCCCGCGAGGCCAGCGAAGTCACCGCGCGGGACTACCCGGACACCCTGCACATCGGCGACCTGGAACTGGCGCTCAGTTACCACTTCGAACCTAACCATCCCCGCGACGGCGTGACCCTGCGGGTGCCGGCGCCGCTGTTGCCGATGCTGCCGCCGGAGCGTCTGGAATGGCTGGTGCCGGGGCTGATCGAAGCCAAGTGCATCGCGCTGGTGCGCAACCTGCCCAAGGCCCTGCGCAAGAACTTCGTGCCGGTGCCGGACTTCGTCAGGGCGGCGTTGCAGCGCATGACGTTCGCCGAGGGTTCGTTGCCCCAGGCCCTGGGCCGCGAACTGCTGCGCATGACCGGTGCGCGGGTCAGCGACGAAGCCTGGGCCGAAGCCGAGCAGCAGGTCGAAGGGCATCTGCGGATGAACCTGGAAATCGTCGACGGGCAGGGCAAGTTCCTCGGCGAAGGACGCGACCTGGCCGAGCTCACCGCGCGTTTCGCCGAAGCCAGCCAGGCGGCGCTCGCCGTCCCGCAGAGTGCCAAGAGCCAGCAGCCGGTGGAGGCCAAGGTCTTTGCGCCGGTGGCGGAAAAGACCCAGCAGAAGATCGCCGGGCTGTCGATGACGGTGTATCCGGCGCTGGTGGAAGAGGGCGGCACGGTCAAGGAAGGGCGTTTCTCGACGCCGGCCGAAGCCGAGTTCCAGCACCGCCGCGCGTTGCAGCGGCTGTTGCTGCAACAGTTGGCCGAGCCGGCCAAGTTCCTGCGCGGCAAGTTGCCGGGGCTGACCGAACTGGGCCTGCTGTACCGCGAACTGGGGCGGGTGGAGGCGCTGGTCGAAGACATTCTGTTGGCCAGCCTCGACAGCTGCATCCTCGACGGCGAAGACCCGCTGCCCCGGGACGGCGCCGGTCTGGCGGCGCTGGCCGAGCGCAAGCGCGGCGCCTGGACCGAGCATGCCGAACGGGTGGCACGCCTGGTGCTGGAGATCCTCAAGCTGTGGCACGGCCTGCAGAAACGCTTCAAGGGCAAGATCGACCTGGCCCAGGCCGTGGCGCTGAACGACATCAAGCAGCAGCTCAGCCAGTTGGTGTACCCGGGCTTCGTGCGGGAAACGCCGATGCTGTGGCTCAAGGAGCTGCCGCGCTACCTCAAGGCGGTCGAACAGCGGTTCGAGAAGCTCGGCGCCCAGGTGCAGAAAGACCGGGTGTGGAGCGGCGAGCTGGCCGGCCTCTGGACGCAGTACCAGACCCGCGCCGCCAAGCACGCCCAGGAAGGCAAGCGCGATCCGCAGCTTGAGCTGTACCGCTGGTGGCTGGAGGAATACCGGGTTTCGCTGTTCGCCCAGCAGTTGGGGACGAAGGTGCCGGTCTCCGACAAGCGCCTGAACAAACAGTGGACGCAGGTCGAGGCCTAGCCTTCGGGCGCACGGCTACTGTGCAGGAGCGAGCCTGCTCGCGATGGCGGAGCATCAGGCAACGGATTGATCGATTGTCTGACAGTCCTTCAGCGCGGGCAGGCTCGCTTCCGCAGTCAATCGTCTGTTGTGTGTGGGACAGAGGTCAAAACCTTGGGTTTATGGCACACTTCGCGACCATAAACGCCGGTTTCACGGCCTAGAGCCTCCGGCGCAGGATGCGCTGCGCAATAAAGCGTCACCCGGTTATTGCGTCTACCGGACGGGAATAGACCCTTTGCGTGTTGGCACGTCGGTGCCAGCACTTTCTGCCTGAACAGATCAGAGAAACGACCATGCATAACGTCGTCATCAGCGGCACCGGCCTGTACACCCCGGCCAACAGCATCTCCAACGAAGAACTGGTGAACTCGTTCAACACCTACGTTGCGCAGTTCAACGCCGACAACGCCGATGCCATCGCCCGCGGCGAGATCCAGGCCCTGACCGAATCCAGCGCCGCGTTCATCGAGAAAGCCTCCGGCATCAAGAGCCGCTTCGTCATGGACAAGGAGGGCATCCTCGACCCTGCGCGCATGACGCCGCGCCTGCCGGAGCGTTCCAACGACGAATGGTCGGTGCTCTGCCAGATGGCCACCGCCGCCGCCGAACAGGCCCTGCAGCGCGCCGGCAAGACCGCCGCCGACATCGACGGCGTGATCGTCGCCTGCTCCAACCTGCAGCGCGCCTATCCGGCCATCGCCATCGAAGTCCAGGAAGCGCTGGGCATCCAGGGCTTCGGCTTCGACATGAACGTGGCCTGCTCGTCCGCCACCTTCGGCATCCAGGCCGCCGCCAACAGCGTGCAGCTGGGCCAGGCCCGGGCGATCCTGATGGTCAACCCGGAAGTCTGCACCGGCCACCTGAACTTCCGTGACCGCGACAGCCACTTCATCTTCGGCGACGCCGCCACCGCCGTGGTCATCGAGCGCGCCGACCTTGCGACCTCCAAGCACCAGTTCGACGTGGTCAGCACCAAACTGCTGACCAAGTTCTCCAACAACATCCGCAACAACTTCGGCTTCCTCAACCGCGCGGCGGAAGAGGGCGTCGGCGCCCGCGACAAGCTGTTCGTGCAGGAAGGCCGCAAGGTGTTCAAGGACGTCTGCCCGATGGTGGCCGAGCTGATCGGCGAGCACCTGGAAGAGAACAAGCTCAACGTCGGCGACGTGAAGCGCTTCTGGCTGCACCAGGCCAACCTGAGCATGAACCACCTGATCGTGCGCAAGCTGCTGGGCCGCGAAGCCACCGAAGAAGAGGCGCCGGTGATCCTCGACACCTACGCCAACACCAGCTCCGCCGGTTCCGTGATCGCGTTCCACAAGCACCAGGACGACCTGGCGGCCGGTTCGCTGGCGGTACTGAGTTCGTTCGGTGCCGGCTACTCGATCGGCAGCGTGATTCTGCGCAAGCGTTAAGGGACGCTTCATTTCCTCTTAATCGCGCTGACGTTTCCTACATCCGGATCAGCGCGAGCGCTGTAATTTTCGAAAGTGGCGGCAGGAGAGATCCTGCCGCCATCATTTTCGGAACCGGGACAAGGGGATTGATGGATGGCGGTTGACGACACCCAATTGCTGGCGCGTTTGCTGGCCGGTGAGCAAAAGGCTTTCAAGGAACTGGTCACGACCTACCAGAGCGCCATGCGCGCCGTGGCCTATGCCATCGTCGGCCAGCGTCATGTCGAGGAAGTGGTGCAGGATGCCTGGCTGTCGGTGGTGCGCCATATTGGCAGTTTCGAAGGCCGCTCCAGCCTCAAGACCTGGCTGCTGACCATCACCGCCAATTCGGCCAAGGGCCGCTACAAGCGCAATCGCCGCGAGGTGCTGCTGGACGACCTGCCGGCGCCGCACGGCACCCTCGATGACGACCGCTTCTCACCGGGCGACGGCCATTGGCGGGTGGCGCCGTTCGCCTGGCACCACGACACCCCCGAGGCCTTGCTGACCGAGAGCGAGCTGCGCGACTGCCTGGAACACACCCTGCAAAGCCTTTCGCAGCTGCAGGGCAGCGTGTTGACGTTGCGCGAGCAGCAGGGACTGGAGCTGGAGGAGATCTGTAATCTTCTGGACATCTCGCTCTCCAATGTCCGCGTGCTGCTGCATCGGGCACGTTTGAAGGTCTTTGCGACCGTGGAACATTTTGAGGAGACCGGAGAATGCTGACCTGCAAGGAGCAAGTGGCGCGATCCAGCGATTATCTCGATGGCCGGCTGAGCTTTCGCGAGAAACTGATGGTGCGTCATCACTTGATGTTCTGCCGCAATTGCCGGCGGTTCATCCGCCAGATGCGGCTGATGCAGGCGACGCTGCGGGCCATGCCGCACAAGCCTGAAGAGGACGTGGACGCGTTGGCCGAGCGCCTGGCGGCGCAACGCCGAAAGGATCGTTCCTGACAAAAAACTGTGGCGAGGGAGTTTGCTCCCTCGCCACAGATAAGTTGAACGGCGACAGTCCGGCGCGGGCGCTGCGAACGGATGATGGGGGATCGCCCCGTCCGCGCCGGACTGAAGTCGGTCAGCCGTCTTAGAACTTCGCTTCCGCGTCCAGCTGCAGGGTGTTGGTGTCTGCGTCGCGCTGGGTGCGGCTGGAGAAGTCAGCCTTGGTCAGGAAGTACGTGGCGCCGATGGCGAAGTTCTTGTCGATGTCGTAGCCGACCTTGAACTTGTGGCCGCGGGAGCCGGTGGTGCCGTTGGCGAAGTCCGAGTCGGTGAAGGCGCCGACCACGGCGTCGCGCTGCACGTCGCGGTAGTTGTAGTCCAGGTTCAGGCCGAAGACCTTCGACTTGGCGCCCACCAGCCATGCGGTGTCCGCATCGGTCACCGCATCGTTGTTCTTCACGTACTGGCCGTAGAACGACAGCGGCATCGGCAGGCCGCCGATGTCGATCTGGCTGAAGCCTTCGTACAGGCGGAACTGGTTGTTGGCCGAGTTGCCGTTGACCGACAGGGCGCACGGGGTGGAGGTGCCGGTGCAGCGGCTGTCTTCGTCGTTCTGATAGGCGTACACGCTGCCGCCCAGGGTCAGTTTCAGGTTGTCGGTGATTGCGAAGCGGCTGCCCAGTTGGCCGGCGGTCAGGCGCAGGTCGTGGCGGAACTGCACGCCTTCGCCGTCGACGTTGTCCTTGAGGGTGTAGTTGCCCAGGCTGCCGAACAGTTCGGCGCTGCTGCCCAGCGGGTATTTGTAGGTGACGGCCAGGCCTTCGGGGTTGATGTCGCTGTCCCAGATCACATCGCCCATGCTGACCCACGGCTGCAGCATCTTGCCGCCGATCACGTGCAGGTTCTTGATGGCGTCCGGGTGGTAGTCGATGTAGCCCAGGTCCAGCCAGATCTGCTTCTTGTCGAAGTAGTTGTCCATGTCCTGGTTGGTGGAGCGGGCGTCGTCGCCGCCGCCGGTGGCGATGCGGATGCCGGTGTCCACTTGCGGGTTGATTTCGCTGTAGGCGCCCAGGCGGGCACGGATGCGCTGACGGTCCTTGTCGCGGCCGCCGTTGTTCGATTCGCCGTCGATCTTCACGGTTTCCTGGCGGATGCGCACGTCACCCTTGAACTGGGTCTTGGCGGCCCAGGCCAGCTTCTGGTCGAAGGCGCTCTGTTCGTTGGCCTTCTTCGCGACGGCGGCCACTTGTTCGTTGGTCTCTTGCTGCGCCTGCTGGGCGATTTGCTGGGCCTTCTGATCCTTGGCCAGTTCGGTCTGCAGTTCGATGTACTGCGCCTGGGTGATCGAACCGTTGGCCTTGAGCATGTCGAGCAGTTTGGCGTCGACCGCGGCACTGGCCGGAACACTCATGGCCAGCAGCAGGCCACCGCACAGGGCCGCCGCAGTTTTCGTGGAAGCAAGACGCATAGCAATCTCCGAAGATGAGAGGGGATGGCGAAGCCATCCTGGGCACAACCGACGGTTTGACGGTCGGAAAACAGTGTCCGGGTAGAACCCGGCGCTCTAAAAACAGGCGCCAGTATCGCGACGGTTTATGACAGAGCAGTGGCACGGTGATGGCAGGTTCGTGACGATACGAAACCGCCCTGAACTATCGGTCTAGAGCGCTGTCGCGGATTCGGGCGTGTGCAACGGCAGGCCGATCGGCGATACTCGGCGGGCTGTCATGCCCCGAACTGGAGAGGAAAATGCCGCTGCAACGCCTGCACGAACTGTCGCAAATCGCATCCGCCGACTGGGATGCGCTGGTGCCGGAAAACCAGCCGTTCCTGCGCCACGGTTTCCTCGCTGCGCTGGAGGACAGCGGCAGCGTCGGCGCGCACACGGGCTGGCAGGCGGAGCATCTGCTGCACGTCGAAGGCGACCGGCTGATCGCGGCGCTGCCTGCCTACCGCAAGTGGCATTCCTACGGCGAATACGTGTTCGACCACGGCTGGGCCGATGCCTGCGCCCGGGCTGGCATCGACTACTACCCCAAGCTGCTGGTGGCCGTGCCGTTCAGCCCGGTCAGCGGCCCGCGGCTGTTGGCGGCGTCGGTCGAGGATGGCTTCGAACTGCTCAAGAGCCTGCCGGGCTACCTGGAGATCGAAGGCCTCTCCAGCGCCCACATCAATTTCACCGACCCGTTCACCGACGCGGCCATGGCCGAACAGCCGGGCTGGCTGCAGCGCATCGGCTGCCAGTACCACTGGCAGAACCGCGGCTACCGGGATTTCCAGGACTTTCTCGACGGGCTCAGTTCGCGCAAGCGCAAGCAGATGCGCAAGGAGCGCGAGCAGGTGGCGGGGCAGGGCTTCAGCTTCCAATGGCTGGACGGGCACGAACTGGACGAGGCGCAATGGGATTTCGTCTACGCCTGCTACGCCAACACCTACGCCGTGCGGCGGCAAACGCCGTACCTGACCCGGGCGTTCTTCAGCCTGTTGGCCGAACGCATGCCCGAGGCCATCCGCGTGGTGCTGGCCAAACAGGGTTCAAGGCCGGTGGCGATGGCCTTCAGCCTGGTCGGGGGCGACAGCTTCTATGGCCGTTACTGGGGTTGCCTGGCGGAGTTCGACCGCCTGCATTTCGAAACGTGTTTCTACCAGGGCATGGACTACGCCATCGCCGAGGGCTTTCAGCGCTTCGACGCCGGCGCCCAGGGCGAGCACAAGCTGATCCGCGGATTCGAACCGGTGATCACCCGCTCCTGGCACTACCTGCGCCACCCCGGCCTGAAGGCGGCCGTGAAGGACTTCCTGCACCAGGAGCGCGCCGGGGTGTTGGCCTATGCCGAAGAGGCGCGGGCCGCCTTGCCCTACCGCCAGGCCTAGCTCCCACAGTACTGAACGACAGGCATCACTGTGGGAGCCAGCCTGCTGGCGATGGCGTCAGCCAAGGCAGCAGGGCAGAGGCTATGTGTCTTCGCTGCCCAGCCAACGGTAGAGCCCGCCGCCGACCACCGCCCCCAGCAGCGGCGCCACCCAGAACATCCATAGCTGCGCGATGGCCCAGCCGCCCACCATCAGCGCCGGCCCCGTGCTGCGGGCCGGGTTCACCGAAGTGTTGGTGACCGGAATCGAGATCAGGTGGATCAGGGTCAGGGCCAGGCCGATGGCGATCGGCGCCAGGCCCGCCGGGGCACGCCGGTCGGTGGCGCCGAGGATGATCACCACGAACAGGGCGGTCATCACCAGTTCGGTGACGAACCCGGCGGCCATCGAGTACTTGCCGGGAGAATGCTCGCCGTAGCCGTTGGAGGCCAGGCCGCCGGCGATGTCGAAGCCTTCCTTGCCGCTGGCGATCCAGGCGATCAGGGCTGCCGCGATGATGGCGCCGATCACCTGGGCGACGATGTAGGCGGGCAGTTCCTTGGCCGGGAACCGGCCGCCGACGGTCAGGCCCACCGACACGGCCGGGTTGAGATGGCAGCCACTGATGTGGCCGATGGCGAACGCCATGGTCAGCACCGTCAGGCCGAAGGCCAGGGCCACCCCCAGCACGCCGATGCCCGTGGGCGAGGACGCGGCGATCACCGCGCTGCCGCAACCGCCCAGAACCAGCCAGAACGTACCTAACAACTCCGTGACCGAACGTTTGAACAGAGACATGGGAATGTCCTTGATAGACGTGCTATCGAGACTGAAACGGGTTGTGAGTCCTTGCAGATTTACGACAGGTTCCACGCCGGAGCCTTGGCTGAGTACAGCAGGGTTTGCGCGGATTTCCAGCGGGCGTGAAAAAACCGGCAGGCCCCGTGGTTGGCGGGCTCTGCCGGTTTTTGGCGGGGCGGAATCAAGCGATTCCCTGTGGGGGCGAGCCTGCTCGCGATGGCGGTGTGTCTGACAGCAATGAGGGTGACTGACACACCCTCATCGCGAGCAGGCTTCCTCCCACGGAACCGCAGGGCTGGCGCGGTCAGTCGATGCCGACGAACCCGCCGGTCTGATGGCGCCACAGCCGCGCATACAGGCCGCCATGGGCCAGCAGTTCGGCATGGCTGCCGCTTTCGGCGATCCTGCCGTTCTCCAGCACCACCAGCCGGTCCATCCGGGCGATGGTCGAGAGGCGGTGGGCGATGGCGATCACGGTCTTGCCCTGCATCAGGGTCTCCAGGCTTTCCTGGATCGCCGCCTCGACTTCCGAATCCAGTGCCGAGGTCGCTTCGTCCATGATCAGGATCGGCGCGTCCTTGAGCAGGACGCGGGCGATCGCGATGCGCTGGCGCTGGCCGCCGGACAGCTTGACGCCGCGCTCGCCGACATGGGCGTCGAACCCGGTGCGTCCCTCGGCGTCGGACAGCAGCGGAATGAACTCGTCGGCCCGGGCCTTGTGCACGGCTTCCCAGAGCTCTTCGTCAGTGGCGTCGGGCTTGCCGTAGAGCAGGTTGTCGCGGATCGAGCGGTGCAGCAGCGACGTGTCCTGGGTGATCATGCCGATCCGTGCGCGCAGGCTTTCCTGGCCGACTTCGGCGATGTTCTGGCCGTCGATCAGGATGCGCCCGGCCTCGACGTCGTACAGGCGCAGCAGCAGGTTGACCAGCGTCGACTTGCCCGCGCCGGACGGCCCGATCAGGCCGATCTTCTCGCCGGGCCGGATGGTCAGGTTGAGGTCGCCGATGATGCTTTTCTTCTTGCCGTAGTGGAAATCCACATGCTCGAAGCGCACTTCGCCACGGGCCACGTCCAGCGGCTTGGCCTGGGCCTGGTCGGTGACGCTGACCGGCTGCGCGATGGTCTGCAGGCCGTCCTGCACCATGCCGATGTTTTCGAAGATGCCGGTGACCACCCACATGATCCATCCGGACATGTTGACGATGCGGATCACAAGGCCGGTGGCCAGGGCGATCGCGCCGACCGTGATCAGCGACTGCGTCCACAGCCACAGGGCCAGCGCCGTGGTGCCGACGATCAGCAGGCCGTTCATGGTGGTGATGGCCACGTCCATGCTGGTGACCACGCGGCCGGCCAGCTGGGCTTTTTCGGTCTGCTCCTGGATGGCTTCGCGGGCGTAGTGCTGCTCGAAGTTGGTGTGGGCGAACAGCTTGAGGGTGGCGATGTTGGTGTAGCCGTCGACGATCCGTCCCATCAGCTTGGAGCGCGCGTCGGAGGCCGCCACCGCGCGGTCCTTGACCCTTGGCACGAAGTAGTAGAGCGCGCCGATGTAGGCGGCGATCCACGTCAGCAGCGGGATCATCAGGCGCCAGTCGGCCTCGGCGAACAGCACCAGCGAACTGATCGCGTAGATCACCACGTGCCACAGCGCGTCCACCGCCTGCACGGCGGAGTCGCGCAGCGAGTTGCCGGTCTGCATGATGCGCTGGGCGATGCGGCCGGCGAAGTCGTTCTGGAAGAAGTTCAGGCTCTGCTTGAGCACGTAGCTGTGGTTCTGCCAGCGGATCAGGCTGGTCATGCTCGGGCTCAGGGTCTGGTGCACCAGCATGTCGTGCAGGGCCAGGAACAGCGGGCGCAGGAGCAGCGCCACCACGGCCATCCAGGCCAGCTCAGCGCCGTGGATCTTGAAGAAGTCGACGTTCGGCGTGCCTTGGGCAAGGTCGATGATGCGGCTCAGGTAACTGAACAGCGCCACTTCGATCAGTGCGCCGAACAGGCCGATGATCAGCAGGGCGGCGAAGCTCGGCCAGACCTGCTTCAGGTAATAGGTGTAGAAGGGCAGGACGCGGTTCGGCGGGGCCGCCGTGGGGGCGTCGCGGAAGATGTCGATCAGTTGTTCGAAACGGCGATAGAGCATTGGATAACTCGCCCGGCGTGCGGGCTCTCCTTTTATCGGTGTGAGCGGCGCGCCGTCGGTGGCGGCCGCTCGTCATGCCCTGTACAGCTTAGTCGATGCGCTTGGCCGACTTGATGATCACAGGGTCGACCGGCACGTTCTGCATGCCTTGTTTGGTGGTGGTGCGCGAGTTGACGATGATGTCGACCACGTCCATGCCCTTGACCACTTTGGCGAACACGGCATAGCCGGCGTCGCGGCCCGGATCGAGGAAGGCGTTGTCGGCCACGTTGATGAAGAACTGGCTGGTGGCCGAGTTCGGGTCGGAGGTGCGCGCCATCGACAGGGTGCCGCGCACGTTGTGCAGGCCGTTGCTCGCCTCGTTCTTGATCGGGGCCTTGGTGTCCTTCTGCTGCATTTGCGGGGTGAAGCCGCCGCCCTGGGCCATGAAGCCCGGGATCACGCGGTGGAAGATGGTGTTGGTGTAGAAGCCGCTGTCGACGTACTCAAGGAAGTTCTTGGTGGTGACCGGCGCCTTGACCGGATCCAGCTCGATCTCGATCTGGCCGTTGGAGGTGTCCAGCAGCACGTGCGGCGCCTTGGCCGGGGTGGCCGCCATCAGGTTGGCGGCGAACAGCACGGAGCCGGCGGCGAGGGCGATTTTTTTCAGCATGGGTCAGAGGTCCTGAGGGTGGTTGTCGGCTGCGGCGAGGAACGCCAGCAGCGTTTGATTGAAGCGTTCGGGCTGATCGAGCGGGGTGGCGTGGCGCGAATCGGCGATCACGGCCAGCTGCGCGTCGGGCAGCAGTTTCACATAGGATTCTTTCAGCGAGACGGGGGTGTAGTCCCGGTCGGCGCTGACGACGAGGGTTGGACAGGTGACCTTCGACAGTCGTTCCTGAACGCCCCAGCCGACGATGGCATCGAAGCTGGCGAGATAAGCACGTTTGTCGTTCCTTGCCCAGCGTTCGGCCATCTTCTGTCGCAATTGCGCCTGCTCAGGCTTGGGGAACAGTTTGGCGCCCAGGGCCTTGCCGATGGTGGCCAGGCTCAGCACGCGCATCAGGCTCCAGCGCTTGAACCACTGCCAATAGTCGTTGCGGCTGCGCAGTTTGACCTGCGGGGCGCTGTTGACGATGGTCAGGCTTTTGAGCCGTTGCGGCTGGTCGACGGCGAACTGGAAGCCGATCATCCCGCCCATGGACAGGCCGACGTAGTGCACCGTCTCCAGGTTCAGGTGCTCGATGAGCGCCAGCAGGTCGGCGCTGAAGCCGGCGATGCTGTAGCGCTCCCGGGGTTTGTCCGAGCGGCCGTGGCCGCGCACGTCCGGGACGATCACCCGGTAGTGCGCCGACAGCGCCGGGATCTGCATTTCCCAGTCCAGGGTGCTGGAACCGAGCCCGTGAACCAGCAGCAACGGCGTGCCGTGGCCGTATTCCTCGTAGTGCAGGTTGCAGCCTTCATGCTCGAAATAGGCCATCGGGGGACTCCGTGTCAGGCTTGTTCGGGGGCGGCGAACGGCGCGTCCAGCGGCAACGTGTCGAAGGTGCGCAGCAGTTCGACGAGAATCTGCGAAGCCGGGCCCAGCGGCTTTTCCTTGTTCGAATACAGATAGAAGCTCGGATTGCGGCTGCCGCCCTTGTCCAACGGTAGCAGCTTGAGCACGCCTTCCTTCAGTTCCCGTTCGATCATGTGCCGCGGCAGCCAGGCGAAGCCCAGCCCGCTGCCGACGAACGTCGCGGCGGTGGCCAGGCTGCCGACGGTCCAGCGCTGTTCGGCGCCGAGCCAGCCGACGTCCCGTGGCTGCTGGCGGCCGGAGTCGCGGATCACCACCTGCATCTGGCTCTCCAGGTCCTGGAAGCTCAGTTCGCGGTTGAGGCGGTGCAGCGCATGTTCCGGGTGCGCGACGGCGACGAACTCGACGTCGCTCAATTCCGTGCCCAGGTAGCCGGGAATGCTGAAGCCGGTGATGGCCAGGTCGGCCACGCCTTCGAGCAGCACTTCTTCCACGCCCGACAGCACCTCCTCGCGCAGGCGCACACGGCAGCCGCGGCTTTGCGGCATGAACGCCGTCAGTGCGCGGACCAGGCGGGCGGTGGGGTAGGCAGCGTCCACCACCAGGCGCACTTCTGCTTCCCAGCCTTGCTCCATGTGATGGGCGAGGTCTTCCAGTTGGCTGGCCTGCTTGACCAGTTGCCGCGAACGGCGCAGCAGCACGCCGCCGGCCTCGGTGAGCACGGCCTTGCGCCCGTCGATGCGCAGCAGCGGCACGCCGAGCTGGTCCTGCATGCGCGCGACGGTGTAGCTCACCGACGACTGCGAACGGTGCAGGGCCTCGGCGGCCTGGGCGAATCCGCCGTGGTCGACCACGGCCTGCAACGTGCGCCATTGATCAAGGGTCACGCGGGGCGCTTTCATCGATAGCTCCTCTTGTCCTAAGCTGGCCGTCCCCATTGGAGACTGCCGAATGAAAAAATTCTGTTGTGTGTTGCTGGCGCTGCTGCCGCTGACGGCGTTTGCGTACCCGATCGAGGTGGAAAAGAACCTCAACGGCCTGAAGATCGACTACAACACCTTCGACACCGACAACGACATCGGCTCCATTCAGGTGAACAACTACGGCGACGTCGACGCGGCCTGCAAGGTGCGCTTTATCAACGGCCCGGAAGCGCCGCGCACCCGCAACATCGACGTGGCCGCCGGCAAGCACAAGAACGCCACGGCCAAGTTCAACCGCACCATCATCAAGCTGCGCATCAATTTGAGCTGCACCCCGAAGTAACGCCGGTTCTTCTTTGCGGGAGCTTCCCTGAAGGAAGTTCCCCTGAGAAAGCTCCCCCTTGCGGGAGCTTATAAACGAATTTATCGATGCATTACAGCAGATATTTGCGCTTTTTCATCGATGCGGCACTGCTTAAGCTTCACTCCATCGACTTACAACATTCTCGGATGGAGGCTACACACCATGTCCCGCGTTCTGATCATCGAAAGCAGTGCCCGCCAGCAAGACTCGGTTTCCCGTCAACTGACCCAGACCTTCATCAACCAGTGGAAATCCGCGCACCCCAACGATCAGATCACCGTGCGCGACCTCGCCGTGAACCCGGTGCCGCACCTGGACAGCAACCTGCTGGGCGGCTGGATGAAACCCGCCGATCAGCGCAGTGACAGCGAACAGGCTTCGCTGGAGCGCTCGAACGCGCTGACCGACGAACTGCTGGCCGCCGACGTGCTGGTGATGGCTGCGCCGATGTACAACTTCGCGATCCCGAGCACCCTCAAGGCCTGGCTCGACCACGTGCTGCGCGCCGGCGTGACCTTCAAATACACCGAAAGCGGCCCCCAGGGCCTGCTCAGCGGCAAGCGCGCCTTCGTCCTGACCGCCCGCGGCGGCGTCTACGCCGGCGGCCCTGCCGACCACCAGGAACCGTACCTGCGCCAGGTGATGGGCTTCATCGGCATCCACGACGTGACCTTCATCCACGCCGAAGGCATGAACCTGGGCGGCGACTTCCAGGAGAAGGGCCTGAACCAGGCCAACGCCAAACTGGCCCAGGTCGCCTGAGCCGTTAATCGCCGGATAATCCCCGGATGGTCTATTGATCCGGCGCAACCCTTCAAGGCTCCACGCGCATCGAACCTCCCTTTGCACTTGTGCTCCTGAGTGCTGTAGCCCGATTGAACGCTTTAGCGAGATCGGGCTTTTTTTTGCCTGCGGTTTTTGCGCTGCGCGGGCGGACGCCATCGCCAGCAGGCTGGCTCCCACAGGGATCCCGGTCGTCCGCAGCATCCCTGTACACCACAGAACCCTGTGGGAGCTGGCTTGCCAGCGATGAGGCCGGCACAGTCGACATCCCTGCTGCCTGACCCACCGCCATCGCTGGCAAGCCAGCTCCCACAGGTATCGCCGGTGTCCGCAAGATCCCGGAACACCACAAACCTGTGGGAGATTGCCTGCAAGCGATGAGGCCGGAGCAGACGCCATCATCAGCAGGTTCCCACAAGGTTTTGTGCGGGTTCGGGATTCGCGGCCCGGGGCAAAAACCGCTATCGTCGCCGCCATCCGAAATCGAGGCGAGCATGGGCTATCTACTTTTTGTCACGCTGATCCAGGCGTTTTCCTTCAATCTGATCGGCGAATACCTGGCCGGTCATGTCGACAGCTACTTCGCAGTGCTGGTGCGGGTGCTGCTGGCCGGGCTGGTGTTCATCCCGCTGACCCGCTGGCGTTCGGTGGCGCCGGCGTTCATGCGCGGCATGCTGCTGATCGGCGCGCTGCAGTTCGGCATCACCTACGTGTGCCTGTACCTGAGCTTTCGCGTGCTGACGGTGCCGGAGGTGCTGCTGTTCACCATCCTCACGCCGCTGCACGTGACCCTGATCGAAGACGCCCTGAACCGGCGCTTCAACCCCTGGGCGCTGATCGCGGCGCTGGTGGCGGTGGCCGGTGCGGCGGTGATCCGCTTCGACCGGATCAATCCGGACTTCTTCATGGGCTTTTTGCTGCTGCAACTGGCCAACTTCACCTATGCCGCCGGCCAGGTGCTGTACAAGCACCTGGTGGCGAAACACCCCAGCGACCTGCCGCACTATCGGCGCTTCGGCTTCTTCTACTTAGGCGCGCTGGCGGTGGTGCTGCCGGCGTTCCTGCTGTTCGGCAAAGCCGACTTCCTGCCCGAAGCGCCGCTGCAATGGGGCGTGCTGGTGTTCCTGGGCCTGGTCGCGACCGCGCTGGGGCTGTACTGGTGGAACAAGGGCGCCTGCCTGGTCAACGGCGGCACCCTGGCGGTGATGAACAACCTGCATGTGCCGGTGGGGTTGCTGCTGAACCTGCTGATCTGGAACCGGCACGAGGACCTGGGCCGCCTGTTCCTCGGTGGCGCGGTGATCCTGGGGGCGGTGTGGATCAGCCGGTTGGGCGTGCGCAGGCCGCTGGTCGCACACTGACGCTTCCCTGTAGGGGCGAGCCTGCTCGCGATGGCGGACGGTCAGTCGATGAGGGGCTGACCGACAGGCTGCAATCGCGAGCAGGCTCGCTCCCGCCCGTGTAAGGGGTCACATCACGTGCTTGTCGGCCTCGGGAAGGCTGGCCGAACCCAGCACCGCCGGCAGCAACCCCGCCCGCAGATCCCCGCCGCTCGGCTGCTGGTACAGGCTCAACCCGAACTCCGGCATCACCGCCAGCAGGTAATCGAAAATGTCCCCCTGGATCCGCTCGTAGTCGGCCCACACGGTGGTGCGGGTGAAGCAGTAGATCTCCAGCGGAATGCCGTGGGCGGTGGTCTGCATCTGGCGCACCATGCAGGTCATGTTCGGCTGCACCTCCGCATGGCTCTTCAGGTAGGCCAGCGCGTAGGCGCGGAAGGTGCCGATGTTGGTCATGCGCCGGCGGTTGGCCGACATCGCGACGTTGCCCTGGGCTTCGTTCCAGGCCTTGAGCTCGGCTTTCTTGCGGGTCATGTAGTCGGTCAGCAGGTGCACCTGGGCCAGCTTCGCCTCTTCGTCGTCACGGATGAAGCGCACGCCGCTGGCGTCGATGAACAGGCTGCGCTTGATCCGCCGTCCGCCGGACTGCTGCATGCCGCGCCAGTTGCGAAACGACTCGGACATCAGGCGCCAGGTCGGGATCGAGACGATGGTCTTGTCGAAGTTCTGCACCTTGACCGTGTGCAGGGTGATGTCCACCACATCGCCGTCGGCGCCGACCTGGGGCATTTCGATCCAGTCGCCGACCCGCAGCATGTCGTTGCTGGTCAGTTGCACGCTGGCCACGAACGACAGCAGGGTGTCCTTGTAGACCAACAGGATCACCGCCGACATCGCACCCAGGCCGGACAGCAGCAACAGCGGCGAACGGTCGATCAGGGTGGCGACGATGATGATCGCGCCGAACACGTACAAGACCATTTTCGCCAGTTGCACATAGCCCTTGATCGAGCGGGTGCGGGCGTGTTCGGTGCGCGCGTAGATGTCCAGCAGCGCGTTGAGCAGGGCGCTGACCGCCAGCATCAGGAACAGGATGGTGAACGCCAGGGCGACGTTGCCCAGGAACACCGTCGCGGTCTTGCTCAGTTCCGGTACCAGGTGCAGGCCGAACTGGATCACCAGCGACGGTGTCATCTGGGCCAGGCGCTGGAACACCTTGTTGTGGCGGAAATCGTTGATCCAGTGCAGCGCCGGCTGGCGCCCGAGCATGCGGCTGGCGTGCAGGATCAGGTAGCGCGCCACCCGGCCGAGCACCAGAGCGATCACCAGCAGCAGCACCAGGGCCAGGCCGGCGTGCAGGATCGGGTGCTGTTCGAGGGTGCCGAAGAGGTCTTGGGCGTTGAGCCAGAGCTGTTTGAAATCCATGGGTGGGGCGATTCTTCTGTGGGACGCGAGGGACGATTAGAGCATTCAAGACGCTGTGTATTACCGTTGGAGACAAATCAGGCAACAAAAAAGCCACTGTTTGCCACCGTTTGTACAAAGAAACTCGGCCTGAGCGCTCGAAACCGGTAACCTATGCAGCTGTTTTTTGCCCATCTTCGAGGTCGCCCCCGTGTTTTCCCAATTCGCCCTGCACGAACGTTTGCTCAAAGCCGTGGACGAGCTGAAATTTGTCGAGCCAACGCCTGTGCAAGCCGCGGCCATTCCGCTGGCGCTCCAGGGGCGTGACCTGCGGGTGACGGCGCAGACCGGCAGCGGCAAGACCGCCGCGTTCGTCCTGCCGATCCTCAACCGCCTGATCGGCCCGGCCAAGATCCGCGTCAGCATCAAGACCGTGATCCTGCTGCCGACCCGCGAACTGGCCCAGCAGACGCTGAAGGAAGTCGAGCGCTTCTCGCAGTTCACCTTCATCAAGTCCGGCCTGATCACCGGCGGCGAAGACTTCAAGGTGCAGGCCGCGATGCTGCGCAAGGTGCCGGACATCCTGATCGGCACCCCGGGTCGCCTGATCGAGCACCTGAACGCCGGCAACCTGGACCTCAAGGAAATCGAAGTGCTGGTGCTGGACGAGGCCGACCGCATGCTCGACATGGGCTTTGCCGACGACGTGCAGCGCCTGGTCAACGAATGCCCCGAGCAGCGCCAGACCCTGCTGTTCTCCGCCACCACCGGCGGTTCGGGCCTGCGCGAGATGGTCGCCAAGGTGCTGAAGAACCCTGAGCACCTGCAGCTCAACGCGGTCAGCCAACTGAACGAAACCACCCGTCAGCAGATCATCACCGCCGACCACAACCAGCATAAAGAGCAGATCGTCAACTGGCTGCTGGCAAACGAGACCTACGCCAAGGCCATCATCTTCACCAACACCCGGGTCATGGCCGACCGCATCTACGGCCGCCTCGTCGCCCAAGACTACAAAGCGTTCGTGCTGCACGGCGAGAAGGACCAGAAGGACCGCAAACTGGCGATCGACCGCCTCAAGCAGGGCAGCGTCAAGATCCTGGTGGCCACCGACGTGGCGGCCCGTGGCCTGGACGTCGACGGCCTGGACCTGGTGATCAACTTCGACATGCCGCGCAGCGGCGACGAATACGTGCACCGCATCGGCCGCACCGGCCGCGCCGGCGCCGAAGGCCTGGCGATCTCGCTGATTTGCCACGGCGACTGGAACCTGATGTCGAGCATCGAGCGCTACCTCAAGCAGAGCTTCGAGCGCCGCACCATCAAGGAAGTCAAAGGCACCTACGCAGGTCCGAAAAAGGTCAAGGCGTCGGGCAAGGCCGCCGGCACCAAGAAGAAAAAGACCGACAGCAAGGGCGACAAGAAAAAAGCCGCCGCCAAGGCGCCGAACAAGCGCAAGACCGTCAACCGGCCGAAGTCGGATTCGCTGGTGAGCAGCGACGGTCTGGCCCCGCTCAAGCGCCGCAAGCCAGCGCCTGCGGCTGAGTGAGCCACCGCGCATAGCCAATGAAAAACCCGGACAGCGTCCGGGTTTTTTTATGCCCGCCGCGGGTCAGCCTCCCAACAGCCCGGTGGTGTCCGCATCATAGTGCTGCCGCGCCTGATCGGCCGCGGGCTTGAGCCGCGCCAGCAGGGCGGCGGCGTCGTACACCTGGGCGGTCGCCAGGGTTTTGGGCGTCGGCGCGATCGGGATCAGCACGTCCTCACCGCTGCCGTGCAGCCAGATCGCCACAACGCTCAGGGCCGACACGAACAGCACCCGCAGTTCGACGGTCTTGCCCTGCAACTGCGCAGACTGCTCCGCCAGTTTCAACGCATCGACCGTGGCGGCCGCCAGGTTGCCGTGGTTCAGCGACGCGAACTCGACATGGCCGCGCACGTCGGCCAACTGCGCATCGGCAATCGATACGCCATCGGCGAACACCAGGTAATGCCAGTTGCCGAGCCTGGCGTCCTTCAGTCCCTTGCCTTGGCTCAGGTCTTCCAGGCTCAGCGAGTAGCCGCGATAGGCCTCGCTGAGGCTGATCCGGCCCGCCGCGGCATTGGCGAACTGGCGGTTGACGCCGAAACCCTGGGTCTGCAACGCGGCCTGCAAGGCCGGGCGCAGGGTCTGCACGCCGTTGGAAGGCGCTTTCGGATAAGTCAGTTGCATGTCGAGGCCCTCCTAGTTTTTGGCCGTGAAGTAAGTGTGGGTCCAGTTGCCGCCGCCGTTGTAGGAACCGGGGAACGTGTTCAGCGCGCGGGTCGAGTAGCCGTAGATGGAATCCGCGACCAGCACATAGTTGCCGTTGGTGCCGTAGATCGTCAGGAAATGCGCACCGCCGCCGTACCAGGCGCAGCGCAGGCACACGGGACGGCCCATGTTGATCTGGTTCTGGATGGCCGCCATCTGCAGCGAGCCCTGGTTCATGCCGTTGTAGCTGCGGGTGATCCGCAGCGCCGTGTCCAGGTAGCCGTAGATGTTGCACGGCCCCGGCTGGTTGCAGCAGTTGCGGTCCAGCGCGGTGCTGGCCACGGCGCACTGGGTCCAGGAACCGGTGCCGTAGTAGTTGCCGACCGACGCGGACGCGGCGGCCCAGCACCAGTTGGTCTGGGTCTGCTGCTGCACGGTGAAGTTCAGGCTGGCGGCGAGCGGTGCCGCGAGGGCCGCCGCTTCGACCTCCTCCAGCTGCGGGTCGAGCAGACGGCCGGCCAGGCACCTTGGCAGTGCGTCGGCGTGGCGTGATGGGGTTTCTGTGTTCAACATCGTTCAATCCTCCATGAGTGAAGACAAGCCTCCGGCTTGCGTAGGCGTTGCGTTGTCGCAGAGCCCTCCGGCGCACGAGAGGTGCCATGTCTGATGGCAGGTTCCGGTGACGGGCTCAACGTAACCATAGGATGGATATGCGTTAATGCAAGAAAATAATTGCATTAATGCAAATTCGAGGGCTGCGGACGACGACCGGCTGCCGTGTCCGAAGGGGCGCGAGGTGTTTGCAGGCGACGACGGCGGGTCAGCCCTCAGCCTTTTTCTCGGCGGTGTTCAGTTCCTTCAGGCGTTGATCGATCAACTGGCACTTGTCCGGCAGGTCGGCGCTGGCGGTGCCCAGGTCCATCTTCTGCAACTCGTCGTTGATTTCCTTGGCCTTGGCCGGGTTCTGTTCGGTGAGCCGGGTGACTTGGCGGGCCAGCTCTTCGCGTTTGGCGGTGGCTTCTTCAGGGGTGCAGGCCCAGGCGGGCAGGGCGCAGGCGAGGGTGGCGGCGAGGGTCAGTTTGAGCAGGGTTTTCATCGGTCAGGCCTCACGTGGCGGTCAAGGCGGGTTAACCGGTTGAGGCGCCGTCGATGCTGAAAGTTCATTCGCATCGGCCGCCGATTGACCGTCATCGGGGCTTCACCTAGCATGCGCCACTATTTTGATATCTTTCGCGATCCAAAGGACTGCACATGCTGCATAGAGTCGTCACGGCAGGGCTGCTGCTGGCGCTGACCGGTTGCACCAACATCAAGGTCGAGCCGGTCGCGCCTCAATACAAGATCACGAAACTGTGCATCGAAGAGAACCCGCAAGTGGTGGTGGGCGATTTCGTCGCCGGGATGCAGAACCTGCTGCGCCGCCATTCGATCGACAGTCAGCTCTACGCCGCGCCCGTTCCGGCCAGTTGCGAATACCGCATGAGCTACACCGCGATCCGTTCGTGGGACTTGTCCATGTACCTGTCAGATGCCAGCGTCCGGCTCTACAAGGGCGACCAACAGATCGGCTTCGCCCATTACTACCTGACCAATCAAGGTGGTTTCGACCTGTCGAAACTCGCTACCGTGGAAGAAAAGATGGGGCCGGTGCTCAATCAACTGCTGGGGCAAAACCAATGAACGGCTTCATCAAAGGTCTTTCGGCACTGCTGCTGATGACGGTGTTGACCGCTTGCGGCCACAACAAACCTTCAAAGCCTTATTTCGACCCGCCCCCGCCGCCCCAAGGCAAGGCGCTGGTCTACATGATGCGCACCCAGGTCCTGCAAGGCAGCCTGTACGACAGCGTGTTCAGCATCAACGACAGCGCCGTCGTCGCCCTCAACGACCGCAACTACTCCTGGGTATACGTGAGCCCGGGCCTGCACAAGGTTTCTGCCGGCCAGCAACCGAACCCACGCAATGTGCGCCTGACCTTGCCGGTCGAAGCGGGCAAGGAGTACTTCGTCGAATACACGCAAGAGCGCTCGATGGAATTCATCCGGGTGCGCAAGGCTGAAGAAGGCAAAGCCATGGTGCGTGGTTATGGGTATTTGCCGGTCGAGTGATGCGGCGGCTTAGTGGAGCAGTGGTCAAGTGATTGCTCTACCGCCCCCCAAACCGAAGAGCTTCATGGGCACAACGGGGAAGCCCTCTCCCCGTTCGCGCTCCTGTTCATTCACCGTGGCAGCACGCCGATTTCGCCCCACCCTCATAGCGGTCATGATGCCGCACCCAGTCCATGATCTCGTCCTCATTCCTGCCCTTGGGCGTGAGGTCGTGAAAGTTGTAGGCGCCCACCAGCAGGTCCAAGCCCCGAGCGTACGTGGAATAGGTATGGAAGATCGCGCCGGCCTCATCCCGGTAGAACACGCTCAGCCCCGGCATTTCTTCCTCGGCGCTGTCGGTCTTTTCGTAGTTGTAGGTGGCCTTGCCGGCGTCGGCGTCTTCGCTCCGGGCGCAAACGCCGAAGTCGTAGTTGAAATCGGAACCGTCTGACGACACCCAATCGAATCTCCAGCCCATCCGCCGCTTGAAGGCCTGGAACTCGGCGAACGGTGCGTGGGACACCGCCACCAGGGCGATGTCGTGATGGGCCAGGTGCAGGTCGGCGCCGTCGAAGTGGTCGGCCAGGAACGAGCAGCCCTGGCAGCCTTCTTCCCAGCCCTTGGCGAACATGAAGTGGTAGACGATCAGTTGGCTGTGCTCACCGAACAGATCGGCCAGCCTCAGTTCGCCGTCGGGGCCGTGGAAGCGGTAGTCCTTGTCGACCTTCACCCAGGGCAGGGCGCGGCGTTGGGCGCTGAGGCGGTCGCGTTCGCGGGTGAAGGCCTTTTCGTCGGCCAGGTGTCGTTGGCGGGCGGCGAGCCATTCTTCGCGCGACACCACCGGATGATTCTGCACGTTCATGATGATTTCTCCTGCGGGGTTGAAACCGTCTGTCTCAGACTAGTCGTTCACTCACGGGGGAATTCGACAGACCGCCGGTCGGTCGGCGCCGTGAATCCGGCTGAACGGCACCGGACGCCTCCGGTCACACCTTTTGAGAGCGTTTTCACTGACGCACACCGGAGGTTGAATCGGATGACGACTTACAACTGGGATTTGATCGAGCGCTTGCTGCACGAAGCGCAGAACAGCGCAGGCCACAGCTTCACGCCACGGCCTTACGCCGAGCAGCACGCGGCGGAGAAGGCCGCCGCCGGTGAGCCGATAGACAACCTGGATCACCTCAAGACCCTGGCCTGCGAGTACGAAAAACTGCTGCTGTTGCGCGGCTACATCGAGCCCCGGCCGGAAGAGGAAGGCGGCACCGGAGAGAACTTCATCCTGACCCCGCGCGGCGCGAGCCTTTTGAGCCTGATCGACAGCAGCATCCCCGGCAACGACCACCCTCGGCAGGTGCTGGACGAGCAGGAAGATGCGCTGGACGAGCGGACGTTCGACGGGGTGGCCTCCAAGGCGCAGATTGCCTGAGCCTTTCGCCAGCGTATTGCGGTGGCCTCACTGACGCCATCGCCAGCAGGCTGGCTCCCACAGGGGATCCCCGGTGTCCGCAGGATCCCTGTACACCACAGAAACCTGTGAGAGCTGGCTTGCCAGCGATTGGGCATCACAGCCGACCTCTCCGGTGGCTGACAGGCCGCTATCGCTAGCAAGCTAGCTCCCACAGGTATTGCGGGTGTACTCAGGATCGGCCGCCACCCCAAATTACTGTGGGAGCTGGCTTGCCAGCGATGAGGCCAACACTGCCGACATCCCTGTTGCCTGACCCACCGCCATCGCCAGCAGGCTGGCTCCCACAGGGGATCCCCGGTGGGAGCTGGCTTGCCAGCGATTGGGCCATCACAGCCGACCTCTCCGGTGGCTGACAGGCCGCATCGCCAGCAGGCTGGCTCCCACAGGTCTCGCGGATGGACTCAGGACCGGCGGCCACCCCAAATCACTGTGGGAGCCAGCCTGCTGGCGATGGCGCCCGCCCAGGCACCGCTGGCCTAGCTGCTTTGAGCAGCTTTCAGGCATTTGAGGTCGTTGAAGTCCTTGCGCACGCCCTCGATTTTCTTCAACAGCCGCTGACGCTGCTGCGGTGTGCTCTCGGCCATGAGGTCGACGATCAGCGAACGGGCCTGGGCCTCGGTGTTGGCGTAGGCCGTGCGGTAGTCCGGCGTCCATAAGCTCTCGCGGTTGACCAGAAGCGTCTCGATCCTTTGTGGGAACCCGGGGCTCTGCCGCTGCGCCACCGCCGCGCTGAACTGCTTTTGCCAGTGGGCACGGTTGGCGATCCACTGGGTGTTCTGGTCGCCCAGCGCTGTGGACCAGGCCATTACCCGTCGTTCTTGCGTCACGCTCAGGGGCCCGAGCCAGTCGTTCAGGCGCTTGTCCATGCGGGCGCCGCGTTCGGCGATCTGTTGGTTGAGCGGCGGCTTGAGGTATTCCTGCTCGCGTTTGCGCAGATCCTTGGCGAACGCGTCGTTCATCTCGGCGACCTGCCGGTCGTCCAGCCCTTGCAGCAGTTCGACGGCCGACGGGGTGATCTGCCGGGCGGTCTCGGCGATGGCCTGCTTGGCTTCCGCCGTGCGGGCCTGAAGGGCGTCGTCGGTGACCTGGTTGCGCTCGACCATCGTTTGCAGGCGGTCCAGCCAGTCGAGGTAACCCGGCAACTGCGTGGTGCAGTGCCAGCTCAGGTGCGCCTTGAGGCGCTCGTTGAACCAGCCTTTCTGCTCGCCGTTCATGTCCAGGTAGTCGCTGAGCGTCCACGGAATGATCACGTCGAGGTTGCGGTAGGCCAGGCCGATGCGGCTGCAGGCGCCGAGGGCGAGGATGAAGGCCAACAGGACAAAGAGGTGCTTGAACCGGCGAGACATGGGCGAATCCTTGCGAAAGCCAGTCTGATGTTCATGTGAACGCAGCATGGCCCCGCCGGTTCAGCCGATCAATAGAACGCGCGCTCGGCCTTTAGCGTGACCAGCCCGTCGCACTGGCTGTTGTGGCCGGAGTAGGCTGAGCAGTCGCTGCCGCCGAGGCTGGAGTTGCTGTAGATCAGGTTCAGGTCGATGCCCATGAACGGGCGGGAGAACTTCAGCGACCAGTCGCTGAAGGCGCTGACATAACCGCCGTCCACCGACACCGGCGTGTTCAGCCGGTGGCGGGTGTACTTCATGCTGATGCCGATGCCGAACGGCTGGTTGCCGCCGAAGTCGGCGAACAGAGTGTTGTTGCGCTTGTCCGGATCGTCGCTGAAGGCCAGGCCGAAACGGCTGCCGAGCAGGGTCAGGCCGCCGAACAGTTCCTGGCTGTCGGGCGTGTCGACGCGGGGATAGCTGTAGCGGATCGTGCCGACTTCATAGCCCAGGGTCTGGTCGAAGGGCTGCTTGAAGCCCAGGTAAGAATCGACTTCCAGGTCTTTGCCCGGCGTGATGCCCATGCTGGGCGACCATTGGCCGAAGTAGAAGCCGCTGTCGTGGCTCAGGTCGAGGCCGCCGTGGAAGGCGCCGACCGCCGAAGGCTTGACCAGGCCTTGGGCCATGCTGCGGCTGGGGCTGGTGCCGAGCTTGAGGTCGAAGTCGCCGAGTTCGCGCTGGAAGATCTGCGCAACGGCGCCGGGGCAGGCCAGCAGGCCGACAAGCAATAAACAGAAGGGTTTGAACATGCGTCACTCCTTGAACAGCGAGGGCAGGGCGGTAGGACCTGCTGAAACGCTTTATCCAGACGCGTGCAAGGATACCGGCGAATGATCGGCGCCGGGGGCCGTTCGTCGATTGTCGGTGAGGGATTAAACGCGAGAGAGGTGCAGCGAGGGGCCGGTCCAGACGCTTCGAAGCTCAAAGCGCCTGTGGACGGAGGGGTTACTTCTTGCCCAGGCTGATCTGCCGGGAAGGGGCGTAGGTCTGGCCGCTGACGCCTTTGGCGATCTGCTGGATCTCGCCGCCGGACTTGAGGAACGCGGCGATCTGGTCGTTCAGCGATTCGCTGGTTTCAACGGCTGGAGCGGGCTTGGCTTTGCTGGCGGAGGCTTTGACACGCATGGCGGGCATTGACCTGTAAAAGTGGCTCGGCCGGCCAGACTACCGTAATTCCCCGACAAAATCTGGGTGAATGTCCAGGGCAAAGACCAACCTGAAAAGTCGGATATTGTCGCCCGTAGGTTGAAACGACCCGCTAACCTCCTGTTTTGAATCAGAACGCAGGCGGGCACGGAGGCAAGCTCAGCATGCAGCAGGCCCTTTCGACAATCGGACGAACGGCACCGTTGAAAGGAAGCCCAAGCCATGGGCGAATCTGCCTCGCCGGCCGTTCGTGCCGTCAACGCACCGGACAAAACCGGGTAGAATGCCGCCCACGCAAGTGAGGGTATTGGAAATGGCTTTAGTCGGGCGTTACAACAGTTTGCAAGTGGTCAAGCACACCAGCTTCGGCCTGTACCTGGACGGCGGCGCCGACGGCGAGATTCTCTTGCCCAACCGCTACGTCCCCAAGGATGTGCCCAGCGAAGATGAAGACTGGCTCAATGTGTTCGTCTATCTGGACAGCGAAGACAAACTGCTCGCCACCACCGAAAAACCGAAGATCCAGGTCGGCGAGTTCGCCAGCCTCAAGGTGGTCGAGATCAACAGCATCGGCGTGTTCCTCGATTGGGGCCTGCCCAAGGACCTGCTGCTGCCGTACTCCGAGGAAAAGCGCCAGTTGAGTGCCGGCGACTACTGCGTGGTGCATGCGTACCTCGACAAGCGCACCCGCCGCATCACCGCCACCGCGCGGCTGGACCGCTACCTGGACAAGACCCCGGCCACCTACGCGCCTGGGCAAGAGGTCGATCTGCTGGTCGTCGAGTCCACCGACATGGGCTACAAGGCGATCATCAACAACAAGCATTGGGGCCTGATCCACAAGAACGAGATCTTCAAGTACATGCGCTCGGGCATGCGCGAGAAGGGCTTCATCAAGGAAATGCGTGCCGACGGCAAGATCAGCCTCAGCCTGCAACCGGTCGGCCAGGAAGCGGCGGGCAGCCTGAACGCGAAGATCCTCGCCAAGCTGCGCGAAAGCAACGGCACCCTGGCGGTGAGCGACAAGAGCGATCCGGCGCTGATCAGCAGCCTGTTCGGCGTCAGCAAGGGCAACTTCAAGAAGGCCATCGGGGCGTTGTACAAGAACGGCCAGATCGTCATCCATGCCGACCGCATCGAGCTGACCTGAGTTTTACCGCTGTCTGTGCTGCCCGAACCGGCCTCGTTCCCTGTGGGAGCGAGCCTGCTCGCGATGGACGGCGCAGCCGTCATCCATTTGCCCCGGATCCGTCCGGGGCTTTATTTTCAGCGTTGGGGAAATCTGCCATGACCTGTGTGTTCGAGGTGTCGCGATGAGCGCCGAGCGGCGCAACGCCGACGGTTTCGCCCTGCAAGTGATGATCGGCCTGTGCCTGGTCTGGGGCGTGCAGCAGGTGATGATCAAGTGGGCGGCGGCCGACATCGCGCCGGTGATGCAGGCGGCCGGTCGGTCGGGGATCTCGGCGTTGCTGGTGGGCCTGCTGATCTGCGTCAAGGGCGGCTGGGACCAGGTGGGCGCGACCTGGCGCGGCGGCCTGCTGGCCGGTGCCTTGTTCGGCCTCGAGTTCTTCTTCATCGCCGAGGGGCTGCAACTGAGCACGGCGGCGCACATGTCGGTGTTCCTCTACACCGCGCCGATCTTCACGGCGCTGGGCGTGCATTTCCTGCTGCCCGGCGAGCGTCTGCGCGCGGTGCAGTGGTTGGGCATCTGCCTGGCGTTCGTCGGCATCGCCATCGCCTTCGCCGGCGGGGTGTCGTGGGACAACCTCGACCGGCGCATGCTGTTGGGCGATGCCCTGGGCGTGCTGGCCGGCGCCTGCTGGGGCGCGACCACGGTGGTGGTGCGCGCCTCGCGCCTGTCCGAGGCGCCGGTGACGCTGACCCTGTTCTATCAGCTGATCGTCGGTTTCCTCGGCCTGCTGGCGATTGCGCTGTTCAGCGGCCAGATCACCCACGTCAGCCTCACCGGCGTGGCGGTGGCCAGCGTGCTGTTCCAGGGCGTGGTGGTGTCGTTCTTCAGCTACCTGATCTGGTTCTGGCTGCTGCGGCGCTACCTGGCGGCCAACCTGGCGGTGTTTTCGTTCATGACGCCGCTGTTCGGCGTCACGTTCGGCGTGTTGCTGCTGGGCGAGAAGCTGAGCCTGAACTTCATCGCCGGCGCGGTGCTGGTGCTGCTCGGCATCACCTTCGTCAGCGCCGAGCAGTGGGTGCGCCGGCGCCTGCGCAAAGCTCTGGGTCAGCCCTGAGCGGTTGCAGGGCCAGGCCGCCGGCGACCAGCAGGCCGCTGCCGGCGAGCACCAGCGCCGGTTGCAGGCCGCCGCCGAAATGGCTGCTCAGCGCCGCCAGCAACGGGCCGCTGAGCTGACCGACCGCGAAGCACGCGGTCAGCAGCCCGGCGTTGCGCTGGGTGGCGTGGGGCGCCAGCTCCCGCGAGCGCTGCATCACCAGTTGCATGCAGGCCAGGAACGGCGTGCCGCACAGGATCACCCCCAGCGCCAGCCCGGCGCCGCTGCCCAACAGACAGGCGAACACCCCGGCCGCCTGCAGCCACAGGGTGGCCAGCAGCCAATGGCGGGTGGTGCCCCCATCGGGCTTGCGCAGGCTCACCAGCACGACGCCGAGGGCCGACGCCAGGCCGAAGCAGGGCCAGAACAGATCCGCCTGCCATTGCCCGTGGAACTGCGCGTTGGCCATCTGCGACAGGAACGTGGCCGGAATGATGTAACCCACCCCGTACAGTGCGTACACCGCCGCCAGCCGGGCGATGCCGCGGGTCGGCGCGCCGCTGGCCTCGGGGGCTGCGGCCGCCGGAACGGCCGGTTGCGGCAGGATCCGCACGATGCCCAGCAGCATCGCCAGCGCCACGGCGGCGTAGATCAGCCACAAGGTGGCGGACGTCTGGTTCAACAGGTGTGAGGCCAGCGCCAGCAGGCCTGTCAGAAAAATCCCCAATCCCGGCCCGGCAAACACCACCGCGCCCAGCCGTGGGCGACCGGCGGCCAACGCCAGCGGCTGGCTCAAGGCCGTGATCATCACCAGCACCCAGGCGCTGGCCACGCCGGTGCCGAAGCGCAGGATCAGGTGCGACCAGAACCCGTCGGCCCAGAACGAGGCCAGGGTCAGCAGCACGCACAGCCACAGGCCGCCGTGCAAGCGGCCGCGCACCTGCTCCGGCCGACGGGAAAACATCGCATCCACCGCGCCCAGCAGGTAGCCGAGGTAATTGGCGGCGGCGATCAGGCCGGCGGCGGTCAGGTCGACCTGGCCTTCGCTGAGCAGGTGCGGCATTTGCGGGGTGAGGGCGAAACGCCCGATGCCCATGGCCATCATCAGGGCGACAAAACTGGCGAGAAGGCGAATCAGCGGTGACATGGTCGCAGTTCCAGGAAGGTTCGATGACCGTCAGGCTAGGACTGATTGACTTTCTTTAAAATTGAATAATAGTGAGTAACTTGTTCTGTTACGGAGAAGACTCGTGGAATTCAGCCAACTGCGGATCTTTCAGGCGGTGGCCGAGGAAGGTTCGATCACCCGCGCCGCCGAACGCCTGCACCGGGTGCCGTCCAACCTGTCGACCCGGCTTAAACAGCTGGAGGAGCAGTTGGGCGTCGAACTGTTCGTCCGCGAGCGTCAGCGTTTACAGCTGTCGCCTGCGGGAAAAGTCCTGCTGGACTACGCCGGCAAGCTGTTCGCCCTGCGTGACCAGGCCAGCGCGGCGGTGATGGGCGGGCAGCCGGCGGGGGACTTCGTGCTGGGCACGCTGTACAGCACGGCGGCGATCCATCTGCCGGCGCTGCTGGCCCGCTATCACAAGCGCTATCCGGCGGTGAACCTGCAAGTGCAGTCCGGGCCCAGCGGTGAGCTGCTCGAAGGACTGCTCACCGGCCGGCTCGACGCGGCGCTGGTGGACGGCCCGCCGCAGCTGGCCGGCATCGACGGCGTGCCGCTGTGCAACGAGCGGCTGGTGCTGATCAGCGAGGCCGAGCACCCGCCGGTGCGCAGCGCCAAGGATGTCGAGGGGCGCGCGGTGTTCACCTTCCGCCATGGCTGCGCCTACCGTGCGCGGCTGGAATCCTGGTTTGCCCACTACCACGCGGCCATGGGCCGGGCGATGGAGATCGAGTCGTATCAGGGCATGCTGGCCTGCGTGATCGCCGGCAGCGGGGTGGCGCTGATGTCCGAGTCGATGCTCGCCAGCCTGCCGGGGCGCGAAGGCGTGGCGGTGCACCCGCTGGCCGAGCCGTTCGCCAGCGCGACGACGTGGCTGATGTGGCGCAGAGGGATGGTCGGCGCCAACCTCAATGCCTGGATCGAACAGCAGCGGGCGCTCTATCCCGTGGCCGGTGAAGACACGCGGGAAACGGCTTGAGCGAACGGTCAGGGATTTCGTCCGATTCAGTAACAGATCATTGCGGATTTCACTGCGCATTGCGTAGGACTTCAGACTATTATCAGTGCGAAGCGGCCTCAGAATTCCGGCCGCTCGGCACCACCCTGAAGGGGGCATGACGATGAAAGAGAAAATTCAGAACTGGCTGCACGATTTGGGTGTTGCCCTCGGCTTGATCGAACCGCCTCTGCAACCTGTACCGATCCGCACCGACGACGAACAGCGCCGGCGTCAGCCGCGTCGCCGGTAACCAAGGCGCAATCCTGTGGCGAGGGCGCCTGCTCCCGCCTACGGCTCAGCCGCCACCCATCACAGGGCCGCTTGGCGGCCCGGCGCGAGCAAGCGCCCTCGCCACACAGACCTGCTCTTCGACTCAGCCGGTCTCGTCCTCAAGCACGTATCAGACAACCGTTCTCAATGCCGGCTGATTTCCATCAGGAACCGGCTCAAGTCATTCGCCGTTTTCGCGCGCCTGAGCATTCGGTCTTCCTCCGCGGTGAACGCCGTCAGTCCGAATTCATCTTCCAGATGAAAGATCAGATCTTCGATGTCCGCTTTCTCCAGCCCCAATTG
This sequence comes from Pseudomonas sp. B7(2017), assembly GCF_002112745.1. Classification (NCBI taxonomy): domain Bacteria; kingdom Pseudomonadati; phylum Pseudomonadota; class Gammaproteobacteria; order Pseudomonadales; family Pseudomonadaceae; genus Pseudomonas; species Pseudomonas sp. B7(2017). The sequence continues at coordinate 26,408 of NZ_NEIP01000004.1, read as the reverse complement.
CGCCAGGCTGGTGTTGTCGTCGAATTCGCGGTTCTCCAGCAGGCGAAAGATGAATCGGTGCACGGCGGCGCGCACGGCGGCTCTGTTCATGGCAGTCATTCGAAGGTGTCGACCTGATGGAGTACAGCAGGCTTCACCCGTGCCGGCGCAGCCACTGGTCAATCATTCCCCGCAGATGCTCCCCGGAGAAGCTGCCGAAGTGCCCGCCATGCACCGTGCGCACCGGCAGGCCGTGCAGGCGCCGCAGGCTGGCGGCGTAGTCGTCGAGGTCGGAGTGGTAGGCGTCTTCGATCAGCGGGCCGTCGTAGATGATGTCGCCGCTGAACAGGGTTTGGGTCGCCGCTTCGTACAGGCTGATCCCGCCCGGCGAATGCCCCGGCGTGTGCAGCACCTGCAGCGTGCGGTCGCCCAGGTCGAGCACGTCGCCGTCCTCGACGAAGCCGGTGGCCGGCGCTGCCTTGACCCGGTACTCGGCATAGCACAGCGGGCAGTCCGGGTGGGCCTCGAACATGTCGTCGCCGACGAAGGCGCGGCTCAGGTCGTTGTCGCCGTCCGGCGCCGCCAGAATGTCGGCCTCGGCCGGATGCACCAGCCGCTCGGCGAATTCGTGGTGGCCGGCGATGTGGTCGAAGTGGCAATGGCTGGCCACCGCCACCAGCGGCCGCTCGGTGAGCCAGGGCAGTTGTTCGCGCAGGCTGACCAGCCCCGAGCCGCTGTCGAGCAGCAGATCCTTGTCGCGGCCTTGGATGTGCCACAGGTTGCAGCGGTAGAACGGCCGGATGTACGGCTCGTGGATCAGGCGGATGCCGTCGCCCAGGGACTGGACTTCGAACCACCGGTCGCGGCTGACGATCTTCATCAATCATTTTCTCCAGACGAAAAAAACGGGTGTGGCAACCGACGCCACACCCGCCGAAGAAAGCATCGAGTCGTTATGTGAAGCTTAGATCGCGCTGGCCACCGGGGCAGGGCGACGGGACATCAGGCTCACCACCACGAAGCTCACCAGGCCCACGGCCAGGCTGTAGTAGATCGGGGTGTTGGCGTCCAGACCGTCCTTGACCATGAACAGCAGCGCCGTGGCGAAGCCCATGCCCATGCTGGCGATGGCGCCGGCGGTGGTCGCGCGCTTCCAGAAGATCGCGCCGATCAGCGGGATCAGCATGCCGCCCACCAACAGGTTGTAGGCCAGGGTCAGGGCGCTGATCACGTCGTTCACCACCAGGGCGATGGCCAGCACCACGGCGCCGGTCAGCAGGGTGAACAGGCGATTGATGCCCAGGCTCGACGGCTTGCCGCCGCGCAGCTTGGGCAGCAGGTCTTCGGTCAGGGTGGTGGACGCGGCCAGCAGGCCGGCGCTGGCGGTGGACATCATCGCGGCCAGCGCGGCGGCGATCACCAGGCCGCGGATGCCGTCCGGCAGCGACAGTTTGACGATGGCGGCGAAGGCGTTGTTGACGTTGTCCAGGTCCGGGATCAGCACGTGGGCCGCCATGCCGATCAGGGCGCAGGCCAGGCCGTAGAGGATGCAGTAGACCCCGGCGAAGCTGCCGGCGTACTGGGCCACTTTCTCGTTCTTGACGGTGAACACCCGTTGCCAGATGTCCTGACCGATCAGGATGCCGAAGAAGTAGATCATGAAGTAGGTGATGATCGTGTCCCAGCCGATGGTGGTGAAGTTGAACGCCGCCGCCGGCAGCTTCATCACCAGGTCGTCCCAGCCGCCGACGCGGTACAGGCAGATCGGCAGCAGGATGAACATCAGGCCCACGGTCTTGATGATGAACTGGACGATGTCGGTCAGGGTCAGCGACCACATGCCGCCGATGGCCGAGTAGACCACCACCACGCCGCCGCCCAGCAGCACCGAGATCCAGAACGGCAGGCCGAACAGCACCTGCAGCACGGTGCCGATGGCCAGGATCGAGGTCACGCCGATCATCAGCGCGTAGGCCAGCATGATCGCCGCGCTCGCCGAGCGGGCCATCGGGTTGTAGCGCTTCTCCAGCACCTGGGTGACGGTGTAGATCTTCAGTTTCAGCAGCGGCTTGGCCAGGAACAGGTTCAGCGCGACGATGCCGCAGCCCAGGGCCGCGCACAGCCAGAAGCCGGAGATCCCGTGCACATAGCCCAGGCGCACGGTGCCGACGGTGGACGCACCGCCCAGCACGGTCGCCGCCATGGTGCCCATGTACAGGCTCGGGCCCAGGTTGCGCCCGGCGACCAGGAAGTCTTCGTTGGTTTTGGCCTTGCGCATGCCGAAGTAGCCGAGCAAGAGCATGCCGGCCGCGTAGATGAGGACGACGAATAAATCCAAAGCCATGATGGCGTGTCTCCGATTGTCTTTTTTATGGTGAAACAAATGGGTTCGGTGTGGCTGCCCCCCGTGGGAGCGAGCCTGCTCGCGATTGCGGTCTGTCGGTCACATCGAAGCCGGATGTGCCGCCGTCATCGCGGGCAGGCTCGCTCCCACAGGGGCAAGTCGCTTACGCCAGTTCAGGCTTGGCCGCCGGGTTCAGCCTTTTGCTCCGGGCATCCTGCGGGCCGTACACCAGCGCCGGCTCCGGGAACAGGCTCAGCAGCATCAGGTACAGCACCGAGGCCAGGCCCAGGGTCACCAGCAGGCTGATGTCGATGCCGCCGGCCAGTTCGCCCAGCGGGCCGACGAACTGCCCCGGCAGGTTGACGAAGCACAGGCCGACCGCCGCGCTGGGGATCCAGGCGCCCATGCCGCGCCAGTTCCAGCCGTGGTGGAACCAGTAGCGGCCGCCTCGCTCGCCGCGGGTGAACACTTGCAGGTCGTCCGGGCAGTAGAAGCCGCGGCGCACCACCAGGCCGATGATCATGATCACCATCCACGGGGTGGTGCAGGTGATGATCAGCACGGCGAAGGTCGACACGCTCTGCACCAGGTTGGCCGCGAAGCGCCCGATGAAGATGAAGGCGATCGACAGCACGCCGATCAGCAGCGTCGCCTTGACCCGCGACAGCACCCGCGGGAACACGCTGGACATGTCAAGGCCGGTGCCGTACAGCGACGTGGTGCCGGTGGACATGCCGCCGATCACCGCAATCAGGCACACCGGCAGGAAGAACCAGCCCGGCGACACCGCCAGCAGGCCGCCGACGTAGTTGTTGGCCGCGATGTAGTCCGGCGTCTGGATCGCCACGATGGTGGCGGTGGTCAGGCCGAACAGGAACGGGATGAAGGTGGCGATCTGCGAAAGGATCACCGCCGTCATGATCCGCTGCCGGGAGGTGTCGCGCGGAATGTAGCGGGCCCAGTCGCCGAGGAACGCGCCGAAGGAGATCGGGTTGCTCATGGCCACCAGCGCCGCGCCGATGAACGCCGCCCAGAAGCCCGGCTGGCCGAGGCTGACGGTGCCGGCGTAATGCGCATCGAAGGGGCCGGCGAAGGCGAACGCGCCCAGCAGGAACAGCAGGCTGGCGCTCCACACCGCGATCTTGTTGACCCACAGCAGGAAGCGGAAGCCGTAGATGCACACGGTCAGCACCAGCACCGCGAACAGGCCGTAGGCCAGGCCCAGGGTCAGGTCGGTTTCCGGCAGGCCGATCAGGCGCTTGGCGCCGCCGATCAGCGCATCCCCTGAACTCCACACCGAGAGCGAGAAGAAGGCGATGGCGGTCAGCAGCGACAGGAACGAGCCGACGATCCGTCCGTGCACGCCGAAGTGCGCACCGGACGATACGGCGTTGTTGGTGCCGTTGAGCGGGCCGAACAGGCCCATCGGCGCAAGGATCAGCGAACCCAGCAGCACGCCCGAGACAATCGCCCAGACACCGGCCTGGAAAGACAGGCCGAACAGCACCGGGAAACTGCCGAGCACGGCGGTGGCGAAGGTGTTGGCGCCGCCGAAGATCATGCGGAACAAGTCCACGGGACCTGCGGTGCGTTCGTGGTCCGGGATCTGTTCGACCCCGTGGGTTTCAATCTGCGTAAGGCTTTGGTCGTTGTTCTTGTTATTCATGATCTGCTCCGATCATCAAGGCGCGCCCATCGTGCGTGGTCGTCGCCTGTTTGGCTAAGGGGGTGGCAGCCCTTCCGGCATTGCGGACAAATGTTCATGGCAGGCCAGCCATAGGCCTTGTTGTTCTAGGCTCGACGCGTGTTTCCTGAACACAATCGTCTCGCGCTCCTGGCTGAAGTGTTGCTCCCCTTGCATGCGCAGCTCGGTGGCCACGTCATGGATGAAGACCGCCACGTCACCTTGCAGGCTGACGTAGGCGTTGCTCGAGGTGCACGAGAGCACCTCGAAGCCATCCTCGGCGCGCCAGCTGTCCCACAGCGCCTGATAGGCGTCGCGCGACAGCAGGGGCTGTTCGAGGGTGTGGAACACGAAGCTGGCGTCGGCGCTGAAGGCACCGAAGTAGGCTTCGCGGTCGTTGCGGGCGAAGGCGGACACGAGGTCGGCGGCCGCCTGCAGAACCTGATCACGTTCGTTCATGGCGAACCCTCAGCGGTGGACCACGCCAGGCAGTACGCAGAGCATTTCGTACAGCAGGTTGGCGGCCAGCAGCGAGGTGTTGCCGGTGGTGTCGTAGGCGGGCGAGACTTCTACCAGATCGCAGCCGATCAGGTCGAGGCCCTGGCAGCCGCGCACGATCTCGATCGCCTGGATGGTGGTCAGGCCGCCGATTTCCGGGGTGCCGGTGCCGGGCGCCCAGGCCGGGTCGATGCCGTCGATGTCGAAGCTCAGGTACACCGGGCCGCCGCCGACTTTTTCGCGCACTTCGGCCATCAACGGCTCCAGCGACTTGTGCCAGCACTCTTCGGCCTGCACCACGCGGAAACCCTGGTCGCGGCTCCAGTTGAAGTCGTCGGCGGTGTAGCCTTGGGCCCGCAGACCAATCTGCACCACGCGGTCGCAATCCAGAAGGCCTTCTTCGACGGCGCGACGGAAGGTCGTGCCGTGGGCGATCTTCTCGCCGAACATGTGATCGTTCACATCGGCGTGGGCGTCGATGTGCACCAGGCCGACCTTGCCGTGCTTCTTGTGGATGGCGCGCAGGATCGGCAGGGTGATGGTGTGGTCGCCGCCCAGGGTCAGCGGGATCACGTTGTGCTCGAGGATGTTGTCGTAGGCTTCTTCGATGATGCGCACGGCGTCGAGCAGGTTGAAGGTGTTGATCGCCACGTCGCCGATGTCGGCCACCGACAGCGAGTCGAACGGGGCGGCGCCGGTGGCCATGTTGTACGGGCGGATCATCACCGATTCGGTGCGGATGTCGCGCGGCCCGAAACGGGTGCCGGGGCGCAGCGAGGTGCCGATGTCCAGCGGCACGCCGACGAAGGCGGCGTCGAGGCCGGCGGCGGTGTCGAGGTGGGGGAGTCGGAGCATGGTGGCGATGCCGCCGAAGCGCGGCATTTCGTTGCCGCCCAGTGGTTGGTGAAGAATCTTGTCCACGGGTAGGGCCTCATCGTCTTTGTTTTAGTTGTTCGGGTGCGCCGCTTACGCAAGGTTCGGGCACCGTTGTGGGCGGATTCTGCGAAATGCCGCAGGTCGGAAGAATCGCTGCGGGCAAATACTTAGTTCATATTTTTCTGAACTAATGGCGCGTCCGCAGATAGACTGACCGCCGAATCCCTCGATGGGATGAAGACTGCAATACCTGTGGGAGCGAGCTTGCTCGCGATCGCGGTGGATCGGTCAACATGGATGTCGGCTGTTACTCCGCCTTCGCGGGCAAGCCCGCTCCCACCAGGATCTGCATCGGCTTGAGCTACGTGCACTGCCCTGAGACCGGAGCCTTACGATGGCCAACGCTTTACCCGACCTGAAACTTTTGCGCATCTTCGTCAGCGTGGTGCGCCATCAGGGATTCGCCAACGCCCAGCAGGAGCTCAACCTGTCGACCTCGGCGATCAGCACCTACATGAGCCAGCTGGAGGCCGCCCTCGGCCTGGTGCTGTGCCACCGCGGGCGCGGCGGGTTCAGCCTGACCAGCAAGGGCGAACTGTTCCATCAGGAGACCCTGCGCCTGCTGGCCGAGCTCGAAGGCTTCGAGCAGTACGCCGCCGCGCTCAAGGGCGAGCTGCGCGGCACGCTCAACCTCGGGGTGATCGACTCCACCGTCAGCGACAAGGCCCTGCCGTTCGCCGAGGCCATCGGCGCCTACAGCCAGGAGCACCCGGCGGTGCACCTGCACCTGTCGGTGATGAGCCCCTACGAATTGCAGCTGGGCGTGCAGGACAACCGTCTCGACCTGGCCATCGGCGCGTTCTCCACGCGCATGAGCGGCCTGGTGTACATGCCGCTGTACCGCGAGCAGCACTGGCTGTACTGCAGCAACCGTCACCCGCTGTTCACCGAGCGGCGGATCCCCGAGCAGGTCATCACCCAGCAGCGCATGGTCGGGCGCGGCTACTGGAGCCAGGCGGAACTGGCCCGCCACGGCTTCAAGCACAGCGCCGCGACGGTGGAGAGCATGGAGGCGCAGCTGATCCTGGTGCTGTCCGGCGCCTACATCGGTTACCTGCCGGAGCATTACGCCCAGGCCTGGGCCGACAAGGGCGACCTGCGCGTGCTGCTGCCGGCGACCTTCGGCTACCAGGCGCCGTTCTCGATGATCATGCGCCGTGGCCGCAGCCGCGAGCCGCTGATCCAGACCTTCCGCGATTTGCTCAAAGCCCAGCTCAATCAGGCCTGAAAATGTCCAGACCCCAATGCCCGCGCTGCCTGCGCCCTCTAACCCATTGCCTGTGCGCGCTGATCCCCAGCCTCGACAGCCGCACGCGGGTGTTGTTGCTGCAGCACCCGAGCGAGGTCAACCACGCGCTCAACACGGCGCGGCTGGCGGCGCTGGGGCTGACCAATGCCGAGCTGATCGTCGGTGAGGTGTTTGAGGATCTGCCGGCGCTGCTGAACCGGCCGGGGTATCAGGCGCGCTTGCTGTTTCCGGCGGACGATGCGCAGCCGATGCAGGCCTACGGCGCATCCGACGAACCGCTGCTGCTGGTGGTGCCCGACGGCACTTGGCGCAAGGCGCGCAAGCTGCTGCACCTCAACCCGTTGCTGGCGGCGCTGCCGCGGGTGACGCTGGCCGACGGCGGGGTGTCCCGCTACCGCTTGCGCAAGGCGCCCGGGCCCGGGGCGTTGTCCACGGTCGAGGCGATCGTCCAGGCCTTGCGGACGCTGGAGGCGCCGGCGTCGTTCGAGCCGCTGCTCAAGCCGTTCGAGGCGTTGATCGAGGGGCAGATCGCGGCGATGGGGGAGGAGACCTTCCAGCGCAATCATGCAGAAAAATGACCGGTGCCCTTGCTGGCCCCATCGCTGGCAAGCCAGCTCCCACAGGTATCACCGGTGCCTGCAAAATCCAGGCACACCGCAAACACTTGTGGGAGCTGCGGTGCGACGACTCGACTTGCCAGCGATGAGGCCGGCACTGCCGGCATTTCTGCTGCCTGACCCACCGCCATCGCCAGCAGGCTGGCTCCCACAAAGGATCCCGGCTGTCCGCAGAATCCCGGTACACCGCACAACCTGTAGGAGCTTGCCTGCAAGCGATGAGGCCAGTTCAGCCGACATCTCTGTTGCCTGGCCTACCGCTATCGCTGGCAAGCCAGCTCCCACAGTGTCCCTGTCGAACACAAAGTCCGAGCCCGGCGCTGAACCTGTGGGAGCTGGCTTGCCAGCGATGAGGCCATGCCTATCAGCACAAATTCCGGATAATCACTAGCGTTCGCGCATCGCCTCGGTCCGGGCTTTGAGCACCGGCTTGAGCAGGTAGTCCAGCACGGTTTTCTCGCCGGTGATGATGTCCACCGTCGCCACCATCCCCGGAATGATCAGCAGTGGCTTCACGTCCCCGCCCAAATGGTTTTTGTCGGTGCGCACCTGGATCAGGTAGAAGCTGTTGCCCTTGTCGTCGGTGATGGTGTCGGCGCCGATCAGTTCCAGCTTGGCGCTGAGCCCGCCGTAGATCGTGTAGTCGTAGGCGCTGAACTTGACCATGGCTTTCTGGCCCGGATGCAGGAACGCCACGTCCTGCGGACGCACCTTGGCCTCGATCAGCAGGTTGTCCTCCAGCGGCACGATCTCCACCATGTCGCTGCCTGGCTGCACCACGCCGCCGATGGTGTTGACCTTCAGTTGCTTGATCACCCCGTGCACCGGCGAGGTCACGGTGGTGCGGCTGACGCGGTCGTCGATGGCGATGCTCGACGCGGTGATCTTCGACAGGTCGGTGCGTTTCTCGTTGAGCTCCTTGGCCGCTTCGGAGCGGAAGGTCTGCTCCGATTCGTCGATCTTGCTGCGGATCTCGGCGATGGCCGATTCGGCCCGGGGGATCGCCAGGGTGGTGGCGTTGAGCGAGCCGCGGATCTCCACCGCGCTGCGCTTGAGCCGCAGGATCTCCACCGGGGAGACCGCGCCGGTCTTGACCAGCGGTTCGGACATGTTCATCTCCTGATTGACCAGCGCCAGGCTTGAGCTGAACTGCCCTTGCTTGGAGCGGAACTCGGCCAGTTCCTGGGTCTTCTGCCGCAGTTGCTCGCTGAGAGTGCGCTGTTCGCTGGCCAGTCGCCGCTGCCGTTGTTCGTACAGCGAGCGTTCGTCCTCGGCCACCTGCGGGGCCTTGCCGCTGACTTCGGCGGACACCGTGAACGGCCGGCCCTCGGCCTCCGCCGACAGCCGCTCGACCTGGGCCATCAGCGCATAGCGGTCGGCCTCGCTTTCGCCCTTGTTCGACAGGAACCGGGTGTCGTCCAGGCGCAGCAGGGTGTCGCCCTTGTTCACCATCTGGCCTTCGCGCACGAAGATTTCCGTGACGATGCCGCCCTCCAGGTTCTGGATCACCTGCACCTTGCTCGACGGGATCGCCTTGCCTTCGCCCATGGTCACTTCCTGGAGCACCGCGAACCTGGCCCACACCAGCGCGCTGATCAGCAGCGCCGCCGCCAGCCACACGGTGATGCGCGAGGCCCTGGGCGAATCCTGCAGCGAGGCGCCGGCGGTTTCCGGCATGAACTCGGCCTCGGCGCTTTTGCCGAAGCTGTCGAAGTAGCCGCGCTGTTTTGAAGACGAAGAAGCAGACATGGGGCAACTCCTAGACCGCGGCCGAGCCGACCCGGCCCTTGCGCAGCGCATCGATGACCGCTTCCTTCGGACCGTCGGCGACGATCCGGCCGTTGTCCAGCACCAGCAACCGGTCCACCAGGCTCAGCATCGAGGTGCGGTGAGTGACCAGCAGCAGGGTCTTGCCTTGCACCTGTTCGTGGAGCTTCTGGCGCAGGGCGTCTTCGCTGCTGTTGTCCATGGCGCTGGTGGGTTCGTCCAGCAGCATGATCGGCGGATCCAGCAGCAGCGCCCGGGCCAGCAGCACCGCCTGGCGTTGGCCGCCGGAGAGCAGTTGCCCGCGCTCGCCCACCGGCCGGTCGAAGCCTTGCGGGTGCTGGCGGGCCAGTTCGGTGACGCCGGTCAGTTCGGCCACTTCGAGCATCCGGGCATCGCTGACGTAGCGGGCGCCGAGGGTCAGGTTGTCGCGCAGGCTGCCGGCCAGCAGCGGCAGGTCATGGGCGACGTAACCGACCTGTTGGCGCAGGTCGGCCACGTCCAGTTGGCGCAGGTCCAGGCCGTCGAGCAGGAGCTGGCCTTCGCCGGGCTCGTAGAAGCCCATCACCAGCCGTGCCAGGGTGCTCTTGCCCGAGCCGCTGCGGCCGATGATGCCGATCCGTTCGCCGGGCTTGAGGCTGAAACTGATGTGGTTCAGGGCCGGGGCGTTCTGGCCGTTGTAATGGAAGGTCACGCCGTTGACGTCCAGCGCGCCTTGCAGTTGCGTGCGCTCCAGGGGCCGCTGCTTGCCGTCGCGCTCCTGGGGCAGGGCCATCAGGGCGTCGGTGCTTTTCATGGTCAGCTGCGCTTGCTGGTAGCGGGTGATCAGCCCGGCGATCTGCCCCAGCGGCGCGAGCACACGGCTGCCGAGCATGTAGCTGGCCACCAGCGCGCCGACGCTCAGGTTGCCGGCGATGATGCTGTAGACCCCGGCGACGATCGTCGCCATCCCCGAGAACTGCTGGATGAACAGCGTGCCGTTGGTCGCCAGCGCCGAGAGGTTGCGCGCATGGCTGTCGAGGCGGGTGAGGGCGCCGTGGGTGCTTTCCCACTTGTGCTGGCGCTCGCTTTCGGCGCTGCACGCCTTGAGGGTCTCCAGGCCGCCGAGGGTCTCGATCAGCAGCGCCTGGCGCTCGGCGCCCAGGCTCAGGCTCTTCTGCACGGTGTCGCGCAGGCGGGCCTGGATCACCAGGGCGAACACGATGGTGACCGGGAACGCCGCCAGCGGAATCACCACCAGCCAGCCGCCGAGCAGGCCGATCACCGCCAGCATCAGCACCACGAAGGGCAGGTCGATCAGGCTGGTCAGGGTGACGGCGGTGAGGAATTCGCGCAGGCCCTGGAAGTCGTGGATGCTCTGGGCGAACCCGCCGATGGTCGCGGGCCTGGCCTTCATCGCCATGCCGGTGATGCGCTCGAACAGGGTCGCGGACAGGATCACGTCGGTCTTCTTGCCGGCGGTGTCCAGCAGGTGCGCGCGCACAACCCTCAGCACCAGTTCGAAGCCGGTGCCGATCAAAAGACCGATGGCCAGCACCCACAGGGTCGAGGTGGCCTGGTTCGGCACTACGCGGTCGTAGGTCTGCATGACGAACAGCGGCACCATCAGGCCCAGCAGGTTGATCAGGAAACTGGCGAGGATCGCGTCGCTGTACAGCCATTTCGACAGCTTCAGGGTGTCGCGAAACCACGCCTGCACCCGCGGCACCAGCGGCGAGCGCAGGTCTTCCAGCTCATGGCGCGGCCGGGCGAAGAGGGCCTGGCCGCTGTAGTGCCCGGCGAGCTCTTCGTGGCTGACCCACTGCTCGCCGCCGTCGGCCTCGCTGGGCAGGATCAGCGCCTTGCCGTCGTCGGCCAGGCGCCGCAGCACGGCGGTGCGGCCGTTGTTCAACAGCAGCAGCACCGGCAGGTTGAGCGGGGAAATGTCCTTCAGCTCACGGCGCAGCAGGCGCGCCTGCAGACCGGCCCGTGCCGCTGCGCGGGGCAGCAGGTCCAGGCTCAGGCGTTGCTTGTCCAGGGGCAGGCCGGCGCTCAGGCTGGCGCGGCTGACGATGGCGCCGTGGAGTTTGCAGAGGATCAACAGTCCGTCGAGCAACGGGTCGTCGAAACTCAGCCGCGGATCGATCCCGGTGTTGCCGGGTTCCATGCTGGTCATACCGATCGCTCCCCTTGATGAAGGGCCGATGACCTGCGGCGAGGGAGCAAGCGCCCTCGCCGCAGCGAATCACTTCAGACGAGCTACTTCAGTTCGGGCAGACGCGCCTCGTTCTTCACTTCCGTGGCGGCGATTGCGTCGGCGGGCAGCACCACCCGTTGCTTGCTCAGCAACTGGCCCATGTTCGCCAGCACCCGGTACATCGAGAACTCTTCGGTGTAGCGGATCTCGGTGTAGCGGCGGTTGGCGTTGTACAGCTCGTTTTCGCTGTCGAGCAAGTCGAGCAGGGTGCGCTGGCCGAGGCCGAACTGGTCCTGGTAGGCGGCGCGCACGCGCTTGGTGGTCTCGGCGTATTCGCGGGCGGTCGGGGTCTGCTTCTTGGCGTTGACCATCGCGTTCCACGCCAGGTGGATGTTCTCGTTGAGCTGGCGCAGGGCGTTGTTGCGGATGTCCATCGCCTGGTTGATCTGGTGCGCGTCGGACGCCAGGCGAGCCTTGTCGCTGCCGCCGCGGAACAGGTTGTAGTTCATCACCACGCCCACGCGCCATTCGTTGTCGTGGCCTTCGTCGCCCTGCACGTTGTTGTTCGCGCCCACGGCGGCTTCGGCATCGAAGCGCGGGTAGAACGGCGACTTGGCGACTTCGTACTGGCTCTCGGCCGATTGCACGTCGGCCTGGGCGGATTTCAGGTAAGGGTTGTTCTCGACCATGCTCTGCTGGGCCTCGCGCAGGTCGGCGGGCATCTCGCCGCGGGTCGAGGGCGGGGCCTCCAGCTCGTCGGGCATGCGCCCGACCACGCTGTAGAAGTTCGACTCGGCGTCGGCCAGGTCCACCTCGGCGGTGTCGAGGTTGTTCTGCGCCAGCGCCTTACGGGCCACCGACTGGTCGGAGTCGGCGGTGCTGCCCACGCCGCGTTCGGTGCGCAGGCCGATCTGGTCGTTGACCCGCAGGTGCGCCTGCAGGTTGTTCTTGGCCAGGGTCACCAGTTCGCGGCGCTTGAGCACTTCGAGGTAGACCTCGATGGTGCGCAGGGCCAGGTCCTGGGCGGTGCCTTGCGCATAGTAGGCGCGGGAGTTGGACACGCCCTTGGTGCGCTCGACCTCGTTGGCGGTGTTGAAGCCGTCGAACAGCATCTGCCGCAGGCGCAGTTCGGACTGGGTGTAGTTGAGGATTTCGGTGTGGTGGTTGCCGAAGGCCCGGGTATTGGTGTTGTCGCTGTAGCCGCGCCCGTAGGCGGCGTTCAGGTCCACCGACGGGTAGAAGCCGCCCTTGGCGACCTTCACCTGCTCATCCGCGGACAGGCGGGCGTCCACGCGCGAGGCCAGTTCCGGGTGGGTGGCGATGGTGCTCTGGATGGCTTCGGTGAGGTTCATGGCCTGAGCCTGGGAAGTGCAAGCCATGGCCAGCAAAACCGCACTGCAGAGGGGGGTCAATACGCGCATGGTTTACATCTCCCTGAGTCCTGATGGTGTTTCACTGTCGCCAATTTATTGACGATTTTTGTTGTAAAAAGCGTTTCATCTCTTTAACAACAGAGCTAAGAACATCCTGAAGCGTAGCTAAGAAAAATTTTTCATATGGGTTATGCCGAAAAAAACTTATGCGCTTGGCCGAAACCGGCACATTGTTCCTCTCGAAAGCCTTTGTTTTATGAGCTTTAGGGAGCACAGAAAGGCTTGAGGAAAGTTCCACTCACTTTGCGACATACGGCGAAGTACTGCTAAAGGGGAGGGACGCGTAGCGGTCAATGGGCGACAGTTTTTTGTCACTCGGGTGATTCACCACCGTTACGTAGCGCTAGTGGGCGTGCTGCAGTGATCAGGGATCACAAGTGCTTGAGGGCACTGACATTTCCCGGTCCTGCGCGACCTGCGAAACGAACTGCCGAGGTGCGAGAGCGTCGCCCCGGCAACCCGCTTGAGCCATGGGCTGCTTCGCGAACCAGCGCCGACGGTGGTCGGCAGCGGAGGAAATGCACATGGCAACGCTCATCGGGATCGTCACTAAGGTCGTGGGTCAGGTTTTTGCGGTGGGGGGCGACGGCAGCCGTCGAGCCTTGGTCGAAGGCGACCGGCTCTACGCCGGCGATCAGCTGGTCACGGGGGCTGAAGGCGCCGTGGCGGTGCACCTGCAGAACGGCCAGGAACTGACGCTGGGCCGCGACAGCAGCCTGACCATGACCGGCCAACTGCTGGCCCACCAGGCCACCCACGTCGACACCCCGGAAGCGCTGACCCCCAGCGAAGCGCAGCTGACCGACGTCGAGCAGATCCAGAAAGCCATCGCCGCCGGCGAAGACCCGACGAAATCCGCCGAAGCCACCGCGGCCGGCCCCGGTGCGACCGGCGGTGCGCCCGGCGAGCTGGGCGGCGGCCACAGTTTCGTGCTGCTGACCGAAGTGGGCGGGCGGGTCGATCCGATCATCGGTTTCCCCACCGCCGGGTTCGGCGGCATTCCCGAGTTTCCCGAAGAGCGCCACAACGCCGTGATCGACAACGGCGACAACACCCCGGCGCCGGTCGTGCCGCCGGTCAACAATCCCGTCACCCTCAGCGGCCTCGACGTGCCGGGGGGCGAACTGACCGTCAACGAAGCCAACCTGCCTGACGGCTCCGCCGCCAATCCGGGGGCGCTGACCCAGACCGGCAGCTTCACGGTCTCCGCTCCCGACGGCCTGACCAGCCTGAGCATCGGCGGCATCAACGTGATCGTCGGTGGCGTGGCCGCAGGTTTCCCGCAGTCGGTCACCACGCCGCTGGGCAACACCTTGACCGTCATCGGCTACAACCCGGCGACGGGCACCGTGACCTACAGCTACACCCTCAACGGCAGCGAGACCCATGCATCGGGCGACGGTGCCAACAGCCTCGGCGAACACTTCACCGTGGTGGCCGGGGACAGCAACGGCGACACCTCGACCGGCTCGCTGGACGTCAACATCACCGACGACGTGCCCAAGGCCGTGGACGACAGCAATGCCTCGACCGCCTCGGAAACCACCCTCACCCTGACCGGCAATGTGCTGCCCAACGATGTTCAGGGCGCCGACCGCATCCCCGTCGGCCCCGACAGCGGGCCGGTGGTGAGCGGCACGTTCGTCGGCACCTACGGCACCTTGGTGCTCAACGCCAACGGCACCTACACCTACACGCTCAACACCAGCGACGCCGACTTCAAGAACCTGCACGGCGGCGGCAGCGGCACCGAGACCTTCACCTACACCCTGCGGGACGCCGATGGCGACACCAGCACGGCGAACCTGGTGCTGCAGGTCCACAACAATGACGATCCCGTCGTCATCGGCGGATTGAACGTCGAAGGGGGCGAAGTGACGGTGTTCGAGAAGAACCTGTCCCTTGGCAGCGCGCCTGATTCGGCGGCGCTCACCCAGAGCGGCACGTTCACCGTCACCGCTTTGGACGGCGTCACCACCCTGACCGTGGGCGGCATTGCCGTGGTCACCAACGGCGTGGCCGCCGGCTTCCCGCAATCGGTCACCACACCGCTGGGCAGCACCTTGACCATCACTGGCTTCAACGCCGCGACCGGCGTCGTGAGCTACAGCTACACCCTGGTCGACAACGAGGCGCATCCCAACGCCAATGGCGCCAACAACCTGCCTGAGCAGTTCGCCGTCACGGTGGTGGACGACAACGGCACGACGGCCAACGGTACGTTGGACGTCAACATCATCGACGACCTGCCGAAGGGGGTGGATGACAGCAACGCGTCGACCGCCTCGGAAACCAATCTGACGTTGACGGGCAACGTGCTGACCAACGACGTGCAGGGCGCCGACCGGGTTCCGGTCGGGGAAAGCACCGGGCCGATCACCGCAGGGACTTTCGTCGGGACTTACGGCACGTTGGTGCTGAACGCCAACGGCACGTACACCTACACCCTCAACACCACCGATGCCGACTTCAAGGCCTTGCACGGCGGCGGCAACGGCACGGAAACGTTCACCTACACCATCACCGACTCGGACGGCGACACCAGCACCGCCAACTTGGTGCTGAACATCCACAACAACGACGATCCGGTGACCATAAGCGGCCTGGACGTGAACGGCGGTGAGCTGACCGTCTACGAGAAAAACCTCAGCGCCGGCAGCGCACCGGACTCGGCGGCCCTGACCCAGAGCGGCACGTTCACCATCACCGCTTTGGATGGCGTCACCACCCTGACCGTGGGCGGCATCGCCGTGGTCACCAACGGCGTGGCGGCAGGGTTCCCTCAGTCCGTAGTGACCCCATTGGGCAGCACGCTGACCATCACCGGATTCAACGCGGCCACCGGCGTGGTCAGCTACAGCTACACCCTGGTCGACAACGAAGCCCACCCGAACGCCAATGGCGCCAACAACCTGCCTGAGCAGTTCGCCGTCACGGTGGTGGACGACAACGGCACGACGGCCAACGGTACGTTGGACGTCAACATCATCGACGACCTGCCGAAGGGGGTGGATGACAGCAACGCGTCGACCGCCTCGGAAACCAACCTCACGCTGACCGGCAACGTCCTGACCAACGACGTGCAGGGAGCCGACCGGGTTCCGGTCGGGGAAAGCACCGGGCCGATCACCGCAGGGACTTTCACCGGGACTTACGGCACCTTGGTGCTGAACGCCAACGGCACGTACACCTACACCCTCAACACCAACGACGCCGACTTCAAGAACCTGCACGGCGGCGGCAACGGAACGGAAACGTTCACCTACACCATCACCGACTCGGACGGCGACACCAGCACCGCGAATCTCGTGCTGAACATCCACAACAACGACGATCCGGTGACCATAAGCGGCCTGGACGTGAACGGCGGTGAGCTGACCGTCTACGAGAAAAACCTCAGCGCCGGCAGCGCACCGGACTCGGCGGCCCTGACCCAGAGCGGCACGTTCACCATCACCGCTTTGGATGGCGTCACCACCCTGACCGTGGGCGGCATCGCCGTGGTCACCAACGGCGTGGCGGCTGGCTTCCCTCAGTCCGTAGTGACCACACTGGGCAGCACGCTGACCATCACCGGGTTCAACGCCGCGACCGGCGTCGTGAGCTACAGCTACACCTTGGTCGACAACGAGGCGCACCCGACCGCCAATGGCGCCAACAACCTGCCTGAACAGTTCGCCGTGACTGTGGTGGACGACAACGGCACCACGGCCAACGCAACCCTCGATGTGAACATCATCGACGACCTGCCGAAGGGCGTTAACGACTCCAACGCCGGCACCGCATCGGAAACCAACCTCACGCTCACCGGCAACGTCCTGACCAACGACGTGCAAGGCGCCGACCGCATACCGACCGGCCCCAACGCCGGCCCGATCACGGCAGGTACTTTCACCGGGACTTACGGCACCTTGGTGCTCAATGCCAACGGCACCTACACCTACACCCTCAACACCAACGACGCCGACTTCAAGAACCTGCACGGCGGCGGCAACGGCACGGAAACGTTCACCTACACCATCACCGACTCGGACGGTGATACCAGCACCGCCAACCTGGTGTTGAACATCCACAACAACGACGATCCGGTGACCATCAGCGGCCTGGACGTGAACGGCGGTGAGCTGACCGTCTACGAGAAGAACCTCAGCGACGGCAGCGCACCGGACTCGGCGGCCCTGACCCAGAGCGGCACGTTCACCATCACCGCACTGGACGGCGTTACCACCCTGACCGTGGGCGGCATCGCCGTGGTCACCAACGGCGTGGCGGCTGGCTTCCCGCAATCCGTAGTGACCCCATTGGGCAGCACGCTGACCATCACGGGGTTCAATGCTGCGACCGGTGTCGTGAGCTACAGCTACACCTTGGTGGACAACGAAGCCCACCCGAACGCCAACGGCGCCAACAACCTGCCCGAGCAGTTCGCCGTGACTGTGGTGGATGACAACGGCACGACGGCCAACGGTACGTTGGACGTCAACATCATCGACGACCTGCCGAAGGGCGTGAACGACACCAACGCCAGCACCGCGTCGGAAACCAACCTCACGCTGACCGGCAACGTCCTGACCAACGACGTGCAGGGCGCCGACCGCATACCGACCGGCCCCAACGCCGGCCCGATCACCGCCGGCACCTTCACCGGCACTTACGGCACCTTGGTGCTCAATGCCAACGGCACCTACACCTACACCCTCAACACCAACGACGCCGACTTCAAGAACCTGCACGGCGGCGGCAACGGCACCGAAACCTTCACCTACACCATCACCGACTCGGACGGTGATACCAGCACCGCCAATCTCGTGCTTCAGATCCACAACAACGACAACCCGGTCATCATCTCCGGCCTGGACGTGAACGGTGGCGAACTCACCGTCTACGAGAAAAACCTCAGCGATGGCAGCGCGCCTGACTCGGCGGCCCTGACCCAAAGCGGCACGTTCACCATCACCGCACTGGACGGCGTCACCACGCTGACCGTCGGCGGCATCGCCGTGGTCACCAACGGCGTGGCCGCAGGCTTCCCGCAATCGGTCACCACGCCGC
This sequence comes from Pseudomonas sp. B7(2017), assembly GCF_002112745.1. Lineage (NCBI taxonomy): Bacteria > Pseudomonadati > Pseudomonadota > Gammaproteobacteria > Pseudomonadales > Pseudomonadaceae > Pseudomonas > Pseudomonas sp. B7(2017). The sequence continues at coordinate 8,676 of NZ_NEIP01000004.1, read as the reverse complement.
TGGGCAGCACGCTGACCATCACCGGGTTCAACGCCGCGACCGGTGTTGTGAGCTACAGCTACACCCTGGTGGACAACGAGGCGCACCCCAACGCCAACGGCGCGAACAACCTGCCTGAGCAGTTCGCCGTCACCGTGGTGGACGACAACGGCACCACGGCCAACGCAACCCTCGATGTGAACATCATCGACGACCTGCCAAAGGGCGTTAACGACTCCAACGCCGGCACCGCATCGGAAACCAACCTCACGCTCACCGGCAACGTCCTGACCAACGACGTGCAGGGCGCCGACCGCGTACCGACCGGCCCCAACGCCGGCCCGATCACGGCCGGCACCTTCACCGGCACTTACGGCACCTTGGTGCTGAACGCCAACGGCACCTACACCTACACCCTCAACACCAACGATCCGGACTTCAAGAACCTGCATGGCGGCGGCAACGGCACCGAAACCTTCACCTACACCATCACCGACTCGGACGGCGACACCAGCACCGCGAATCTCGTGCTGAACATACACAACAACGACGATCCGGTGACCCTCAACGGCCTCGACGTCAACGGCGGCGAACTGACCGTCTACGAGAAGAACCTCAGCGACGGCAGCAGCCCCAATGCCTCCGCGTTGACCCAAAGCGGCACCTTCACCGTGACGGCCCCGGATGGTCTGCAAACCCTGACCGTGGGCGGCATCGCCGTGGTCACCAACGGCGTGGCCGCAGGCTTCCCGCAATCGGTCACCACGCCGCTGGGCAGCACGTTGACCATCACCGGCTTCAACGCCGCGACCGGCGTCGTGAGCTACAGCTACACCCTGGTGGACAACGAAACCCACCCGACCGCCAACGGCGCCAACAGCCTCACCGAGAACTTCAACGTGGTGGCCACCGACGGCGACGGCAGCACCGCGAGCGGGCAGATCAATGTCAACATCATCGATGACCTGCCCACCGCCAAACCCGACACCGGCTCGGTGGCGGAGGGCGGCACGGTCAACGTCAGCGTGCTGGGCAACGACGTCAGCGGCGCCGACGGCGCGGCCACCGTGGTGGGCGTGCGGGCCGGCGGCAACACGTCGACCTCGGCCATCGGCGGCCTCAACAGCAACATCAACGGCACCTACGGCTACCTGACCCTGGACGCCGCCGGCAACGCGGTCTACCACAGCAACCCGAACTCGGTGAGCCCGCCCGGCGCCACCGACACCTTCACCTACACCATCCGCGACACCGACGGCGACGAGAGCACCACCACGATCACCATCAACGTCGCCGATTCCAACCTCAAGGCGTCGGTCGACCAGGATGTGACCGTCTACGAAAAAGCCCTCGACCTGACCAAGGACGGCCAAGACCTGGCCGCCGGCACGGTCACCGGCAGCGAGCCCGGCAACACCGGCGAAACCATGTCCGGCACCCTGGTCGGCTCGGTCACCGGCGGCAGCGGGGCGATCACTTACACCCTGGTCGGCAGCGGCACCGGCACCTACGGGCAGATCCTGCTCAACGCCGACGGCACCTACACCTACACCCTGACGTCGGCGCCGAAGACCACGCCCAACGCCAACGACGGGCCGAACGTGCTGAGCGAAAGCTTCACCTACAAGGCCACCGACGCCCTGGGCAACTCCACCACCAGCACCATCGTGGTCAACATCGTCGACGACGTGCCCAAGGCCGTGGCATCCGACCGCTCGGTGGCGGCGGTGGAGATCGACTCCAACATCCTCATCGTGCTCGACATCTCCGGCAGCATGGCTGACGCCTCCGGCGTGCCGGGCCTGTCGCGGCTGGACCTGGCCAAGCAGGCGATCAGCGCCTTGCTCGACAAGTACGACGACCTGGGCGATGTGAAAGTGCAGCTCGTCACCTTCAGCAGCAGCGCCACCGACCGCACCTCGGTGTGGGTCGACGTGGCCACTGCCAAGACGATCCTGGCCGGCCTCAGCGCCGGCGGCGGCACCAACTACGACGCCGCCGTGGCCATGCTGCAGACGGCGTTCAACACCTCGGGCAAACTCACCGGGGCGCAGAACGTCGGCTACTTCTTCTCCGACGGCAAACCCACCACCGGCCAGGAGATCGGCACCGCCGACGAGGCCGCGCTAAAGGCCTTCCTCGACGCCAACAACATCAAGAACTACGCCATCGGCCTGGGCAACGGCGTGAGCAACGCCAACCTCGATCCGCTGGCCTACGACGGCATCAGCCACACCGACACCAACGCGGTGGTGGTCACCGACCTCAACCAGCTCAACTCGGTGCTGTCGGGCACCGTGCAGGGGGCGCCGGTCACCGGTTCCCTGCTGGGCGAGGGCGGTACGTTCGGCGCCGACGGCGGCTTCATCAAATCCATCGTGGTGGACGGCACCACCTACACCTACGACCCCAAAGCCAACAGCGGCCAGGGTTCGCTGACCTTCAGCGGCGGCACCAACCACGGCACCTTCAACACGGTCAACAACACCCTGAGCATCGCCACCAACAACAGCGGCACCCTGGTGATCAACCTCGACTCCGGCGACTACAGCTACACCTCGCAGAAGACCACCACCACGGTCATCACCGAGAACATCGGCTTCACCGTCAGCGACAACGACGGCGACCTCGCCAGCTCGACGCTGACGGTCAAAGTGATCCCCAACTCGCCGCCGGTGGCGGTGGACGACCACATCATCACCAACGTGCTGTCGGGCAACATCGTGGTGCCGGGGGAACTGCTGCTGGCCAACGACAGCGACCCGGACGGCGACACCCTCAACGCCTCGCCCACCAGCTTCAACACCGGCTGGGTGGCCAAGGGCGCGGACTTCACCGGCTCAGGCGCCATCAACTTCTCCGGCACCAGCAACACCGCCGCCAACCAGAGCCTGGCCGACGTGCGCAATTCGTTCGCCGCCAACGCCGCGACCATGACCGCCGTGCTGGTGGTCAGCGGTTACCTGGGCGCAGTGACCAACGCCAACGCCAACGACGAGGACCTGATCACCATCAAGCTGAAACAGGGCGAGACCCTCAACCTGGACCACAACCTGGCGGCCGGGCACATCACCATGGAGTACTCGCTCAACGGCGGGGCGTTCGTCAGCATCGCCGACGGCGGCACGATCACCGCCGGCGCCGACGGCACCTATCAGATCCACCTGACCAACATCACCAACACCAGCGGCGGCAACGCCAACGCGGCGGAGAACTACCAGCTGACCATGACCGTGAACTACGCCGGGGCCCAGAACACCACCCCGGACTACCACGGCACCTACACCGCCAACGACAACCACGGCGGCAACGACACGGCCAACGTGACCATCAGCTACCAGGACGGCCACACCCTCACCGGCACTTCGGGCGATGACGTGCTGGTGGCCGGCAGCGGCGACAACATCCTCAACGGCGGCGACGGCAACGACGTGCTCACCGCAGGTTCCGGCAACAACGAACTGCACGGCGGCGCCGGCAACGACTTGCTCTACAGCGGGCCCGGCAACGACCTGCTCGACGGCGGCAGCGGCATCGACACCGCCAGCTACGCCCACGCCACCGCCGGGGTGACGGTCAACCTAAGCCTGCTCGGTGCGCAGAACACCGTGGGCGCCGGGACGGACACCCTGACCGGCATCGAAAACCTCGTGGGTTCGAACTTCAACGACACCCTCACCGGCGACAGCAACAGCAACGTCATCAACGGCGGCCTGGGCAACGACATCCTCAACGGCGGGGGCGGCGACGACCTGCTGATCGGCGGGATGGGCAACAACACCCTCACCGGGGGACCGGGGGCCGACACCTTCCAGTGGCTCAAGGGCAACAGCGGCCACGACACCGTCACCGACTTCACCCCCGGCACCGACAAGCTCGACCTGTCGCAACTGCTGCAAGGGGAGAACGGCACGGCGGCGTCTCTGGACGACTACCTGCACTTCACCGTCACCGGCAGCGGCGCGTCGGTGGTGACCACCATCGATGTGAGCGCCATGGCCGGCGCCACGCCGAACCAGACCATCGACTTGGCCGGCGTCAACCTGGCCAGCCACTACGGCGTGACGCCGGGGGCGGGCGGGGTGATCGCGGGCGGGGCGGACACGGCGACGATCATCAACGGGATGCTGAATGATCATTCGTTGAAGGTGGATACGGTGTAAGCGGAAGTTGAAACGGCAAACCCGCTTTCCCGAATGCCTGGGTCAGCGGGTTTCCGACTGTGTCTGTCGACTATTCCTCAGGGGACTGTCGTCATTTGAGGCCTACGCCATTGGCTCCTCCTGCATAGGGATAGGTTCCGACCGACCATTGCTCACCCGTGATGATGGACAGCACGTGCTTGCCACCCAGCGGCCAAAAGGCATTGCTATTGTCTGTCGACCAGCAACCGCTGTAATACGCGTCTCCAGGCCATCTGCGGCCAAAAATCGAACTCAATTCCCGCAGTTCTCCAAGGTTGGGCAGTCGGGTTCCCGCATTGCTCGCCGCTTGTTCCATTTCGCCCCATCTCCCCCTTCCGACGAGGATGCAATGAATGACCCCGGAAACCGACACCGTGTAACTCAAGGACTGGTTGCTTGTGTCGCGTACCGTAATGCTGGCCTGGCCACGGCCCCTGACCGTCACATATCCGGTTGAGTCAACGACCGCCACTGATGGGTTGCTGGAACTGTAGGTATAGGGCGGTAGGCCGCCGGAAGCCTGATAGTGCACGGATGTTCCCCCGCCAAACGCCGGCAATATTTGGGGGTATTGCGGCAGGATGTAGCACTTTCCGCTCAACGTCACCGGACTGGTGTTGAAGTTCAACGGCGATACCACGGTAAAGCTCCGCGCATTGGACACCTGCCCGGTGCTGACGGCCTTGGCCGTGATCGAGTGCGCGCCCAAGGCCACATTCAGCGTGGTGCTCCAGATATTTCCCACGGCCCGCACCGTGTGATTGGGCACATTGTTGTCGTGGATCTGCACTTCGTGATTGGGGGTGACGCTGCCTTGCAGGGTCACGGTCGTTCGGGTCGTCCGCCCGCCATTCGGCACTTCACCGTTCGAATCCCTCACCGAGGTGAGCGTCGGGGCAACGTGCTCGGCCACCACGAACGTGCGCGGCGGCGCGGACACCGGGCTGTCGCCGTACAGCGCCAGGGCGGTCAGGCTGTACGCCTTGGCGGTCAACCCGTTGACGACGTGGCTCCAGTCGCCCTGAGCGTTGGCAAGCGGTTCGCCCAGCGCCTGCGTGCCGTCGAGCAGCCGCACCTTCTGGCTCGGGCTGGCCGTGCCCCTGACGGTAACGGTCCGGTCATAGGTGGTGGCGCCGTTGGCGACGCTGCCAAGGGAATCGGTGACGTTGGAAATCACCGGTTTGTTGGCGACGGCCACCGTGAACGCCCACGGCGGGCTGGTCACCGGGTTGGCGTCATACAGCGCCCGGGCGGTGAGGTGATAGGCCTTGACCGTCAGGTTGTTCAGCACCTTGCTCCAGACACCTTCCGAACCGGTGCCGCCCGGGGCGACGTCCGCAGAGCCGTAGGAGTTGGCCCCGTCGAGAATCTCCACTTTCTGCCCACGGGTCGCCGTGCCCGTCACGGTGACCTGGTCGTTGTAGGTCACGCCGCCGTTCGCCACCGTGCCCCATTGGTCGGTGACCCGGGTGATCGCCGGCGTCAGGTAGTCGTAGCGGGTGCGGATCGTCAGGTTCAGCCGGGGAAACTCAATGGCGGTGTGCTCCTGCACGTCGCCGTCGAACGTCACCTTGCACACGACCGACGCCGATGAAGCGTGATCCAGTTTCAGCAGCTCGGAACGGGGCAGGGTTTCCTTCAGACCGGCGCTGACTTGTCCGGCGGTGATGAGCGCACCGTCCAGCAACACAATGCGGTAATCACTGCCGTCCAGCGCCTTGCCTTCCAGGCGCAGCCACAAACGTTGCTCAAGCGCGATGTAAGGCCAGACCTTGACTTGTACATCCGGATCGCCGGCAAATTCCATCAGATCCAGCACCTGATTGACCGCTTGCGGCACCTCCGGGCGCGGCAGCTCGGTTTCCGGTGACTGGAACCGCAGCACGTTGAGCGTCAGCAGCTCCGAGGTGGTCCAGAAGTTGTAGCGCTTGACGTCATAGGTCACCGCCACCGGCCGGCCGATGTTGGGCCCCACCACCGACGCCGGCAGATGGAACTGCACCCGGCCGCTGGCGTCGGCCGGCAGTTCCAGGTCCTCCGACGTACCGGCGCCGGGTGTGCCGCGCCACTTCAGGGCGATGGTGTCGAGCGCCGGATCCATGTTGGCGTACGCCACCGCCACATCCACCCCGCCCAGCGCCTTCATCGGGTCGAGGCTGTCGCCGTCGGCCTGGATCACGTCGGGCGGCGGCAGCTCCCCGACCAACTGCCCGATCAGCAGCTCATACGTGGCCGAATAGCTCAGCAGCCCGGTGGCCGCATGCTTGAGGGTGTAGCGGATCTTCACGTACTCGCCGATGCTGGGCGTGACGAAGCGGGCGTCCACCCGGAAGTTCACCGGCTTGCCGGCCGACACGGTGGTGATGGGCAGCCAGTCGCTGGTGCTGATGTCGGCGCTCACGGCGGTCCAGTAGTAGGTCAGGATGTCGTCCTTCACCGTGCCGGTGTAGCCGACCCGCACCGTCACCTTTTCGTACACCCTGGCCGGGTCGAGAACGCCCTCGATGGCCTCGGGCACGTCTGGCGCCGGCAAGGTCGCCGGAATCGCCTGCACTTTCAGCAGCAGGTGTTCGGACTCGCTCGTGCCGTAGGCTGCGGTGTCGTTGGTCACCCGGTACCAGAGATCCAGGCGGCCATTGACCAGCAAGCCGATGTGCTCGCTCATGACATACAGCGTGACACGTTTCGCCACGGCGTCGTTGCGGCTGATGTCGTACTGCTCCGTGTGCACATAGGGCGCGCCGTTGGCCAGGGTGCCTTCCCAGATCAGCTCGACAGTGTCGCCGTCCGCCATGCCGGGGTAATGGATGTCGACGGTGGCGTGGTTCACGCCCGGCTCAAGGACATCGCCCACCGCTTCGCGCACCACTGGGGCAGGGTGGGCGTACACATCGCCGATCACGTTGGCGAAGGTGTGCTTGGAGGCCAGCGGCGGTTGGCCGTCCTTCTTGGTCAGCATGTAGAACACATCCACCGAGCCGTTGACCAGTGCCCGCACCTCTTCGTAGGGAACCCGCAGTTCGAGAATGCTCGGCACGTTGGCGATGACCGTCGACTGCGTGTGAACCAGCGGTTTGCCGCTCAGCGGTGTGCCGGTCCAGGTCATCGTCACCGTGTCGCCGACGGCGAAGTCTTCGGTGCGGACGTGGATCTGCACGGTGACGGGCTGCTGGTTGAGCTGTTTGAGGTCGATGACGCCATTGAACGATTCCCTGATGATCGGCGCTTCCAGGCGCGAGGCACCGGCCTCGACGTCGACGGTGGTGGTGAGCGACCACTTTTCCGAATAGTTCCAGACCTCGTCGTACACCTCATACGCGATCAGCAGGGCGGAGCTGTCGCCGCCGGCAAGGATGTCGGCCTGCTCGGCGCGCACCACGATGGGAAAGGTGCCGTCGACGTGGGCCTGCATCAGCACCAGCGGTGCCAGGAACACGCTGCCCCACTTCACTTGGATCGTGTCGCGCAACGCGATGTTGGGGTAGCGCTGGATCGTCATCGGCACGCCCTTGGCGGCCCACTCGGCATCGACGCCTTGCTCGATCACCTCCTGGGGCAGTTGCACAATCTTGAGCTCCGAGTGGCCGGGCTTGTGCGGCTCTTTGTCGATGCCGGCCGGGCGGTCGAGCTTGACCCGCAAGCGCAGCGGCACGGAGGGATCGTCCGGTGCCGCTTCCCCTGCGCGGTGCAGCAGGAAATAGCACTCCTCGATCCAGCCCGGCACGAAGCGGGCGGCCGCGACGAAGAAGAACAGCCGCTGATTGACGTCGTTCGCCGTCACCACCTGGTGATAGACCACGCTCTGGTCAAGGAAGACATCCACGGTGTCGCCTTCGGCCATGGAGATCCACGGGTCGATGACGAACATCACCCCTTGCTCATGGTCGCTGACCACCGCAATGCTGATGCCGCCGTCGCCGTCCGTGATCGGCCGGGTCATGCCGGCGATGAACAACGGCTGCAGGGCCAGCACGCCGAAACCGGGCGCGCTGCCGACGAGGGTGAGCGGGGCGGGCAAGTAGGAACGCAAGGCGGTCATGGTCAGCTCCTTGCCGAGGTGGGCATGGATGTGCAGGCGGGTCGTTGACCGGAATTAGGGACTGCGCAGGGGTGTTTGACCACTGTCAGATCTGACAGGGGGAGGGTGATTTCCGATGACCGGCTATGTGCACGAGGCTGCTTTAAGTCCACCACCAATCCTGTGGGAGCCAGCCTGCTGGTGATGGCGGTGGGTCAGTCGAATGTGATGCTGGCTGACACGCCGCCATCGCCAGCAGGCTGGCTCCCACAGGGTCTTGTATCTGCTCAGAGGACCGCGTCGGCCTTCAGCTCCAGGCTGTCCAGCACCCGGTTCACCGCCAGCTCGCCGAGCATGATCAGCTGCGCGATGCCTTGCGCGGTATGCCGGTGCTGGCCGTCCAGCAGCCCCGCAAAGTTGTTGGCCATGACCTTGGCCGAGGTCAGGGTCTCGCAGGCGTCGGCCAGCAGTTCCTCGTTGTCGGCGGCGGGGGCG